>NZ_JBEUOQ010000008.1:0-317433 GCF_040489275.1 Rhodococcus baikonurensis | reverse complement strand
TGTTTGTTTTTTTTTGTTTTTTTCGTTTGTGGGGCCCGTGTTGTTGGCTGCAAATCAGTCTTTCCCGCTACCGATGCGGCGGGGGGGGGGGCCCCCCCCCCCCCCCCCCCCCCCCCCCGCTCCTCGCGTCAGTGGAACAGCAGGTCGATCAGCTCACGGCTTGGTCAGGTCCATACCCGGTACCGAAACCGCTGGGTCGGCAGACGGAGCCGCGATGGGGCCCTTGCCCTTTCGCTTGCCGGAACGCAGGCGCTTCTCCACCTTGGTTGCCAGGAAGGTAAGCGCGGAGTTGAGAGCGATCATGATTGCGGCAACCACGATGAGCGCCGGCAGGAAGTTTCCGTAGAAAGTGCCGAGCTGTTGGGCCTGACGTACCAGCTCGACATACCCGATCAGGTAACCGAGGGCGGAGTCCTTCAGCGCCACGACCATCTGTGAAATCAGTGCCGGCAGCATGGCGGTAACCGCCTGGGGGAGCAGGATCGTCACCATGATCTGCGTCTTGCGCATCCCCAGCGCCTTGGCGGCCTCACTTTGCCCACGCGGGAGTGAGTTGATCCCGGCGCGGACGATCTCGGCGATCACTGACCCGTTGTACAGGGTCAGACCGACGACGACTGCCGCGAGTGCAAGGTACTTCGACTTGAAGACTTCGTATTCGGCGAACACCTGATACGAGAAGATCATCAGAATCAGAACCGGTACTGCTCGGAACAGTTCGACGATGACGCCGCAAATTTTCCGGATGATGTTGTGCTCGGAGAGTCGGCCGATACCCAGGGCAGAACCGAGGATGAGCGCGAAGACGATGGACATCGCAGCCGCGATCAGTGTCCCGCGGATACCGGGTATCAGATACGTTGTCCACGAGGTGGATTCGAGGAACGGATCCCACTTCGCTGCTGTCAGCTGGCCCTTTTCGTCGAGTGCGCGGTAGATGACGTACCCGATCGCGACCATGAGTGCAGCGACGACAAGGGACGCGAATCGGTAAAGATTTCGCGCTCTGGGGCCCGGCGCGTCGTAGAGGACTGTTGCGCGGTTGCTCATCGTGAAACCTCGAATCGCTTGCTCAGCTTGCCGAAGATCAAGCCCATGGGAAGTGTCAGGATCACGAAACCGACAGCGAAGATTCCACCGACGACGAAGATCGCGGCTTCGTTTTCGATCATCTTCTTCATCAGCGCTGACGCTTCGGATACGCCGATCACAGCGGCGATGGTCGAGTTCTTGGTCAGTGCGATCAGCACGCTACCCAGCGGTGCTGTGACCGCGCGAAATGCCTGAGGCAGGACGATCAGCCGAAGATTTTGTGCAAACGACAGACCGAGTGATCGGCCCGCTTCGGCCTGGCCGACCGGAACGGTGTTGATTCCCGATCGAAGTGACTCACACACGAACGCGGCGGTATAGACACTGAGTCCGAGCACTGCGAGTCGGAAGTTGTTGTCTGTCAAGAACGTCGGTGAGTCCGACTTTGCGAGATTGACTCCGAGCGTCTGCGACAGACCGAACAGACAGAACAGCAGAATCAGTGTCAGGGGGGTGTTGCGGAACACGGTCACGTACGCGGTACCCAGGAATCGGGCGACCGGAACCGGTGACACGCGCATGGCCGCGATCAGGACACCGATGATGACGGCGCCGATCGCGGAGAAGAACGTCAGCTGGATCGTGGTCCAGAAGGCTTCCAGAATCTGGTCGCCGTACTTGCTCAGAAGGTTCACTTGCCGTCTCCCCAGATCACGGGATCTCCGTTGGTGGCGTCACGCGCTGCGGCTCCCGAAGTGGGGAGCCGCAGCGAGATTGACGGTGAAAAAAGCAGGTCAGTAACGATCAACGGTGGGCGGGGCCGGGATGGGGTAGCCCGAAGCACCAACGGTGTTGTTGAAGGCTTCTTCCCACGCGCCGGTGGAGATCATCTTCTCGATGGCGTCGTTGATCTTGCCGCGACCCTCGGAATCGTCCTTGGCCAGGCCGACGCCGTACTTTTCGGTCGTGAACGGTTCGCCGACGACCTTCAGCTCTCCTGGGTACTGGGCAGCGTAGCCGGCGAGGATGATGTCGTCGGTGGTGACAGCGTCGACAGCGCCGTTACGCAGAGCTTCGACACAAGCGGAATAGGTGTCGAGCGGCTGGAGCTGGACGTCCTTGGCGTAGTTGTCCTGGATGTTCTGCGCCGGAGTCGAACCCGACACCGAGCAGAGCTTCTTGCCGCCGGTGAGCGAATCGGGGCCGGTGATGTCGGTGTTGTCGGAGCGAACGAGCAGCGACTGGCCCGCGATGAAGTACGGGCCGCCGAAGCTGACCTTCTCCTTGCGCGTGTCGGTGATCGAGTAGGTCGCGACGATGTAGTCGACCTCGCCGTTCTGGATCAGGGTCTCGCGCTGGGCTGACGGCGATTCCTTGAAGGTGATGCCTTCGGGCTTCACGCCGAGTTCGTTTGCGATGTAACGGGCTACCTCGACGTCGAAGCCGGAGAAGGTGCCGTCTGGGTTGCGCTGACCGAGGCCGGGCTGATCGAACTTGATGCCGACGGTGAGAGTGCCGTCGGAAGCGCTCTCGGTGATCGACTTGTTCTCCTCGCCGCCGCCACAGGCGGTGGCAGCGAACGCGATGGCCATGATTCCGATTCCGAAACGGACGGAACGATTGATCTTCATGAAGATCCTCTCAGTTGTCGACACACGAACAGTGCAGTCGAGATGAACGGTGCAGCCGAGGTGAACGGTGCAGTCGAGCAAGTTGTCTTGTGGACGAGGACAGAACTGTCGGAGGGGAGACTTTAATCAGTGCGTGAGGATCTTGCCGAGGAAGTCCTTGGCCCGATCCGACTTGGGATGGGTGAAGAACTCTTCGGGCGTGGTGTCTTCGACAACCTGGCCGTCAGCCATGAACAGCACGCGATCGCCGGCCTTGCGCGCGAAGCCCATCTCGTGCGTGACCACGAGCATGGTCATGCCTTCCTTCGCGAGGGAGGTCATGACGTCGAGGACCTCGTTGACCATCTCGGGGTCGAGTGCGGAGGTGGGCTCGTCGAACAGCATCACCTTCGGCTGCATCGCAAGGGCGCGAGCGATCGCGACACGCTGTTGCTGACCGCCCGAAAGCTGTGCCGGGTACTTGTCGGCCTGATTGGCGATACCGACGCGTTCGAGCAATGCCTGCGCGGTCTTCTTGGCGTCTTCCTTCTTGGCCTTGCGGACCTTCATCGGTGCGAGCATGACGTTCTCGAGGATCGTCTTGTGCGCGAACAGGTTGAACGACTGAAAGACCATCCCGACGTCGGCGCGAAGTGCAGCAAGTGCTTTGCCCTCTTCGGGGAGCGTCTTGCCGTCGACGGCGATCGTGCCCGAGTCGATGGGTTCGAGGCGATTGATGGTGCGGCACAGAGTCGACTTACCGGAGCCCGACGGACCAAGGACGATCACCACTTGGCCCTTGGGTACCTCGAGATTGACCTCTTGCAGGACGTGAAGTTCCCCGAAGTGTTTGTTCACCGAGGTCATCGAAATCATGGATGTGGAATCGCCGGAGGTGGTCGGCGTCGTCGCATCGTCGGCTTGGGTCATAAACGAGAACCTTAGGCGTAGTTTGCGTCGACGCCCGTGATTTCGCCATGGTTCTTGCCATATGTAATGGAAATTTTACTGTGACGACGTTTATGTCGCGTTTCGGCTGTTTATCAGGGCGTTATTACACGTCGTAGTGGACGTGAGCTAGGCTGAAGCGTGTCACTGATCGACGAAATGTCCCCTGCACTTCCAGAGCCGACTGCAGTTCCGGAACCGACGGCAGATTCCGAGCCGACTGCGACGCCTGTTCGCACCTACGAGGTACGGACGTACGGCTGTCAGATGAACGTCCACGATTCCGAGCGACTGTCCGGTCTGCTCGAGGATGCCGGGTATTCGAAGGCGGAGACCGGAAGCGATCCTGATCTTGTCGTCTTCAACACGTGTGCGGTCCGCGAGAACGCGGACAACAAGTTGTACGGCAACCTCAGCCAGCTCGCCCCGAACAAGGAGGCGAACCCCGACATGCAGATCGCGGTCGGTGGGTGCCTGGCGCAGAAGGATCGTGACACCGTAGTCAAGAAGGCGCCGTTCGTCGACGTCGTCTTCGGCACCCACAACATCGGCTCGCTTCCCGCGCTGCTCGACCGCGCGCGCCACAACCAACGCGCCGAAGTCGAAATCCTCGACGCGCTGGAGGCCTTTCCGTCGACGCTGCCGGCCAAGCGCGAATCTGCTTACGCGGGTTGGGTTTCCATCTCGGTCGGTTGCAACAACACGTGCACGTTCTGCATCGTTCCGGCCCTGCGTGGCAAGGAAGTGGATCGACGTCCCGGCGACATCCTGGCCGAGGTGCAGGCACTCGTCGACGAGGGGGTCTCGGAAGTGACCCTGCTCGGGCAGAACGTCAACGCCTACGGCGTGTCGTTCGCCGATCCGGAACAACCGCGCGATCGCGGAGCCTTCGCCTCGCTCTTGAAGGCATGTGGACACATCGACGGCCTCGAACGGGTGAGGTTCACATCGCCGCACCCGGCAGAGTTCACCGACGACGTCATCGAAGCGATGGCAACCACTGCCAACGTCTGCCCGCAGCTGCACATGCCGTTGCAGTCCGGTTCGGACAAGGTTCTGAAAGCGATGAAGCGCTCGTACCGCAAGTCGAAGTACCTCGGGATCATCGAGAAGGTGCGCGCCGCAATGCCGCACGCCGCCATCACCACGGACATCATCGTCGGGTTCCCGGGGGAGACGGAAGAGGATTTCGAGGAGACGCTGGACGTCGTGCGTAAGGCGCGATTCTCCAACGCCTACACCTTCCAGTACTCCAAGCGCCCGGGCACGCCGGCGGCGGAGATGGCCGATCAGCTTCCCAAAGAGGTTGTCCAGGAACGCTACATGCGATTGCTGGCGGTTCAGGAAGAAGTGAACATCGAGGAAAATCGCAAACTCGTCGGCACCGAGGTCGAACTCTTGGTGGCAGCGGGGGAGGGTCGGAAGAACGCAGCGACTCACCGTCTCAGTGGTCGCGCGCGAGACGGCCGCCTGGTGCATTTCCGCCCCGAGGGAAACCTCGACGGCACAATCCGACCCGGTGACGTGGTGACGGTCGTCGTCACCCACGGAGCCCCTCATCACCTCGTGGCAGATGACGGAGTGCTCACGCACCGTCGGACCCGCGCCGGTGACTCGTTCGACAAGGGCATCACACCCAAGACCCCGCCCATCGGCGTAGGTCTCGGGCTACCGAAGATCGGTGCCCCGGCCCCACAACCCGTCCAGATGGGATGCAACGCATGACCTCGCAACACGAGAACACGACACCACAGCCCGGCGACGACGCCTTCGAGGGCTACCGCAAGGATCTCGACGACGCGGAACGCAAGGTCGCGGGAGAAATCGACCCAGGTGCGCGCGCCATGGTCGTCGCAGTTGCGGTGCTCGTGCTGGTCGGCACGCTTGCACTGCCCCATGCGGGAGTTGCGAACGGCTGGGATGTGCTCGCGTACAACCAGGATGCGGAAAGCGAACGGATTGCACTGTTCTCACGCTTGTTCGTGTGGTTCGTTGTCGTCTTCGGCATCGGATTCTCGATGCTCGCACTCGTGACGCGTCGCTGGAGTCTGGCGTGGGTCGCGCTGGCCGGCAGCGCCGTGGCGAGTGCTCTGGGAATGATGGCCGTCTGGTCACGTCAGACCATTCCCGCCGGTTTCAACGTGGCCGGACCGTCGATCGGGCTGATCATCGGATGGTTCGCCGTCGTGTTCTTGACGTTCCATTGGCTCAAGGTGGTCTGGACACGAACCAACATTCAGCTCGCTGCGGAGGAACAACGCCGGATCGCTGCGGCTGAAGCCGAAAAGCATCAGGAATGGAACGTCGGCTGACACAGCAGGCCGTCTGTACAAAGCGCAAGACAACGCCGGCTGACTCCTTTCGGAGTCAGCCGGCGTTTTGTTGTCTTGACAGCTCGTCGTCGATTACTCGTTGACGGCGCTTTCGGCAGCTTCGGCCCACTCACGCCACTGCTTTGCCTGAGCGAGAGCCTTCTCTGCGTCCTTCGTCTTGCCGGCAGCCTGAGCCTTGGCGGCCTGCTCCTCGAACTGGCTCACCCGCTCCTTGAACTGTGCGACTCGGGCAAGTGCTTCCGGATCGGTACGACGCCACTCGGCGTCGACAGCATCGCGCACCTTGGTTTCGATGGCCCGGAGCTTCGCTTCGAGTTCCTGCATTCGGTCGCGCGGCACCTTGCCGATCGCGTCCCACTTCTCCTGCAGGTCGCGCAGCGCTGCACGAGCATTCTCGAGTCCGTGCGCCGGATCGATGTTCGCGTTGGCAGCGAGCAGCTCTTCCTTTGCAACCGCGTTCTGCTCGAATTCGGCATCGCGCTCGGATGCAGCAGCGTTGCGCGCGGCGAAGAACACATCCTGCGCGCCCTTGAAGCGCTTCCACAGGTTGTCGTCGGCCTCGCGCGGTGCGCGGCCGGCAGCCTTCCACTCGCTGAGCAGATCGCGGAATTCTCCAGCGGTCTGCCCCCATTCAGTGGAGGTCGACAGCTTCTCGGCGCGCTCGACCAGTTCTTCCTTCGTCGAACGGGCGCTCGCACGATCTCGGTCGAGTTCGGCGAAGTGGGCTCCACGTCGTCGGTTGAAGGACTCGCGAGCCTTGGAGTACCGCTTCCAGAGTGCGTCGTCGACCTTGCGGTCGATTCCGCGAATCGTCTTCCACTCGTCGAGAATCTCGCGCAGTCGATCACCCGCGGTCTTCCACTGGGTCGACTCCGAGCCGATCTGTTCGGCCTCGACAGCGAGGGCCTCCTTGCGGGCGGTGCTGGCCGCGCGAGACTGTTCCTTCTCTTCCTTCGCGTGCGCTGCGGCCTCGTCGGACCCGGCGACGATCACGTCGAGTCGTCGGGCCAAAGCGTCGAGGTCACCGATCACGGCAGCGGTGGAGAGGGATTCGGACAGAGCGATGGCGGCAGCCTTGGTCTTCTTGGCGTCTCCGGCGCCTGACGTCAGTCGCGCCTCGAGTAGCGAGACCTCGGTCGCGAGGTCGTCGTAGCGACGACCGAAATGGGCGAGACCCTCGGCGGCATCCCCGGCCTGCCACGATCCGATCTGACGTTCACCGTCAGCGGTCTTCACCCAGGCGGTCCCGTCTTCCTCGACGCGTCCGAACTTGCTCGGGTCGCTTGCCGGTGCGGCGGTGACGGCATGCGAGGCTGCTGGGCCGGGGCGAGGTGCTCCGGGGCGGGGTGCACCGGGGCGTGGTCCACCAGGTTTGGGCGCGCCGGGTTTGGGTGCTGCCGGGCTCGGGCTGGCCGAACTGCTGTCGGCGCCGGTGGTGGGTTCACTGTTCTCGGTCATCGGTCCTCGTCTCTGCCGCGCGTCACGGCTGCCTGATCGCATTCCTGGTTCCATTGAACCCGGTACTCACGTTCTCCGACTATTGAATCAGGTAAGAGGGTGTGAGGTCGCCACCTCGGGGTCGACTAGCGTGGCAGCTGTGTTGACTTCCGCTGTTCTCGTCCCCTCGGCGCCGTTGCTCGTGCCGGAATTGTCCGGTGATTCGGCCGAGTCCGCTCAGGTGCGTGCTGCAGCGACAGCAGCCGTGCGCCGGCTCTCTCACGAGGCGGTTCACTGGGTGGGCGTCGGTGTCGACTCCGAGAAGGCAGCGGGCGAACTCTGGCGATCGGGCGTCGGACATGCGCAGATCGGAACATTTGCGGGATTCGGCGCCGATGTCCGGACGTCCCTGGACGCGGATGCGACCGGCGAACCGGTGCCATCTCTCGAACTGTGCGCCCTTGTCGCCGGCTGGCTGCGTGCCCGAGCAGACGAGGAGATCACCGTCGACATGCACGCCGTCAGTGCAGAGGCGTCGGCGAATGAATGTCGTGAATTCGGGAAGCAGCTGCGCAAGCAGCTCGACAGCGACAACCGACCGCAAGGGCTTCTGATCGTGGCTGACGGTGCGTCCACGCTGACGGCAAAGGCGCCCGGAAGCTTCGACGAGCGCGCCGCGGGCGTGCAATCGGCCATCGACGATGCCCTGACCACCGGTGACCCGGAGGCGCTTCTTGCTCTCGATCCGCAGCTCTGCCGGAGTGTCGGAGCCCAGGGGCGCGCGGCGTGGCAGGTCCTCGCCGGTGTCTTTACGAGCTCGTCTCCGTCAGACCATCCTCGCTCCACGGTCGACTACAGCGATGCACCGTTCGGCATCGGCTACCACGTCGGGACGTGGCGGCCGTGAACGTCCCTGAAGAACTTCGCCCGATCGCAGTTGTCGGTCCGACGGCGTCGGGAAAGTCCGATCTCGCGTTGGCACTGGCCGAGGAATTCGGCGGAGAGATCATCAACATCGACGCGATGCAGCTCTATCGCGGCATGGATATCGGGACCGCCAAACTGACGCCTGCCGAGCGCCGTGGGATTCCGCATCACCTGCTCGACGTTCTCGACGTGACGGAGACGGCCACCGTCGCGCGTTATCAAACCGACGCGATCGCGATCGCCGAGGATCTGATCGCGGCGGGCAAGGTTCCGGTGATCGTCGGCGGATCCATGATGTACGTCCAGTCGTTGCTCGACGAATGGTCTTTTCCGGCAACGGATCCCGAAGTTCGCGCGAAGTGGGAAGCAGTGCTGGCCGACGGTGGGGTCGGTGCGGTGCATACGGCGCTTGTTGCTGCTGATCCGGTAGCGGCGGCGTCGATACTGCCTACGGACGGCCGGCGGATGGTTCGGGCGCTCGAGGTCGTCGAGCTGACAGGTCTGCCGTTCGCGGCCTCGGCGCCGCAGATCGGTGACCCTCGTTGGGGAACCCGCATCATCGGCGTGGATCGGGATACGGAAGAACTCGACAGACGGATTCGGTTGCGAACCGAGCTGATGTTTTCGGGCGGGCTTGTCGACGAAGTTGCCGTGCTGGTCGAGCAAGGATTGCGTGAGGGCGTCACAGCGCCGCGAGCCATCGGCTACGCACAGGTGCTCGCACATTTCGACGGTGAATACGATCTGGCCGAAGCACTCGAACGGACGTTCATCGGGACACGGCGCTACGTTCGACGCCAACGCTCATGGTTCCGTCGCGACGCACGCGTGCACTGGCTCGACGGTGCCGATCCGGAGCTGGCTCGCTCGGCCTTCTCTGCACTTGCAGATCGCGGTCTGTAACACGATCGAGCCGATCAGCTATCTTACAGTTAGCTCTTTCGCGATCCATCCGTTTCGCGATCGACGGACTGGAGGACATCGAACATGGCGCAGAGCGGGACACACGCGCGACCGAAAGGCCGACGCGCGAGTCGGCTGCCGCTTCTCCTGCTGCTCGTCACATTTCTCGCGGTAGGCGGCGTGCTGATCTATTTTGCGGTGAGTGCCGCCGGGAAGCCCGTCAGCGCACCCGTTCCCGAAGCGCCATTCGACGTGGGAGCCCCAACCGATCCAGAGGCGACATGGGCGCCCGCGCCGACGGACTTGCCGCCGAACACGCTCGCGATTCCTGATCTGGATGTGCAAGCCGACATCGTGACCAGCGGGTTCGGCGCCAACCGCGGAATGATCCTTCCGCATCCTGACAAGGTTTCGCATTTCACCAACGGTGTGCAGTTCGGATCGTCGGAGGGCACCAATCTTGTTGCCGGCCACGTCGACGACGGTGATCGCACGCACGGCGCCTTGTGGGCGCTGCACCAGATGAAGCCCGGAACACCGATCTACGTGAGCGACGATGCCGGAACGATGTTCACCTATCACGCAGCGAGCCTGAAGCTGTACGAAAAGGTGGCTTTGCCGGCCGAGTTCTTTTCCGAAACGGGTGCGCCCAGGCTGGTCCTCGTGACCTGCGGCGGCGCGACGGTGCCGGACCCCTCGTTGCCGTCCGGATTCACGTACGAACAGAACGTGGTGGTCACCGCGTCACCTGCGTAAGTCGGTCGGTAGGTCCGGATAGGATGGCGACCATGGATTTCAGTAAGGGCCACGGAACGCAGAACGACTTCGTTGTTCTCCCTGACCTCGACGTACGGATCGATCTCGAGCCGGCACGAGTGTCAGCGTTGTGTGATCGCCAGCGTGGTCTCGGCGCCGACGGCATCCTTCGTGTCGCTCGCGCGGGCGCACTTGCGGACGCCGGCGTGCTCACCGCACTTCCCGACGGCGTCGCTGCAGAAGACTGGTTCATGGACTACCGCAACAGCGACGGCTCCATCGCGGAGATGTGCGGAAACGGCGTTCGGGTATTTGCCCATTACCTCAAGGCGTCGGGCTTGGAGAGCAAGGACGAGTTCGTGGTCGGCAGCCGCGCCGGAGCGCGTCCGGTCGTGGTGCACGGCTACGACGCCACGCACGGTGACGTGACCGTGGCGATGGGCCGGATCAAAGAACTCGGCACCAGTTCGGCAACAATCGACGGCCGCGTCTTCGCCGGCGTCGGCATCGACGTCGGTAATCCGCATTTGGCATGCGTCGACGAGCACGTGACGGCAGAAGTGTTGAGTGCGCTCGATCTGAGTGTTTCTCCGGGCTTCGATCCCGGGTTCTTCCCGCACGGGGTCAATATCGAGATCGTGACGCCGATCCACGACGGCGGGGTCCACATGCGGGTACACGAGCGTGGTGTGGGCGAGACTCGTTCCTGCGGAACCGGAACGGTCGCAGCTGCGGCCGCGGCGCTGAAGTACGACGGCAGCGACGAAGGTTCGGTGCTGGTGCGCGTGCTCGGCGGCGAAGTGCAGGTCACCGTCGAAGGCGGTGAAGGGTCTTTGCGGGGGCCCTCGGTTCTGGTGGCGAACGGGACGATCAGCGACGCCTGGTGGCAATCGCTCGTGTGATATCGCCCGTGGGAAATACGCCTGCAGGAAATACGGATGCACCGTGCCCAGGTTTCGTGGGACCATGGATCTTGTATGACGAACACACATGAAAACGAAGAGTCCACCGCTCACGAGCAGTCCGAGTACGCGCAAGCCGAATACGCGGCAGATTCTGCATCGGGCAACCCGTCGACCGGTGAGATGCAACTCGCAGATCGCGGCGCCCTGCGCCGCGTGGCCGGTCTGTCGACCGAGCTCGAGGACGTCACCGAAGTCGAGTACCGCCAGCTTCGACTCGAAAGAGTTGTCCTGGTCGGCGTCTGGACGCAGGGAACCGCCGAGCAGGCCGAGGCGAGCATGACCGAGCTGGCCGCACTTGCCGAGACGGCCGGCTCGGAGGTTCTCGAAGGACTGGTTCAGCGCCGCGACAAACCTGACGCTGCCACCTACATCGGTTCCGGCAAGGCGCAGGAACTGCGCGAAGTCGTCCTGGCGACCGGTGCCGACACCGTCGTCTGCGACGGCGAGCTGACGCCGGCGCAGCTCACGGCGCTGGAGAAGATCGTCAAGGTCAAGGTCATCGACCGGACGGCTCTGATTCTCGACATCTTTGCTCAGCACGCGACTTCCCGTGAGGGTAAAGCCCAGGTGGCTTTTGCTCAGATGGAGTACATGCTCCCGCGTCTGCGTGGTTGGGGCGAGTCGATGTCGCGCCAGGCCGGTGGCCGTGCCGGTAGCAACGGCGGTGTGGGTCTGCGTGGTCCCGGTGAAACGAAGATCGAGACGGACCGTCGCCGTATTCGTGAGCGCATGGCAAAACTACGCCGCGAGATCAAGGGCATGAAGGCCGCTCGCGACACCAAGCGCACACGTCGATTGCAGAGCGACATTCCGTCGATCGCCATCGTCGGATATACCAACGCGGGCAAATCGAGTCTGCTCAATTCGCTCACCGGATCCGGTGTGCTCGTGGAGAACGCGTTGTTCGCCACCTTGGACCCGACGACGCGCCGCGCAGCACTCGACGACGGCCGCGAGTACGTACTCACCGATACGGTCGGCTTCGTGCGACACCTGCCGACTCAGTTGGTCGAGGCATTCCGCTCGACTCTCGAGGAAGTAACCGACGCGGATCTGCTTCTGCACGTCGTCGACGGTTCGGATCCGTTGCCGACAGAACAGATCAAGGCTGTGCGGGAAGTCGTCACCGATGTTCTACGCGAGACGGATTCGAAGGCTCCGCCGGAGTTGATCGTGGTCAACAAGATCGACGCGGCAGATCCGGTTACCTTGACGCAACTACGTGGTCTGTTGCCTGGCGCCGTGTTCGTCTCGGCGCGGACAGGCGAGGGAATCGCTGAACTGCGAGCACATCTCAGTGAGGTGCTGGTTCGACCGGAGGTCGAGGTCGACGTGCTGGTGCCGTACACGCGGGGTGACTTGATGGCTCGAATCCACTCGGACGGAACGATTCTGGAATCGACGCACGAAGAGGCCGGAACGCGGGTGCACGCACGTGTGCCACAGATGTTGGCCTCGGCATTGGTCGAGTACGCACCTAGTGCGTAATTTCGGGGCCGTGGTCGCGGTGATCGCGGCGACTACGGCAACCGTATTGCTTCCCGGAGCACCCGCACAGGCATCGTCGTTCGAACCGAGCGAGTTCGCCCCACTGTGCACACCTACGGATCCTGCGCTCCAGGAGTTGTCGGGGATGGTCGTCGTCGACGATCGGATCTACGCGATGGGCGACGGCGGCAGTGACGACTTCGTATTCGAAATGGACCTGAACTGTGTTGTCCAGAAACAGATTCCGGTCCCGATAGACCCTTACGACGTCGAAGATCTTGCGGTGAGTGGGCGAACGCTCGTTCTGTCGGACACCGGTGACAACCTCCGGACCCGCGAAACAGTGGCGTTCATCACGATGGACCTCGATTCCGGTGGCGGTACGTTGCACCGCCTCACGTACCCGGACGGTGCGCACGACACCGAGTCGATACTGCTCGACCCCGACGGCCACGTTTTTGTCGTGACCAAGGAATTGTTCGGCGAAAGCAGTGTCTACACACCGGTCGGGGATCAGAAACTGAGTGACTTGGCGCAGCCCGGCCCGACGCCGCTCGAGCGCGTCGGAGCCGTGTCCCTCGGACCGGAGAAGCCCGTGTCGGTGATGTTCACCGGGGGAGCGGTGTCGTCGGACGGTTCGGCGATCGCACTTCGGAGTTACTCCGACCTGTACGTGTACGAAGTCGTGGACGGCGGAATCGGCGCGACGCTCACCGGTACCGAACCGCTGCGGATCCCGCTCCCGAAGGAGCCTCAGGGTGAGGCGATGGCATTCAACGACGCGGGCGATGTTCTGATCGGTTCTGAATCTGCCGGCGGAGCGTTGCCGCCGGTGTACGTGATGCGAGCGCTCGTGGACGCGACAGAAGCGACGGCTGACTCGTCTGACGGTTCGGTCGGTGTCGGGGTCGATCCGTGGACATTCGTGTGGGCCGGGTTGGTCGCGGCAGGATGTGCGATCGGGGGCGCGGCGTTCGTGAGATTTCGACGACGCCGCTGATTCCCAAATAATTCCACGAATTCGCAGACCGCCGGTAGATGTGGATACTGGAACGAATGCACGGGCATCAACTCCTGACGCGGCTCTCGCGTATGTCACTCGAGCACGGACACATCACCGCAGTGCTGCTCGTGGGTTCCGTCATCGTCGGCGTCGGCACGTTGCTTCTGCTTCGGTGGTTGCCGCGTCGGGCCGCGTTGGTTGCGCTAGTTCTGTCAGTGCTCGGATCAGCCACCGGTGCGACGTTCGTGTGGCTCAGCTTTCGGCCGCTGCCCGCGCAGCTACCGGCGTCGAATTTTGTCTGGATAGCGCTGGCGATGTTCGGAGTCATCGGCGCCGCACTCGTTCTCCTTCGGCGCCCAGGGCTTGCGCGTGGCCTTTCGGTGACGGCATTCGCCGGGCTGGCCGCGATCGTCGCAGTAGGTCAGGTCAACGCGCAGACCGGCACCTATCCCACACTCGGCTCACTGGTCGGGCACTGGCCGGTGGGCTCGGTCGAGAACGTTGCCTTCGATTCGCTCCCCGGGGCCGAACCTTGGGTACAACGGGGACTGCCCACCGAAACTCATTGGCAGGTTCCGGTGCGGATGCCGAGCAACGGTGTCGTGACGGAAGCGGCGATTCCAGGAAACGTTTCGGGATTCGACGCGAGGCCTGCGACGCTGTATCTCCCGCCGGCCTATCTTGCCGATCCGCGTGCCGAGTTGCCCGTACTGGTGTTGGTGGCGGGTGAGCCCGGCAGCCCCAGCGACTGGCTGGACAGTGGCCGGCTCGCGACCACCGTCGACGCCTATGCGTCGAGGCATTCCGGGCTTGCTCCCGTCGTGGTGGTGCCCGACGCGTTGGGGGACTACGACGCCAACCCCGGCTGCATGGATTCTGCGCTCGGCAACGTCGCGACGTATCTGGACCAGGACGTCCCGAACTGGATCGAATCGAACCTTCAAGTGAATCCGGACGCTGCGCAATGGGCTATCGGTGGGTTCTCCTACGGCGGGACATGCGCGATCGAGATGGCCGTGAACTTCCCGGACCGATACCCGTCGTTCCTGGACTTCTCCGGCCAGGACGAACCGTCGACCGGTGATCACGAGGACACCGTGGCGGCCATGTTCGACGGTGACGAAAGCGCGTTCGACGCGGTCAACGCCCGAGACCTGATGGCGCAGAATCGGTATCCGCAGTTGTCGGGTGTATTTGTCGCGGGTGAGGACGACGACATCTACCGCCCTCAGCAGGAGATCATGTTCGAGGCTGCACGCGCCGCCGACATGAACGTGGACTACTACACCCTTCCCGGCGGGCACTCGGGTGATGTGTGGGGCACTGCTCTGGAACTCGAAATGGACTGGCTGGGCCGGACACTCGCACTGACTCCGTGAGAGTGTCCGGCCCGCTGCACAGCACCGACTGACATCAGGTCAGGCGTCGAGATCAGCGGCTACCAGCTCGGCGACCTTGGCGAGTGCGTCGGCGTCGTCGGACTCGATGGTTACTTCGGTGTCCTTGGCGGCTCCGAGCGTCATGATCATCAGTGCCGACCCTGCATCCACCGGTTCGCCGTCGGCGACTGCGAGGGTGACCGTGGCGCCGGAGGCTCCGACTGCTTCGGCGATGAGAGCGGCGGGGCGGGCGTGGAGGCCGACTGCGGAACCGACGGCAACTGTCTTGCTGGGCATGGGATCTCCTCGTTGTAGAACTGTCGTTGCGGACGTTATGGGGTGTTCGGGCAGATCTGGTGACTCAGGCGGTGACTGCAGTGTTGCCTGCTGTCGATCATGCCGCAGCGGGCACGATTTCGGGGTCGAGTTCGGCATCGGACGGCCCCTTGCGGAAGAACTCCTTGGCTCCGACGACGGCGAGCGCAGCTACCACGGTTCCCGCGGCGAGCGAGACCAGGAACCAGCCGATTCCGCCGACTGCGAAGAAGACGAAGATGCCGCCGTGCGGGGCGCTGAGAGTGACGTCGAAAGCCATGATCAGCGCGCCGGTGACCGCGCCGCCCGCCATCATCGAGGGGATCACGCGAAGCGGGTCGGCAGCGGCGAACGGAATCGCGCCCTCGGAGATGAATGCCGAACCCAGCAACCAGGCAGCCTTTCCGTTCTCCCGTTCGGCTTCGCTGAAGAGCTTGGGACGCAGCACCGTCGAGGCAAGTGCCATGGCAAGCGGCGGAACCATACCGGCAGCCATGACAGCCGCCATGATGCGCAAAGTGGCCGGGTCGTTGACGTTGAGTCCGGCGACGGCGAAGGCGTAAGCCGCCTTGTTGACCGGTCCACCGAGGTCGAAGCACATCATCAGGCCGAGAATGATGCCGAGGAAGATGGCCGAGCTGCCGGACAGTCCGTTGAGCCAGTCGGTGAGACCGGAGGTGATCGCGGCGAGCGGACGCCCGAGGACGATGAACATCAGTGCTCCGACGACCAGCGTCGCGAACAGCGGGATGATTACCACCGGCATCAGGCCTCGCAGCCACTGCGGGACGGCGATCCGGCCGATGTAGAGCGCGACGACACCGGCGATGAGACCACCGACCAAGCCGCCGATGAAACCGGCACCGACGAACACGGCGACCGCGCCGGCTGTGAAGCCGGGAGCGATGCCAGGCCGGTCGGCGATGGCGAAGGCGATGTAGCCGGCCAACGCGGGCACCAGGAAGCTGAATGCCAACGAACCGATCTGGAACAGCACTGCGCCGAGATAGGTGGCCAGACCACCGTCGGGAAGGTTGGTGATCGAGTTGTCGAGAACGATGTCCTTGGCCGGACCGGAGATCTCGTATCCGCCGAGCAGGAAGCCGAGTGCGATCAGCAGACCGCCGGCCGCGACGAACGGGATCATGTAGCTGACACCGGTCAGGAGGACCTGACGGAGGTGGGTGCCGAACCCTACGGAACCGGCATCGGAATCCGCGGCCGCTGCGGCGGTGCCGTCAACGGTGGCGGCGGCGGGATTCTCGGAGGCGCGCAACGCTTCTGCGAGCATCTTGTCCGGCTCGTTGATTGCCCGCTTGACACCGGAAGCGACAACGGGTTTGCCGGCGAACCGGTCGCGGCCCTTCACTCCGACGTCGGTGGCGAAGATAACCGCGGCGGCTCCGGCGATGACCGAAGGGTCAAGGGGGGTGCTTCCGCTCGAGCCCTGCGTTTCGACGTGAACCTTGACCCCGGCGCGTTCACCCGCGGCGACGAGTGAGTCCGCAGCCATGTAGGTATGAGCGATTCCGGTCGGGCATGCGGTGACCGCGACGATGTGACGCTCCGCGGGCGTTGGAGCCGGGGCCTCCTCGGTGGAGTGTTTCCCAGTGGAAACAGGAGGAGTGGGTGTGGCTGCCGCAGCCTTTGCTGGAGCATCCTTCGGCGCGGGATTGAGGACCTCGTCGACCAGTCTCACGATCTCGTCCGGCGTCGACGCCTCACGAAGCGACGTGACAAACGCGGGTCGGACGAGCGCTCGGGCCAAGGACGAGAGCAGCTTCATGTGCTCGGCTCCGGCGCCCTCGGGTGCCGCGATCAGGAACACGAGATCGGCGGGGCCGTCGGGTGCACCGAAGTCGACCTTCGGATCGAGTCGAGCAAACCCCAGGGATGCGGACGAGACGGCCTCGGCGCGGCAGTGGGGAATTGCGATTCCGCCGGGCAACCCGGTCGCGGACTGCGCTTCGCGAGCGAGTGCTGCATCGACCAGTCCCGCGGCGTCGCTTGCCCGACCCGCAGCAGTCAATCGCGCTGCGAGAGAACGAATGACATCTTCCTTGGTCGTACCCAGGTCGGTGTCGAGTGAGATCAGTTCGGGACTGATGATCTCCGGGCCGGAACTGCCGGCTGCGGTGGTATCGGACATGTCAGGTTCCTTAGGGCGTCAGGCGAGTTCGGTGGGGACGGGGATGGGAGAGGCGGCATCTGCTGCAGATACCGAAACCGCTGCCAGATCGATCTGTTCGGGCGTGGGAAGGGTTGTGCCGGGAAGGGAGGCAGCGGCGCTTCCGTAGGCGACCGCGTGACGTAGCCGCTCGGATTCCGAGCCCCCTCCCGCTTCGGCGAGGATGTAGCCGGCCAGCGACGAATCGCCTGCGCCGACGGTACTGACTGCGACAATCGGGGGAGCGGTGGCGATCCACGCGCCGTCGGCCGTGACGAGGACAGCACCTGCTGCGCCGAGCGTGGCGAGCACACTGCCGACGCCGCGATCGACCAATCGCTGTGCCGCCGTGATTGCAGGCCCGCGATCACCGTTCTCGGCGGCACGTTCGAGGACGTGGCCGTCGACGCCGGTCAGTTGCGCGAGTTCCTCGCCGTTGGGTTTGAGCAGGTCAGGTGCCGAGTCGGGGAAGCCTTCGGCGAGTGCCGTCAGCGGGGCGTCCGAGGTGTCGACCGCTACCTTGCACGGGTGATCGCGCAGCGTCGCGACAAGTTCGCCGTACCACCCGAGAGGAACGCCGGGGGGCAGTGAGCCGGACAGCGCGAACCACAGGGCGGTATCGGCGCGGGCGATCAGTTCCTGCGCCAAGGCGTCGAGCGTCGAACCCGACAGCGTCGCGCCGGGCTCGTTGATCTTCGTCGTGGTTCCGTCCGGTTCCGCGATGGTGATGTTGGTGCGAGCCAGACCCGTCGTGGCGACGCCGATGTGGGGAATTCCACCGGCGGCGAGCGCCGAGAGTAGGGGGTCGCCGCCGTTCCCCGGTAGGACCGCGAGGACGTCGAGGTCGGCTGCGGCGAGAACACGCGCGACGTTGACCCCCTTGCCGCCGGGGTCGCTGCGAGTGGAGTGGGCGCGTAGCACGGAGCCTCGTTCGAGCCGTTGCTCGAGCTGCACGGTCCGATCGATACTCGGGTTGGCTGTCAGTGTGACGATCATGCGATCACCACCTCGATTCCGTGGTCGTGGAACTCGGATGTGTCTGTGGGACTGATCTCTTCGTCGGTGATGAGGACGTCGATGCTGTCGAGGGGGGCGAAGCTGATCAAGTGCTCGCGGCCGACTTTCGTGGAATCCGCCACCACGACAACGTGATTGGCAGCTTTGACCATCGCTCGTTTGACTGCGGCCTCCTCGCTGTCCGGTGTGGAGAGTCCGTGCCCGACGCTGATCGCGTTGGTTCCGACGAAAGCGACGTCGACTCGCAACGTGCTCAACAGGCGTAGGGCGTCCTCGCCGACCGCGGCTTGCGTCACCCCGCGTACTCGTCCTCCGAGCAGGATCAGGGAAATCGAGTTCATCGATGCCAGTCGTGCGCCGATCGGGACGGAATTGGTGACTGCTGTGAAGTCGTTCTCGGTCGGTAGTTCGGGGATCATGCGGCCTGTGGTGGTGCCCGCGTCGAAGATCACGCTGCCGCCGGTAGGAGGGAGATAGGTGACCGCGCAGCGGGCGATCCGGTCCTTCTGTTGCGCCCGGGTCTGATCGCGTTCCGCCATGCCCGGTTCGGTCACGTGGAGGGATCCGGTCGGAACGGCGCCGCCGTGTACACGCCTGATCTGTCCGATCCGCTCGAGGAATGCCAGATCGCGACGCACGGTCTCGGTGGTCACACCGAAGGTCTCCGACAGAGCCGCCACGGACATGCGTCCGCGCTGCGACACCATGGTGCCGATCGCTTGTTGGCGTTCTTCCGCGTACACGTGCTCTCCGATTCCGAAATGTGATCCGACGGTGCGTTGTGGGTCACAGTGAATGTTGCTTTATGTTGTTTTACGCCCGAGTGTGTTGACATGTCAAGACTTGGGAGTAATCTTCGTCACAACGAAGGTGTGGGCTCAACGCGCTCGAGGTGCTCCGGTGTGACACCGGGCCCATCGCTCAAGGAGGACAGATGACCGAACAGCTCAATCGCATCACCGTGCACGGCACTCCCGTCGTGCCCGGAATTGCCTACGGCCCGGCTATCTGGCCGTCCAGCCGACCAGAACTCGTCACCGATGCGCCGGCCCTCGACGAGGCCGATCGAGAGGCCGCCGCCGACACCTTCGTCGCAGCGGCGAAGGTTGTCGAGAACCGCCTCCTCGGACGGGCGGCCGAAGCTACAGGCGCGGCTGCCGAGGTCTTGCAGGCCAACGCGGCGATGGCAGCCGATCGTGGCTGGATCGGGGCGGCCAAGAAATCGATCGCCGGCGGAGTGCCCCCGGTGCAGGCTGCGATCGCGGCGACGGAGCAGTTCGTTGTGCTGTTCGCCAAAGTCGGCGGTGTGATGGCCGAGCGCGTCACGGACCTCGAGGACATCCGCGACCGCGTGATCGCCGAACTCTCCGGATTACCCGAACCAGGAGTTCCGATGCCCGAGACACCATCGGTGCTGTGCGCGGACGATCTTGCTCCTGCAGACACCGCGGGCCTCGATGCAACCAAGATCATCGGGCTCGTGACCATCTACGGCGGCCCGACCAGCCACACGGCAATCATCGCGCGGCAGTTGGGCATCCCGTGCATCGTTGCCGCGAAGGAATTGGAGTCCATTTCGGCAGGAACGCCGATTCTGATCGACGGAACCACCGGCGACGTGATCGCGGAGCCGGATCCCGAGCGGGCGCGCGAACTGGTCGAACAATCTCGGATCGATCGCGAACGCGTCAGCACATGGACCGGACCGGGCCAGACGGCGGACGGACGGCCGGTCGACGTTCTCGCCAACGTTCAAGACGGCGCGGGCGCTCGCGCCGCGGCGTCGACTGCTGCGGGGGGCATCGGGCTCTTCCGGACCGAGCTCTGCTTCCTCGGCCGTGAGACCGAACCGACCGTAGACGAGCAGGCGGCGATCTACGCCGAGGTTCTCGAGGCCTTCGCAGGAAAGAAGGTCATTGTTCGCACGTTGGACGCGGGTTCGGACAAGCCGCTCAAATTCGCCAACCATCAAGAGGAAGCGAATCCGGCGCTCGGCGTTCGTGGGGTCCGAATCGCCTGGCAGGACATGGGAATTCTCGACCGCCAGCTCGACGCGATCGCCGCAGCGGCGGCGTCGACCAACTCGTCGCCGTGGGTCATGGCACCGATGATCGCCACCCCGGCCGAGGCGAAACGTTTTGCCGATGCCGTGCGGGCACGCGATCTTGTTCCCGGTGTGATGGTGGAGATCCCGGCGGCGGCGCTGTTGGCCGACCAGATTCTCGAACACGTCGAATTCCTCTCGATCGGTACCAATGACCTTGCTCAGTACACGATGGCCGCTGATCGGATGTCCTCCGAACTCGCCGACCTGACCGATCCGTGGCAGCCCGCGGTGCTCGCCCTTGTCGCACGTACGGCCCAGGCCGGTCAGGCGGCAGGTAAGCGCGTCGGGGTCTGCGGTGAGGCGGCCGCCGATCCACTGTTGGCGTGTGTTCTGGCCGGACTCGGAGTTTCCTCGCTGTCGTGCGCTGCGGCGTCGGTCGCGGGTGTGGGAGCGAAGGTCGGGTCAGTCACCATGGCGCAATGTGAGGCGGCTGCGGCGGCGGTGCTGGCAACCGGTGATCCGGTGGCAGCGCGCAAAGCGGCGGCCGACGCAATCCGCTGAACTGGTTTCGTTGGTCTCGGTCGGAGACCGAGCGCCTGACCTCTAGTATTTCGACCTGTGATCGAACGAGAAACAATGACCGGGGCCGGCGGAATCGGCTGGACTGTCCACGGAGACGGCAAGCGGATCGCCGACGGAGCCGTCGTGGCGCCGGACGAACGACTGAGTTGGCCGCGCACCATCGGAATCGGGATGCAACACGTCATCGCGATGTTCGGAGCGACACTGCTCGTTCCGACCATCACCGGCTTCCCCGTCACGACGACGCTGCTGTTCTCGGGTATCGGCACCGCGCTGTTCCTGCTCATCACCCGGGGCCGGATCCCCAGCTATCTCGGTTCGTCCTTCGCGTTCATCGCCCCGCTGACAGCGTCGGCAGGATCGGGCCCGGCCGCGCAACTCGGTGCCGTCATGGCCGTCGGCATCGTGTTGATGTTGATCGGCGTAGCCGTACGTCTGATCGGCAGCCGGGTCATCGACGCCGTCATGCCGCCGGTGGTGACGGGAGCTGTCGTCGCGCTGATCGGTCTCAACCTCGCTCCGACGGCGGTCGGCTCCTTCGAATCGCAGCCGCTGATCGCCACGGTGACGCTCGTTTCGATCCTGCTGGTCACGGTCGTCGGTCCCGGGCTGCTCGGCCGGCTGGGCATTCTGGTCGGCGTCGTGATCGGCTGGGTCTTCGCCGCGGTCATCGGCGGACTCGACAGTGAACGAGTGTCCGCTCTGCGCGAAGCAGACTGGTTCGGGCTGCCGAGTCTGCACGGACCGTCGTTCGACTGGTCGGTGATCGTGCTCGCGCTCCCCGTGGTGATCGTTCTGGTCGCCGAAAACGTCGGACATGTCAAAGCGGTGTCCGCTATGACGGGTAAGTCCCTCGACGATCTGGCCGGCAATGCACTGTTTGCCGACGGTCTCGCCACTACCTTGGCGGGCGCCGGTGGCGGATCCGGAACCACCACGTATGCCGAGAACATCGGTGTCATGGCAGCGACGCGCGTGTACTCGACCGCCGCGTACTGGGTAGCCGCCGCTACCGCTGTGATCCTGGCATTTTCGCCCAAATTCGGCGCTCTGGTCTTCACGGTGCCGAACGGCGTCATCGGCGGCGCAACGATGGTTCTCTACGGCCTCATCGGCATTCTCGGTGTGCGCATCTGGATGGAAGCGAAGGTCGACTTCACCGATCCGGTCAACCTGACGGTCGCCGCGGCTGCGCTGGTCGCCGGCATCGGGAACTTGACGCTGACCATCGGTTCGGTCGAGTTGGGCGGCATCGCCTGGGGATCGATCGGCATCCTCGTCGCATACCCGATCATGCGATATCTCGCCAAATTCCGTACTTCGAGTAACAGATAACCGCTACAGTCACGAATCGTGATCGTTCGGGTCATCGACGGGTATCGCAACAGGTTCTACCGTCGGAGGCAGTGACGTGGGCCCGCGCACTTCGGCGTGCCCAGTCTCAGCGAATACACCCCAGTGGGTACGTCCCCAGCGGGTACATCACTGAAGTGCCGTATATCGAATTGCAAGGAGTCGGCGTGGAGCGCACCCTGTTCGAACCGGAACATGAACTCTTCCGGGAGTCGTACCAGAAGTTCTTGGCACAGCACGTGGCTCCGAACCACGAGAAGTGGGAAGAGCAGAACATCGTCGATCGTGACGTCTGGGTCGAGGCCGGAAAGCAGGGCTTCCTGGGAACCGCGGTGCCCGAGGAGTTCGGCGGCGGCGGTGTGAAGGATTTCCGCTACAACGCGATCATCACCGAGGAAACCACCAAGGGCGGGTTCAGCGGTATCGGCTTCACGTTGCACAACGACGTCGTGGCGCCGTACCTGCTGGAGCTGACCAATGAAGAGCAGAAGCAGCGTTGGTTGCCCGGATTCGCTTCGGGAGAGCTGATTTCGGCAATCGCGATGACCGAACCGGGTACCGGTAGCGACCTGCAGGGCATCAAGACCAAAGCAGTTCGCGACGGGGATCACTGGGTCCTCAACGGCTCGAAGACCTTCATCACCAACGGAATCAACGCCGACATCATCATCGTTGTCGCGTGTACCGACCCGGACAAGGGAGCGCAGGGCTTCAGCCTCCTCGTCGTCGAGCGGGACATGCCGGGCTTCGAGCGTGGACGCAACCTCGACAAGATCGGCATGAAGGCTCAGGACACCGCCGAACTCAGCTTCACCGACGTCCGCGTTCCCGCCGCCAACCTGCTGGGCGAAGAGGGAATGGGCTTCTTCTACTTGATGAAGAACCTTCCTCAGGAACGACTCTCGATCGCCGTTGTTGCCGCTGCCGCAATGGAATCGGTTCTCGAGAGCACGATCCAGTACTGCCGTGACCGCAAGGCCTTCGGTAAGTCGATCGGTAGCTTCCAGAACACCCGATTCGTCCTCGCCGAGTTGGCTACGGAGACCACCGCAGTGCGGATCCTGGTGGACAAGTTCATCGAACAGCTCAATGCCGAGAAGCTGACCGTGCAGGAAGCTGCGATGGCGAAGTGGTGGACCACCGAAGCTCAGGTCAAGCTCATCGACCGCTGCCTCCAGCTGCACGGAGGCTACGGCTACATGAAGGAATACCCGGTTGCCAAGGCGTACATGGACTCTCGTGTGCAGACCATCTACGGTGGCACAACCGAGATCATGAAGGAGATCATCGGACGTTCGCTGAATCTCTGATTCGGGTGATGCACCGCTGATCGTCACGTAAAGACTCTGGGCCCCGGCTGATGCCGGGGCCCAGAGTCTTGTGGTCGTAGGGTGCGAGCGAGCTCAGATCTTCCGCATGACGGTGACAACCTTGCCCAGGATGACAGCGTTGTTGCCGGGAATCGGCTCGAAGAGGTCGTTGTGCGGCATCAGCCACACCTCCTTCTTCGTGCGCTTGAACGTCTTCACAGTGGCTTCGCCGTCGATCATTGCGGCCACGATGTCACCGTTCTCCGCGACGTTCTGCTGACGGACGACAACCCAGTCGCCATCGCAGATCGCTGCATCGATCATCGACTCGCCGACGACCTTGAGCATGAAGAGCGAACCCTGGCCGACGAGTTCGCGGGGGAGTGGGAACACATCCTCCACCGCTTCCTCGGCGAGGATCGGTCCGCCGGCAGCGATGCGACCCAGGATGGGGACGAACGCCGGCTCCGGTAGCGGGTCGGCGCTGTTGTACTCGCCCGAATGCTTCGACACGGATGCGATGGCGGTATCGGCTGCAACTTCGTCGAGGCCTCGAACATCGACCGCGCGAGGGCGATTGGGATCGCGGCGAAGGAAGCCCTTTCGCTCCAACGTTCGCAGTTGATGTGCGACGGACGAGGTGGAGGTGAGCCCCACCGCATCGCCGATCTCGCGAATGCTGGGCGGATACCCGCGCTCCGTCACCGAATCGCGGATCACTTCGAGAACGCGCCGCTGACGCTCGGTGAGCGTCTCGCTCGACGGAGACGGAACTGCAGAAGCTCCTGCCTCCGCGGCTGTGCTGGAGCGATCGTCCTTCATGGCCTGTTGCCTCCGTGTCTGAAGAAGTCGTGCCTGAAAAAGTGCCTGGTGCACATCACGCAGAAACCTGTCGGTGCCTCCTGCCAACATTCGAGCTGTCGACAAACACGGAGGCTTTCGCAAATTCCCGCTGTGTGGTCTGACACGAATCTAGCCGGATTTGCTCGCGGTTTCAAACATCTGTTCGATTCGTGTCGCTCGAAGTAGAGACATTGTCGGCCAGGCGTGGTAGAAATTCGAACATGCGTTCCATCGAACGCATGATCGAACACATCGATCGGTGTCGACCAGCGGAGGTCACGATGGGTAACGCAGCACTGCAAAGCAACAGGATTTTCGACGACGCGATTGGTGTCGACGCGTTTGGTGTCGATGCGATTGGTTTCGACGGCACGTCGGCACTGAAGTACCACCCCTCGTTCTATGGGCCTGATGGTGGGTCCGATGCTGACGTTGTGTCATTCGAACGGCGCGGTACGGCCGAAATGCGGGGTGTGGCCAGGTATGTCGACAACGAACCGCAGGCGGCCGTCGTTCGCCGTGTTCCGGCGGTGGGCGCGGTTTCAGGTTCGCGGTCATTGCGTGAGTCTCCTCGCCGGTGGGACAGCGAGCACGATTCGTCACGCCCGTACGGAGGAAGTTTTGCGCACCGAAACCGAGTCGGTG
Organism: Rhodococcus baikonurensis; assembly: GCF_040489275.1. Taxonomy (NCBI): domain Bacteria; kingdom Bacillati; phylum Actinomycetota; class Actinomycetes; order Mycobacteriales; family Nocardiaceae; genus Rhodococcus; species Rhodococcus baikonurensis. Next base: position 292,373 of record NZ_JBEUOQ010000008.1, on the reverse strand, counting down.
TCTCACGGGTCGAACATGAAGTGGCTGCCGAGGACGTCAGCTGGAAGACAGTGTTCCTGGGCGCCGTATTCACTGCACTGGCAGTGTTGGCGTTGGTGGGGATCGGCGCTTTGTCGAGTGGTGATGTAGCTGCGACACACGGCGCGACCGAAGTGGTTCGTGTTGCCGCGGGTGAATCCCTCAGTGATATTGCTGCCAAGGTTGCGCCTGGCCAGGCTGTCGGTTCGGTGATCGAGCAGATCATGGATCTCAATGCGATGTCGAGTTCCGGGCTGTCCGTTGGGCAAACTCTGATCGTGCCGGTCTCGGGCCGCTGACCGTACCCCTCCCAGGCGGGGGCGTACCGAGCGTGAGAGCAGTCGGTTCACAGCGAGTAAGCTGTCCACTTGACAGTCCCACCACCTCGGGTGGTCGCGTTGAGTACGTGGATCTGCTCTGTAAATCGTCGGAGGATTTGCAGTCGGTAGCGAATCTGAGTTGCGGCCATTTCGGCGACAACGAAGGAACCCCGATGCATTGCCCGTTCTGCCGGCACCCTGATTCCCGAGTGGTCGATTCACGCGAGGCCGACGAGGGCCAGGCGATCAGGCGGCGCCGTTCGTGCCCCGAGTGTGGACGTCGATTCACCACGGTCGAGACGGCAGTTCTCTCGGTCGTGAAGCGCAGCGGCGTGACGGAGCCGTTCAGCCGGGAAAAGGTTGTCAAAGGTGTGCGTCGCGCATGCCAGGGCCGCCAAGTGGACAACGACTCGCTGAATTTGCTGGCCCAGCAGGTCGAAGATGCCGTACGTGCATCGGGTTCTGCCGAGATTCCCAGCAACGAGGTAGGGCTCGCGATTCTCGATCCGCTTCGAAATCTCGACGAGGTTGCGTATCTGCGATTCGCTTCGGTGTACAAGTCCTTCAGTTCCGCCGCGGATTTCGAACGTGAGATCACCGACATGCGCGAACATGCCGAGACCCGTGCCGCCGACAAGGCTCCCGGCGCCGAGCCCGTTTCCGTCGACTGAGGCCTTCGACTCAGGTAACGCTCAGAGCACGGAGCGGGCACTAGGTAACGCTGAGAACACAAAGCGAACAATCGAACAAATCGGGCTAGTTATTCGCTTAGTGTCTACCAGGTACGTTCGTCCGCATCTCGGATCTTCACGGAGGCGTTATGAACTTAGTTGCAGTTCTCGGAGTCGTGAACAGCCTGGTAACCCTCGGGTTCGCCAACACTGTTGCCACCTTTGGCGGTTTCCTCACCAACGTCAACATTCAGACAATCTACTGATCGCGCAATCCTCGTCGAACATCAACGCTTGATCGCTTCGATAGCTTTCAGGACTCGCTTTTCGGATATCGGTGTGGGTGTACCGAGGGACTGCGCAAACAGACTCACGCGCAGTTCTTCGATCATCCAGCTGATCGCGTCGACGTCCCTGGCCGTGCGTCGCTCTTCGGGAAGTGAACTCAACAACCGGTCGTACGCTGCGTACACCCGGTCGAGGACATCCATCGCCTGCTGATCTCGTTGTGCGCTTGCAGGCAGAGCTTCGAGACGGAATTTTGCTGCGGCAAGATACCGCGGCAAATCGCGTAGGCGCGCTGAGCCCAATTCGGCGACGAAACCCGGAAAAAGCAGTGAGGTCAACTGCTCTCGGACGTCGTCGGCTGCCTCCCCGCGTGAGCGTTCGAGGACGACGCTCAGTTGGTGGGCGTGTTCGAGGATCGGAACAATCATGCGCAGGATCGCGGAAACGCGCCCGGCCAGTTCGGAGCGTGCGATCTTCACCAGGGCGTCGAAGGCCTCAGGCGTGCGCACCGGTCCACCGTGGGCCGCAATCACTTCGTTGGCAGCTGCCACTCGGCAATCCTCGACGAGGGCCTCCAAGCCGCCGTCCGGATTCTGGCCGAGCGCCAGACGCTGCGCGTTCGACAAGCCGGCGGTCACTGCCTTGAGTTGGGTGGGAACGGCCGCCAGGAGAAGCGCCCGAGTGCCTTCCCGCATCGCCTGCGCCTGCGCAGCCGGTGTACTCAGGACACGAACGGCAACTCCGCCGTTTTCCGGCACCAGTGCCGGGTATCCGGTTACCTGCTGCCCGCCGATGGAGCGAGTGATGGTCGGTTCCAACGCGCCGAGTGTCTCGGATGTCCAGACGGTTGCCGCTGCCCGTTCGGTACCGGTTGCCGCCTTGGCTACTTCTTTCTGCACGCGCGGGGCGAGCGCGCGTCGCAGCTGCGCCAGATCCTTACCCTTCGCGAGAACCTTGCCCGATTCGTCCTCGACGACAAACGTCATCCGAAGATGGTCGGGCAGCGCGGCGGGATCAAAGTCCTTGGCGTCGATCTGGATCCCGCCCAAGTGCGAGAGTTCACGGGCCATTGCGGTCATCAACGGCTCGGATCGAGGTTTGACTGCTGCCAACGCTGCGGCGGCGTAGTCGGGTGCCGGCACGACAGCGCGTCGAATGTTCTTGGGCAACGTCTTGATCAGAGCGGTAACCAGGTCGACGCGCATACCCGGGACCAACCAGTCGAAGCCGACCGGCTGAAGTTGCGCGAGCAGGCCGACCGGGATGTGCGCGCTGACGCCGTCGTCATCCTTTCCGGGTTCGAATTGGTAAGTGAGCGGAAACTGCATGTCGCCCTGGCGCCACGCGTCCGGGTACTCGCCACCGAGGACTGCAGCGGCGTCGGAGTTGACCACGGTTTCCGGCGTGAACGTCAGCAGACTCGGATTCTTGCGCCGCTCAGTCTTCCACCACTGGTCGAAATGCTTGGCGGACACGGCTTCCTGGCCGATACGTTCGTCGTAGAACTCGTAGAGAGTCTCGTCGTCTACGAGGATGTCGCGGCGGCGCGCACGGTTCTCGAGTTCCTCGACGTTGTCGAGCAGTGCGCGGTTCTCGTGGAAGAACTTGTGGTTCGTCTGCCATTCCCCCTGCACCAGCGCATGGCGGATGAAGAGATCGCGGGAGGCCTCGGGATCGATTCGCGAGTACGTCACTGCGCGGCCGGTCACGAGGGGAACTCCGTAGAGAGTGACCCGCTCGTATGCCATCGCCGAGCCTCGCTTGGAGGACCAGTGCGGTTCGGAATAGGTCCGTTTCACCAGGTGCGGGGCGAGCTTTTCGGCCCACTCGGGTTCGATACGCGCGGACATGCGCGCCCACAGCCTCGACGTTTCCACGAGTTCGGCGGCCATGACCCAGCGTGGTGGCTTCTTGAACAGTCCCGATCCGGGGAAGATCGCGAAGTGGCTGCCCCTGGCGCCGAGGTAGTCCCGCTTCTCGCCCTCGCGTAGCCCGATATGCGAGAGCAATCCGGCGAGGAGCGACTGATGGATCGCGTTCTCGCTTGCCGGCGTCTCTCCCACTGTCCAGCCGAGACCGCGCGTGATCTGCCGGAGTTGCCCGTGCAGATCCTGCCATTCGCGGATCCGGAGCCAGTGCAGGAACTCGTTCCGGCACATCTTGCGGAACTGGTTGGAGGACAGATCGTTACGTTGTTCGCGTAAGTAGTCCCACAGTTTCAGGTAGGCCAGGAAATCGGAGTTCTCGACGTTGAACCTGGCATGCTTTTCGTCGGCTGCCTGTTGGAATTCGGCGGGCCGTTCGCGAACGTCCTGAATGGACAGTGCCGCGACGATGACAAGGGTTTCGTGAAGGCAACCGTTGTTCTTGGCTTCCACCAGCATTCGTGCCATCCGCGGATCCACCGGAATCTGGGCCAGCTCGCGGCCGACGGGCGTCAGTTCGGGGTGGCTGGCCTCGGAACCTCGCGCGATGGCGCCGAGTTCTTCGAGGAGTCCGATTCCGTCCTTCACCGCGCGCTGGTCCGGCGGTTCGACGAAGGGGAAGGCCGCGATGTCGCCCAGGCCGAGAGCCGTCATCTGCAAGATCACGGATGCGAGGTTGGTTCGCAGGATCTCCGGTTCGGTGAATGCCGGCCGTGACTCGAAGTCCTCCTCGGAGTACAGGCGGATGCAGATTCCTTCGGCGACGCGGCCGCAACGCCCGGAGCGCTGACGCGCCGACGCTTGGGAAATCGGTTCGATCGGCAACCGCTGCACTTTGGTGCGTACCGAGTATCGCGAAATGCGCGCCGTTCCTGGATCGACGACGTACCGAATGCCGGGAACGGTCAGCGAGGTCTCCGCCACGTTGGTTGCGAGGACGACGCGTCGGCCGGTGTGCGGCGAGAACACCTTGTGTTGTTCGGCGGCCGACAGCCGCGCGTACAGCGGGACGACTTCGGTGTTGCGAAGACGCCGATCGCGCAAAGCGTCTGCGGTGTCGCGAATTTCGCGTTCGCCGGAGAGGAAGACCAGGATGTCGCCTTCGCCCTCCGCGCTCAGCTCGTCGACAGCCTCGCAGACCGCGTCGACGGGATCGCGGTCGAAGGTGATGTCGCCGGATTCGACAGTCAGTGGCCGGTAACGCATTTCGACGGGGAACGTTCGCCCGGATACCTCGACGATCGGCGCGGGCTTACCGTCGACAGCGAAGTGCTCGGCGAAGCGTTCGGGATCGATGGTCGCCGACGTGATGATGACCTTGAGGTCGGGTCGGCGGGGGAGCAGCTGAGCCAGGTACCCGAGGATGAAGTCGATGTTGAGGCTGCGTTCGTGCGCTTCGTCGATGATCAGCGTGTCGTAGCGTCGGAGCATACGGTCGCGCTGAATTTCGGCGAGGAGAATGCCGTCGGTCATGAGCTTGACGTAGGTGCGATCCGAGACCTGGTCGGTGAACCGCACGGTGTATCCGACGGCGTCGCCGAGTTCGGTGTCGAGTTCTTCGGCGATACGTTCGGCAACGGTGCGGGCTGCCAACCGGCGCGGCTGTGTATGTCCGATCAGTCCGCGGACGCCACGTCCGAGTTCGAGACAGATCTTCGGGATCTGGGTTGTCTTACCCGAGCCGGTCTCGCCGGCGACGATGACAACCTGATTCTCCGAGATCGCGGTCGCGATGTCGTCCTTGCGCTGACTGACGGGCAGGGCTTCGGGGTACGAGACCGCGGGAACACTGACTGCGCGGGCAGCCAAGCGTGTGCGTGCCTTCTCGATTTCTTCGGCCAGCGCCACCAGAGCGTCTGGTGTGCGGGCGCGGTCGAGTTTGCGACGGAGTCGACTCTCGTCGCGGAGTGAGACCTGTGCCAGCGCGCTCTTCAGGTCACTCCGCTTGGGGGAGAGCGGGGCCGGTGGTGTTGTAGACATGCTGATGACAGCCTATCGAACGCATTCACAACTACCGCTCGCAGATCGTAGTGATGTGCAAATATCGTCGAGTGACGACAAATACCGCAAATGAGTCATCGGTGCCTGTCGCGTCGACACCTGTTGCCGTGCGAGTACTTCGATTGTTGTTCGCGCTCTACGGACTCACTGCGTTGTTGTGGATCCCGATTCGCAACGCCGACGGATTCTCGTTGTCGAACTATCTGAGCTACTTCACCATCGAGAGCAATATCCTCGCGGTGTTCGTGTTGCTGGTGGGTGCATTTCGTGATCCGCAATCGAGGACATGGCAGTCGATTCGTGGCGCGGTGACTCTGTACATGGTCATCACCGGAATCATCTACGCCGTCCTACTCGCGAACATCGACGTCAATTTGAACGACGCGTGGATCAACTCGGCGCTGCACCGCATTCTTCCGCTGGTGATGCTCCTCGACTGGGTGTTCTTCGCTTCGCGGCACAGGATCTCCGAAATTCGCTCGCTGCAGTGGCTGCTGTTTCCGGTGATCTACGCGGTGTACACGTTGATTCGAGGTCCGATCGTCGACTGGTATCCGTACCCGTTCATGGATCCGCGCCACCAGGGCTACCTGGCCCTGTTCATTGGATTTGTCGTGCTGGGCATCGCGATGGCCCTGATGGCGTTGGCGGTCAATGCCGTCGGACGGTTGGGCGCCGGGCTACGCGGCCGGAACGCCCCGCAGTCCTAGCCCGCTTCCGGTGGCGATCACCTGATCGAGTCGGTCGATGTTCGGGTGCTTGCCGGGGTTCGATCGCGCGTCCTCGGTGTGCTCGGCGAAGATCGTCAGTCCTGCTGTCGCGGCTTCGGGTGTCAGGGCGCCGTAGACCTCGGCAAGATGGTTGTACACCTTGACCGAGCCGGACTTTCCGGGCTTGTTCTCCACGGTGTCGACGACGGTTCCGTCGGCGTCGAGTACCTCGATGGCGGCCAGATGATCGATGGTGGGCAGTGCGGCGAGATTGTCGGCAAAAGTCATGGTCGACAGATTACGTGTGTACCCGGAAATGCCGGTGCCCGGCGAGCGCCGTCGTGCGCCGATTCCCGGTGTCGATATAGTCGCAGCACATCGTTTGCACACCAGCATCGTTTGTATTCGAAGGGGACAATGATGGCTTCGGCATTGTGGCACGGGTTCGCGGACATGGGCGCTGTGGAGAAGAACGGCGCGTTTGTCGTCTCTCGCGGTGAGGGGGCGTACATCTGGGACCGCGAGGGCACTCGGTATCTGGATGCGACGGCGGGCTTGTGGTTCACCAATGTCGGGCACGGGCGCGCCGAGATCGCGGATGCGGTGGCGGCTCAGTTGTCGAAGATTGCGCATTTCTCGAATTTCGGTGATTTCGTTCCCGAGACGACGCAGGTGTTGGCGGAGCGGTTGGCGACGATTGCGCCGGTTGCCGGGAGCAAGATCTTTTTCACCTCGGGTGGTTCGGATTCGGTGGACACTGCGGCGAAGCTCGCTCGTCGGTATTGGCATGAGGTGGGGCAGCCGGAGAAGGCGATCATTGTCGGTCGTCAGAAGGCGTATCACGGAATGCATGTTGCGGGAACGGCTCTGGCGGGTATTCCGGTGAACCGTGAGGGTTACGGCGAGCTGATGGCGGATGCGGCGACGGTCGGTTGGGATGATGCGAAGAGTCTGCTCGAGTTGATCGAGCGGGTCGGTGCGAACAAGATCGCGGCGTTTTTCGCGGAGCCGATCATCGGTGCGGGTGGGGTGTATCTTCCGCCGGAGGGGTATCTGGCGGAGGTGCGTGACATCTGCCGTGAGCACGACATTCTGTTTGTCGTCGACGAGGTGGTGACCGGTTTCGGTCGTATCGGCGGCGAGTGGTTCGCGTCCACTCGTTTCGATTTGCAGCCGGACATGATGACCACGGCGAAGGGTTTGACGTCGGGTTATGTTCCGATGGGTGCGGTGTTCATCGCGCCGCGGGTGGCGGAGCCGTTTTATGCGGGTTCGTGGTGGCGTCATGGTTACACGTACGGCGGGCATGCCGGTGCTGCTGCGGCGGCGATGGCGAACCTCGACATTGTCGAGCGTGAGAATTTGCTCGGGGAGTCGAAGCGTTTGGAGGCGTCGTTGCATACGCATCTGCAGCCGTTGGCGGAGCATCCGCGGGTGGCGGAGGTTCGTAGTGGGCTCGGTGCGGTCGCTGCGGTGCAGTTGGTTGATCCGGCTGAGGCGTTGCCGTTCGTGAAGACGTTGCGTGAGCACGGTATTTCGGGGCGTGCTGCGGGTCAGGGTGCGATGCAGATTTCGCCGACGTTCGTGATGACCGATGATCAGGTCGCGGAGATGGCAGCAGGGATCCTCGCAGCCCTCGGATGAGTTCAGTTGCGGCGCCGGAAGAGCTTCTCGATTCGGCGCCGCACTGCGTTGGGTGCAGGTTCGAGTTCCAGAACTTCTTGCTCCGACTGCTTGGCGTAGGCCTGGGTGTACCGCTCGTGCAGTACCGAGCGAATCTCGTCCGGAGAGTAGGCCCGACGCTGGCGTTCGCCGCGCGCAACTAGGACCCCGGTGGCGGCAATGCCCATGGCACCAGCGAGGCCGACCAGTTTCCAAACGTGCGAGGCGCGCAGAGGAGTAGGGAGTTTCATCCCTCTACGCTAGAGGCATGGACCGACGATTGCTTTCGCAGGTGAGTCTCGACGAGGCCGCCGCGGCGACCCGCACGGGCGACATCTGGATCTTCCGCGGAGAGTCGACGGCCGACCGGGCCATCCAGACGTTGACCAACAGTCCGGTCAATCACGTGGGAATGTCGGTGGTGATCGACGACCTTCCGCCGCTGATGTGGCATGCGGAACTCGGTCACTCGCTGCAGGACATGTGGACCGGACGCTTTCAGCGTGGTGTCCAACTGCACGATCTGAGGTCGGCGGTTCAGGTGTGGGGAGCCAAGTATGGGCAGCGCGGATGGTTGCGCCAACTCGACCACGAGATCACCCGTGAGCAGGAAGACGCTCTGCTCAAGACGATCGCGCGACTGGACGGCACACCGTTCCCGTCGACGGCCAAGCTCGCCTCACGCTGGTTCGGGGGCCGAATCCCGAAGCTGCGCAAGAAGTCCGACGTATCGGCAGTAGCCGCCGAGAGCGCCTACTGCGCCGAAGTGGTTGCCAAGACCTATGAAGCGATGGGTCTGCTTGTCGGTAATCGTCGGATCAACTGGTTCGACCCGGGCAAATTCTGGAGTGGAGATCAGTTGCCCCTCGCACCGGGAGTTGCGCTCGGTGACGAGATCTCGGTGACTCTCAGCCCAAGTGACCTCGAGGCCGGACGCAATCCCGCCGGGTACTCACAAGGTTCGTGACGGCTCGGCGACGACGCGGCCGCCGACTTCGAGCCACCCTTCGGGGGAGAAGGTGGTGTGAAGCACCGATCCGCGTCCCTGGGTGATGAGCAATGATTTCCTCAACCGGTCCGTGATGCGTAGCGCTGCCGATCCGGTGGCCTCGTCCTCGGCGATTCCCATCACCGGTGCGAACATGCGTGCGCGGATGGCAGCTTCGAGCTTGTCCTGCCATGCCCACAGATACGAATGATCCGCCTCGTAGTCGGACGGATCGGCGTCGATGACGTCGTCGACCGTGTCCATCGGATAGATCGCGAATTCCGGTGCCCACTCGGCACGCGCGCGTACCCATGTGAGAGCGCCGGATTGGCGGACGTCGACACTGCCGGCGGGAACGTCGAGGGCGGTCACGCGGCGGCCCTGCTCGCCCAGCCACCACGTGGCACCGACGGTCGGGTGCCCGGCGAAGGGGAGTTCTACTGCCGGAGTGAAGATCTGGACCCGGGCACGCGAGGCGCCGTAATCCGGAACGTCGATGAAGATGGTCTCGCTGTAGTCGAGTTCCTTCGCGACGGCTTGTCGATCCGATTCTGCAACCGTGGACGCGTCGACGATTCCCAGCGGATTGCCGTGCTTGCCGTTCTCGTCCGTGAAGACCCGGACCACACTCACCTCGATACCCATCGGTCCACCCTAGCGCGCGAAAAGCCCTCCCCACCTTCACGGTGGGGAGGGCTCGTCGAACTGCAGCCGGGTCCGAGTGATCAGACCTGTGCGGCAGAGAGGATCTCGTTGGCTTCGACAGCCTGTGCGACGCCCGCGACGATGGAACCGGCGCGGATCGCTTCGAAGATGACCTCGCGGTCGACACCTTCCTGGCGGAGGGTGTTTTCGTGAGCTTCGAGGCAGTGGTTGCAGCCGTTGATCGCGGACACTGCAAGCGACCACAATTCGAAGTCGGCCTTGTCGACGCCCGGGTTGCCGATGATGTTCATCCGCAGGCCGGCACGAAGGTCGTCGTACTTACCGTCGAGGTAGCCCTTGGTGCGGTAGAAGACGTTGTTCATGCCCATGATCGACGCTGCGCCGAGAGCGGCGTTGTACGCCTCTGCCGACAGGTTGTCGGCAGCCTCGGATGCAATCTCCTTGAGCGTGGACGCAGACTTGGTGGCTGCGGCCGTTGCGAGGAGCGTTCCCCACAACTGCTGCTCATTCAGGACCGTCGTGCGCGCAATGGAACTCAGGTTGAGCTTGAGGTCCTTCGCGTACTCGGGAAGCGAGTTCTTGAGGTTCTCGACGCTCATACTCAGACGCTCGCAGTCAGGAGTTCGCCGGCGTTGATGGTCGGGTCGCCCTTCTTCCAGTTGCATGCGCACAGCTCGTCGCTCTGGAGAGCGTCGAGGACGCGGAGAACCTCGTCGACGTTACGGCCGACGGAACCGGCTGTGACGGAGACGAACTGGATCTCGTTGTTGGGGTCGACGATGAACGTCGCGCGGTCTGCAACGCCGTCGGCGTTGAGGACGCCGGTGGCCTCGGCAAGCTCGCGCTTGAGGTCCGAGAGCATCGGGAAGGGGAGGGTCTTGAGCTCTTCGTGCTGTGCACGCCACTGGAAGTGCACGAACTCGTTGTCGACGGAAGCACCGAGAACCTGAGCGTCACGGTCTGCGAACTCGTCGTTGAGCTTGCCGAATGCAGCAATCTCGGTGGGGCACACGAAGGTGAAGTCCTTGGGCCAGAAGAAGACGATGCGCCACTTGCCTGCGTAGTCGTCGCTGGTGACGGTGGTGAAGTAGTCATCGGGCTGCTGGGCATCGACCTTGGACAGGTCGCCGCCGATGACAGCCGTGAGGTTGTAAGCGGGGAACTGGTCGCCGATTGTGAGCAGAGCCATGTGTCTCATTCTCCTACGTGTCTCGTGAACAGGAATTTCTTGCGCACACGATCCGGCTGTTCGGATTGTGACGGCCGAACGTGCTGGATCGAGAGGGTTTGTCACCGTCAGCGGGTCGGACGGTTTCGACTGGAGTGTCGAGGTTGTGACCGGCGCTTTTTGGTATGAGTCCATTCTGCATCAAACCGTTCAAAAGGTAAAGGTGATGGGTGGCACTACACTGATAGGCATGTCTGATCAGACTTATCAACCTTCCTTGTCACAGCTGCGTGCCTTCGTGTCGGTGGCCGAGTATCGGCACTTCGGTACTGCCGCAGCACGTTCCGGTGTGAGCCAACCCACACTGTCCCAGGCGCTGGCGGCGCTCGAGGCGGGCCTGGGGGTCAAGCTGATCGAACGGAGTACGCGGCGCGTGCTCGTGACTGCGGACGGGCAGCGCTTGCTCGGTCAGGCCAAGCAGATTCTCGAGGCTGCCGACGGTTTCGTCGCGAGTGCCGCCGGCTCCGGCGACTCTCTGACCGGACCGCTCCGCATCGGGTTGATCCCGACCGTTGCGCCCTACATTCTTCCGGGGTTGTTGCCGGAGCTGCGCGACAAGCTGCCGTCGTTGGCGCCGCAGATCGTCGAGGATCAGACGGCGCGCCTACTCGATGCACTGCGATCGGGAGCGCTCGACGTAGCTGTGTTGGCGCTTCCTGCCGGAACGCCCGGCCTGGTGGAAGTTCCTGTGTACGAAGAGGATTTTGTGATGGTCGTGCCGGACGATCACTCCTTGGCCGGACGTGTCGATCTCACGGTGGACGTGCTCGACGCGCTGCCGTTGCTCTTGCTCGACGACGGCCACTGCCTGCGCGACCAGACGTTGGATCTGTGCCGTTCCGTAGACGCTCATCCGCTTGCCGGCGACACGCGGGCGACGTCGCTCGCGACGGTCGTGCAGTGTGTGGCCGGGGGACTCGGGGTGACTTTGGTCCCGGAATCTGCTGTTGCAGTGGAGGTTCGACGCGGAGATTTGTCGACGGCGCGCTTCGCGTCGCCGGCTCCAGGTCGTACGATCGGCGTCGTGTTCCGCTCTTCGAGTGGCCGAGCAGAAGGATTCCGTCAGCTGGCCGAGTTGGTCCGTTCGGTCAGCCCGACAGTTCCTCGATGACGTAACTCGTTCGACGTCGACGTGAAAGCTAGTCGAGAGAGCCTTCTTTCACGGCAATGACGGCTCCGGGATTGAGAATTCCCAGGGGGTCGAGCGCATCCTTGACCTTGCGATTGAGGGTCATGACGTCGTCACCCAACTGTGACGGCAGCCAGTCGCGCTTGAGTCGACCGACCCCGTGTTCGCCGGTGATCGTGCCGCCCAGCGCGATGGCGAGATCCATCACCCGCCCGAATGCGATCTGTGCGCGTTCGGTCATGTCCGGATCGGCGGGGTCGAAAACGATGAGCGGGTGTGTATTTCCGTCTCCGGCATGCGCCACCGTGCAGATCAGGACATCGAGGTCGTCGGCGATGGCTTCGACTCCGGTTACGAGCTGGGGGAGTGCGCGCATGGGAACGCCCACGTCTTCGAGAAGCAGACTTCCCATCGCGAGCACTGCCGGGAACACTGCCCGCCGTGCCGCCGCAAAAGCGTCACCTTCGGCCTGGTCGTCGGTGGCGAATACCTCGGTGGCTCCGTTGTTTTCGCACGCCTGAACAATCGTCTCGATTTCCAGCACGCCTGCCGCGCCGGGTGCGTCGGACTGCGCGAGCAGCAGTGCGTGAGCCTTGCGGTTCAGACCCATGCGTACCGAATCCTCGACGGCATTGATGCTGGCATGGTCCATGAACTCGAGCATCGCCGGACGCATGTTGCCGGTGATCGCCAAGACCGCGTCGGCAGCCTCTTGTACCGAGTCGAACGACGCGACGACGGTTGATGCGGGCGGCTGCGCGGGAATCAAACGCAGGGTGATTTCCGTGATGATGCCGAGAGTTCCCTCACTACCCACGAACAGTTTCGTGAGTGAGAGTCCGGCGACGTCCTTGAGAAGGGGGCCACCGAGGCTGACCGCTGTCCCGTCTGCCAGCACGACCCGAAGTCCGAGAACGTAGTCGGTGGTTACTCCGTACTTGACGCAGCAGAGTCCGCCGGCGTTGGTGGCTGCATTGCCGCCGATGGAACAGATCTCGAAGGACGAGGGGTCCGGCGGGTACCAGAGTCCGTGCTCTGCGGCTGCTTTCTTGACCTCCGCATTCATCAAGCCGGGCTGAGTAACGGCCACACGGGCAACCGGGTCGATCGTGATCTGTCGCATTCGCTCGGTGCTGACCACGATGCAACCGTCGACGGCGCTGGATCCACCGGAAAGGCCCGAGCCGGCACCTCTGGGAACCACCGGTACGCGGTTGGCGGTTGCCCATCGCATGACTGCTTGGATGTCTTCCGTGCACGTTGCGCGAACCACGGCAGCGGGGTGGCCGGCGGTCGGATCGGCAGCCCAGTCCTGGCGGTAGCCCGCGGTCAGGTCAGGATCCAGCAGGACGGCTCCCTCGGGGAGTGCCGCTACCAATTCGTCGAGGGCTGAAGAACTCGCGGGAGTCATACTCTCATCATGCTCGACGGAGTTCGACGATGCGCCGTTTCGCGGCCCGCAGCGCGGTTCACTCGCGGCTGAACAGTTCAGCGATGTCAGGCAACGATCTTCCGAGTTGCCGGCTGAATCCCTAGCGGCCCTTCTGCTTTCCGGAGAACCGGCCACCCGAACTCTTGGTCCCACCGGACTTCCCGCTACCCGATTTGCCGCCGGCCTTGGCCTTACCGGAACCGGCGTTGCGTCCGGAAATGTTCTTCGCGGTGCCGGCGCCCTTTGCCTTCTGACCGTTCTTGGCAGCTTCTGCACGACGCTCACGGGCCGCGATCTTGGCTTTCACGGAACCCTTGATCTTCTCGGCCGGCTCGCCGTTCCGGCCGCGGGAACTTTGTGCCGTGCGGCCTCGCACGATGCCGATCAGTTCCTCGACGAGATCTGTGGTCTTGGACTCCATCCATGCCAAAGCCACGGGAGCCTCGGGCGCACCGTCCACCGGACGGTAGGTCAGGTCCTTGCGATGGTGGAACCGCGCCAGCGAATGTGGCACGACGACAACGCCGACGCCGGCGGCCACCAACTCGATCGCGTCAGCGATGCTCGCGGGCCTGTCGGCGGCAGCTTTTCCAGGACGTGTCGGCCAGCCGAGTCTGTCGTCGAGTGGATCGAGCACTATCTCGTCCGCCAAATCGTCGACGGAGATCTGATCGACAGTAGTGAATACGTGATCCTTCGGTATCACCACGACCGGGGTTTCCGCATACAGCGAGATGGCGCTGATGCCGGTCCGGTCGATCGGCAGGCGAACCAAACCTGCATCTGCTTCACCTGCGCGAAGTGCAGCTTCGAGTTCGAGAACCGGGAACTGAACAAGTTCCAGACGCACCTCGGGAAGCCGCTCGTGCCACACCCGGACCCACTTGGTGGGCGTCACCCCCGGGGCGTACGCGAGTCGAAAAATTGCCTGACTATCCGCGTCTGTCACCAGGCAAGGCTACCGCCTTGGTAAAAGCACCCGTATCGGCTGGTTACTCTTGTTGCATGACGTCGAACAAAACTCCCCAGACGATGAAGCCGACGACGGCTGCCAAGAAGCTGGGTGTGTACCTGGAAGCAACACCTGCGCAGTTCCAGGAAGGCGACGTGACTCGTGACGAACTGACCGCTCTGCAGACCGATCCGCCGGAGTGGCTGCTGGAGCTGCGACGCACCGGACCGCACCCTCGCCCGGTCATCGCTGCCAAGTTGGGCATCTCGATCGCCGGTCTCGCTCGCGGCGGCGTCGAAGAGGCACTCACCACGGATCAGATCGCCGCACTCCTCGAAGAGAAGCCCGACTGGCTCGAGAAGGAACGCGCTGTTCAGGCCGACGTGCGGGCCGAGAACGTTCGCATCAAGGAAAAGCGCGCTGCTCGTCGTAATCAGCCGCGGAAGGCTCGAAGGGGCTGAAAGCCCCCTGTGCGCCTCACTGGTAGCGACCACTATCAGAAAGGCGCACAGGCGCTAGCCTTCTACGACGCTCAGCTCGTCGAATACGATTTCACCCGCGGCATCCGATTCCGGGATGTCGACGACGGCAAGCAGTGCCCATCCGTGATCGCCCTCCGGGTCCTCGAGCACCTGCCGCACCCGCCAGAACTCACCCTCTTCGGTGACTTGGAAGAGCGCCGGCCCGCGCGCCGACGGTCCGGTTCCGATGGTTGCGTACTCCTCGAAGTACGGGAGTAGTTGCTCTTCCCACTCAGCGGCGTCGATACCGTCCTCGAGGTTTTCCAGCTCGTTCCACTGCCGACGCGATGCGAGATCGATGCGTCGGAACATCGCATTGCGCACCATGACGCGGAATGCGCGCGGGTTCGCCGAGATGGGCCGGGGAATGTCGGCGCCGAACGCCACCTCTTCGGTGTCTGCTTCGGCTCCGGGATCGGTAAGTGACTCCCACTCGTCGAGAAGGCTCGAGTCGACCTGACGGATCAGCTCGCCCAACCACTCGATGATGTCTTCGAGTTCCTCGGTGCGTGTCTCCGTCGGGACGGTTTGCCGCAGGGCGCGGTACGCGTCGGCGAGGTAGCGCAGGACGAGGCCCTCGGATCGGGTGAGTCCGTAGTGGCTGATCAATTCGGCAAACGTCATGGCGCGTTCGATCATGTCGCGCACCACGGACTTGGGGGAGAGGGCGAACTCCGTGATCCACGGGTGGCCGCCGCGATACATTTCGAAAGCCGGGAACAGCAAGTCCGACAACGGTTTCGGCCAGGTGACCTCTTCGAGAAGCTCCATGCGCTCCTCGTACTCGATGCCGTCGGCCTTCATCTGTGCCACCGCTTCGCCGCGAGCGAAGTGCTGCTGCGCCATGAGCACCTGACGCGGATCGTCGAGCGTCGATTCGATGATCGAGACGACATCGAGTGCGTAACTGTCGGATTCGACGTCGAGGAGTTCGAATGCCGCCAAGGCGAACGGCGACAGAGGCTGGTTGAGCGCGAAGTCGCGCTGCAGGTCCATCGTCAACCGTGCCATCCGGCCGTGCTCGTCAGGTTCGTCGAGGCGCTCCACGATGCCGGCGCTGAGCAATCCGCGATACAGCGAGATCGCTTTGAGGATGTGCTTGCGCTGCGCCGGCCGCGATTCGTGGTTGTCTTCCAACAGGTGCCGCATCGCGTCGAAGCAGTTGCCCGGTCGGGCAATGACATTGAGCAGCATCGAGTTGCTGACCGAGAATCGTGACACCAACGGTTCGGGCGATGCCGCGACCAATCGGTCGAACGTCGCTTCGCTCCAGGACACAAACCCCTCGGGAGCCTTCTTGCGTTGAATCTTCTTGATCTTCTTCGGATCGTCGCCCGCCTTGGCGACGGCCCGCAGATTCTCCACCTCGTGTTCCGGTGCCTGGACGACAACGGTGCCCATCGTGTCGTAGCCCGCACGACCCGCGCGGCCGGCGATCTGATGGAACTCGCGGGCTTTCAGATGCCGTGTGCGGACGCCGTCGTACTTGGCGAGACCGGTGAGCAGTACCGTGCGGATCGGGACGTTGATGCCGACGCCGAGGGTGTCGGTACCGCAGATGACCTTGAGAAGTCCGTCCTGCGCGAGAACTTCGATGAGCCGTCGGTACTTGGGCAGCATGCCAGCATGGTGAACGCCGATGCCGTGCCGGACCAGGCGAGAGAGTGTCTTTCCGAACCCGGTGGTGAAGCGGAAACCGCCCAGTGCCTCGGCGATCGCTTCCTTCTCTTCCTTGGAACAGAAGTTGACGCTCGTCAGTGCCTGGGCGCGTTCGAGAGCGGCGGCCTGCGTGAAATGCACGATGTAGACGGGGGACTGGTTGGTGGTCACCAGATCTTCGATGGTTTCACCGACCGGCGTGGTCGCGTACGAGAACATCAGTGGCACGGGGCGTTCCGTGCCGGAGACGACGGTGGTGGGCTTGCCGGTGCGACGCGTCAGATCTTCGGAGAAGAAATCGACCTCACCGAGGGTTGCCGACATCAAGAGGAACTGGGCGTGCGGCAACTCGATGAGTGGAACCTGCCATGCCCAACCTCGATCTGGTTCGGAGTAGAAGTGGAACTCGTCCATCACGACCTGGCCGATATCGGAGTTCGGGCCCTCTCGCAGTGCGAGATTCGCGACGATCTCCGCCGTCGCACAAATGATCGGCGCCGACGAGTTCACGGCGGCATCACCGGTCATCATGCCGACGTTCTCGGCACCGAAGACTTCACAGAGCGCAAAGAATTTCTCGCTCACCAACGCCTTGATCGGCGCGGTGTAATACGTACGCTTGCCGAGCGACATCGCATAGAAATGCGCGCCGATCGCCACCATCGATTTGCCGGACCCGGTCGGCGTCGCAAGGATCACGTTTGCACCCGAGACCAACTCCATGACGGCCTCTTCCTGGGCCGGATAGAGCGTCAACCCTCGTTCGAGGGTCCACGAGGAGAAGGCGTCGAAAACGGAATCAGGATCCGCGTTGTCGGGGAGAAGTTCCGTCAGCAGCACTCGTACAGGCTAGCCGCAACCGCGGATCAGGTTGCGCTTCGCTCGTCCGAGCCCATGGCGTCGAGCACCGCCATGCGGGTGGACGACGTTCCGGTGATGGTGTTCTCGCCGACCCCGGAGATCAGCATGTGACGCCAGCGGGCCTCGTCGAAGACGAGTGGTGCGGTGCTGGAAAGAAAATCTTCGACGATCTGCAGGAAACGCATCGGATCGTCGCGGAACGGGAAGTGGCCCGAGCCGCGGAAGACTTCGAGTCGGGAGTTGGGCATGGCCGCATGCGCGAGGTGCGCGTGGGAGACCGGAATGACGGAGTCGTCGTCGCCCCAGATCAGTTGAACGGGCAGATTCTCGGTCAGATAACAGCGGTCGAGCATCGTGACGACCTGTCCGCGCCAGTCCACCACCGCCCGCAGGGTACGAAGGTACGCCTCGTAGGCCGTGGGGTCGGGGAGATCGGCGAGCACACGAATCAGGTCGGGAGTGTCGTGCAGCATGGTGCCGGGACGCAGATTTGAACCGTGCACGACGCCGGCAAGGTTTCCGGCCATTCGGACGAGCGGCATCGCTCCAGGTATCCGGAGCAGTTTGACGACCTCGTTGACCACCGGAACGGACATGAGGCGCAGCAACGGGTGGACGTCCTTGGTGACGCCACCGGCCGAGACCAGCACGAGGCGATCCACCATGTGTGGGAATTGGTAGGAGAACTGCATCGCGACGCCGCCACCGAGTGAATGTCCGATGACAGTGACGTGCTCGATGCCGAGCGTCGACAGGAGATCACGCATGCCGTTGGCGTACGCGGCTACCGAATAGTCGGCGCGCGGCTTGTCGGAGCGGCCGTGACCCAACAGGTCAGGTGCGATGACGGTGTACTTCTTGGCGAGGTGGGGAATGATCTCGGTCCACGTCGACGAGTTGTCGCCGATTCCGTGCAGGAGCAGTACTGCCGGGCCCTCTCCGGCTATCCGAAATGCGCGTCGGTAGCCGTGAATGGTCCGGAACATCATCCGAGGTTCCTCGTCGGGGACCGGTCGGAGCTGACGGTTCCGTGGTCTGCTCATGTCGCCTCCTGGCTCAGCGTGAGACCACGTTGACTGTCTGCTCCAGTTGTTGAGCCGTCAACGAAAATCTCACAGAGTTCGAGGCTATCCGACGGATGTGTCCTGAACAACAGCCCAGGTAACGGAGGGGTTGCGGAATGCGCACAATGTCGAATTATGCGCCCCGCCCGTCACATTTTGGTCAGATGTCGCCTCGACCGGCGTCTCCAGCTGAGCCGAAGTCGTCGTTCCCAGCCTGTTCGGCCAGGAATTTTTCGAACTCCGCGCCGATCTCGTCGCCGCTGGGGAGGTCGGCTTCTCCAGCTAGAAGTGACGACTGCTGTTCCTGGGCGGCCACGAAAGTGTCGTATTGCCGCTCCAAAGCGTGGACTACAGTCTGAACTTCTTCGTTTCCGGCTATGTGCTCGTTAACCTGTTCTCGAACGCGTGCCGCGGCCTCACCCAGTGCCGCCAGCGGAAGTTCCAGTTCCGAAACCTCGGACACGTTTTCGAGCAAAGTCTCGGCGGCGCCGGGGTAATCGGTCTGCGCGAGGTAGTGGGGAACGTGAACAGAGAAGCCCATCGCCTCGTGCCCGTGTTGAGACATACGAAGCTCGAGCAATGACGATGCGCTGCCGGGAACCTGCAGTTCACCTGACCAGCGCTGATGGTCCTGGATCAGGTCCTTGTTGGTCGAATGTGCTGTCACGCCCAGCGGTCGGGTGTGCGGGATTGCCATCGGAATGGCGTTGAGCCCGATGGTTCGACGCACACCGAGCTGTTCGGACAACAGACGAACGGCTGTGGTGAACCGCTCCCACTTGAGGTCGGGTTCCATCCCGGCAAGCAGCAGGAAGGGCGTGCCGGCCGTATCGCGCAGCGCATACAGATTGAGCGCCGGAGCGTCGTAGTCGGAGAAATGATCGGCCTTGAACGTCATCGTCGGTCGGCGCGAGCGGTAGTCGATCAGCTCGTCGACAGCAAACGACGCGACAAGCTCGGTTTCCAGGCTTTCCCGCAGATGCGTCGTCGCCAATTTCACGGCGTGACCGGCGTCGGAGTAACCCTCGAGTCCGTGAATCAGGATCGGTCCCTGGCCGTCGGCAGCCGCCAATTGGGGCGCCGGAAATTCCAGCTCGTACATCCTCGACTGTTCGTCCATCGCAGTCCCCTTCGCTCTTCGGTCTTGATCTCAAGTGTCCACTATCGGCGCACGCTCGACAGCATCGGAGTCGGGTGCCCGACAGCACTGGATCAGACGTTCATCGGTAAGAACACCGAGTCGGTGACCGATCATTCCCGATCCGACGAGACGGGCGTTCGCCGAGAGCGAAGCCGAGCGGTATTTTTCGACACTTGTCCTGGGCGTTCGGTAGATGTCGGGTGCGCGGCTTCGGACATGGCAGAGTGGAACACAAGGTCGGCACGACTGATTTGTCCGAAATGGATTGGTCGATTGTCGGGATCGGTCGAGTGCGGAGGCTTACATGCGGGTGTGTCCACGATCGTCCAGGCGAGTGGCCGCAAGCTCCCTTGCAGCAGTGGCCGCCGTTGCACTACTCGCGGGCTGCTCCGGGTCGGTCCAAGGAGCACCCGTTCCGGACTCCGCGCCGGCGACTGCCGGTGTGACCGACAGCGGCTCAGCGGCGCCGAGTACGACGGCTGCCCCCAAATCCTCGTCGCCGAAATCTACCTCTCCGAAATCGGCGGCACCGTTGTCCGAACTTCTGCTGACTCCCGAGGAATTTCCCGAGCCCTTCGGCGCTGTTGTCCTGCCCCCGCAGGCTGTTCCGATGGCAGCGCCGGATCTGGTCGGCGTCCCACGCGGTGCCACCGTCGATCCATCCGAATGTGAGCCACCGGAACAGGATTACGGTCCGAACGGGACCGTGATGGCGGTCGGGACCGACAATGCGACGAGGGCAACGATTTCGGTCGAACTCACGAAGGTCGACGCACCGCTGGACGAGTTGGAAGCGCAAACTCGGCAGTGCCCGTCCATGACCGTCACTGCGAACGGCGTCACGACAACAGTGACGACGGAAATTCTTCCGCCCTCGCCGATCGATGCCGACAAGACGATGTCGCTGCGCCGCACTGTCGTTTCCCCCAAAGCTGCAGCCGGCGATCAGACGATGCTGACGTTGATCGCACAGGTGGGCGACGTGCGGGTAGCGACGACACTGATGACGTTCGGTTCGGCGACGCCGTCGACAGCACCTCTGGATCAGGCATTCACCGCCGCTGTCCAGAAGGTCAAAGCGGGTAAGTGATTCCGCAGCATACGGGTCCGACAAGGATCGGATCGCCCCGTTGTGTCGGGGCACTTCGTCCACAACAATCGCGGTAATCCACAGACGACTTCGACGTGGGTGTTTCCCCTGGTCGAGTAGATGGCGGCGTCGGGGTGATCGGCCAGGGTCTGTGCATGACCACATCACCTCTTCCGGGAGAATTCGAATTCTCCGACGACGACCTCACCCTTTTCGGATGCGTCGAACGTGTTTCCGATCCAGGCGAATTGATTACGGCAATACCCGCCCTCCTGGGATTTCATCCGTCCAACTCCGTCATTGCTCTGTCTCTGATGGGCATCGCCGCCTCGACGCTCGGCCCGGTGATGCGACACGACTACTTTCCCAGTGTCAGGGGAAAGCCCGCGAGGCAGATGAGTGCAGCGCTGCGCCAGTTCGCCTCCGTGTGTGACAGGGAAGGAGCGCGTGCGGTCGTTCTCGTGGTGATCACCGATTACTCGGCAGCTGAAACTCTGATCGATGAAACCATCGAGCTGGCCGAGGTATTCGACGACATGCTCGGCGGAACCTGCGTCGAGCTGGCTGACGTATTGTGCACGGCCGCAATAGAATCTGGCCAGCCGTGGACGAGCGTCACGCGTTCGATTCACCGGGGCACTCTGCCCGACCCGGCATCTTCGTCGGTTGCGGCGGCACAGGTGTTGGGCGGGAGGGTCATTCGCCGTTCGCGTGAGGAACTGGTCCGGTGGGTACACGGTGCCGCTCGCAATCACGAGGTGATTGCGGAACTGATCGCGAGCGGAAGGGAATCGGGTATGTACGGAGGGGGAGTCGACGGCGAGGACCCGGTCCAGGACCGGGTCGATCTGGTGCTGAAACATATTCGTCGTGTGGAGGGAGGAGATCACCCTGACCCGCAGGAATGCGCCGATCTTGTGGTCGCGTTGACGGACGTTCACGTGCGGGACGTGGTGCTGGGTCTGGCGATCACGTCAGTTGCGGCGGCCGCCGAGCAATTGTGGCTTGCGCTCACCCATGAAGTGCCTAGTCCCGAACGCGCTTGGCCGGCAACACTTCTCGGTTTCTTTGCATACGTTCGCGGTGACGGCCCTCTGGCCGGTGTGGCGCTGTCGGTCGCACTGTCGGCCGATTCGGAACACACCTTGGCCGGATTGCTGGACTTGTCCCTTCAATCCGGCGTGCACCCCGACGGGATCCGTGACCTTGCGGCCGTCGGATTGTCCATCGGGGAATCGCTCGGAATCGCCGGCTTGCCGCCGGCACTGCCGAGCGGAAGCTAGCGAGCAGCGTGTGAGCGATCGCCCAGATCCTGGAGGAACTGCCACGCATCGGCGACGATGACGTCGAGATCGGTACGCGTGGGCGTCCAACCCAACTCGGCAATCGCCTTGTCGCTCGATGCGATGAGGACCGCGGGATCGCCCAGGCGTCGTGACGCGTCTTCGACGTTGATCGGCAGGCCGGTGACCCGTGCACAGGCAGCGATCACCTCACGCACGCTGAAGCCGGCACCACTTCCCAGGTTGTAGATGCGGTGCTCGCCGGGAACCGAGGATTCGAGCGCCAGTAGATGCGCTTCGGCGAGGTCGAGCACGTGGATGTAGTCGCGTACTGCGGTGCCGTCCGGCGTGGGCCAGTCGGTTCCGAAGACCGAGATCTTGTCTCGCTGCTCGAGTGCGACCTGCAGCACGAGTGGAATCAGGTGGGTTTCGATCACCCGGTTCTCGCCGGCGGACTTGTACGCACCCGCGACGTTGAAGTAGCGCAAGCTGGTCGCGCCCAGGCCGTGGGCGATCGAGTACGAGGTGATCGCATGATCGATCGCGAGCTTGGTCGCGCCGTACGGATTGGTAGGGCGGGTCGGAGCCGTTTCCACGATGGGGGACTGCTCCGGCTCGCCGTACGTTGCGGCAGTGGAAGAGAACACGAGCCGGGGAGTGCCGGAGAGACGGATCGCCTCGAGCAACTCGATGGTCGTGACGACGTTTCCGCGCCAGTACTTTTCGGGGTGCAGCACCGATTCGCCGACCAACGACTGCGCTGCGAAATGCAGTACGCCGTCGAAAACGGGTGAACCCGCACTACCGAGGACCTCGGCGGCCAGCGCCCCGACGTCCCCTTCGATGAACTCGGCACCGGCGGGCACCGCGTCGGCATTTCCCGTGGAGAGGTCGTCGATGACGACAACCTCGTGTCCACGCTCGAGCAACACAGTGCTGCACACACTGCCGACGTAACCGGCGCCGCCGGTGACCAGGAGTTTCATCTACTACTTCCTCAGACCTGCTTGACCTGAACGGCGTGAGCCATTTCCTCGGACAGGTCGAACCCGCTGTGACCCGGCACGATGATGGTCACCGAGCCCGGACGGGTTTCGACCGTCACCCTGGCGTCGGGAACGACGCCGGCGTCACGCAGCTGCGCGATCACCTCGGGATCGGACTGCACGTGTTCGGCCAGTCGCCGAACGACCACCGCCGTCTGTGCGCCGTGCGGAATGTCGGTCAGACGCACCAACGTTTCGGTGGTGGCAACCGGGCCGTCGAGTCCCAACTGGTCCAAGCCCGGAATCGGGTTGCCGTAGGGCGACGTCGTGGGGTTGTTCAGAACGACGACGAGCCGACGCTCGACCTCCTCGCTCATCACGTGCTCCCAACGGCATGCCTCGGCATGTACGTCTTCCCATTTGAGACCGATGACGTCCACCAGCAGGCGCTCTGCCAGCCGGTGCTTACGCATGACAGAGATCGCGAGATCGCGACCCTTGTCGGTGAGTTCCAGATGTCGATCGCCGGCGACCATCAGCAAGCCGTCGCGCTCCATACGCGCAACTGTCTGGCTGACGGTGGGTCCGCTCTGTTCGAGCCGTTCGGCGATCCGCGCCCGGAGTGGGACTACGCCCTCTTCTTCCAAGTCGTAGATCGTCCGGAGATACATCTCCGTGGTGTCGACTAGATCCTTCACACTCAACCCCTTCGTCAGTTGATCATTCTACCGTTCAGTTCGTGGTTCCGGTGCCGCCTCCACTGCGGCGAGTCCAGCGCGTGTCCGAATTGGATTCGTGTCACTCGATCTCGGTCTCCGTAGCGGGCCACGAGTGTGGTGTGCAGCACGAAACGAGAAGGAAGTAGCGTGATCCCATGACCGCGTCGATCAGATCTGACGGGGACCCCGCGGCGTCTCGAGCGAATCGAGTCGTGGTGTGGAGTCCGGAGTACCTGAGCTATCGGTGGAGCGCCGATCACCCGATGAATCCCACTCGCCTCGATCTCACGATGGCACTCTCGCGAAGCCTCGGACTTCTCGAGGGCATCGAGTTTCTCGAACCGAGTGCCGCGTCCGATGCCGACCTCCTCAGAATCCACACACCGGCATATCTTGCAGCGGTCAAAGACGCGGGTAACTCTGCGAACAACGGTGTGAGCGGCCAGGATGTTCCCCACGGCCTCGGTACCGAGGACAACCCGGTCTTCCCGCACATGCACGAGGCAAGTGCCATCCTCGCCGGCGGCTCGCTGGCGGCAGCGCAGGAAATCGCTTCGGGGCGTACCAGGCGTGCGGTCAGCATCGGCGGTGGCATGCACCATGCGATGGCGGATTGGGCTTCGGGATTCTGCGTCTACAACGATGCGGCTGTTGCGATTTCGTGGCTGCTCGACAACGGCTACGACCGCATCGCCTACATCGACGTCGACGCTCACCACGGCGACGGTGTGCAACATGCGTTCCTCGGGGACCCTCGGGTGCTCACCGTCTCGCTACATCAGCATCCGGCTACGTTGTGGCCCAACACCGGATGGTCGAGCGAGGTCGGTGACGGCGCGGCCGAAGGTACAGCGGTGAACATCCCGGTGCTTCCCGGAACCGTCGACGCGTTGTGGCTGCGTGCATTTCACGCCGTAGTTCCGGGAGCCATTGCAGCCTTCCGCCCGCAGATCATCATCAGTCAGTGCGGTGTGGACTCGCACCGCGAGGACCCGCTCGCGGACCTCGCCCTCACCGTCGACGGTCAGCGTGCGGCGTTCCTGGCAATGCGCGATCTCGCCGACCGCTACTCCGAAGGACGGTGGCTGGCGGTCGGCGGTGGGGGATACGGACTGGTTCGCGTCGTGCCCAGGGCATGGACTCACCTGATCGCGGCCGCACTCGATCGCGAGATCGACGTCGACACCGCTGTCCCCGAGGACTGGAAGGAATCGACGAAACTGCGGGCACCGAGCGTCGACCTCCCGCCGACCATGGGTGACGGCGGCGATGTCGCCTACACACCGTGGGACGGCCCGGGTGGTACACCGGAGACAGGCGTCGCGTCGGTGGACCGTGCACTCACCCGAATCGACTCGGCGATCATTGCCACACGCCGCGCTTCGTTCCCGCTACTCGGACTCGACCCGGAGGATCCCCGTGACTGAACAGTCCGATACCGATGCCGGCGGCGCGAGCGAGCAGGCGCCGAAGACCGACCCCGCTCACACCTATCCCCATTCGTGGGTAGTCGATGTTCTCGCCTCCGACGGCGGCGCGGTGGCGCTGCGACCCATCGTTCCCGAGGACGCGGACAAACTCGTCGAATTCCACGGCAAGCTCTCCGAGCGCACCCGTTACCTGCGCTACTTCGGCCCGTACCCCACGATGTCGGCGCGCGACGTCAAGAACTTCACGACGGTCGACCACCACAACCGCGTCGCGTTCGTGATGATGCTCGGCGACGAGATCATCGCGGTGGGTCGATACGAGCGCCTCCTCGACGTCGGTGACGGGAAGTCTGCCGAGGTCGCCTTCGTCGTCGCCGACGCACACCAGGGGCGCGGCCTCGGCCCGATCCTGCTCGAATACCTGGCAGCAGCAGCGGCCGAGAACGGTCTGACGATGTTCGTCGCCGAGGTCCTCTCCGAGAACCGCAACATGGTGACGGTGTTCCGTGAGGCGGGTTATCAGGTGAGCCGCTCGTTCGACGGTGGCGTGCTGCGACTCGAATTCGCGATCGACCCGACGGAAGCGCTTGTTTCGGTACGTAATTCGCGGGAGCGGGCAGCTGAGGCCCGCAGCATGGGAAACGTGCTGAGTCCACGATCGGTGGCAGTGATCGGTGCATCGGCGGACCCGGCCAAGGTGGGTAACGCGGTGTTGACCAACCTGCTGCGCGGCGGATTCACCGGACCGGTCTATCCCGTCAACGCGGAGCATCGTTCGGTGCACGGTGTTCGGGCATATCCGACGGTTCGTGACATCCCCGACGACGTCGATCTGGCCGTCGTGGCTGTACCTGCGGAATCGATCAATTCGGTTCTCGACGACTGCCTCGACAAGGGCGTCAAAGCGCTGGTGGTGGTCTCGTCAGGCTTCAGTGAGAGTGGTCCGGACGGACGATCGTCCGAACGCAAACTGGTCCACGCGGCCCGCGCTCACGGAATGCGCCTCATCGGTCCGAACGCCCTGGGTGTCGCGAACAACGACCCGGCGATTTCGTTGAATGCGACGTTGGCGCCGGTTTTGCCGGTGGCAGGCAACGTCGGCTTCTTCTGTCAGTCCGGCGCACTCGGTATCGCCATTCTCGACGAGGCCGCGCGTAGTCGAATCGGGTTGTCCGCCTTCGTTTCTGCGGGTAACCGCGCGGACGTCTCGGGCAACGACCTTCTGCAGTACTGGGATTCCGACCAGTCCACCGAAGTGGTTCTTCTCTATCTGGAGAGCTTCGGCAACCCACGAAAGTTCTCCCGCATCGCGCGTCGAGTTGCGCGCAAGAAGCCGATCGTCGCGGTCAAGAGCGGTCGGCACGCGGTTCCGCCGGTGCTCGCCGCCACCGGAGTCGAGATCGACGATTCCATCGTCCGGGCCCTTTTCGAACAGGCCGGCGTCATCCAGGTCGGCTCCATCTCTCAGTTGTTCGACTGCGCACTGCTCTTCGGCTACCAGCCGTTGCCGGCCGGTCCACGGCTTGCAGTCATCGGCAACTCGACCGCGCTCGGTGTCCTTGCCGCGGACGCTGCCCGCAGTGAAGGATTGCAGGTCAGCGACCCGGTCGACCTTGGCGCACAGGCCAGTCCGGAGCTGTTCGCTACCGCCGTGCGTGACGCGTTGGCGTCGTTCGACGTCGACGCCGTCATCGCCGTCTTCGTTCCTCCGGTTGCCATTCCGGTCGAGCCGTTCGCGAAAGCACTCAAAGACGCCGTCGCGGGCTCGGACAAGCCGATTCTCACGACGTTCCTCGCAGCCGAGGGTGTGCCGGACGTCCTTGCGGTCCGCGACGAAGTCGGTAACCCGACCCGCGGTTCGGTGCCGTCCTACCCGGGGCCGGAGCGCGCCGCACTGGCGTTGGCGAGGGCTTGGCGTTACGCGGAGTGGCGCAGCAAGCCGGCGTCGAAGGTTGTTCGCCCGGCGGGGATCGACTCCGAGCGAGCTCAGAAGATGGTGGCCGACTGGCTCGAGAACTCTTCTGGCCGTTGGCTGTCGGACGTGGAGGCAGCCGCTCTTCTCGAGTGCTACGGGGTCGCGGTCGTCGAATTCCGTTCGGTCCTGAGCGAAGACGAAGCTGTCGAGGCAGCGAATGCTGTCGGCTATCCGGTCGCGGTCAAGGCAACCGGCGAAATGTGGCGCCACCGACCGGATCTGGGCGGCGTCAGGCTGGATCTGAGTGGACCGGAATCGGTACGCCTCGCTTACCGAGATCTTGCGGCCGCGTCGGGTGAACCGCTGCTCCACGTGCAGAAAATGGCAACCAAGGGCATCGGGTGTGTGGTCGGAGTCCAAGACGACCCGTCGTTCGGTTCGCTGATCTCGTTCGGCCTCGCCGGTGTGATCTCCGACCTCCTCGGCGACCGTGCCTATCGCGTACTGCCTCTCACCGAAGACGCTGCTACGGAGTTGATCGACGCACCCAAGGCTGCGCCGCTGCTCTCCGGATATCGAAACGCCGTTCCGGTCAACAAGGGTGCCTTGGTTGATCTGGTCCAGCGCATCTCGGCGCTGGCCGACGACATTCCGGAAGTCCGCGAACTGGCCTGTGAGCCGGTACTCGCTTCGGCTACCGGCGCGGAGATCACCGATTCGCGAGTACGCATAGGGCCCGAGCCGAGCGCAATCGACCTGGGGCCCAGACGGTTGCGGTAGTCACAGCGTTCGAGATGGACACAGCGAACAACACCGGCCACCGCACATTCCCGAGGGGGAGGGAAGTAGCGGTGGCCGGTGCTTTGTGCGGTGCGTCAGCGCGAGTGGTGTGGCGCGCTGACGCACGTGCTGTGTTGTTTGATCAGCTTGCGTAGGACCGCAGTTTCTCGGCGCGGTCACCGACGCGGAGCTTGCCCATGACCTCGCGCTCGATCTGACGAACCCGCTCACGGGAGAGGCCGAAGAGCTTGCCGATCTGATCGAGGGTGCGAGGCTGGCCGTCGTCGAGACCGTAGCGAAGTCGGATGACTTGCTGCTCTCGCTCGTCGAGGGTCCCGAGCACGCTGCGCACATCGCTGTGCAGCAGACCGGCGATGACGGCGTTCTCCGCCGAAGTCGCCTCGGAATCTTCGATGAAGTCGCCCAACGGCGCTTCTTCGTCGTTACCGACCGGCATGTCGAGGCTTACCGGGTCACGGCTGTGATCGAGCAGGTCCGCGATCTTGTGGGCCGGGATGCCCGACTCTTCGGCCAACTCGTCGTCGGTCGCTTCGCGTCCGAGCTGCTGGTGCAGTTCGCGCTTGATGCGTGCGAGCTTGTTCACCTGCTCCACGAGGTGGACTGGGAGCCGGATGGTGCGGCTCTGATCAGCCATTCCGCGGGTGATCGCCTGACGGATCCACCAGGTGGCGTACGTCGAGAACTTGAAGCCCTTGGCGTAGTCGAACTTCTCCATGGCACGGATGAGTCCGAGGTTGCCTTCTTGAATGAGATCGAGGAGCGGCATGCCGCGGCCGGTGTAGCGCTTGGCCAGCGACACGACGAGTCGCAGGTTCGCTTCCAGGAGGTGGCTACGCGCCGACTGTCCCTCGCGAACGATTGTTGCGAGATCCCTCTTCTTGGCGACTGTCAGGCGCTTTCCCGTGGCAAGAACGTGGCTGGCGTACAGCCCCGCTTCGATTCGCTTCGCCAGTTCGACCTCGTCTGCTGCTGTCAGCAGTGCAGTACGACCGATCCCGTTCAGGTAGACGCGGACCAGGTCTGCGGCCGGGCTCTGGGCGTCCAGATCTGCGGCGCTCGGACGAATGCGAGTAGTGGTGCTGGGGCTTGTCATGACTTGCCTCCCTATCGGCGGTCTCTCACACAGTTCAACGTGTGAGAGTTCCGGGAAAGTTCCCGTGCCGATTTCCGCTAAATCGCCGTGACCTGCAGTTATTTCCCAGTCGTCCTGAGAAGTTGCTGAGAACACAAAAATCTGCAACTCACCGGGAACTCAGTTCGTGACGGGAAGCACCAACCCGTGCCGGACGAGCGAGACCAGCAATGTGACGACGGCCTCACGTAGTTGGTCCGGGTCTTCGTCGTTCGCCGCGGCGAGAAGTTCGACCAGCTCGTCGACCACCAGTCCATCCGCTCGAAGGCCGGCCAGCAGCGCAGCGCCCAGTTCGTCGATCTCGTGTTGCCAATGCGGTCCGTTTCCGCGGTGCACGCGGGTGACGACCGGCCGCCATCCCTCGTCGCCGGGGAGATAGACGCGTTCGAGTGCGGTGTCCGAATCGAGAACGAATCGTTCCTCGAGGACGTCGTGTTCACGCAACCAGGCAAGACGGTCGAAGTATGCGAGCGCCTCGGCCCCGAGCGGGTCCGAGAAGCCGTGCATGAGGTCCTCGGCCATCAGGTCGGTGGGGGAGTCGGTGCGGCGAAGGAACACGAAACCGAAGCCGACGCCCTCGACATCGGCTTCTTCGAGGTGATCCAGCCAGGCGTTTGCTCTCGATGCCGTTTCCGGATCTCGCGGATCCTGCCCGCCGTCCTTGAGCCACGTACCGACGTACAGAGCTGGATCCGCCACGTCGCGCTGCACCACCCAGGCGTCGACGCCGTGCGCCGGCAGCCACGACGCGATCCGCGAACGCCAGTCCTGTCCTTCGATGTGCACCCACGATGCCAACAGTGCTGCCGTGCCGCCGGGGTTCAGGTAGTCGATCGAGCGCGAGATCATCAATTCGCTCGCACCGTCGAGATCGAGTCCGGAATCGCGGTACGTGTGATGCACGCGTGCCTCGCCGACGACAAACGGGGGATTGGCGACCACCTGGTCGAAAGTTCGACCCTCGACGGGTTCGAACCAGGACCCTTGAAGCAGTTCGACGTCCAGTCCGTTGAGGGCCATGGTTGCTGCCGTGAGGTCGACGGCGCGTTGATTGATGTCGGTTGCGGTGACCGAATCGGCGTACGTGTTCGCGTGCAGGGCTTGGATGCCGCATCCGGTACCGAGGTCGAGCACGCTGCCGACCTTCGCGGTGGGAGTGGCCTGTAGCAAGGACAGTGACGCGTGCCCGACTCCCAGCACATGATCGGCCGTGGCCTTCTTGGGACGGATTCCGCCGTCGAGATCCGAGATCACCCAACGATCGCCGTCGCCGACATCGATGGGACGAAGATCGACCGCGGCCCGCACGAGCGGATTCTCACTGTCGAAGTTCTCACCTTCGAGCAGACCGGCGTCGACACACTGCGCAATCGTCAGTGGAGCCAGCGCCGCGGCGACGTCGCCTGCGGGGCAATCATCGGCGAGAAGGAACAGTCTGACGAGAACGCCCAGATCCCCGAGTTCCCGGGTGGCGCGGCGCACGGGTACCGGCTCACTTCGGCCGAGAGCGGCGTGAACTTCAGGACCCAATGCCTCGAGCATGGTTCCCGTGTCGAATCGATTCCGAAGCAGAGCCTCACGCAGCGCAGGGGTGATGGACAGGAGCGTTTCGCTTCTCACCCCGTCATTCTCGCAGGCGGAACTTGTCAGCCTTCGATGGTGTGGTGCGTCGCGGATTCGATCTCGCCTGCGGTCTTCTTTCGCCCGTCGTATCGACTCGGTTCGTCCTTGGTGCGCGGTGGTCGGTCGTTGGCGATCAGGACGGCGATCCAGGGAAGCGGAATGGATGCACCGATGATGAGCATCGAGATCCAGGCGTTGGCCCAGATGCCGTACGCGATCGCCGCGAGGATCAACGCCGGGAACCGGAAGGACATGATGATCATGTACTTGCGCACTCGGGCTTTGTGCTGTTCTTCGACGGACTGCTGCGCTTCGGTGATCAGTACGGGATTGTCGGGAGTCCCGGCCTCGTCGGACCTGCCGAACGCGCCATTTCGTGCCATGACTCCACTGTTCCACTCTCGGCCGACAATTGCACACGACCCGTGGGTCGCACCGCTGTGACGGAGACGGCATTATTGGAGGGGTGAGCACTCAAACCAAGGAACGTCCCGACGTCTCCACCGACGAAACGACCGACGACGACACCCCGAAGTTCTTCCACTACGTGAAGAAGAACAAGATCGCCGAGAGCGCCGTCATGGGAACCCATGTCGTCGCGCTGTGCGGTGAGGTGTTTCCCGTGACGAAGTCCGCCAAGCCGGGATCACCGGTGTGCCCGGACTGCAAGAAGATTTACGAAGGACTCCGTAAGGGCGACTGACCTCGGGTCACGCGAGCGGCAGTACTTCCAGAGCTCGGCGGATCGACAGCCTCGACGCAGTCGGTCGCCGGGCTCTTCGCGTCTGCCTGCGGGTTGTCGCAGGGATCCTGGTCGACGCAGGAGTTCTGTCGCGACTCCGTTTGTCTGCTGCGCGGCCGCCCGTACGAGGGGACAGTGGCCGGATCCGCTTTGTCGCCCGAGATGCGGATCGGGCTGGTGGCCAGGTGCCAGGTCAGGTTGGTGACCGGGCCGGTTTCGTCGTCGGTCTTCTGAGCCGCGAGCCACTCTCGCATCTGCTCCATCCGGGTGGCTCGAGCCGGCCAGAACTCCTGCACGGTCGCGTTGAACTCGGCGCCGAGCACGACGGCGAAACCGAGGAAGAACGTGAAGAGCAGAAAGGCGATCGGCGTTGCCAACGCTCCGTACGTGTAGCCGGTGCTGGTGACGAATCCCAGGTACCAGCGCAATCCGGTGCTCGCAGCCATGAAGAACACACCGGCGACCAGAGCGCCGGCGAGGAGCCGATGCCACGGCAGCGACTTCGGCAGAGCGACCTTGTAGAGCGTCGTGAGGCCGATGATCACCAGCAGGCCGACTGCGGGGTAGTAGAACGTGTCGACCAGATTCGATCCGACCACATACCAGGATGCGGGTAGTGCGCGCCCGACGAGCGTCGGGCCGAGAGCTACCAGCGGGAGGATGAACACCGCCATCACCAGGAACATCACGTAGAGCAGCAGGGCGAAGATGCGCTGCCAGATGGGATTGCGGGCATCCTGCTGACCGTGTGCCTCCACGATCGAGTCGACGAACGTACTGATCGCCGACGACCCCGCCCACAGTGAGAGCAGGAAGCCGACCGAGATGATCTCCGGTCGTCCGCGCTGGAGCACGTCCGTCACTGTCGGACGGATGATCTGGTCGACGACGCTTTCGCTGAAGATCGTCCCGCTGAAGGTGACGATCTTGGATTCGATGATCTCGACGGTGTTGGGTCCGAACCACCCACCGATATAGCCGATCATTCCGAGAAGACCGAGCAGCAGAGGAGCCAGTGACAGCGTTTGCCAGAACGCGGCCGTAGCCGCCTTTCCGAAGATGGAATCGTCCCAGGCCTTGCTCAGGGTTCGACCGATCAACTGCCCGGTGCGGCGTAGCGGATGCCATCTGCGGTGGTGCAGATCACTTCCGCTCGACTTCTCGCCTCGCGCTTCACTCATGATGTCTCCAGCATCCCTGACGACACACCCGGTTGCCCAACCATGGCGCCGACGTGTCGCACATTTCTGAGACAATTCGCGTGCAGGTCGGCAGGATGCGAGAGCAGCGAAACCTCGCCGGCCGGAGTGAGAACGACCATGAGTACGCGCTTCGAGTGCGGCTTTCGTCGGTGGCGACGGCTAGGCTCGTCGCCGGACATTGATGAAAATTCGAGGAGCGCGAGACAACAGTGCGATTCCAGTGGAGGCGCGGCCTATGACGTCTGAGACCGTGGCAGCCGAGTTCGGCAATTCGCCCGAACCCGCCGGAGCTCAATCCGCGGGAACCCAACCTGGCGCCCCTACCGGTTCCCTTCGTGCATGGCAGCGCCGTGCACTGACCAAATACCTTTCCAGCAGTCCCCGTGACTTTCTGGCAGTCGCAACTCCGGGAGCAGGTAAGACCACCTTCGCTCTGCGGGTAGCTTCGGAATTGCTCCGCGACCGGACGGTCGACCAGATAACCGTCGTGGCGCCGACCGAGCACCTCAAGCATCAGTGGGCGGAGTCCGCTCAGCGCTCCGGACTGGCATTGGACTCGCGGTTCTCCAACTCGACCGGCCAGACCTCGAGTGACTATCACGGCGTCGTGCTGACCTACGCTCAGGTTGCCTCGCACCCGTCGAAGCATCGCGTGCGCACCGAGGGCCGCAAGACGCTGGTCATCCTCGACGAGATCCATCACGGCGGCGACGCCAAGAGCTGGGGCGACGCCATTCGTGAGGCGTTCGGCGACGCGACCAGGCGTCTCGCACTGACCGGAACCCCGTTCCGCAGTGACGACAGCGCCATTCCTTTCGTCGAGTACGAGCCCGACAAGGAAGGCCTGCTCCGCTCGAAAGCCGATCACTCCTACGGATATTCGGATGCACTCAAGGACGGCGTGGTTCGACCCGTCGTGTTTCTCGCCTATTCGGGCGAAGCGCGGTGGCGAAACAACGCGGGCGAGGAATTCACGGCTCGCCTCGGCGAGCCGCTGAGCGCCGAGCAGACGACTCGCGCCTGGCGTACGGCCTTGGACCCTGCCGGGGACTGGATTCCTGCCGTGCTGCAAGCAGCAGACACCCGTTTGGCGCAGCTGCGCAGTACCGGTATGCCCGATGCCGGCGGACTTGTCATCGCAACCGACCAGACTGTCGCCCGTGAGTATGCGAAGGCGCTCACCGCGATCACCGGCGAACAACCGGCCGTCGTGCTGTCCGACGACCCCACCGCGTCCAAGCGAATCGCCGAATTCGGTGCGAGCGACCAGAAATGGATGGTCGCGGTCCGCATGGTGTCCGAGGGCGTCGACGTTCCTCGCCTGGCGGTCGGTGTGTATGCAACCAGCGCGTCCACCCCGCTGTACTTTGCTCAGGCGATCGGGCGCTTCGTGCGTTCACGGCGTAAGGGCGAAACCGCCAGCGTCTTCCTGCCGTCGGTGCCGGTGCTTCTCGACCTTGCCGCGCAGCTCGAGGCCCAGCGTGACCACGTACTCGGGAAGCCGCATCGTGAGAAGGACGGCCTCGAAGACGACCTGCTCGCCGATGCGAACAAGCAGAAGGACGAGCTGGGCGAGGAGGAGAAGGCGTTCACATCCCTGGGCGCCGACGCCGAACTCGACCAGGTGATCTACGACGGATCGTCCTTCGGTACCGCGACATTCGCCGGAAGTGACGAGGAAGCCGACTACCTCGGGCTCCCCGGCCTACTCGACGCCGATCAGATGCGGGCGTTGCTGCGTCAACGTCAGCAGACGCAGGTCGAGGCCAACTCTGCCAAGGCTGCCGCCCCGCAACCGACGGCGGCAGTGGTATCCGATCGAGCGGCCACGGCAGATCAGCTCGGTGCGCTCCGCAAGGAGCTCAACGGGTTGGTGGCGATGAACGTTCACCGCACCGGTAAGCCGCACGGCATCATTCACGCGGAACTGCGCCGAGTGTGCGGCGGCCCGCCGACGGCCATCGCGACTGTCGATCAGCTGACCGAACGCATCGCGATTCTCCGCAGCTGGTAGCAGCCGATAACGCTCCTCCAGGGCCCGCGAACGACAGAAGACCCCTGGACGGCAGAACGGGCGATCACAGTGAATGTGATCGCCCGTTCTGGCGTTCATGGCGCGCCTCGTGAAGAGGCCACCCCCGGCTGACAGGTCAGATTGCGGGTTCGCTTTCGGAGACGACGGCATTCATCTCGCGAAGTCGATCCGCGTGTTCGGTTGCGTGGTGTCCACAGAAGAGAAGCTCGCCGCCGGTGGGAAGCACAGCGCGTACGCGTGCTCCGGCACCGCACCGGTCGCACCGGTCGGCAGCGGTCAACTGTGGGCTGGTCAGTGTTCCGGGCATGACTCCTCCGTACTGGCTTTGCGGCATTCGGGCCGCGTGCCTGGGGCCTGGTCCGCCGCGTCGGAATGGCGCGGTAGATCCACTCTTACAGACGTTTGGGGTTTACGGGTTGTTCCCGAAGGCGTTTCTTAGTGTTGTGTCTCACTGGAAATGCGCTGGGCAGGCATTCTCCGGTGAAGATTGTTCGCTGACAGCTGATTCGGATCGCCGACCTCAGCCCGATATTCTGGGCTGATGAACCCCGGACGCGAACCACTTGTCGACGCGAGCGTCGAGTTGCTCCACATGTGCACGCGCGAGGAATGGGCGCGGGCACAACAGATCGGTGAACGCATCCCCGACGGATTCGAGGCCGAGGGCTTTGTTCACATGTCGACTCCGGCGCAAGTTCATCTCCCGGCGAATCGGATCTTCGCCGGCCGGGACGACATCGTGCTTCTCGCCATCGATCCGGCCTTGCTCGGCGGTGAGGTGAAGTACGAACCAGGTGTTCCCTCGGACCCGGAATCGATGCGATTCCCGCATTTGTACGCCCCGATTCCGGCCGCAGCCGTCACCGCTGTCGTCGAGTATCTTCCGGACGCGAACGGCGTGTTCGCGCCGGTTCGGTAGTTCGCCGATTCGCCCGCCGTGGACTGCGTTCGGCGGATTACGGCCCTCACGCGATGCGGGTCGCCGATCGGCGCTACCGTTGGTATATGAACGTAGAAGTCACCCCACTACCGGGGATCGGGACGCGCAAGGATTTTGTTCTGTCTTCCGGTCGTCGCGTGGGTGTCGTCACCCATCGGGACGGTCATACCGACCTCATCGTGTCCAAGGCAGACGACCCTGACGCGTGTGCTGCCTCACTGCCTCTGACCACAGAGGAAGCGGCAGCGCTCAGCAATCTCCTGGGTGCCCCACAGCTGGTTGCACAGCTCGAAGAAGAGCACCGTGACCTTCCGGGAATTCGAACCAAACAGCTCTACATCAAGGACGGGTCGCGCTACGACGGGCAGACACTCGGGGACACCGGCATGCGCACCCGTACCGGGGTCTCCATCGTCGCCGTCATGCGCGCGGGACAGGTGAGCCCGTCGCCGAACCCCGACTTCACCTTCACCGGGGGAGACCTCCTCGTCGCAGTCGGAACGCCGGACGGTTTGGCCGCAGCGGCAAAAATCTTGGCCAACGGCTGACTGGCGCGTGGACACAACCACCCTCGCACTGATCGAACTCGGCGCGGTCTTCTTCGCGCTCGGACTGCTCGGACGGCTCGCTGCTCGCGTCGGCATGTCGCCGATCCCGTTCTATCTGATCGGCGGCCTGTGCTTCGGACAGGGCGGTTTCATCCAGCTCGGCGACATCGGCGAGTTCTCCCATCTGGCAAGTGAGATCGGGATCGTCCTGCTCTTGCTGCTGTTGGGGCTCGAATACACGGCGGCCGAGCTCGTCACCGGTCTCAAACGCTCACGGGTAGCGGGCATCGTCGACATCGTCCTCAACGCGACTCCCGGCGCGGTGGTCGGCTTGATTCTCGGCTGGGGCGTCGTGGGGGCGACGGTCATGGCCGGCGTCACCTACATCTCGTCTTCGGGAATCATCGCCAAGGTGCTCAGCGACCTGGGGCGCCTCGGTAACCGCGAAACACCGGTCGTGCTGTCGATTCTGGTGTTCGAAGACCTGGCAATGGCGCTGTACCTACCGATTCTGACCGCAATGCTGGCGGGCGTCAGCTTCATGGGCGGGCTCGAAGCGGTCGGAATCTCGTTGCTGGTCATCACCGTGGTTCTCGTTGTGGCTCTGCGATACGGACGGTACGTCTCCGCGCTCCTCGACAGCCCCGACAGCGAGACGCTGTTGCTCAAGCTGCTCGGTGCCGCACTGTTGGTTGCCGGTATCAGCTCTGCGATGCAGGTGTCGGCGGCGGTGGGTGCGTTCCTCCTCGGAATCGCGATCTCGGGGTCGACGGCGCACAATGCCAGTCGCGTGCTCGAGCCCCTACGAGATCTGTTCGCCGCGATGTTCTTCGTGGTCTTCGGTCTCAACACCGATCCCAGTTCCATTCCGCCCGTCCTCGGGTGGGCGGCAATTCTGGCCGTCGTGACCGCGATCACGAAGCTGATCACCGGAGCCTGGGCGGCCAGACGTCAGGGTGTCGCGCGAATGGGTCAGGCGCGTGCCGGTGCTGCTCTGATCGCCCGCGGTGAGTTCTCCATCATCATCGCCGGCCTGGCGGTGTCCGCGGGTGCCGTCGACGCCGAACTTGCCGCATTGGCAACGGCTTACGTGCTCTTGATGGCCGTGATCGGTCCGGTGGCGGCAAGAGTTATCGAACCCGTTGCCTCGTTGTACATCAAGGTTCGTACGAAGTCCTGAATGCGGCCCTATCCTGTCCGGATGTCGAACAGAATCGCCCGTCCCGCCGCGACAGTCCTGTGCGCGGTGATCCTCTCGTGCGCTCCGGTACCGGCGCTTGCCGGTGGAATTCCCACGCTCGAACAAGCCGGACCCTCAGCTGCGCAGGTTGCCGCGGATCGATCGCTGCACCTCGAGGGTGCGTCGAACGCGCGTGACATCGGCGGCTACGTCACCGAGGACGGGCAGACCGTTCGGTGGGGGAAGGTGTTTCGCTCGAATGCCCTAGACAAGCTGACACCGTCGGATCTCGCGTCGTTGAGCGAACGCGGAGTGGAATCGGTCGACGACTTCCGCACAGTCGTCGAACGGACGCTCTCGCAG
Organism: Rhodococcus baikonurensis; assembly: GCF_040489275.1. Lineage (NCBI taxonomy): Bacteria > Bacillati > Actinomycetota > Actinomycetes > Mycobacteriales > Nocardiaceae > Rhodococcus > Rhodococcus baikonurensis. Next base: position 255,148 of record NZ_JBEUOQ010000008.1, on the reverse strand, counting down.
GACCGTATTCCGAGCGGGGCGCGAAGCAACTGGTTCGACGTCGTCGGAACCAACCCCGCCAACCTCCCGGCGCTGGTGGACATGCCGACGATGTACGCGTTGATGGTGACCGATCCGGGGGCTAGCCGCGCATTCCGCGACGCACTGGTGAACGTCGCGGACACTGACGGTGCAGTCCTCTACCACTGCTCGGCGGGCAAGGACCGTACCGGCTGGATGACTGCAGTTCTCCTGACCGTCCTAGGCGTGAGCCGCTCGGATGTGAATTCCGATTACATGCTCAGCAATCAGTACCTCACCGGACCTCGCACGGGGAGCGCGTTCATCGACGGCGTCGAACAGTCCTGGCTGGACACGTCTTTCGCCACGGTGGATCGGGTGTACGGCAACTTCGACAACTACGTCCGGGACGGTCTGCAGTTGAGCGAGGACGATATCGCACAACTCCGGGACACACTCTTGGTCTGAGGCGGCAAACGCAGAAGAGCCGCTCTCCGGAAATCCGGAGAGCGGCTCTTCTTCGCGTAACTGGTGTGACTAGTCGAGGTAGTCGCGCAGAACCTGCGAACGCGACGGGTGGCGCAGCTTCGACATCGTCTTCGATTCGATCTGGCGGATACGCTCACGCGTGACGCCGTAGACCTGTCCGATTTCGTCTAAAGTCCTCGGCTGACCGTCGGTGAGACCGAAGCGGAGGCGAACCACGCCGGCTTCGCGCTCGGACAGCGTCTCGAGTACCGACTGCAGCTGATCCTGCAGCAAGGTGAACGAGACGGCGTCGACTGCGACTACAGCTTCGGAGTCCTCGATGAAGTCACCGAGCTGGCTGTCGCCCTCGTCGCCGATGGTCTGGTCGAGAGAGATCGGCTCACGCGCGTACTGCTGGATTTCCAGCACCTTTTCCGGCGTGATGTCCATTTCCTTGGCGAGCTCTTCCGGCGTGGGCTCACGGCCCAGGTCCTGGAGCAGCTCACGCTGGATACGGCCGAGCTTGTTGATGACCTCGACCATGTGCACCGGGATGCGGATGGTGCGAGCCTGGTCGGCCATTGCGCGGGTGATGGCCTGACGGATCCACCACGTGGCGTAAGTCGAGAACTTGTAACCCTTGGTGTAGTCGAACTTCTCGACTGCACGGATCAGACCGAGGTTGCCTTCCTGGATGAGGTCCAGGAACGCCATGCCACGGCCCGTGTAGCGCTTGGCCAGCGAGACGACCAGGCGAAGGTTGGCCTCGAGGAGGTGGTTCTTGGCACGGTTGCCGTCGCGGCAGATCCAGCTCATGTCGCGTCGCTGAGCCGCAGGCAACTTCTCGCCCTTGTCGGCGAGGTCCTGCATGATCTGCACAGCGTAGAGGCCTGCTTCGATGCGCTTGGCCAGTTCGACTTCCTCTTCGGCGTTGAGGAGTGCGACCTTGCCGATCTGCTTGAGGTAAGCGCGAACCGAGTCGGCGGACGCCGTCAGTTCGGCATCCTTGCGTGCCTGACGGAGAGCTTCGGACTCTTCCTCGTCCCAGACGAAGTCGCCGGAAGCCTTGTCCTTCTCGGACGGCTCTGCAGCGGTCTCTTCGTCTTCGCCGACTGCTACGACCTCGACGACATCGGACTCGACCTCGGCAAGGTCGCCGTCCGTGATGTCGATGTCTTCCAACTCGACATCGCCGTCTTCGGCGTCAGGATCGCCGGCCTTCTTGGGGCTGGCCTTCTTAGCTGCTGCCTTCTTGGCCGGAGCTTTCTTGGCCGGAGCCTTCTTTGCTGCTGCCTTCTTGGCGGGGGCCTTTTTCGCCGGAGCCTTCTTGGCTGCCGGAGCGGTGACGGTGGCCGCCTCCACGGCTGGAGATTGTGGCTCTGACTCTGATGGAGAATCAGCAGTCTGACGTGTATCGGTGGCTGCCACGTACGCCCTTTCGTGACGGTGTCGTGCGGCGTCACGCCAGAGTGGTGATCCGGCGGAGAGGTCAATGGTTGTTGGCCGGCGCGCAGCCGGACTTCACCATTGTAACGACTCTCAGGAAACTCTTACGTCACGGCGGGCCGTAACAGGTAGATTTTCCGCTTTTCACGTGCGGGTTTTCTCATCCGGCGACGGGAGCCGGCCTGGTCAATCCGACCGACGCGAGTGCAGCTCCGGCGATTCCCGCAGTGTTCAGCAGGGTGGCGGGGACGACCTTCGTGCGGTTGGTCAGATGCGGAATCCACTTCTCGTGTTTGCGGCTGATGCCGCCGCCGGCGATGAAGAGGTCGGGCCAGAGCAGGTTCTCGAAGGTGGTCAGAACTCGCGAGACCTCGACCGCCCACTCCTTGTAGCTCCAGTCCTTCTTTTCCTTCACCGACGAGGCCGCTCGATGCTCGGCTTCCTTGCCGTCGACCTCGAGGTGACCGAACTCTGTGTTGGGCAACAGAACTCCGTTGTGCAACACGGCAGATCCGATTCCGGTGCCGAAGGTCAAGAGGATCACGACGCCGGAGGTGTCCTTGCCCGCCCCGAAGGAGTCCTCGGCGATTCCCGCAGCGTCGGCGTCGTTGAGGACGGTGACCTCGCGGCCGCCCAGGGCCTTGCCGAAGAGCGCGGCCGCGTCGGTGTCGATCCAGGACTTGTCGATGTTCGCGGCGCTGCGCGCGACGCCGCCGGTCACGACAGCGGGCAAGGTGATGCCGACCGGACCGGTCCACTCGGCCTGCTCGACGATCTCGGCCACAGTGCCCGCGATCGCATCGGGAGTGGACGGCTGCGGGGTCAGGATCTTGATGCGGTCACCGATCATTTCCCCGGTACTCAGGTCGATCGTGCCGCCCTTGACGCCGCTGCCGCCGACATCGATCCCGAAACCTGTGGTTGTCATCGTCCTGCGCTCCTGAGTGTCGAATTCGAGGTCACGATCTACCGTTGCAAACACTAACCCGAACAAGGACCCGGGCGCGTGCGACTCGAGGCGTTCGAGTGGTGCCCCTCGGTAGAGATGTGTTGCGATGGTCCGGTGCGCCCTTCAGAAAGAACGTTGCCCGACTTTTCCTCCGATTCTCTGGATCCCGCACACTTGCGGGCAGTTGCCGTAGCCGTCGCCGAACGCGCAGCCGAACACGTCCGCTTGCGTCGGCCCGAGGTATTCGGCCTGGTGGGTTCCGGTGCCGCCGAGGGTGGTTCGGTTGCTGCGAAGAGCACCCCCACCGATCCCGTCACGGTGGTCGACACCGAAACCGAGCAGGTGATTCGCGATCTTCTGGCGCAATTGCGGCCTGCAGATGCGATCTTGGGTGAGGAAGGTGGCGGAGACACCGACGATTCCGCGGGAGTGCGATGGGTCGTCGATCCCATCGACGGCACGGTGAATTTTCTCTACGGAATCCCCGCGTTCGCCATTTCGGTGGCCGTGCAGATCGACGGAATCTCGGTAGCTGGCGCTGTGGTTGACGTGTCGATGGAAACAACGTATTCCGCGCATCGGGGCGGCGGTGCAACCATGACAACGGCTGACGGCGTCGCCAGCGACCTACGCGCCAATGAGGTGACCGAGCTGTCAATGGCGCTGTTGGCCACCGGTTTCGGTTACGGAGCGGATCGCCGGAAGGTGCAGGGCGCGTTGATCGGGCAGATCCTGCCGCAGGTTCGCGACATCCGACGCATCGGTTCGGCTGCTTTGGATCTGTGCATGGTGGCCACCGGCCGGGTCGACGCCCACTTCGAGCACGGACTGAGTCCGTGGGACTGGGCAGCGGGCTCGCTGATCGCTTCCGAAGCGGGCGCTGTCATCAACGTCCCGGCGCCCGATTCCACTTCGGCAGACGGCGATGTCGTCTACGCGGTGGCTCCGGCAATTGCCGAGCAGTTCGCCCGCATGCTCAGTTCGATCGGTGCGGATCAGCCGATTCCGAGCTGAGGCTTGTCAGCAGCGTGCGGTGCGGGCCGCTTTGAGCAGCGCGATGTCCATCGGGGCGACTTCGGCGTTCGCGGGCTGCTCGGCCAGGGCATGCAGGATCGCGGTGGCGTCTGTGTTGGGGGTGAGGGCGCCCTTGTTGTAGGTGCCGAGAGCCAGGTCGACTGTGTCGTCGCCGCGACCGTCCTGGACCAGTTCGGCACAGGGGGCGACCAGCCAGACGGAACTGGCGGCGGCGAGGCCGTTCGCTCCGAAACGGATCTGACCCTGGCACTCCATGTTCTGGTCGACGTAGACGGGGTCGTTTCCGACCTGAACGTCCGGCGCGCTGGAGAAGCCGAATTCGCTCAGTTGCGCCGCCACCTGGGCCGCCTGACCGTGTTCACCGTTGGCGTTGAACACGCGAACCTTGGTGGCCGCCAGGGGAGCGGGGTCGACGTCGAGCAGCTTCGACCGGTCGACGACGGTTCCCAACGGCAGTGGCGCCGCTGCCGACGGATCGGAGGAAGGCTGCGGGAGGTTGCAGGCCACGGTGTCACTGACTTCGGCCTCGGCGCTCAGGATGCGAACCCACAACACACTGCCGATCAATGCGAGTACCGCGAACACGGCGATCACCGGCCACGCGCGCCGACGGCGGAACGGACGTCCCTGGTCATCGGTAGAGCTGCCTTCGGTGATCAGAGAAACCACGGTATCCCTCGACTTTCTTGACGAAACTTCTACTTCGCCATCGGGCCGAGCGGTGCCGGCATGACGTTCGGTGCCTACCTTAGAGGGCATGTGTGACGACACAGCCGAAGCGAGGCTCGACGCGTCGAACTGCTGTCGATCGCCCACCGCCAGTTGGCCGATTACCGGCCTGTTTCTACCCGGATTCGGCCCGAAAACATCGCCGAAAGGTCACAGCTTGCTCTTGCCTTGGTGACAATTCGCAGTCATTTTTCGGAAATTTCCGATTCGGTTACTACTTTCGTGCTCACGTCGGCTACTGTCTGGCGGCCCAGGTCGTTCAACTGGGCATCGGCAGGACGCCGAAATGACAACCAAATGAGGCGCAGATCACGTTCTTGGAAGGAACTTCCGGGCACTAATTCCAGTCCTGCAGCGTTATGCAGCGACAGGGAATGATCTGGATGCCACGGCGGTTTCCATGCGCATCAAGGATCTACCGGATTCTCGGCGCACACGGGACCGGGATACACGAAGAGGATGGGGTAGACGAGATGGCAACTGACTACGACGCACCGAGGCGTACAGAGTCCGACGAGGTTTCGGAGGACTCGCTCGAGGAGCTGAAGGCGCGACGCAACGAAGCGCAGTCAGCCGTCGTCGACATCGACGAGACGGACACCGCGGAGTCCTTCGAGCTGCCGGGTGCCGACCTTTCCGGCGAGGAACTCTCGGTTCGAGTGGTTCCGAAGCAGGCAGACGAGTTCACATGTTCGAGCTGCTTCCTGGTTCATCACCGCAGCCGCCTGGCCAGTGATGCCAACGGACAGCTCGTGTGCATGGACTGCGCTGCCTGATCTCCCTTCCCGGTGGTCGACCCGTCAGCTCGAGGGTCGACCAAGGGTCGGGTAGTACTGCTTTGCTGTGACCGCGCTGGTCAGCGATCCAGCGCAGCCAGCAGATCAGCGGGACGACGTGTGCTCACCAACCAGTACGGCGTGGGATCCTCCGGGTCGTCGAGCACGATCAACACCATTGTCTTGACCCAGGGGCGATGTTGGACGAACGCCGACGGATCGAGTTGGCGCCCCATCGCCGCACTCTTCGCGGATGCCGGCACTGCTGCCGCCCGCGAAATCAGTTCGACCGGCAGGTGGGCTCTACCCACGTGCAGTTCTTTCACCCCTGCTGTCTCGACCACCTCGACGCGCATCCGGCTGAGCCAGAATGCCGCCCAGATCGGGATGGGGAGCAGCACGACGTAGGCCAGGTACGAGAGAAGCCCCGGGCGGCCCATGTGGACCTCGGCCGCGAGGAGTCCGGCTACGGCCAGCCCGGCGATCCACCACCAGATCGGCACCCACAGGCGCTCGGAGTACAGCGTCGTGGACGGGGGCGTTGTGGTGGCGACGTCAGGTCGAGATGTTTCGGGCACCTGTCAAGGATAGTCCGTCGCTACGAGTAGTCTTGGCCCACGTGAGCGACCATCTCTCCATCGCCTTGAAGCGACTGGATCCAGACCTGCCCGTTCCACAGCGTGCGCATCCCGGAGATGCGGGTGTGGATCTGTGCTCCACCAGCGACGTCACCATCGAACCCGGCCATAGAACACTGGTCGGAACGGGGATCGCGATCGCGTTGCCGGTGGGCACCGTCGGGTTGATCCATCCGCGTTCCGGACTCGCCGCCAAATCGGGACTGTCGATCGTGAATGCGCCCGGAACCGTGGACGCGGGATACCGGGGCGAACTCAAGGTCTGCTTGATCAATCTCGATCCGGCCACAGCCATCGACATCCGCCGCGGTGACCGAATCGCTCAGCTCGTGGTTCAACGAGTCGAACTCCCTGTTTTCGAGGAAGTCGAGTCGCTGGACGACACGACCAGAGGAACCGGAGGCTACGGTTCCAGCGGCGGTCACGCGATACTCGATACCGATGCGCCTGGCGCGGTAGTCGGAGAGGGAGTCTGAATCATGTTCGGACGCAAGAAGAAGACAGACGTCGACGAGGAACCCACCAGCTTCTTCGGTGACGAGAACGACGAGTCGGTGGAGGTCGACGAGGTCGACGACGATCTCGATGCCGCCGGCGACGAGTTCGGTGACGAATCGGAAGGCCCCTACGACATCTCGGAGATCGATTCCGACGATCCGACGGCAGGCCGTGACGGTCAGCGCCTGGATCTCGGATCCGTTCTGGTGCCGATGCCGACCGGCGGACAGTTGCAGGTCGAGATGGCGCCCAACGGTTCGCCGCAGGCCGTGCACCTGGTCACCGAGCACGGTCGCGTCACCGTAGCCGCTTACGCCGCCCCGAAATCACCCGGTCAGTGGCGAGAGGTCGTGGCTGAGCTCGCGCAGTCGCTTCGCGACGACAATTCCGCGGTGAGCGTCGAGAACGGGCCGTGGGGCCGGGAACTGGCTGCTGTGACGGCCAACATGGACCTGCGGTTCATCGGCGTCGACGGTCCGCGGTGGATGGTGCGCTGCGTCGTCGCGGGTCCGAGCGGATCCACAGCCGCGAACGCCCCGCTGGTCGCAATCGCACGCGACATCCTGCGCGACACCGTCGTCAACCGAGGATCGGAGCCGCATCCGGTGCGGACACCGCTGCCCGTCGTGCTCCCGCAGGTACTCGCCGAGCAGTTGGCCGCCGCACACGAGCAGCAGCTGGCGGCAGCTCAGCAGCAGCAGGTCGCCGCCCAGCAGCAACAGCAGGCAGCTCCACCCGCTCCGCCGGCGCGACCGACCCCGCCGCCTCGTAGCGGCGAATCCGGTTCTGCCATGCAGCAATTGGGTCAGTAACAGAGTTTTCTTCAGGCGCTCGCGGTGGTATCGGATTCGATCGCCGCGAGCGCTTTGATGCAGGTGGCCCCCAGAACAGCGGGATCGCGCCCGATCATGTCGAGCGTCGTCGTGGCCACTGCGCCGCGGGGCAGTGCCGCCGCCCAGCTTTGCGCTACCGCCGCGGGATGAACCGGATCGTCCACCGCTGACGCAATGCCGACCGGAACGCCCACCGCCCGTAGCTCGCTCTCGCCGAGCGAGTGGTACGACGCAGCCTCGTCGAGTGCTGCCGGGAGATCGGGCCACTGCGAGCGCCAGGAGCGCTCGAGTTCGGCTCCGAGCCATGCCGGACTCGACGCGAGCATTGCCGCGATCACCGCCTCCAAACCTTCGGAGCGCAGTTGCCCTGCGGTGAACTTCGCGCTCGCCGCAGCGGGTGCGTCGTCCGCCGACCCGATCCAGGCCGGAAGCGCTGCCAACACGCTCGCGGTTCGATCGGGGTTCGCGGCGGCCCACTGGAGCGCAACGGCCGCCCCGATCGAGACCCCTCCGACGATGATTCGGCCGTACGTGTCCGCGGCGCTGTTCATCGCGTCCAGGTAGCCGTCCACGACACGCCGAGGGTCCGGTTCAATTGCGACGATGCGCACACCCAGAGCCGCCAGCGGCGCCCGGAATGCGCGGTCCGCGAAGTGGGCGTCAGAGCCTGTACCTGGGAGAACGACGGCAACGGTCGCCGATTCTGAGTTCTGCATCTTTTGATCTTGCCCGGTGCCCCCGAGACGCGGACTGACCGGTGTGGTTACACGCTCGTAATGGGTCTACAGTGGCGATCACACAGCCCTTCACGTGACGCGAAACCCTTGCGTCACACATGTTCGCAGGAGCGCGCAATGGCACCCGCCGCCGCAGGATATTTTCGTCGACTGACCCAGCGTCTGACCGAGGACGTCGACCAGTTGGACGCCCAGGAAATGGCCGAGTCCAACAAGGCTTCCGGAGGTCAGAAGGCGTGCGATTGTCGTCGCGGTGAAGAAGTCACGATGGTGGGCCGACTCCGCAGCGTCGACGCGTGTCCCAAGTCGGGAAATGCCAGTATCGAGGCCGAGTTCTTCGACGGCACCGAGGTGATCAATCTCGTCTGGATCGGGCGTCGCCGGATCCCGGGTATCGAGACCGGTAAGACCCTGCTGATCCGCGGTCGTGTGGGCGAGCGTGACGGTCGCAAGGCGATCTTCAACCCTTACTACGAACTGCGCGGCGAATAGGCGCGTTTCCCGCATTTACCGTGCAACTCGGTGACTGTGGCACCCTCGACAGGTGACTGAAACACAACAGCGATCGGTAATAGACCAACTCGGCGGGCTGAGTGGTCTGATCTATTCGTCTTTGCCGATTCTGATTTTTGTCCCGGTCAACAGCATCTGGAACCTCACTGCGGCAATCTGGGCCGCATTGGGCGTCGCTGTCGCTATCGCGGCCTGGCGACTCTTTCGCAAGGATTCCCTCCAACCCGCTATTTCCGGGTTTCTCGGAGTCGGAGTTTCCGCGTTCATCGCCTATCGCACCGGCGATGCCAAGGGATATTTCCTCTTCGGTATCTACACGAGCCTCGCCTACGGTGCGGTCTTCCTGATTTCCATCCTCGTGCGCTGGCCACTCGTCGGAATCATCTGGGGCTATCTCAACGGGCACGGCAATCTCTGGCGCAAGCACAGCTCCGCCGTCCGCCTCTACGACATCGCGACGGCGGCGTGGGCACTGGTCTTCGGTGCGCGGTATCTCGTGCAGTCACAGCTCTACGACACCGACCACACCGGATGGCTCGCAGTCGCCCGCATCGGTATGGGGTGGCCACTGACCGGTTTGGTGCTGCTCGTGACGGTCTGGGCGGTGCGTAAGGCCGATCGCATCGTCGAGCCGGAACCTGTTGTGGGGCCCGAAGGCAGCGAGCCCACCACAACGGACGAAGGGTCCGAAGAGGTGGGCTCGGTGAATCCGACGAAGCCGCGCGAAGACCGCGATCTCAGCTGATCAGGTCCTGGTACTCGGGGTGCTTGTCGAGAAACTTCACGACGTACGGGCAGACCGGGTGAACCTTGAGGCCGCGCGCGCGTAGGTCGTCCAAGGCTTGGCGGACGAGAACCCCGGCCAACCCGAAACCTTCGAAGGCCGGGTAGATCTCGGTGTGGTTGAACGAGACGACGTCTCCGGACGTGGTGTAGTCCTCGATGCCGGCGAGGTCGCCGTCAGCATGGATCTCGTACCGGCTCTGGCTTGGATTGTCGGTGACTACGGTGTTTTCGGGTGCCTGTGCCATGAGTTTCCCTTTCGTGTCGGTGTGCTCGTGTCAGTTTTCGAGACGGAGTGCTACGCGCAACTGATCCTCGGCGTCGACGGCCGCAACGAAGAGCAGTTCATCCCCGCCTTCGATGGGATCGTCCATCTGCGGGACGATCACGCGTCCGCCACGCAGAATGGTGACCAGTGCGCAATCTCGCGGCAGTTCGAGTTTCTTGACGGCCTTGCCGGCGAGCGGTGTGTTGTCGGGCAACGTGATCTCGACGAGGTTGGCCTGTCCCTGCCGCAGCGTCATCAGTTTGACCAGGTCACCGACGGAGACGGCTTCTTCGACGAGCGAAGCGAGCATCCGTGGTGTCGAGACGGCGACGTCTACGCCCCACGACTCGTCGAAGAGCCATTCGTTGCGGGGATCGTTGACGCGGGCGACAACTCGGCGAACACCGAACTCGGTTTTCGCGAGCAGACTGAGAACCAGGTTGGCCTTGTCGTCTCCGGTCGCGGCGATCACGACTTCGTACGACTCCATCGACGCGTCCTCGAGCCGGCTGAGTTCGCAGGCGTCCGCATGTACCCACTTCGCCTCGGGCACCGACTCCGGTTCGATGTGATCGAGCTTGCGTTCGATCAGCATGACGTCGTGTGAGCTTCGAATCAGCTCACGCGCAATGGAGCGGCCTACGGCGCCGGCTCCGGCGATGGCGACCTTCATCGAGAACTTCCAATCACGTTGTAGTGCAACACAGTCGCAGATTTGTTGTGAGGGACGGCGTGCGGTTCAGTCATCTGCGGCCTCCCTCAGTCGTCGCTCGGCGGTGGGTTGCCGGCCAGCGCGACAGCTTCGGCGACGGTTCCCGATACGGCCGCGATGTAGACCTGGTCGTCGGCTTGGATGACGGTCTTGCGATCGGGGAGAACGCCGGTCCCGAAGCGGATGACGAAGGCGACTCGCGAACTGGTCGCGCTCTCGAGGAGGGAGATCGGCTTTCCGGCCCAATCCTCGTGCAGGGCAAGTTCGGTGATGGCAACGGTGCCCGAAGGATCGCGCCACTTCGCGGTCTGGCTTTCCTTGGTCAGCGTGTGCAGGAAACGATCCGTCGACCACGGCACGGTGGCGACCGTGGGGATGCCGAGCCGCTCGTAGACGGCGGCACGCTTGGCGTCGTAGATACGTGCGACGACGCGCTCGACGCCGAACGTCTCGCGCGCGACGCGTGCTGCGATGATGTTGGAATTGTCTCCCGAGGACACCGCGGCAAAGGCGTCCGCGCGCTCGATGCCTGCCCGGACCAGCACGTCACGGTCGAACCCCATTCCCAGAACCTTGGTTCCCGGGAAGTCGAGATCGAGACGCAGAAACGCACTCTGATCGCGGTCGATGACGGCGACCTCGTGTCCGATCCTGGTCAGAGATGCGGCGAGGGACGAACCCACCCGACCGCACCCCATGATGACGACATACACGCCCTACTCCGTTCATGGACCCTCATGGCGCGATTGCACGCCGAATCGAACGGTACAGCCCCTCACGGGAAGAGCAAGTACAACGGTCGCCTGCGTGCCGGTTGTCACGACAAAAGGTGAAGTTGGGGCGCTGATGACTCCGAATCGGGCGAGACGGCTTACGCTTTGCACGTGTCTAAGCTCTCGACCGCTACCAAGCGGCTCCTGCTCGGTCGGCCGTTCCGAAGCGACAAACTCGGGCACACGCTGCTACCCAAGCGAATTGCACTACCGGTCTTCGCGTCCGACGCGATGTCATCCGTCGCGTACGCCCCCGAAGAAATCTTCCTGGTTCTCTCCGTCGCGGGTATTTCCGCGTACGCGTACACGCCCTGGATCGGATTGTCCGTAGCCATCGTCATGGCTGTGGTGGTGGCGAGTTACCGCCAGAACGTCCACGCCTACCCGTCCGGTGGCGGCGACTACGAGGTCGCAACGGTCAACCTGGGCCCGACCGCCGGTCTGACCGTCGGTAGTGCGCTGATGGTCGACTACGTGCTGACGGTCGCGGTGTCGATATCGTCGGCGGCGTCGAACATCGGTTCGGCTCTGCCGTTCGTCGCGCAGCACAAGGTGCTGTTCGCGGTCGCCGCGATCGTGTTGCTGACCGCGGTCAACCTTCGCGGTATCCGTGAATCCGGCACGGCGTTCGCGATTCCGACGTACGCGTTCATCGTCGGTATGTTCCTGATGCTCGGGTGGGGATTCTTCCGGATCTACGTCCTGGGTGAGGACGTGCACGCGGAATCGTCGTCGTTCACGCTGAACGCCGAAGACTCGCATCTGTACGGAATTGCCTTCGCGTTCCTGATAGCTCGCGCATTTTCCTCGGGCTGTGCCGCCCTGACCGGCGTCGAGGCCATCAGCAACGGCGTACCGGCGTTCCAGAAGCCGAAGTCGCGCAACGCCGCCACGACCTTGCTGCTGCTCGGGTCGATCGCCATCGTCCTGCTGATGGGCATCATCATCCTGGCTCAGAAGATCGGCATCGTCTACGCCCATAACCCGCAGGAACAGCTGGTCGGAGCCCCGGAGGGCTACCACCAGAAGACCTTGATCGCGCAGATCGCCGAAGCCGTGTTCAGTGGTTTCCCGATCGGATTCTTCTTCATGGCGATCGTCACGGCACTGATCTTGGTTCTGGCCGCAAACACCGCGTTCAACGGATTCCCGGTACTCGGATCGATCCTGGCGCAGGATCGGTACCTACCGCGTCAGCTGCACACCCGCGGCGACCGGTTGGCGTTCAGCAACGGAATTCTCTTCCTCTCCGGTGCCGCTATCGCATTCGTCGTGGTGTTCGGGGCCGAGGTCACCAAGCTCATCCAGCTGTACATCGTCGGCGTCTTCGTCTCGTTCGTGCTCAGCCAGACCGGCATGATCAAGCACTGGACTCGGCATCTGAAGTCCGAGACCGACAAGTCTCAGCGCGCCCGCATGCAGCGTTCGCGAGTGATCAATTCGATCGGTCTGGCAATGACCGCCACAGTCTTGATCATCGTTCTGATCACCAAGTTCGCGGCCGGCGCGTGGATCGCCATCGTCGCGATGGTCGCGATCTTCATCGTGATGAAGATGATCCGCAAGCACTACGACAGCGTCGCGGCCGAGCTCGAGGAGCAGGAGTGGGACGGTGTGCTGCCCAGCCGCACGCACTCGATCGTGCTCGTCTCGAAGCTGCACATGCCGACCATGCGAGCTCTCGCCTACGCGCGAGCCACGCGACCGGACACCCTCGAAGCCATCACGGTCAACGTCGACGAGCCAGACACCCGTGCACTTGTGCGTGAGTGGGAGAAGAGCGACGTGACGGTTCCGCTCAAGGTGATCGAATCGCCGTACCGCGAAATCACCAAGCCGGTTCTCGACTACGTCAAGCGTGTACGACGCGATGCCCCGCGTGACGTCGTCACCGTGTTCATCCCCGAGTACGTTGTCGGACACTGGTGGGAGCAGATCCTGCACAACCAGAGTGCGCTCCGCCTCAAGAGCCGCCTGCTCTTCCAGCCCGGCGTGATGGTGACGAGCGTTCCGTGGCAGCTGAGTTCGTCGGCCAAGGCGAAGCCGCTCGACATCGAGAAGACCGCAGGCGCCACGCGTCGCGGTTACGACACCGGCGAGAAATGATCACCCGCGAGAAATGATCGGCAACATCGAAATGGCAGGCGTAGTTCGTTGAGTGAGAATTGGACCGGGCAGACCTTCGAGGTCGATCTGGGCAACCCCGGTCACGGCGGGTTCGTCGTCGCCCGGCACGAGGGGCGGGTCGTGTTCGTCCGTCACGGTTTACCGGGGGAGCGGGCGCTGGTCCGGGTGACCGAGGACAAGGGCGGATCGTTCTGCCGCGCCGACGCTATCGCCGTTCTCGACGCATCTCCGCATCGCATCGATCCGACCTGCCCGATCTCCGGCCCGGGCGGGGCAGGCTGCTGCGACTACTCGCACGCGGATCTGAGCGTCCAACGTGAGATGAAGACCTCGGTCGTGCGGGAGCAGCTTCTGCGACTCGCTCGCGTCGAATCGGACGTCGAGGTGGAGGAACTGCCCGGAACCGGAGACGGAACGGGTTGGCGCACGCGAGTCCGGTTGGCGGTGGACGGGCACGGCGTCGCCGGATACCACGCGTACCGCAGCAGCCGGATCGTCACCGACTTGCGGTGCACTCAGATCGATCAGAGCGCCTACGACGGTCTCGGCGGCCAGCAATGGACGCCGGGCAGTGAGCTGCAGGTCGTTCTCGACGCCACCGGCGAGCGGCACGTCGTGGAAATCGCCGCGCCCGCTGTGTCCAAGACGGGACGACGGACTCCGGGGCGTCGCGGCGCCATGGCACGCCGAGCGGCAAGCGGCGGTCCGCGAAAGACCCGCGTGGCCATCGGGTCGGACACAGTGATCGAGCGCGTCGGCAATCGAGAATGGGCGTTGTCCGCCACGGGTTTCTGGCAGGCCCATCGCAGTGCTGCGAACGCGTACTCACAGGTGGTCGGAGATTGGGCCGGAGCCGCTACCGACGACACGGCCTGGGATCTCTACGGCGGAGTCGGGGTTTTCGCAGCTGTGCTCGCCGACCTTGTCGGGCCGTCCGGGGTCGTGGAGTCCGTCGAATCCTCGGCGCGAGCAGTCTCCGACGGACGGGAAGCGCTCTCGGATCTCGGTCAGGTGCGCTTCCACAGTGCACGAGTCGAGAACGTTCTCCCGGATCTGGAGCGATCGCCTGCCGTCATCGTGCTCGATCCACCACGGGCGGGGGCGGGTCGTCCGGTCGTCGAAGCGCTCGCCGCAACCGGCGCCGAGCGGATAGTGCACATCGGCTGTGACCCCGCGTCGTTCGGTCGCGATATCGGTCTCTACCTGGAGCAGGGCTTCGGAATCGGCGGCCTCCGGGCGTTCGACGCCTTCCCGCAGACTCACCACATGGAGTGCATCGCGCTCCTCGAACGCTGACGCGTACCGAATTCTTTCCCCGAACGGGTGTGACGCTTCTCGCGTTCACAACAGTTGCTTGCATTACGCAACTAATCGTATAGTTTCGTTCTGCAAGTAGTTTTCCGTTTTCAAGTCACGGCTCGTTCGGGCCACTCGAATTCAGGGGTAGGCAATGTCGGTACAGCCGGAGACGGCCCAGGCGCTCGTCGACACGATCTTCATGTTCGGCAGATCGCTGCGAGCCGCGGTCACCACCGGCGCAGACAGCCTGCTGCCGCCTGCACTGGTCAGCGTGTTGTTCATGCTGGCAGCGCGGGGGGAGTGCCGACAGAACGAATTGGCTGTCGATCTGTGTGTCAGTCAGTCGTCGCTCAGCCGACAAATGTCGGATCTGGTCGACGCGGGGTATGTCGAGAGAAATCCCGATCCGGCTGACAAACGGGCGTTCCGCATCCGAGTATCGGAAGAGGGACACGACGTTTTAAGGAAAACCACGCAGCGGCGTGCGGCGCGTTTGCGCAACATGCTCGAAGACTGGAGCCAGGAAGAGGCCATGGCCGCAGTGACATCGCTGCAACGTCTCAACGAGACGTTCGGCGCATCGAATCGGCAGGCCTCACCGGCAGTTCCGCACACGGGCGTAGAAAGTATTGGGAGATAAGGCACATGGCAGCAACAGTTGGAGAAACCCGGGCAAGTACCGGAGGTGACGGATCGCCCCGCGAAGCGGCCGCGATGACTCACCGCGAAATCCTCGAGGCACTCACCGGCCTCATCGCAGCGCTGTTCACCGCGCTGCTCAGCAGCACCATCGTTTCGACCGCGCTTCCCACGATCATCGGCGAATTGCACGGAACGCAGACTCAGTACGCCTGGATCATCACCACGGCACTGCTCGCCACCGCGGCATCGACGCCGATCTGGGGCAAGCTGGCCGACCTGTACAACAAGAAGGTCCTGGTCCAGACCGCGATCGTCATCTTCGTGATCGGTTCCGTCATCGCCGGCGCGGCACACAACGTTCCGTTGCTGCTCGGTGCACGTGTCATCCAGGGCATCGGTATGGGTGGCCTGACCGCACTCGTCGTCGCCATCATCGGCACGATCATCCCGCCGCGAGATCGCGGTCGCTATTCCGGATACATGGGTGCGGCCATGGCCGTCTCGATGTCCGGCGGACCGATCCTCGGCGGCGTACTCGTGGACACTGCCGGCTGGCGCTGGTGCTTCTACGTGTGTGTCCCGTTGGCAGTCATCGCACTGTTCCTGCTTCAGCGCACACTGCACGTCGAGACCGTGAAGAAGGACAACGTCTCCATCGACTGGATGGGCGCCACCCTGCTCACCGCCGGTGTCAGCGTCCTGCTGATCTGGGTGTCGTTTGCCGGCCAGGACGACTACTACGCCTGGTTCTCGAAGGAATCTGCCTTCTTCGTCATCGGTGGTCTGGCCCTGCTCGGCCTGACGATGTTCGTCGAATCCAAGGTCAAGGATCCGATCCTGCCGATCAAGATCATCACCGAGCGCACCACGGCTCTCGCCATCATCGCCTCGATCGCCGTCGGTGTCGGCCTCTTCGGCGCGACGACCTTCCTGACGCAGTACTTCCAGACCGCACGCGGATTCGATCCCACCGAAGCCGGATTGCTCACCATCCCGATGGTCGCCGGTATGCTCGTCGCTTCCGTCGGCTCGGGACAGTTGATCACCAAGTTCGGCCAGTGGAAGCCCTTCATCGTCGCCGGCGCAGTCCTGCTGCTTGTCGGTTTCGGACTGCTGTCGACGATCGACCACGCCACCAGCCTCTGGACCATCGGAATCTTCATCGCCATCGTCGGTCTTGGTACCGGCATGTTGATGCAGAACATCGTGCTCGCGGTGCAGAACACGGTCAGCGTCGAGAACATCGGTGCGGCCAGCAGTATCGTGGCGTTCTTCCGCACCTTCGGCGGCGCGATCGGTGTTTCGGTGCTCGGGTCCATCCTTGCGACCCGCGTCAAGACACTGACAGTCGATTCGGTGTCCACCTTGCCGCCCGAGCAGCAGGCGGTTGCCGGAAAGAGCCTGCAGGACGGCCTGGATCTGAGCAACATGCCTGACTTCGTCTCGCAGATCGTCCGGTTCGCTTACGGCGACGCAACAGGACGGATCTTCCTGGTCGCAGCCGTAGTCGCGGTGGTCACGCTCGTGTCGGTCATCTTCATTCCGAACCGT
Organism: Rhodococcus baikonurensis; assembly: GCF_040489275.1. Taxonomy (NCBI): domain Bacteria; kingdom Bacillati; phylum Actinomycetota; class Actinomycetes; order Mycobacteriales; family Nocardiaceae; genus Rhodococcus; species Rhodococcus baikonurensis. The sequence continues at coordinate 238,371 of NZ_JBEUOQ010000008.1, read as the reverse complement.
CCGCTGCGCACCACGATCGACCTGGCAACCCCCGACGCAGAGCAGAAGTTCGAGGAAGAGCGCGAAGAGAAGAACCTCACTCGCTGATCCGCATGCCCGGCTGGTCTACTGCCGGCTGCGTCTTCTGAATTACTTCTGTCACGCCATAGCCCATCGAACGCGGACCGAGATCGATTCTTCGATCTCGCCGCGTTCGACGGCTAGCGGGGCGGAATTCGCTTTCATCGCCGCGACACGCCCGCGCATCGGCGCGATCTGGTCGAAGTCCTCGAGCACCTCGAGGACTTCGACCAGATCTTTGTCTGCGAGGTCTGCGAACTGCCTGGCCTTCGATTCGGCTGCCGTCCACGCCAACTCGCGTGCTCTTGTCGCCAGATCGCTGCGATCGTCGAGATCGAACTCCAGTCCGTCCAGCCGGATCGCATCGCCGCCCACCGATACACATGCTGCGATGACGGCTGCAGGTGAGTTCGCCGCTGCCGGCTCCAGTTCTCGCAGGACGACTCGAAAAGTTGTCGAGGCCGTGAATCCCGTTGTCTCCTGGCGGCCTCCGTCACTCCAATGAGTTTGCGGATGGACGCTCAGTCCGGCGGTGGTGAGGTCCGCTCCGCGTACGCCGCGCGAGTGCAGGGTCTCGGTCAGAGCGCTGGACAGCCGCGCGACGGCGTCGAAAGCGTCGGAAACGGCTGTCTGTGTCACCGATACTCCGATCGTCAGCCGCACGATGTCGGGAACAGCTGTAGCAGTGGCGGTTCCGGTGACCGTGACAGTGGACGGCTCCGAGGTGAGGGCGGTGGTCGGCATGTGTACTTCCTATCCGATTCGTCCGGCGGATATGACACTCCGCAACATCAGGTCCAGTTGCTCGTAGGCTCCTGCCGCAAGTCGTTCGAGCAGTGCAAGTTTCAACTCGGGTGCCTGCGCGGTCAGTTCTGCGTATCGCTCCGGTGTCAGGACGGCCACGGTGACCGTGGAATCGGCGCGAATGTCGTTGAGGAAGGGGGTGTCGAGGAACATCGTCATCTCGCCGAACGTCATTCCGGCGGAGAGCGTCGTGATCCGGTGCTCGACCCCGTGTGCGTCCGTGAACATGGTGCTGACCTGGCCACTGAGAATCAGGTAGAACCCCGAGGCCGATTCACCTCGGCGGGCGATCTTCTCACCGCGGGCATAGGTTCGCGTCTCCAATTCGGCCGAGAATCCCTCGATCTGTGCCGCGGACAGAGCATCGAGAACAGGGTGGTCCTCGATCGAGATCGTCGACGCCTGCCGATCGGCTTCACAATGCACCGCGAGCAACGTGTCTTCGCACCACTGCATGGCGGAATCGAGGTCCGCAAAAACCCGACCACTTCTTCTGGCGGGGTCGATGCTCGAACTCCGTTGTCCCAGTAGTCCTTGCGGATCGACGACCGCCACTGCGCAGGCTTGTTCGGCCAGCTGAACCTGCAGCGCAGTGATCATCCGCACCGCGACGTCGCTCGCGTCGTCGACGCGGCGGACGTCGATGACGACAACTTCGAGACCTTCGTCCACCGAGCCGATTTCGCGGACCGCCGATTCGGCACCGGTGAAGAGGAGGTCGCCGTGCAGTTCGTAGACTCGGCTGCGCTTGCCGACGTCGTCGAGCACAGCCTGTTCGGTCGGGGTGCGTCGTACTCGCGACGGCGCTTCGATGACGCTGTATCTGGCTCGGATCGAGGAGCGTGACGCCCGCGTCACGTGGAGGAAGTGCAGTTCGAGTTCCTTCGACAGTGCCCGGGCGGAAGCAACTCCGCGAACGCTGTTTCCGTGAACGTCGAGCCGGGGGGAGTACACCGCGATGCCGATCTGGCCCGGCAGAACGGCCAGGACTCCGCCGCCGACGCCGCTCTTGGCCGGTAATCCGACCTCTACCAGCCACTTTCCGGCGCCGTCGTACATTCCGCAGGTTGCCATGACACTGAGGACCTGTTCGACGCCCGCGGGAGCCAGCGCACGCTCGTGGGTGAGCGGATTGACACCGTTGTTCGCCATCGTCGCAGCCATCAGACTCAGATCGCGGCAGGTCACGTCGATCGAGCATTGACGGAAGTACAGGTCGACGGCCTCGTCTGGATTGCCGGTGATGACGTCGAACGATCGCAGCATGTGTCCGATCGCGCGGTTGCGGTGACCGGTGCGCGCCTCGGAGGTGTAGACCGACTCGTTGAATGCCAGCTCGCGGCCTGCGTACCTCGAGTACGCCGAGCGGATGCGCTCGAAGCGGGCCTCGGGATTCGGGCCGGCAACCAGTGATGCAGCGGTGATCGCCCCCGCATTGATCATGGGGTTTCGTGGCCGTTCGGTGAGCGGGTCGAGGCTGATTTCGTTGAACGGCTCGCCGGATGGCTCGACGTCGATTTTCGCGGCAACCGCCTCGCTTCCCCGATCGGCGAGAGCCAAGGCGTAGGTGAAGGGTTTCGAGATCGACTGAATGGTGAACGGGATTCGCGAGTCACCGATCTCGTAGACGTAACCGTCGACGGTGGCGATGCAGATTCCGAACGAATCGGGGGCGACCGCCGCGAGTTCGGGGATGTAGTCGGCCAACTCGCCCTCGTCGAGTGATCGGACTTCGTCGAACACTCGCGTTATCAGGTCGTCGACCACAGTTCCCATACGTCGACCTTAAGCTGACATGGCGGTCGTTTTGTGGAACAAGAGTTGTCGAGTCGATTGCGACGGATCCCATTTGTCTGTGATTGCGATCACGAGCGATCCGTGGGATTTCGCTGTTACGCGAAGTCACACCGGAATCGGGCCGAGTCCGCGTGTCGGTTCGCCGGAACGCTCCGTAGACTGGCAGCACTGTCGCGAAGACAGCCGCGGCGCGCACCGGTGCAGCTGTGAAGCACGGAGGGAGCGATCTCGTTGGGTGTTCTTGCCCGCATTCAGGGTCCTGACGATCTACGTCAGTTGAGCCACGCCGAGATGACGGAGTTGGCCGACGAGATTCGTGAGTTCCTCGTGCTGAAGGTCGCTGCGACCGGTGGTCACCTCGGGCCCAACTTGGGCGTCGTGGAGTTGACCCTCGCACTGCACCGAATTTTCGACTCGCCGCAGGACGCGATCATCTTCGACACGGGCCATCAGGCCTATGTGCACAAGATCCTCACCGGCCGTCAGGATCAGTTCGACACCTTGCGTAAGCAGGGCGGACTGTCCGGATATCCGTGCCGCGCCGAGAGCGAACACGACTGGGTCGAGTCCTCTCACGCTTCCGCCGCTCTGTCCTATGCCGACGGACTCGCCAAGGCCTTCGCGTTGACGGGTCAGAATCGCCACGTTGTCGCCGTCGTCGGTGACGGCGCGCTGACCGGCGGAATGTGTTGGGAAGCCCTCAACAACATTGCGGCCGGCAAGGACCGTTCGGTGGTGATCGTCGTCAACGACAACGGTCGCTCGTACGCGCCGACCATCGGCGGGCTCGCCGACCATCTCTCGGCACTGCGGACCGCACCGAGTTACGAGCGCGCGCTCGACAGCGGCCGACGCCTGGTCAAGAGACTGCCCTGGGTCGGGCGCACCGCGTACTCCGTTCTGCACGGAATGAAGGCCGGTCTCAAGGACGCGGTCAGCCCTCAGGTCATGTTCACCGATCTGGGTATCAAGTACCTCGGACCGGTGGACGGACACGACGAAGCCGCCATGGAATCGGCGTTGCGCCGAGCGAAGGCTTACGGCGGGCCGGTCATCGTTCACGCCGTCACGCGCAAGGGCAATGGTTATGCACACGCCGAGAACGACGTGGCCGATCAGATGCACGCCACCGGCGTCATCGATCCCGTCACCGGTCGCGGCACCAAGTCGTCGGCGCCGGACTGGACGTCGGTCTTCTCGGCCGCATTGATCGAGCAGGCTTCGCGTCGTGAGGACATCGTCGCCATCACCGCGGCCATGGCCGGGCCCACTGGACTCGCGGCCTTCGGTGAGAAGTTCCCCGATCGGATGTTCGACGTCGGGATCGCCGAGCAGCATGCGATGACCTCGGCCGCCGGCCTGGCGTTGGGCGGACTTCACCCCGTCGTCGCTATCTACTCGACGTTCCTCAATCGAGCTTTCGATCAGTTGTTGATGGACGTCGCTCTGCTCAAGCAACCGGTGACGGTCGTGCTCGACCGCGCCGGGGTCACCGGAGTCGACGGCGCCAGCCACAACGGCGTCTGGGATCTTTCGCTCCTCGGAATCATTCCCGGGGTCCGCGTCGCGGCACCGCGTGACGCAGACACGCTGCGCGAAGAACTGGACGAGGCGCTTCTCGTCGACGACGGCCCGACGGTCGTACGGTTCCCGAAGGGTGCTGTACCCGAAGCTATTCCGGCAGTGAAGCGACTCGACGGAATGGTCGACGTTCTCAAGGCCAGCGAGGGTGAGCGCGGCGACGTGCTCCTCGTCGCGGTGGGCCCGTTTGCATCCTTGGCGCTCGAGATTGCCGAGCGCCTCGACAAGCAGGGCATCTCGGTTGCCGTCGTCGATCCGCGGTGGGTTCTGCCGGTCGCGGATTCGCTGGTGAAGATGGCGGACAAGTACGCGCTCGTGGTCACCATCGAAGACGGCGGTCTGCACGGCGGCATCGGTTCGACGGTCTCGGCTGCGATGCGTGCCGCCGGCGTGCACACGTCCTGCCGTGACATGGGCGTTCCCCAGCAATTCCTCGATCACGCCAGCCGCGAAGCCATCCACAAGGAACTCGGACTCACGGCTCAGGATCTCTCGCGCAAGATCACCGGCTGGGTGGCGGGGATGGGCAGCGTCGGCGTCCACGTCCAGGAAGACGCGTCCTCGGCGTCGGCTCAGGGTGAAGTCGCGCAAGGCTGACAGCTCGTCTCGCAATAATCTCGAAAAGCGGTGGCCCTCGGATCAATCCGAGGGCCACCGCTTTTCGGTGTGAAACCGTGAGATCTCGCTACTGGACGGATTCGAGCGTGCTGCCTCGCGTTTCCTTCACGAACCTCAGGACGACGAACAGCGACAGTAGCGCCATGACGGCGTATCCGGCGTAGGTGTAGGACAGATTCCAATCGGCCAGGGCCGGGAATGTCCAGGACACCAGGAAGTTCGCGACCCAGTTGGTGGCGGTCGCAATTCCCACCGCTGCAGCACGCACGCGGTTGGGGAACATTTCGGAGATCAACACCCAGACCACCGGGCCCCAGGACAGAGCGAAGAAGAAGACGAATGCGTTGGCTCCGATGAGTGCGATCGTGGCGTTGGCCCCGGTCAGCGTGGCCACGGATTCGCCGATCTCGTTCTTCGTCACTGTTGCCGAATGGAAACAGAAGGCTGCGGTACCCAGTGAGATGGCCATACCGGCAGAACCGACCAGCAACAGCGGCTTTCGCCCGACCCGGTCGATGACGGCGATGGCCACGAACGTGCCGACGATGTTGACCAGAGCGCTCACGACACTGATGAGCAGCGAGCGATCGGCCCCGAATCCGACTGCCTGCCAGAGCGTGCTCGAGTAGTAGAAGATCACGTTGATGCCGACCAACTGCTGCAGTGCAGCCAACGCGATGCCGACCCACACCAGATGCGAGACGCCGAGCCGCTTCGAGAAGAGTTGGCGGACTGTGGTCTTGGCCTGCTTCTCCGTCAGTGATTCACGAATCTCGTTCATCCGTTCGGTGACGGCGTCGTGATCTCCGCCTTCGAGGTCGGAGATGATCTTGCGAGCTCGATCGTCCTTGCCCTGCGCCACGAGGAATCGCGGAGACTCCGGAATCGTGGTTGTCATGATCAGGTACAGGACTGCGGGAACAGCCTCGAGCATCAGCATCCACTGCCAGGCTTCGAGGCCCGCGATCTGATTGCGATCACCGCCGGCCGCTGCTTGGAGGGCATAGTTGACCAACTGCGACACGGCGATTCCGAGGACGATCGCCAACTGGTACATCGAGCCGAGGCGTCCTCGAATCGCGGCGGGGGAGATCTCCGCGATGTATGCCGGGGCGATAACTGATGCGAAACCCACGGCCAGGCCGCCGACCACGCGCCAGAACGTGAGGTCGTAGACGCTGAACGGAATTGCGGAACCGACGGCGCCGATGATGAACAGCACCGCAGCTATCTGCATGACGCGGATGCGGCCGAGTCGGTCTGCGAGTGTGCCTGCGATCCAGGCGCCGAGTGCTGCGCCGAGCAGAGTCAGTGAGACCGTGAGCCCGGTGCCCGAGGCGCCGATGTCGTACTTGTCTCGGATCGCACCGACTGCCCCGTTGATGACGGCGGTGTCGTATCCGAACAGAAAACCGCCGAGCGCGGCGGCGCCGGCGAAGAGCACTGCGTGTCCGACGTCGGCGCGAGTAGCGCCGGATCCACCGCCGGAGGCGGTTCCGCTGAATGCCATTCCTGCCCCCTCAAAGGCCCTACGGTCGACACCCCGATGCGCCGATCCATCCGCGAGCACTCTGCACGCTACGCCCACCGGAGGAGATTTGGCGGGGACTCACGCGCCGTTATCCAGCTGAGTCCATTCTCGCGTCGAATCAGGCCGACTCAGAGATGCGGTATTGATTGCAGTGACTATGCAGACAATCAGGCAGGCGCAGGTGAGATGGGTTTATTCGCCCGCGAGACGCTCGGCTCTGGCCGCGATGTCCTCGAGATCCTTTGCCATGAATTTCCCGGTCACCCGCGCGCCCAATCGACCGAATACTGCTGTGAAGATCTTCGAGATACGTGACGTGGATTCGGATTCACCGGAGAAGTGCATCTCGAGGATCGTCCCTGCGGCGTCAGGCTTCAGAGTGAACCCACTCGTGTAGTTCATGCCGTGGGAGTTGGCTTTGACGACCGTGCGGGTAGGAGCGTCGACTTCGGTCACCCACATGTCCTCGGTTGCTTCCTTGCCCATCATCTTCCGAGTCTCACGCCACTTGGTGCCGACGGCGTAGCCCTCTCCGGCGAGCCGTTCGATACGGATCACGCCGGAGAGGGTCTCGGCAGCATTGTCGAGGTCCGTGAGGACCTGCCACACGGTCTCTGCCGGTGCTTTGACGTGCCTGGTTACGGAGATCGAAAGTTCAGCCATGCGGGTGAGCATAAAGACCGTGACCGACACTGCATCTTTTCTAGGTGGTTGCGCGCTTCGCGGCTTCGCTCAAGGTCGGTGTGATCTGGCCGAGGACCCACGGCGTGCTCAGGACGTTGACGTTGCTCAGTCCGCCGATGACGCGGGTGTCGCTGAGGAATGCGGTGGATCCGCGCTTGACCGCGTCGAGTCCACCGACTGCGGGTATGCCGGACGGATCACCGGAACCGTCGGTGAAGCCGACGATCACATCGGCGTCGATGTCGGCGATGTTCTCGTAGGAGATCGTCTTGAAGAACGATCCGCCTGCGTTGTCCGCGGCGAGCTTCTCGACGCCTGGTGCGTTGACGAACCCGAGTTCGGTCAGCACCTGGACGCGCGGATCGGTGGGCAGGTAGACGTTGATGTTGCTCGAGTCGGTGTCGAAGTTGACCACTGCCAACGTCTTCCCCGCGAACTCCGGGTGGGCTGCGGCGGTATCGGCGAGAGTAGCGTCGAGGCCGTCGACGAGCTTGTCGGCCTCTTCGCTCTTGCCGACTGCCTCGCCGACGATGCGGGTCTGGTCCTGCCAGGATGTCTGCCAGGCAGCGCCGGGGTAGGCGGCCGTCGGTGCGATCTTGCTCAGTTGGTTGTAGACGGATTCCTCGAAGCCCTCGTACGGCGCGAGGATGACGTCGGGTGTCAACGACGCGATGGACTCGATCGGCGGTTCTCCGCTGGCCGGCATGTCGAAGAGCGTGGTCTTGTCCGCGTCGAAGTAGTCCTGCGCCCAGGGCATCACGCCGTTGTCGTCCGCACCGTAGGTGTACTTGGGCTGTCCGACCGGAGTCAGATCGAGTGCGTACAGGATGTCCTGCGCGTTCCATCCGAGAGTGACGAGGCGCTCGGGCTTCGATTCGATGGTCGTGGTGCCGAAGGTGTTCTCGATACTGACGGGGAATCCGTCCGTACCTTGTGCGGTCGTCGAGGTGTCCGTATCCGAGGAGCACGAGACAAGGGCGGTGACTGCAATTGCAGCGGCACCGAGGGCGGCAAAGCCTCGAACAGAAGTTTTCATGAAGGGCAGCCTAACCTACTGATTTTCGGCAGCCAAACGAAACCGAGTGCGCTGTTTATGCAGGTGGGGGTGAGATGTGGGCCGGGTTTCGCGGGCCCCCGTTTCGGTGGGCGATACTGTCCCGGTGCGATCACAGCAAAAGATTCTCGCCGCCGCTCTCGGACTGATCGAAGGCGGCGGATTCGAGGCTGTGAACATTGCCGCGGTTGCCACCGCGGCCGGTGTCTCGCGTCAGACGGTGTACTCGATTTTCGGAACGCGAGAAGAGGTCGTCTCCCAGGCGATGGGCGGTCTTGCCATCGAGGTGCTCGGGGAGATCACGGCACAGGTGGAGTCGGTCGACACGGCGTGTGACTATGTCGTCGAATTCATCGTTGCCGCGCGAACTGCCGTGCGTGCTCACCCGGTTCTGGCGACACTGCTTCTCGCAGAACGGGGAAACCCCGTCTTCGACGTCGAAATGATGAGTCGAGCAATACCTTTCGCTACTCAGATGCTCACTCCGATGGTCGAACGTGGTCTCGCCACGGACGTGGAACTCGACGAGATAGTGGAAATTGCCGTGCGTCTCGGACTTTCGGTTGTCGCCTTCGACAGTGAACTCGTCCATTCCGACGACTCCCTGCGCGCCTTTCTCGCGCGGTGGCTCGGGCCCGCAATTCGGTCGACCTCGTAGTTCCTCGCCTACTTCGTCAAAACCTTGACACTAGATCGTCAGAGTGTCTAGTTTTGGCGTGCCCGGAATTCTCTGGCGACATTCTTCGAGGGAGCACCAGTCATGTCCGGAGTGAAACGTAGGTCATTTTTGGCCGGTACGGCTGCCGTGGGAGTCGCGATGACGGCGCCACGCACTGCCAAGGCTGCAACAGGGATTCCGCTGACCCGTGAGGAACACCGTGTCGTCGTCGTGGGATCGGGATTCGGCGGCGGGGTCACGGCTCTTCGCTTGGCCGAGGCAGGGGTTCCGGTCACCCTGCTGGAGAGAGGGATTCGGTGGCAGACCGGACCGAATGCCGAAACTTTTCCGCATCCCGCCAGCCCGGACAAGCGCATCCTCTGGCATCAGTCCAACCCGACTCTGTTCGGTAGGCCGGCGATCTTCGAGCCCTATGCAGGCTTGCTGGAGACGGTGACGGGCGAGAACATGACAGCGATCTGCGCAGCCGGTGTGGGCGGCGGATCGCTTGTGTACCAAGGGATGACGCTGCAACCGGAAGAAACGGTCTTCAACGCACACTTTCCGGAGGAACTCGACTACGCACGAATGGACCGCGTCCATTACCCGCGGGTGGCGCGGATGCTGCGGGTGGAAACTGCACCCGACGAACTGATTTCCAGCCCCAACTACGAGGCGGCACGCGTATTCGCGCGTAACGCAACGCGTTCCGGTCTACCCGTGTCGAAGATTCCGATGCCCATCGACTGGAACTACGCGCTGGCCGAACTGCGGGGTGAGATGAAGCCGTCGTACACCAACGGTGACGGCGCACTCGGGGTCAACAACGGCGGCAAGCATTCGGTGGACGTCACCTACATTGCGGCTGCGGAAGCGACCGGATTGGTCGAAGTGGAGACTCTGCACCAGGTCACCGATGTCGAGCGGGCGGCCGACGGGCGGTGGCGCGTATACGTGGACCGGACCGATATTTCGGGCAAAGTTCTCGAGAACAAGATTTTGACGACGGATGCGCTCGTCATGGCTGCCGGCAGCATGAACACCACCAAACTCCTGGTCCGCGCAGCGAAAACGGGGCGGATCACGGATCTGCCCGAGGAACTCGGCGCAGGATGGGGGACCAATGCCGATCGGATCTACATCTGGTCGGATCTCGCCGAGAATTTCGGTGCGACCCAGGGTGGACCGGTCGTCTACGGCAGTCGGAATTGGGAGGACCCGCACAACGCGTTCACCGTCATTCAGGCGTCGTTCCCGCCGGTGGCGTTCGACGCTCACAGCACGGTGATGGTCGGATTCGGTGTCAGTACCGACCGAGGTCGGTTCGTGTACGACTCGGTGCGGGGTGAGGCGGTGCTCCATTGGCCGAAGGACGGGGATTCGGCGATCCAGCAACGCCACATCGGGCCGGCGGCCCATCGGATCGCGGCCGGAGGTCTCCTGACCGACACGAACGCGATACTGCCGTCCACCTGGCATCCTCTCGGCGGCGCCTGCATGAACTCGGTGTGCGACCTCGATGGCAGGGTTCTCGGTCAGCGTGGGTTGTACGTGCTCGACGGTGCTCTGCTGCCGGGCAACTCCGCCGCGTGCAATCCGTCGATGACCATTGCCGCCGTCGCGGAGCGTGCGCTCGAGAACATCGTGAAAGACGATGTGGGAATCCTCTTCTGAGTCTGCACAAACGCCACGGACGGCGTACCCGAAGGCACGCCGTCCGTGACGGTTCGATCGACTTTCTCAGACGCTGGCAACGCCAGGCGCGAGGAAGCGCTTGCCGTTGACGGCTTCGGAGGTGCCGGTCCGGTCCAGGTACGGCGTGATGCCGCCGTTCCAGAATCCGAATCCGCCGCCGAGCAGCAGGCAGAGGTCGATGTCCTCGGCTGCCGCTACGACGCCCTCGTCGAGCATGATCTGAATTTCCTCGGCGAATGCACGACGTGTGCGCTCGAGGACCTCTTCCGAGGTGGACACCTTGTCACCCTGCGGCCACAGCGCGGCGACCTCGGGATCGACGGCCTGACCGTTCTCGCCCCAGGTCCACACGCCGGGCTTGCGAGCCTCGACGAGTGCTTCGAGTCCCGGTGAGCTCTTGAACCGGTCAGGGTACGACTCCTGCAGGGTCTCACCGGTGTGCAGAGCCACTGCGGGTCCGACGAGGGCCAGCAGCGTGAACGGCGACATGGGCATGCCGAGTTCGGCGATGGCATTGTCCGCGACGTCGAAGGGTGTGCCTTCGTCGACGGCGGACATGACCTCACCCAAGGTGCGGGTGACGAGGCGGTTGAAGACGAAGCCGGCCTTGTCGCCGCAGAGGACGGCGGACTTCTTCAGCGACTTCGCGGTAGCGAAAGCCGTTGCGAGAGTGGCATCGTCGGTCTTGCTGCCCTTGATGATCTCGAGGAGGGGAAGAACGGCCACCGGGTTGAAGAAGTGGAAGCCGACCACGCGCTCGGGATGCTCGAGCCCGGACGCCATCTCCGTGATGGAGAGCGAGGAGGTGTTGGTCGCGAGGATGGTTTCGGGAGCGATGAACTGCTCGAGTTCCGCGAAGACCTTCTTCTTGACGTCCATGTTCTCGAAGACGGCTTCGATGACGAAGTCGGTCTTGGCGAACGCGGCCTTGTCGAGGGAACCGGAAACGAGTGCCTTGAGGCGGTTCGCGGCGTCGGGGGACAGACGCCCCTTGCCCTGGAGCTTCTCGATCTCGGTGTGGACGTAGCCGACACCCTTGTCGATGCGCTCCTGGTCGATGTCGGTCAGGATGACCGGCACCTTGAGCTGGCGGACGAAGAGCAGCGCGAGCTGGCTGGCCATGAGGCCGGCGCCGACGATGCCGACGCCGCTGACCTTACGAGCGAGCGAGCGGTCGGGTGCTCCCGCGGGACGCTTGGCGCGCTTGTTCACCAGATCGAATGCGTACAGACCCGCGCGGAGTTCGTCCGTCAGGAGGAGGTCGGCAAGAGCCTCGTCCTCGGCCGCGAAGCCCTTGTCGAGCGAAGCGGCATCGGTGATGTCGGTGCTGCGAGCCAATTCGAGCAGCTCGACAGCCTTGACCGCGCCGGGAGCGTTGCCCTTGGTCTTGCCGTCGACGATTGCCTTCGCACGAGCGATCGCGTCGTCCCAGCCCTGGCCACGATCGATCTCGGGACGAGCGGGGGTGACGGTGCCGGCAAGAACCTGCGACGCCCAGGCGAGAGACTGCTCGATGAAGTCGGCGGAGTCGAGAACGACGTCGACGACGCCGAGTTCGAGTGCCTTCTTGGGGGAGAGCACCTTGTTCTGGTTCAGTGCGTTTTCGATCACCACGGTGACGGCGTTGGACGGGCCGACCAGGTTGGGGAGCAATTGCGTTCCGCCCCAACCGGGGACCAGACCGAGGAACGCTTCCGGGAGACCGAGTGCGCCCGCGTTGGCGGCAACCGTGCGGTAGTGGCTGTGCAGGCCTACTTCGAGTCCGCCGCCCAAGGCGACGCCGTTGATGAAGGCGAACGTGGGAACCGAGGACTCACGCAGGCGTCGGAACACCTTGTGGCCCAAGCGACCCAGTTCGAGTCCCTGCTCACGTGAGGTGATCGCGGGAACGCCCTTGAGGTCCGCGCCGGCGGCGAAGATGAACGGCTTGCCGGTGACGGCGATGGCAACCGGGTTGGCGGCAAAGGCTTCGTCGAGGGCGGCGTCGAATGCTGCGAGTCCGCCGGGACCGAAGGACGACGGCTTGGTGTGGTCGAAGCCGTTGTCGAGGGTAATCAGTGCAAACGGGCCCTCGATGCCGGGGACCGAGATGATCTTCGTGTAGGCGTTCGTCACGACCTCGTCGGCGAATGCTGTTGCAATATCAGACATTTAGTTAACTCCTGCCTGGTAGTCAGCGTGGTTCGGGTTCTCCCAGATGACGGTTCCGCCCATGCCGAGGCCGATGCACATGGTGGTCAAGCCGTAGCGCACGTCGGGACGGGTCGCGAACTGGCGGGAGAGCTGCGTCATCAGGCGAACGCCCGAGGAAGCGAGGGGGTGGCCACACGCGATGGCGCCGCCCCACTGGTTGACGCGCGGGTCGTCGTCGGCGATGCCGTAGTGCTCGAGGAATGCGAGGACCTGAACGGCGAACGCCTCGTTGATCTCGAATAGTCCGATGTCCTCGATCTTCAGGCCGGTGCGTGCCAGCAGCTTCTCGGTGGCGGGAACCGGGCCGATTCCCATGACGGCGGGGTCGACGCCCTGGTAGGCGAAGCCCACCATGCGCATGCCGACCGGCAGTCCGAGCTCGGCTGCGGTGTCCTCACCGGCGAGCAGGGCGGCGGTGGCGCCGTCGTTGAGTCCGGCGGCGTTACCGGCGGTGATGCGTCCGGCCGGGCGGAACGGCGTCTTGAGCTTCGCGAGATCTTCGACGGTGGTTCCGGGGCGCGGCGGCTCGTCCTCGGTGGCCAGGCCCCAGCCTGCAGAACTGCGGGTGGCGACGGGGACCAGGGTGTCGGCGATGAAGCCTGCTTTCTTGGCAGCGTCGTACTTGTTCTGGCTGTTCACGGCGTAGGCGTCCGTGCGTTCCTTGGTGATGGTCGGGAACCGGTCGTGCAGGTTCTCGGCGGTGTTACCCATCACGAGGGCGCTCGGGTCGACCAGGCGATCGGCGAGGAAACGAGGGTTGGGGTCTGCGCCCTCACCCATCGGGTGGTGACCCATGTGCTCGACGCCACCGGCGATCACGACGTCGTACTGGCCGAAGCCGATGCCCGACGCGGTGGTGGTGACAGCGGTCATCGCGCCGGCGCACATGCGGTCGATGGCGAAGCCGGGAACGGTTTCGGGGAGACCGGCGAGGATCGCGGCCGTGCGGCCGATGGTCAGGCCCTGATCACCGGTCTGCGTGGTGGCTGCGACGGCCACTTCGTCGATCCGCGCGGGATCGAGCTGCGGGTTACGACGAAGCAGCTCACGAATCGCCTTGACGACGAGATCGTCTGCGCGTGTGTCGGCGTACATGCCTTTCGGGCCGGCCTTGCCGAACGGGGTGCGAATGCCGTCGACGAAGACGACGTTGCGTTGGTTGTTTGTGGATGGAGCCACGCGAATTCCTCCTGATGGAGCTGCCCACCGCACCGAAGGGCGGTGAGACGTTGGTTCGGCGATCACGGCCAGGCGTCCGGCCTCGTATCGAGCGTACTACTGCCCATTACTGACCGGTAACTTAACGTGCCGAATTGCTCCAACTTCACACCGGGGTCAGGTCAGGATTCAGGCGCTTCGGCCTCGGGTTCGGCCGGGACCACGGAGTTCAGTGCCTCGGCGAGGACAGGAACCGTCAAAGTGCGTTGCCAGCCACGTGCGCCTCCCGAAGTGAGCTTGGTCTCGATCGCGCTCTCGACTTCGGCGATGTCCGAATCGGGTTCCAATTTCCAGTCCCAGCACAGGCGCCTGACCAGGTCGGGTTGGAGCAGATTCTCCACCGGTACCGACACTTCTTTGCTCAGGTCCGACAGTGCGGCTCTGGCCGCCGTCAAGCGGTCCGCTGCCGCCGGATCCTGGCGGGCCCAGCGACCGGCGGCCGGAGGTCCGACGATGGGCGGGGTCTTCGGCGGAAGCTCGCTGTCGGGGAGCCTGCGCGCAGCTTCCAATGCGTCCATCCAGACACGTGAATACCGGCGTTGACGTGGCCCGCCGAAGACGGGAAGCGAGCGGAGCGCGTCCAACGACTGGGGATCTTTGAGGGCAGCATCGATGATCGCGGAGTCGGGAAGAACTCGGCTCGGCGACACGTCACGCTTGCGTGCGAGATCCTCACGGGCTTGCCACAACGCCCGCACCGCCGCCAACTGGCGCGTGGTCTTGAGCGAGGTGATGTGCGACGTACGACGCCAGCGGTCCGGTTTGGGCTTGGGTGGTCCGGCCAGACGGATGTACTCGAACTCTTCCTTCGCCCATTCGAGCTTGCCTTGGGATTCGAGTTCGGCTTCCATTGCGTCGCGCAATTCGAGAAGCACTTCGACGTCGAGGGCGGCGTAGTTCAACCAGGCGTCCGGCAGTGGACGTGTCGACCAGTCCGCAGCCCCGTGACCCTTGCGAAGTTCCACTCGCAGAGTTCGTTCCACAATCGCGGCGAGTCCAACTCGCTCGAATCCGGCCAGTCGCCCGGCAAGTTCGGTGTCGAACAGCTCGGCCGGTGTCAGGCCCAGTTCGGCGAGGCCGGGGAGATCCTGATCGGCAGAGTGCAGCACCCATTGCAACGGGTTGATCACCTCGGCCAACGGCTGCAGGTCTTGCGCTGTCGGAATCGGGTCGAGCAGGAACGATCCTGCTCCTTCGCGTCGGAGCTGGATCAGGTACGCCCGTGCCGAATAGCGGAATCCGGATGCCCGCTCGGCGTCCACCGCGAGCGGGCCGTGACCGGAAGCCAGCGCGGCCGCGGCACCGGAGACGCCGGCGGCAGTGGTGATGACTTCCGGAACTCCGTCACGCGGTACGAGCAGCGGAACTACGTCGGAGGTGGGCTCGGTCGCATCATCGGTGACTTCGGACATGGTCATTGACTCTACGTCGCAGTGGGGACAGTGGTTGTCACCTCAGCGTCGAACAGTTCGTCGAGAGCTGCCCCGAAACCTTGCGCGAGCTGGTCCAATTCGGGTGCCAGATCGGAGCAACTGACGATGCCGACGTCGAGTTTTCCGTCGAGCGACATCACCGTGACGTTCAGGCCCGCCCCGTGGAAGATCGGGCCGAGCGGGAACATTCCTTTGATCTGTGCACCGAGGAAGTAGAGCGGGACCGGCGGCCCGGGCACGTTGGAGACCACCAGGTTGGACACGACCGGATGACGCTCGGCGAGCTTGAGTGACGAGTACACGCGCATGGCGGCGCCGAATACCGCCGGTGATGCGAACTGTGACCAGTCCTGGAGCATGTTCGCGCCCAGGGCTTCGTTGTGGTCCTTCGAGGTGGCGTTGTAATCGCTGATCGCGTGCAGGCGTTCGACGGGATCGGCGATCTGGGTGCCCAGTTGCGTGAACATGCCCGAGATCTGGTTCGTGCCCGGCCGGTCGGACTTGCCGTGAACCGAGACGGGAACCATGGCGACGAGGGAGTCCTCCGGTAGTTCGTCCCGGTCCTCCAGATACTTACGCAGAGCTCCGGCGCAGAGCGCCAGGACCACGTCGTTGACCTTCACGCCGTGGCGGTCTTTCACGGCTTTCACCTTCGCGAGATCGAGTTGGCTGAACGCGACGTTGCGGTGGCCGGTGATAGCGCCGTTGAACGAGGTTCGCGGCGCGGTGAACGGCGCAGGCATGGCTTCACCCTTGCGTGCACGCGTCACCCACTTGGGGAGCATGGCGATTCCGCCGGGGACCAGACGGGCAATTCGCGCGGGCCGTGCGATGACAGCCATGAGTCCGCCGATCGCGATGTCGAGAGTTCCGGCGTCGCCCGCGCCCTGGGCATCGGGATCCACGAGAGCCGGCGAATCCGGTTCGAGGCTGCACAGCTGAGCCAGGATGTTTGCGCCGGTGACACCGTCGGCGGCGCTGTGGTGGATTTTCGACATGACGGCGATCTGCCCGTCGGCGAGGCCCTCGATGACCCACATCTCCCACAGCGGGCGGGACCGATCCAGCGGCTGGCTGGCGATGTGTCCGGCAAGTTCCGCCAGTTCTGCGTGCGTTCCCGGCGCGGGTACCGCGGTCCGATGGCAATGCCGCTCGATGTCGAAATCGTGGTCGTCGACCCAGACCGGGTAGTCGAGATTGAGGCGAGAATCTTTGAGTTTGCGCCGGAAGGTCGGCATGGTGGCCATCCGCGAGTCCAACTCGCGGAGGAGCTTCCGGTAGTCGTAGCCGCCCGGAATGGTTGTCGGGTCGAGCAGGACAAGTCCACAAACGTGCAATAGCTGGGTCGGTGTTTCCAAGTAGAGGAAGGTCGCGTCGAGTCCGCTGAGACGTTGCATGACTCATTCTAGAACAGGTTCTAGTAATTTTCCGGGGAAATGCGTAAACGAGTAGCGGAGTCAGTCGCTCTGCCGCGACAGCGTGGTTATCCCGGCGGGCGGAAGCCCTGCCGCGTATGCCAGGACTTCGCAGAAGGCCTCCACGTGGTGAGCCAGTTCGGAAGAAGTTGCAGTCCAGGACGCTCGCAGCTCGAGCTGATGGGCCCGGGGAGGCCCGGCGATGTCGCCGTACCGCACCGACGTGGTGGCCGTGACCGTACCGCCCAGGGCGACAAAAGGTTCCGGGCCGGCCTCGAGCGCGTCCACCAGCCAACTCCAGGCTACTTCGGGAAGCAATGGATCCGCGGCGACGGCTTCGTCGAGATCGGCTTGGATGTAGGCCACCAATCGCATGGTCCCGTTCCACGCCTCGTCGCCGTCCGGATCGAACAACAGGATCAGACGGCCGAAGGCGTCACCTTCGGACTGCTCTGCCACGACGTCGGAGTCCGGGTGCAGAACCTCGGCTCCCACGGCGTGACTGTACGGAGCGAGACGCTGCGGCGGGCGGATGGGACCGACCTCTATCTCGGGCCGAACCCGCGCAGCGGTCATCGCCTCCACGGCGGCACGGAACTCGGCCGGGTCGGCTGTCGATCCGGATGTCGTCACAGGTCAGGACGTTAGTCCGGGATGTGGGCGGGGAGGTGGAGGCGCGCCGACCGAGAGTGGCCCGGGTGTGTGGCCGCTCACGAACCGCTCGGGTGTCCGATCCGGGGTGTCGGGCATGGCAGCATTGAGTCGATCGAAGACATACGTTGGCGGAGAGCGCGAGGACTGATGAGCGGGTTGGACAACATGAATTCAGGCACCACCGGGTCGGCGGAATACAGCGCTCGGCGAGTCTTGCCCGACGCACCGTTGCTTGCCGCGGCGACCGGACGCACTCCGAGTCGGCGGCCGGTGTGGTTCATGCGCCAGGCCGGGCGTTCGTTGCCCGAGTACCGCGAGATCCGCGCAGGGATCGGCATGTTGGAATCGTGCTTCGATTCGGCGCTGGTCTGCGAGATCACGATGCAGCCGGTGCGTCGTCACGACGTGGATGCGGCAATTCTGTTCTCGGACATCGTTGTTCCGCTCAAGGCCGCGGGAATTGATCTCGACATCGTTGCCGGTGTCGGACCCGTGGTTGCCAATCCGATCCGTTCGATCGCCGACGTCGCAGCGCTCCCGCGACTGGTCCCCGAAGAGGTCGGGGCGATCGCGCAGGCCGTTCGACTTCTCACCACCGAGTTGGGCTCCACGCCGCTGATCGGCTTTGCCGGAGCACCGTTCACCTTGGCGTCGTATCTGGTCGAGGGTGGTCCGAGCCGGAACCACGAGAAGACCAAGGCGCTCATGCACTCCGATCCGAAGACCTGGCACGCGCTGCTCGGAAGCCTGGCCGACACCACGATCTGCTTCCTGCAGGCGCAGCTCGAGGCTGGTGTCGACGCGGTTCAGCTGTTCGACTCGTGGGCGGGCGCCCTCTCGCTCGCGGATTACCGGGAATTCGTACTTCCGCATTCCGAGCGAGTGTTCGCCGAGGTTGCCGCTGCCGGCGTTCCGCGTATCCACTTCGGTGTCGGTACCGGTGAACTCCTCGGGGCGATGGGGGAGGCGGGCGCCGACGTCGTGGGTGTCGACTGGCGGATTCCGCTCGACGTCGCCGCCGGTCGTGTCGGCCCTGGCAAGGCTCTGCAAGGCAATCTCGACCCCGCCGTCCTGTTCGCCGGCCCCGAGGTGATCGATCGCGAGGTGCGTCGGATCGCCGCCGAAGGTGACCGCGCGATCGAAGCCGGCGCGATCGGCCACATCTTCAATCTCGGCCACGGCGTTCTGCCCGACACCGATCCGTCGGCGATCACGTCGGCGGTGGAGCTGGTGCACTCGCTGTGACGACCACTCGGCCGTCGGTCGCGGTGATCGGAGGCGGAATCTCCGGTCTGGTTGCCGCGTACCGGCTTCGGCGCAGTCTGGGCTCCGACGCCGACATCACGGTTGTCGACGACTCGCCGAGACTGGGCGGGAAGCTGCGGACGATCGATTTGGGCGGCGGCCCGGTCGACATCGGTGCCGAGGCGTTCATCGCCCGGCGGCCGGAGGTGCCTGCGCTTCTCGCCGAGCTGGGACTGACCGATCAGATCGTTCATCCCGCTGGGCTGAGCCCGTTGATCTGGTCTCAGGGCTCGCTGAATCGGTTGCCGGCCGGAACCCTGATGGGAATCCCTGCGTCGGCCGAGTCGGTGAGAGAACTTGTCGACGGGCAGACCTTCGCGCGCATAGCCGCCGAGGCAGGCGTCCCGTTCGAGTGGACCCGTGGTTCCGATTGCAGTGTTGCCGAACTGGTTTCAGGGCGATTCGGCGATCAGGTGGTCAGCCGATCGGTGGATCCACTGCTGGGCGGGGTGTATTCGGGGCTGGCGGACACCATCGGCGTGCGAGCAGCATTACCGACGCTCGCTGCGGCGCTCGATGCCGGGGCTCGTAGCCTCACGGCTGCAGTCGCCGCGGCACTGCCGACGCCTGCACCCGGACCGGTATTCGGAGCGCTCAGGAACGGTTACGGCATCCTGCTCGATGCGCTGCGGGAGGCCGCCGACGCGAAGTTCGTCCGAGGAGAGGCCTCGGGGTTACGCAGAGACGGGACGGGGTGGAACGTCGATCCGCTCGGCAGCGTCGACGCGGTGATTCTGGCTGTCCCGGCTCCGCGGGCAGCGACGTTGTTGGCCGGAGTCGATCCGGGGATCGCGAGTATCGCGGCGCGGATCGAACTGGCGTCGTCCGTGGTGGTCGCGCTCCGCTTGTCCGGGCAGGTCGAACTTCCGCAGAATTCGGGGATCCTGGTTGCCACCGACGCCGACCTGACCGCCAAGGCGTTCACGCTGTCGAGTCGAAAGTGGACGCACCTCGCTGATCGCGGCGAGCATCTCGTTCGGGTCTCGTTCGGTCGATTCGGTGCAGCGGAGATCGTCGATCGGCCGGATGGGGAACTCATCGAACTCGCGCGCGCCGATCTCGAGACCGTGACCGGAATCACCGAGGTGCCAACAGCGAGCTTCGTGCAGCGGTGGCACGGAGGTCTTCCCCAGTACGCCCCAGGTCACACGGAAATCGTGGCCGAAATCGAGTCCGGGATGGCGCAGTTCGACGGCCTCGAAGTGGCCGGGTCGTGGCTGCACGGCGTCGGGGTTCCGGCGTGTGTCGCAGTCGGCACGACGGCGGCTACACGGATATTCGAGCGAGTGGCACGATAGACCCATGGCACGCCTTGATTTCGACAAACTGAACTCTGAAATCCGTTACCTCATGTTCTCCGTGTTCCAGGTGGAACCCGGTGTGCTGGGCGATGATCGGGAAGCTGCGGTCAAGGACGCCCGCTTGTTCTTCGAGGGTCTCGAAGACAAGGGCGTCGTGGTTCGCGGTATCTACGACGTCGCCGGCTTGCGCGCCGACGCGGACTTCATGATCTGGACCCACGCGGCCAGCATCGAGGAACTGCAGGCCGCGTACGCGGATTTCCGTCGCACCACGGTCCTCGGTCAGGCGAGTGCCCCCATCTGGAGCAACTCGGCGGTGCACCGCCCCGCGGAGTTCAACAAGAGCCACGTGCCCTCTTTCATCGCGGGTGAGGATCCGGGCGACTACATCTGCGTCTACCCGTTCGTCCGCTCGTACGAGTGGTACCTGCTCCCCGACGAGGAGCGTCGCAAGATGCTCGCCGATCACGGTATGGCTGCTCGTTCGTACAAGGACGTTCGCGCCAACACGGTCCCGGCTTTCGCTCTGGGGGACTACGAGTGGATTCTCGCGTTCGAAGCACCTGAGCTCATCCGTATCGTCGATTTGATGCGCGACCTGCGTGCCACCGAAGCGCGCCTGCACGTTCGCGAAGAGGTGCCGTTCTTCACCGGTCCGCGCGTGGACATCGAGAAGTTGGTTCTTTCCCTTCCCTGACCTACCTCGAAAGTAGTTTCTGTGACAACTGCACCGAACCGGCGTCGTCAACACATGTCCCATTGGGGAATGTTCAGCGCCGAATCGGTCGCCGGCGAGGTGACCGCCGTGCATCCGTACGAGGGTGATTCGAATCCTTCGCCGATGCTCGGCAACCTCGCCGGTTCGGTGCGCAGCCGGTCACGCGTCACGGGTCCGGCGGTGCGTCGGGGTTGGCTCGAGAATGGGCCGGGTCCCAGCGACCGGCGTGGAGCCGACGAATTCGTCTCGGTCACCTGGGACGAGCTGACAGAACTGCTCGCGCGTGAATTGCGTCGCGTGGTCGACACGCATGGAAACAACGCGATCTTCGGCGGCTCGTACGGCTGGGCCAGCGCCGGTCGATTCCATCACGCGCAGAGCCAGGTTCACCGATTTCTCAATCAGCTGGGTGGATACACCAAATCGGTCCACAGTTACTCGCTCGGAGCCACCGGCGTCATCATGCCGCGAGTGGTGGGAACACACTGGAAGTTGTTCGCGCGCTCCACGTCGTGGGACGTCATCGCGAAGCATTCCGATCTCCTCGTCTCGTTCGGGGGAGTTCCGATCAAGAACACCGGCGTCAATGCCGGTGGTACGAGCGGTCATCCGACACTCGGGGCGCTCGACGCGTTTCGGGCTCGCGGCGGAAAGATCGTCTCGTTCAGTCCGCTGCGTGACGACGTCGAGGGTGACTGTGAATGGATCGCACCCGTCCCGGGAACCGATGTGGCGATCATGCTCGCCGTGGCTTTTGTCCTGGCGTCGGAGGGTCTGCACGATCGCGAATTCCTGAACCGCTTCTGTGTCGGTTACGAACGCTTCGAGGATTACCTGCTGGGACGCGCCGACGGTGTACCGAAGGATCCGCGCTGGGCGCAGGAGATCTCCGGGGTGCCCGCCGAGTTCGTCACCGACTTGGCTCGGCGAATGGCGTCGGGCCGGACGCTGGTCACGGTCACGTGGTCGTTGCAGCGCATCAAACACGGTGAGCAGGCGCCGTGGATGGGGGTGACCCTCGCCGCGATGCTCGGCCAATTCGGGCTTCCGGGTGGCGGTTTCGGGCACGGCTACGGTTCGATGAACGAGCCGGGTCTGGCTCCGGTGCCGTATCCGTTGCCGACCTTATCTCAAGGTGTGAATCCGGTGTCGGATTTCATTCCGGTAGCCGCGATCTCCGATCTGTTGCTCTCGCCCGGTGAGGAATTCGACTACGACGGCAGGCGCCTGACCTATCCGGATATTCGGTTGGTCTACTGGGCTGGTGGCAATCCGTTTCACCACCACCAGGATCTCCCGAGGCTGCGACGGGCATTTGCGCGTCCGGACACGATCGTCGTTCACGATCCCTACTGGACGCCGATGGCTCGCAGCGCCGACATCGTCGTCCCGTCGACCACTTCGCTCGAACGAAATGACCTGAGTTGCACGCGAAATGATCCGCTTCTGGTCGCGATGCAGCAGGTCGTTCCTCCCTTCGCGAACTCGCGTGACGACTACGACACGTTTGCCGATCTGGCTTCCGCACTCGGATTCGGGGAGCAGTTCACCGAGGGGCGATCCTCGCAGGAGTGGATCGAGCATCTCTACGATCAATGGCGCCCGTTCGTCGATGCAGACGGCGGCAACACACCGACGTTCGAGGATTTCTGGTCCGACGGGCACTACCGGATGCGAACCGAGGACAACCTCGTGCTCTTCGGTGACTTCCGCGAGGACCCCGAGAAGTATCCGCTCTCGACTCCGAGTGGGAAGATCGAGATCTTCTCCGAGACCATCGAGTCGTTCGGCTACGCCGACTGCGCCGGCCATCCGCGCTGGTACGAGCCCGACGAGTGGTTGGGCGGACCGCGGGCCTCGCAATACCCGCTTCACTTGATCGCCAACCAGCCCAAGACGCGACTGCACAGCCAACTCGATCACGGTGATGTCAGTCAGGCGTCGAAGATCAAGGGACGCGAGCCGATTCGTATGCACCCCGATGCCGCCGCCGCGCGCGGCGTCTCGGCTGGGGACGTCGTGCGCGTGTTCAACGATCGCGGGGCATGCCTGGCTGGTGTGATCGTCGATTCGGATTTGCGGAGCGACGTCGTCCAGTTGTCGACCGGTGCGTGGTACGACCCACTCGATCCTGCCGATCCCGACTCTCTGTGTGTTCACGGAAATCCCAACGTTCTGACGCCGGACATCGGTACGTCTTCGCTTTCGCACGGGTGCACCGGCCAGCACGTTCTGGTGCAGATCGAGAAATTCGAAGGGGTACTGCCACCGGTCAAGGCGTTCGATCCGCCGGTGCTTGGTTCGCGCTGACGGAACCGATCGGCCACCTCCCGCGTCGAACCTCGTGAGCGCCTGAATCAGGCGTCACGATCTATCGAAGGTGGGGGCCATCGTGAATGCAACGGATGTTGGTTCGATGCGGGGGCGGGTCGAAGTTCTTCGGGCCCAGATCGATTCGATGCAGGTCGAACTGTTGGAGCGAACACGATCGCTGGCGGACTTGCAGGAGAAGATCGCTCGAGCGACGGCGACCGTGCATTCGAGCGACGGTAGCGTGGAAGTGGTCGTGGACGCTTCGGGTGCGACCGTGGGAGTCACCCTCTCGGCGAGCGCCTACGGCAAGCATTCGCCGGCAGCGTTGGGGAATCTGATCCTGGCTACCGCCACATCCGCGGCGGAGGACATGCGCCGACAGGTCGCCGAGATGTCGAGTCCGTTCACGGAAGCGGCCGGAATCGATTTGCCTGACCTCGTCCCCGGTGTGCTCGGATTGCGTGAGATTCTCGCGCCTCGTCCGGCGTCGGTGCCGGCAGGCGGCGACGAGAACTGGGACCGCACCGTTCTGAGGAGCTCCGGCAATGTCTGAACTGGGCGTGGACGTAGCCGCAATGAAAAGTGCTGCACCTGCATTCGAGGCAGTTGCGGCCGATCTCGACGAGGCGCGGAGTGCTCTGGAAACAGCGGCAGGCGCCGAAGAGGGTTGCTGGGGAGCTGACCAGTTCGGAACCGCATTCTCGGACGCATATGTTCCCGGTGCGTCGTCAGCGGTCGGTGGGATGACATTGATCGCGGGTGCGCTTCGAGAATTGACCGCCGCGCTGATCGATATCACCGATCGGTTCGAAGCGATCGACACCTCGCTTGCCGACGACCTGGCGGGTGGGCTCTGATGGGACTCGAGATTCCGGGCTGGTTACAGGCGGTTGCGTCGGTCGCGGTGGGCAGTGACTGGCCGCAAGGAGACGAAACGGCACTGTGGAGGTTGGGTGATGCCTGGTCAGACGCGGCTGATCGGATCGAGGCTTCGGCCGCTGCCGGTGGTTATGGTTTGCAAGCAGTACTGGCTTCGATCGACGGTCGAGCCGGCGACTCGTTGTCTCGGTATTGGTCGGAGGCCGGGGGAGTTGCGGAGGTCTTCGAGCGGTTGTCCTCTGCTGCAGCCGAACTGGGGCAGTCATGCACCGATACGGGCACGGACATCGAGTACACCAAACTGTCGATCCTCGCGGCGCTGAGCGCACTGGCGCTCGAGATTGCCGCCATGGTGGCGGCCGCTGTCCCGACACTGGGTGCGAGTACAGCCGGAATCGTGGCGGCTGAGGTCGCAACAACACTCACGGTCCGAATGTTGTTGCAGCAATTGTTGATACGAGTGATCGAGGCTGCAGCAGTGGAAGCTGCCGCAGCCGTCTTCTCCGGTCTCGCCATTCAACTGGGTCAGATGACGATGGATCATCGCCAGTCGATCGACGGTGGCAAGGTCATGACCGAAGGGCGCGACGGTTTCGTCAAAGGACTGGCGAACGGGGGGTTGAAGACGACGCCGGATCGTGTCGGGCCTGACCCGAACCCGCTCCCGACCGGTTCGAGGTTGCAGGAGATCGCACGGGGCGCTTTCGACGACGCGGTGTCGGGAGCGTCCGCTGCGATCGTGACGAAGGAAGTCACGGGCGGCGATGCCTCGTTGACGGACATCACGTCCGGCGCGATCGGTGGTGGGATCGGGTCAGTCAAGGACGGTCTTGTCGCTCGCAACGAGGACCTGAACGCGGCCGGTCTGAGCCCGACCGCGCTGAACTGGGACTTCTGAGTCGAAGTCTCGATCCGTGGGCTACTCCCGTGATTGGGGGGTAGCCCACGACCCGGCTACTGAGCGGGCTTGAGAACCAGCGAGATCGAGTTGATGCAGTACCGCTGATCGGTGGGCGTCGGGTATCCCTCACCCTCGAAGACGTGACCGAGGTGGCTGTGGCACTTCTTGCAGATGACCTCGACGCGGCGCATCCCGAGTGAGCTGTCTTCCTTCAGGATCACGGCATCCGAATCCGCCGGATCGAAGAAGGACGGCCACCCGCAGTGCGATTCGAACTTCTCGGTGCTGCGGAACAGCTCGGCTCCGCACGCCCGGCAGGAGTAAACACCTTCCGTGGTGGTGTCGGTGTACTCGCCGACGAAGGGGCGTTCGGTGCCGGCTTGTCGCAGGACGGCGAACTCCTCCGGAGTCAGCTTTTCGCGCCACTCGCTCTCGGTGTACGTGACCTCAGGTGTGCTGTCGATGCCATCGTGTGAAGAACTCATGCCTCCACGCTAATGCTTTGTCGCCGTTTCGGCTTCGTCGGCAGGTGAGACGGTATCGAGCGGGGGATCGAGGAGGTACGCGGGATCGATTCCCTGATCCAAGCGGCCCTCTCGACGCGCGACCAGATACCGGTATCCGAGGACACAGAAGATCACGATCAGCAGAAGGCTCCAGCCGAGGGTGCTCTTGGTGTATTCGGCTGCTCGGCCGAAGGTCGGCCAGCGGTTCGACCACCAGTTGTCGAACGTCATGAAGCCGTAGACGGCGAGCCACGCCGGCCAGTTCCGCATGACCGAGTTCTTGAGCACCACGGACATCAGGAGTGGCAACAGCATCATCGAGTAGTACATCTGGCCGAGCGAGGGCAGTAGGAACGACGCGGTCATGATCACGCCGGTCGCGGTGGTGAGGAAGAAGAGTTCGTCGTTGCGGTAGTAGCGGTACAGAAGCCACAGAGAGACGACGACCATGGCGGCAAACACGACGCGCAACAGCAGGATCAACCATTCGGGCAGACCGAAGTACGCGCCGTTTCCGACAATCGAACTGTTGAAATAGTCACGGGATTCGAGCAGGTACGGCACGGTGCGGCGGACGAAGTCCATCGGATCCGACGCAAGTGGCCATGCGACGACCGTGAGAATGAACGGGATGCCGAGGGCGGTGACGAACACCTTCCACTGACCGCGAACGAGTGGCAGCAGGAGCAGCGGCGCGAGAGTGGGTTTCACTGCGATGGTGAGACCGATCGCGGCGCCGGCCCACAGATCCTTCTTGCGCATCAGCAGCAGGAGGAAGGCAACTTCGCCGAGCAGGACGAGACCGTTGATGTTGGTGAACACCAACGTGTTGGTGACCGTCTCCGACATGAAAGCGCCGAGAACCAGAATCGGCGCGGCGATGGAACTGATCGTCAGGTCGAACAAGCGCAACAGCAGGTAGAGAGCCACGAGGATGGCGACGGCATTGACACCGATGAACAGCCACCGTGAGCGCTCGGGATCGAGGATCGCCAGGGGCGCCATCAACAACGAACCCGATGGTGGGTACAGGTAATGGGGGTCTACCGAGTTGAAATCTGCGGTGTAGACGTCGCGACCGTTCCAGAACGCCAGCGCGGCGTTGTAGACCGGTCGGAAGTCATCGGTGATGGCGCCGTTGACGGCTGTGACGATGACACGATTGAGCACGGTCATCACGGCGATCGGCCACAAAACGAAGTTGACGACTTGTTGGGTTGTCCGCCCGGTACGCGGCTCGAGCTGTCGAAGGAACACTTCGGCACGGTACACCGGAGCAGGGTGTGATCGGGGGATGCACCCCTTTTCGGTCGTGGTGGACGAGCGCCCGAGTCAGGCCGGGCACACGCTTCCGTTGCTGGGCAGGGAGGCGTCGGTGAGGTATGCCCTCATCGCCTGCTGCGCACAGGTGGATTGTGCCGCGGGGTGACCCGCACCCTGCCAGTCCAGGGTTGCGAAGCGCGACCCTGCGTTGGTGACGACGCCGGTGACGGTCGAGAGTCCGGAGTTTCCGACGGCCGGGTCACCCTGACCGCTCAGCACGAGGACGGCGGGCTTCAACTGGTTGGGCAGGGGAGAGTT
The DNA here is from genome assembly GCF_040489275.1 of Rhodococcus baikonurensis. Lineage (NCBI taxonomy): Bacteria > Bacillati > Actinomycetota > Actinomycetes > Mycobacteriales > Nocardiaceae > Rhodococcus > Rhodococcus baikonurensis. The sequence goes on along the minus strand of NZ_JBEUOQ010000008.1, from coordinate 211,472 downwards.
GGCGGTCGACGGCCAGCTGGCGCATGCGAGCAAACCGAGCGCGGCTTCTCGCCCGAATACCGGATAGTTGGTGCCCCACGTGTCCGCCAGTTCGCGGGCACGCCCGATCCCCGGCCACTGCGTGCCGTCGGTGCATCGTCCGATGAACTGGCCGTCACCGTCCACCTCGTTCTCTGCCCGGGCGGCGCGCTCTCGAATCGGCGAAGCGTTGCCGGTACCGAGCGCGGACAGAGCGTCCGACAGTGAGCGGGTCTCTTGCTCACGGTTGGTTCCGGCAGTCCACAGACTCGCCGAAATCGCGTTCGACACCGCAGCGGCGGACAGCGGCTGGAATTCATCGGCCCGCGCGCGTTCCATCAAATCCGTGACCGATTTCTTCGGATCAGGTCCGAGCGAGCACCCCAGCGCCACACATCGCTGAGCAAATGCGGTCAACGCGGCTTCCTCGCCCTGCACGCGGCTCTCTGCCTCGGTGGCAGCGTCGGTGGCCACCGGAGCGGGAGAATCGAGGATCAACCTCGCGAGGTTGTCCGGGTGGGCCGCCGCATAGCTCAGCGCGATGTCCGAGCCGGACCCTGCCGACCACAGAGCGATGGTCTCGACGCCCCACCGTGTACGTAGAGCGTCGATGTCCTCGGCAGCGGAGTCCGCGCCGAACTTCAGTTCTTGAGGATCGAGGTAGTCGGTACACGCGATGGTCGCGTCGTGACCGAGTGCGGAGACCGCGTCGGCGGCATCGCCGGTGGAATCCGTGTCGTACTGGCCCAGATCGTGAAGGCCGCGCCGAATCTCCGGCGTCATGCAGTCGATTGCGGTGGACCTGTCGATTCCGCGTCGATCCAGGGCAACGACGGGGTGATCCGCAAGTACCGTCGTCAATCCGGTTGCAGCGAGCATGGCCAGAGACTCTCCCGATGAACGGTCGGTGCCGGAAGTGAACACGATCGGATACGCGTTTGCAGGTGTCGACGAGGTCCGCGCGCGGGTCAAGCCGGCAGTGAAGTTGCCGTCGATGGCACCGGTCACGTCGATGGGGGCACTGAATTCCGCGCATTCGAGGATGACGCCGGCGCTCGACGCCGCGAGAGCCTGGTCCGCTAGTGACGTGCCGGTGCAGTCCCGCCACGGTAGGTCGTCGGTCGGGACGCCAGGGTCAACCGGCGGCGCATCGGGCGACGGCCCCTCGCTCTGGGCGGGGCTGCCGTCGGTGCGGCCTTCGACCGCGACGGCGGGCCGAAGCGACGGTCCGGCGCCGCACGCACAACACGTCGCGAGGACGACGGCCATCAAAGCAACTCTGCGCATGCCGACCAGAGTGCCAGGTTCACCGACGTGGCTGCTGACGAACCCATCGAGTGAGAATTGTGCCGTCCGAATCGCCGAGGATGTGTGCGGGACGCATCGCTGTGGGCATTGCGTTGGGGGAGAGCGAGATTCGGCCGACTTTGCTCCCCACCAGTTGAGGTGAGGTGGTGACGCAGAGTTCGTCGACGGCATTGTCCTCGATCAACTGCCCGAAAAGTGACGGTCCGCCCTCGCACAGCACGCGACGGAGCTTGCGAGCCGACAAGGCCCTGTCGATGTCGTCGCTGCTGACGTTCGGCGAGTCCGTCACCTCTACCTGCGCTCCGGCGGATCTCAGCGCCGAAATCGCTGCACTGTCCGCGGCGCTACCGACAACAAGAATCGGCGGAATGTCGGTATCTCGCAGGAGACGACTTTCAGGGTCGATCGACGCGTGCGCTGAGACGACGAGGATCGGTGGGACCGGGGCGAGTCCGTCGGCGGTGCGTCGCACGCGGGCTTCGTTCGAGATCTGCACACCCCCGTAGTTCTCGGCTCGCGCTGTGCCGGCGCCGACCACGACGACGTCACAGAGTTCGCGCAAGATCCCGAAGACCGACTTGTCGGCAGGTGTGCCCAGTCCATGGCTCACGCCGTCGACGGAGACGCACCCGTCGATGCTGGAAACGAAGTTCACACGCATCCAGGGTTGCGAGAGATTCTCCGGATAGGCGTACAAGCTGCGGAGCTCGTCTTCTCTGCCTGGTGTGAAGTAGGTCGCAATATCCATACGGTGCACATGAGAGATCACATCACGTAGATACCCTTGACGGATGCATGAACGTCTTGTCGATCGCAGCCCGGTGGTACCCGCCGATCAACTGGTAGCTCAAATGGTGCCTCCCGCAATGTTCGACGAGGTGAGTTTTGCGTCCTACATTCCCGATCCTAAGGAACCGAGCCAGGCAGCTGCTGTCGCCAAGGCCGAGGAATTCTCCAAGCGCGTCACCAAGATCCGCAGTGGTGGACGCCGCGGCCTGTTCGGCAAGAAGACCCAGGCAACCGGCGCCGGCCTGTACCTCGACGGCGGATTCGGTGTCGGCAAGACTCACTTGCTGGCGTCGATCTTCCAGAGCGTTCCGTCGCCCAAGGCGTTCGGAACCTTCGTCGAGCTGACACACGTCGTCGGCGCTCTCGGCTTCAACAAGGCCGTCGAAGCGCTCGCCGACCACAGCGTTCTCTGCATTGACGAATTCGAGCTCGACGATCCGGGCGACACCATGCTCGTCTCCCGCCTCCTCTCGGAGCTCTCCGCACGCGGCGTATCTATCGTCGCGACCTCGAACACGCTTCCCGGCCAGCTCGGTGAGGGCCGCTTCGCCGCGCAGGACTTCCTGCGCGAGATCAAGAAGCTCGGCTCGATCTTCGAGACGATTCGCGTCGACGGTCCCGACTACCGTCACCGTGACCTTCCGCCCGCACCGGAGCCCATTTCCTCGGAGGAGTTGGTCTCTCGGGCCGACGCCATCGACGGCGCCACGCTCGACAACTTCGACGAGCTGTGCAAGCACCTCAGCACACTGCATCCGTCGCGCTACAACAAGCTGGTCGAGGGTGTGAAGGCAGTCTTCATCGACGGCGTTCACCCCGCAACGGATCAGTCGGTCGCTTTGCGCATCGTGGTTCTCGCCGACCGCTTGTACGACGCGAGCATCCCGGTCACCGTTTCCGGCGCACGCCTCGACGAGATATTCACTCCCGAGATGCTCGCAGGTGGGTACAAGAAGAAGTACCTGCGCGCGACCTCGCGTCTGCTCGCGCTTTCTCGTTTCGAGGTCGCGGCCGGCTGATCGGCAGGCCTGTCAGCTGACGGGGCGCTCCATCACGAAATCGTGGTGGAGTTGTGCGCCCACGAGAAAAGTCTTGGTGCCGACCTGCGTGAAACCGTGCTTGGCGTAGAACTTCTGGGCGCGCAGATTCTCCTGATTGACACCCAGCCAGATCCCGGCACTTCCGCCGCGTCGTGCATGGTCGACAACCGCGTCCATCAAGGATGCCGCCGCGCCGGTTCCGTGGTTTCCCGGAAGTACGTACAACTTGCTCAGTTCCGTCGTCGGGCGAAGTGTCACAGCAGCTTTGACGTCGGGATCGGCGGGCTCGTCGTCGACAAGCATCGCGTAGCCGACGATCGAGCCGTCGCGAATGACCTTGAGAACCGTTCGTGTCGGGTCCGTCAGATACTCGGAGAACTTGTCGACCGAGAGAACGTTGTCGATGAAGGCGCTGATGTCGTCGTCGGATGCGTCCGGTGGGCAGGCCAGCGGAAAAGTCACCGCAGCCACATCGGCGATTGCTTCGGAATCCCAGATCCCGGCCCGGTCAACGGTGATCGTCACGTCAGTTTCTACCTCTCGCGCACATGATTCGGTCGATCAAGTACACCACTTTCCTCGGGCACAAAGCTCAAGCGGCGTTCTCGGTGACCGGCGTCGTGGCTCGTTTCGGAGCGAACGCGGGAGCAAGAACTATCAAGATCGCGCAGAACGCCAGCGGAATCAGGAACCCGATTCGAAGGTCACTGAAGGCAGCGACCGCGCCGACGATGCCGCCGCCGACTACTGTGCCGACGTAGTTGAAGAGGTTGATGCGTGCGATAACCGCATCGACCTGATCCGGGGGTGCCATTCGCCCGGCGGCGCTGAAGCAGATCGGGGCGATTACCGGTACGCCGAGGCCGACGATCAGGAAGCCGGCGATGGCAACGGCGGGAGATTGTGCGAGGACAACGATCGTCATGCCGAACACGCCGATGAGAGAGCCGATCCGCACGACGGTGGTCTCACCGAACTTGCCGACCCAGTAGTCGCCGGTCAGTCGTGCGATCAGTGCCGCGATTTGGTATGCCGCGACGGAGAGTGCCGCCGTCCCGGCGTCGGCTAACAGTTCGTCCTTGACGTACAGAGTCGACCAGTTTCCGACGCTGAAGTCGACCGCGTAGAACAGGGCCATCGCGACGCCGAGGAGGACGAAGGCGCGGGTGGGGACGGTGAATTTCGCGGTGCTCGTGATGTTTGCATCGGCAACCGGAGACTCGGAGCGATCGAGCAGTTGCGGACCGAAGGCCAGAAGCATCAGTCCGACAACAACTCCCGCGATCACCTGCGTCACGCGGATCGAGACGTCGAGACCTGCGGTAGCAGAGATGAAGAGAGCGCCGACAATCGCTCCGACGCTCCAGGAAGCATGGAAGGAGGAGAGGATGAAGCGGCCCTTGGCGTGTTGGATCGAGACCGCCTGCATGTTGGCGGCCGCGTCGACCATGCCGAGTCCGATGCCGTAGATCGCCAGGAAGACGAAAAACATCGCCGCGTTTGGCGCAATTCCAGTTGCCCCGCCGAAGACTGCGATGACGGCGAGTCCGGTTCGCAGAGTCATCTTGCTCGACGTCCGTACGGCCAGCATCTCGGCGAGCACGCTGCCGAGCCCGGCGATGACGGACACGGTGACAACCGCAACCACAACCAGTGTCTCGCTCAGCTCGAACAAGTCCTTGTACTGCGGAAGCTGCGTCAGTATGGCGGCGAGCAGGAATCCTTGAAGTCCGAAGGCCACCGAAGTGGCGATCCGGGCCCTCGTCAGGGTGCGGGTGTTATCCGTCATCAAGCAGGGCCTTTGTCTCGTTCGTTCGGGTAGGCCGAACGGTACTGGATCTTGATACTGGTCGAGTGTCCAACAAACCTGCGTGTTTTGCACGGTTCTTTGATTAACTGACCGACATGACTCGGCAGCCGACACCAGAATTTCCGTCTTCTTTCGTCTGGGGAACCGCAACTGCGGCCTATCAAATCGAAGGAGCTGTGGCCGAAGACGGTCGCGGGCCGTCGATCTGGGACGAGTTCTGTGACCGTCCCGGTGTTGTCGTCGGGGGCGACACCGGGACGGTCGCTGCCGATCATTACCACCGCTGGGAATCGGACATCGACCTGATGCAACAGCTCGGGCTCGACGCTTATCGGCTGTCCCTGTCGTGGTCGCGAATTCTGCCCACCGGATCGGGGGCAGTGAATGCGAAAGGGCTCGACTTCTACGACCGACTCGTCGATCGACTGTGTGCGGAGGGAATTACCCCCGCTGTGACGCTTTTTCACTGGGATCTGCCCCTCGCATTGCAGGAGCAGGGCGGCTGGATGAACCGCGACACCTCGTATCGACTGGGGGAGTACGCGCAGGTAGTCGGTGAGCGACTGTCGGATCGAGTCGGAATGTGGATGCCGCTCAACGAACCGGTGGTGCACACGCTCTACGGACATGCCTTGGGAGTTCACGCCCCCGGACTCGCTCTGGGGTTCGAGGCTTTCCAAGCCGCACATCACCAACTGCTCGGGCACGGCCTCGCTGTCGAAGCGCTTCGGGCAACCGGATGCACGAACATCGGAATCGCCTCGAACCATGCGCCGGTGCGGGCCGCTTCGGATTCCCCGGAAGACGCGATGGCTGCCGACATCTACGACCACGTCGTCAATTGGATGTTCGCCGACCCGGTTCTGGTCGGGAAATACCCCGCCGACGAATTCGCTCAGCTGCTCAGCGGTCCGGTCGACGAGGACTTGAAGATCATCGGGGCGCCGCTCGACTGGTACGGGATCAACTACTACGAGCCGACGATGATTGCCGCTCCGGTGGAAGGCCAGGGGACCGAAGGTGTGCTCGAAGTCGACCTGCCGCCGGGCCTGCCCTTTGCCCCCGTCGCGATTACCGGTTATCCCACAACAGATTTCGGTTGGCCGATCGTTCCGGAGGGACTAGGTGAGATATTGCGGACGTTCCAAGCACGCTTCGGTGACGCACTGCCGCCGATCTACATCACGGAAAGCGGGTGTTCGTTCCACGATGCTCCGGATGCCGCAGGAGTTGTCGAGGACGAAGCACGAATCGACTACCACGATGCGCACCTTCGCGCCCTCCGATCGGCCATCGACGACGGTGTCGATGTACGCGGCTATTTCGTGTGGTCGCTTCTCGACAATTTCGAATGGGCTGCGGGGTACAAGGAGCGTTTCGGCCTGGTACACGTCGATTTCGGCACCCAGAAGCGCACACCGAAGGCCTCGTTCGAGTGGTATCGCGCTCTGATCGCCGAGCACAAAGCGGCTCAGGTCTGACCTGCAGCGGAGGCGGTCTGAGTTGCTTTATGGAACCAGGCCGCCTAGCCTCGTCTCTCATGAAGCGAATTCTCGTAGTAAGCCGCCGTAGCGGGGTCTGAATCGGACCGACCCCTCGCTGCGGGTCGTCTTGCTACCAGTTGGTCCTCCATTTCATTCCAGGAAGACCACGATCATGACTTACAACTTCGCTTTCGCTTCTGATTCTTCTTCCACCGCTGCTGATCCCTTCGCGGCGCGTCACGGAAAATCCCTGCCCGCCGGCCTGCGTGCCGAATGCTCAGCGATGTCGTGGACCGAGTTCGAGTCCACGTATGCGGCTATGAGCGGCCCGATCCGTCTGGGTGCGTGGTCCTCCGAGAAGATCGCACCGGGTCGTTGGACCTTCGAAGCGACACTCGGGCTGGGGGAGCGCATCCAGAAGGCGTCCGCCACCTCGACCGGCGCGATCTCGGCCATGACGTCGATGCTGCACGACGCGGGAATCTCGCTCGAGATCCTGTCTTTCCATCAGCACCAGATCGGCCACCGCACGGCGACGTTCATCTTCACCGAGTGCGACGGTCGTCGGAGCTGGGCGATGGGTATTGCGGAGTCGTCGACGGAGTCCTCGCTGCGCGCGATGACTTCGGCAGCGAACCGCTTCTCTCACTGAGCAGTGACAACGATCTGATCAGCTACATCAACCGCGGTACTGACGCGGAGCTCCCGAGGGGCCCTGCGTCAGTACTGCGGCCCAGTATGTTTGGCGCTCGAACGCAAAAAGCCGGAACCCTGAGGTCCCGGCTTCTTGCATTCTCAAATGGTGCGCGATACTGGGATTGAACCAGTGACCTCTTCCGTGTCAGGGAAGCGCTCTCCCGCTGAGCTAATCGCGCGGGTTCTGGAGAAAAATGGAGCGGACGACGGGATTCGAACCCGCGACCCCAACCTTGGCAAGGTTGTGCGCTACCAGCTGCGCCACGTCCGCATGAGCAATGAACTCCGTTACCGGAACTCAGTACTTTTCTAACTTATCAGACCTGCAAGCAGGTCTTGACCATCAGGCCCGAGGGCCTGACGTGGTGCGCGATACTGGGATTGAACCAGTGACCTCTTCCGTGTCAGGGAAGCGCTCTCCCGCTGAGCTAATCGCGCGAGGTGGAGACGGGAATCGAACCCGTGTGCACGGCTTTGCAGGCCGTTGCCTCACCACTCGGCCACTCCACCGTAAAAGGTTGAGTCACACCTCTCGAGCGGACGACGGGATTCGAACCCGCGACCCCAACCTTGGCAAGGTTGTGCGCTACCAGCTGCGCCACGTCCGCATCGCACCGTGTTGCTTGGGGAGCTGCTCGCTCTCCTCGGTGCGTTGGAAACATTAGCCGACCGTGTCGGATACACACAAATCACCAGCTCAGTGGCGTGTTCGACGTCGAATCGACCCGTCGCGGGCGTTGCAACAGTCCGACTTGGCGATGAATACGGCCTGAAATCGGCTCGAATTCGTGGATTTCGGGGTCGCCTAGGGCAAAACGAATGCCAACCTGGTGATTCGTATTCGCCGCGCAGCCGTGTTAATGTTCCAACTCGTTCGAGCGCATGCGTTCGGATGACTTACGGTCCCGTGGCTCAGTGGGAGAGCGTCCGCTTCACACGCGGAAGGTCGCTGGTTCGATCCCAGCCGGGACCACAGAAAAGCACTGAAGGCGTTCCCGATCATCGGGGACGCCTTCAGTCGTTTGAGAGCACAGCTGTTCGAGGGCGCGGTTGTTTCGGCATGCGGACCGTCGTCGCAGGTCGCCGGGCGACGATTTCGGTAGCCTGGTCGAAGAGACATTTCGCGACCGAAAAGGTGACTGACTTGAGTACCGAAAAGGTCGATTCTTCCGTCGACGATTCAGACCTGTCCGTCTTTCAAGAGGCAGAGTCCCGTTGGGAGCGGTGGCGTGCTGGAATCGCCGCGCGGCCCACACTCAATCTTGCGTACCGCATCGGCGTCGGAGTCGTGGGCACGATCGTGTTCGCCGCAGGCATCGTGGCTATTCCGTACCCGGGACCCGGTTGGCTCATCGTCTTCGCCGGCCTCGGCATCCTGGCGTCGGAGTTCGCGTGGGCACATCGACTCCTTCATTTCGCGAAGGCTCGATACGACCGGTTCATGGAATGGTTCGGCAAGCAGTCGTTGTTCGTCAAAGGATTGGGCGTTCTGTTCACCACAGTGATCGTCTTGGCGACTTTGTGGGTGCTCGGCACCTTCGGCCTGATCGGGACATGGGTGGGCCTGGACTACTCGTGGCTCGAATCGCCACTGTGAGCTGAACGCGGCCGATTTCCTTCACTCGGTTGTCTCGACATGTCGGTAGGGCCGATAACATGATCGTGCGCGTGCTCGCAGTGGGTACGACGCCTGTCTTACTTGTCGCAATACCTTAGGAGCACATCGCCGTGACCAGTCCCGCGCCAGAGCACTCAGCCGCCCCACTTCGGGTGCCCGCGGGGACGACCGCCGGGACTGCAGTGCGCGAAGCCGGATACCCCACGAAGGGGCCCGACGTGATCGTCGTTGTCCGCGATGGCGAGGGGACGCTGAAGGATCTGTCGTGGACACCTGAGGTCGATGTCGACGTCGAGCCGGTGGCGGCTTCCACCGAAGACGGACGCAGCGTCATCCGGCACTCCGCGGCCCATGTCCTCGCGCAGGCGGTCCAGAAAGAATTCCCCGACGCGAAGCTCGGGATCGGTCCGCCGATCAAGGACGGCTTCTACTACGACTTCGCGGTGGATCGTCCGTTCACTCCGGAGGATCTGGCCAAGCTCGAAAAGCGTATGAAGCAGATCATTAAGGGATCGCAGCGTTTCTCGCGTCGAGTGGTCGATTCGATCGAGGACGCTCGGGTCGAGTTGGCCGACGAACCTTTCAAGCTCGAACTCATCGACGACAAGTCCGGTATCGACGATCCCGAGATCATGGAGGTGGGTGGCAACGAGCTGACCATCTACGACAATCTCGATCCTCGTACCGGCGACAAGATCTGGTCCGATCTGTGCCGCGGCCCGCATATCCCGACCACCAAGCACATCCCGGCCTTCAAGTTGACCCGAAGCTCCGCCGCCTACTGGCGTGGCAACCAGGACAACGCCGATCTGCAGCGTGTCTACGGCACCGCGTGGGAGTCCACCGAGGCTCAGGACGAGTACCTCGAGTTGCTCGCCGAGGCAGAGCGTCGTGATCACCGCAAGCTCGGGACCGAACTGGACCTCTTCAGCTTCCCCGACGAGCTCGGTTCGGGTCTGCCGGTGTTCCATCCCAAGGGCGGCATCATCCGCACGGAGATGGAGAACTACTCGCGCAGCCGCCACATCGAGGCGGGTTACGAGTTCGTCAACACTCCGCACATCACCAAGGGGCATCTGTACGAGGTCTCCGGTCACCTCGACTGGTACCGCGACGGCATGTTCCCGGCGATGCACGTCGACGAGGAGCTCAACGAGGACGGCACTGTGCGCAAGCCGGGCCAGGACTACTACCTCAAGCCGATGAACTGCCCGATGCACAACCTGATCTTCCGTGCTCGCGGACGTTCGTACCGTGAATTGCCGTTGCGGCTCTTCGAGTTCGGCTCGGTCTACCGCTACGAGAAGTCCGGCGTCATCCACGGACTGACCCGTGTGCGTGGCATGACTCAGGACGACGCTCACATCTACTGCACCCGTGAGCAGATGCGCGAAGAGCTGACCACCACGCTGCAGTTCGTGCTGAACCTGCTCAAGGACTACGGCCTCGACGACTTCTACCTCGAGCTGTCCACCAAGAACCCGGACAAGTTCGTCGGTAGCGACGACGTCTGGGAAGAGGCGACCGCAACGCTCGCCGAGGTCGGCGAAGCTTCGGGCCTGACACTGGTTCCGGATCCGGGCGGAGCCGCGTTCTACGGTCCCAAGATCTCCGTTCAGGTCAAGGACGCCCTCGGCCGCACCTGGCAGATGTCGACCATCCAGCTCGACTTCAACCTGCCGGAACGGTTCGAACTCGAGTACACCGGCAGCGACGGCGTCAAGACTCGTCCGGTCATGATCCACCGCGCGCTGTTCGGCTCGATCGAACGGTTCTTCGGTGTGCTGACCGAGCACTACGCCGGAGCCTTCCCAGCGTGGCTGGCACCGGTGCAGGTCGTCGGAATTCCGGTGGCCGAGGCGTTCGCCGATCACCTGTTCGACGTCACGAAGAAGCTCAAGGCAGCCGGTGTGCGCGCCGAAGTCGACTTCAGCGACGACCGTATGCAGAAGAAGATCCGTAACCACACCACGCAGAAGGTCCCCTTCATGCTCCTCGCGGGCGAGCGTGACGTGGAGGCCGGCGCGGTCAGCTTCCGTTTCCGCGACGGCACGCAGATCAACGGAATTCCCGTCGACGACGCCGTCCGGATCATCACCGAGTGGATCGGCCGCCGCGAGAACGCCTCGCCGACAGCCGAACTGGTGCAGCCAAGTGTGGCGCAGTGAGCGCCCCCGGTGACGAGGGGCCAGGTTCGCTGATCGACCACGGTGTCGGCGACCCTGACCATTTGCAGCGCATCTGGTCGCCGCATCGGATGTCGTACATCACCGAGGCGCCCAACACCCCGGGTACGACGGGTGAACCGTTCATCGACATTCCGAAGATGTCGGACGAAGAAGGGCTCATCGTTGCCCGCGGTGAGCATGTCTATGCGGTTCTGAACCTGTACCCGTACAACCCGGGGCACCTGATGGTGGTTCCGTACCGCAAGGTCGCGGCACTCGAAGACCTGACGCCGGAGGAGAGTGCCGAGTTGATGGCGTTCACCCAGCAGGCGTTGCGGGTGATCAAGAGCGTGTCGAATCCTCACGGATTCAACGTCGGTCTGAATCTCGGTGCGGCTGCGGGCGGTTCGCTGTCCGAGCACCTTCACCAACACGTAGTGCCACGTTGGGGCGGCGACGCCAACTTCATCACCGTGCTCGGTGGGGTCAAGGTGATGCCGCAATTGCTGCGGGAGACCAGGGGACTACTCGCCGGTGCCTGGCAACAATAGGTTGACGCATCCGGCTTCATGGCAGGATGCATTGCTGCAACGAGTTCCGAACCGGAACTCACGACGGGGAGGGTTCCTGCGGTGTTGAGCTTCTTCGGGCGCGCATCGGTGTCCAAGGTGACGGCACCTATGGGGAAGGCGCTGGTCAAGACCGGTCTGACGCCGGACTCGGTGACAGTGATCGGCACGGTGGCAAGCGTCGCCGGTGCGGTGACGCTGTTTCCGTCCGGACATCTGTTCTGGGGAACCATGTTCATCTGGTTCTTCGTCATGTTCGACATGCTCGACGGCGCAATGGCTCGTGCTCGCGGCGGCGGAACGCGGTACGGGGCGGTACTGGACGCGACCTGCGACCGCGTGGCCGACGGCGCGATTTTTGCCGGCCTCGCCTGGTGGGCGGTCTACCACGAGAACAGCAAGTGGCTGCTCGTCGCGACGCTCATCTGCCTCGTCACCTCGCAGGTCATCTCGTACGCGAAGGCGCGCGCGGAGGCGAGCGGGCTGACTGCGGACGGCGGGTGGATCGAGCGCCCGGACCGACTGATCATCGTGCTGGTCGGATCTGGCCTGACGGGTATGGGTCTACCGTGGGCGATCCACATCGCGATGTGGGTACTTGCCGCCGGAAGCATCGTGACGGTCTTCCAGCGAGTGCTCGCGGTGCGCAATTCCCCTGGCGCCCGGGAACTTCTGCCGATCGCCCCGGCCGCATCAACGGTCGAAGGCGCGCCGAACACCGACGGCGAGCCTAAAACGGACGGCGAGGCAGAGAAATGAGCTTTGCCGAGCGTGCAACCGATCTGGGATACGCCGCGGGTTGGCGTCTGGTGCGAAGCCTGCCGGAATCGTTGGCGGTCAAGCTGTTCGACGCCGGAGCGGATTTCGCGGTACGCAAGGGCGGTCCCGAACAACTCAGGAAGAACCTCGCGAGAGTTCTGGGCACGACACCGGAGCAAGTTCCGGATCAGTTGATCAAGGATTCGATGCGCTCGTACGCCCGGTACTGGCGTGAGGCGTTCCGACTTCCGTCGATGGACCTGGTCGCCACCGGTAAAGCGCTGCATGCACTGGTCGAAGGCCAGGAACATCTGGAAAAAGCGATGGCGGCAGGTCATGGCGCAGTGCTGGCGTTGCCGCACAGTGGCAACTGGGACATGGCCGGGGTGTGGTGTGTTCAGCAATGGGGTGGGTTGACCTCCGTTGCCGAGCGGCTCAAGCCCGAATCCCTCTACGAACGGTTCGTCGACTATCGCGAGAGTCTCGGCTTCGAGATTTTCCCGCTCAGCGGCGGGGAGCATCCTCCGTTCGTCGAACTCTCCAAGCATCTGCGTGAGAACAAGATCGTGTGCCTGTTGGGGGAGCGCGATCTGGCGAAGAAGGGTGTACCGGTCACGTTCTTCGGAGAACCGACTCGCATGCCCGCCGGCCCGGCGAAGCTCGCGATCGACACCGGCGCGCCGCTGCTACCGGTTCACTGCTGGTTCACTCCCGACGGATGGGGCTTCAAGATCGACCCACCGATCGACGTTTCCGGCGGCGTCGGCCCGGCCACACAGGCACTCGCCGACCGTTTCGCGGTCAACATCGCAGCGCACCCCGCTGACTGGCACATGCTTCAACCTCTGTGGCGCTCGGACCTCTCCGAATCGCGGCTCGCCCGCATGGAGGGTGAATGAAAATCGGCATGATCTGCCCGTACTCCTTCGACGTCCCCGGCGGCGTGCAGGCGCACGTGGTGGATCTGGCCGAGGTGCTGATCGAACGTGGCCACAAAGTGAGTGTGCTGGCGCCGTCGTCCGACGACGACGAGTTGCCGGATTTTGTGGTTTCCGCCGGTAAAGCCGTCGCGATTCCCTACAACGGTTCTGTTGCGCGGTTGTCTTTCGGCCCGACGGCGAACGCCCGCCTCCGCAAGTTCATCGCGGAAGGTGACTTCGACGTTCTGCATATCCACGAACCCAATGCGCCGAGTCTGTCCATGCTCGCGTTGCGTATCGCGGAAGGCCCGATCGTCGCCACCTTCCACACGTCGACCACGAAGTCCTTGGTGCTGAGCACTTTTCAGGGTGTCTTGGCTCCGTATCTCGAGAAGATCAGCGGCCGGATCGCAGTCTCGGAGTTGGCGCGTCGTTGGCAGGTCGAGTCCCTCGGGTCCGACGCGGTCGAAATTCCCAACGGCGTCGACGTCTCAGCGTTTGCCGAGGCCGACATGTTGCCCGGTTACCCGCGCGAAGGTGGAACCATTCTGTTCCTCGGTCGCTACGACGAACCGCGGAAGGGGATGGCTGTCCTCCTCGGTGCGCTGCCGGAGTTGGTCGAGCGTCATCCGGATCTCGAAGTGATCGTGGTCGGACGCGGCGACGAGGAAAAACTCCGCAAAGAGGCGGGCAAATACTTCAAGCATCTCCGCCTGCTCGGGCAGGTCAGCGATGAGGAGAAAGCGTCGGCGCTTCGCAGTGCGGACGTCTACTGCGCGCCCAATCTCGGTGGTGAGAGCTTCGGGATCGTGCTGGTCGAGGCCATGGCGGCGGGCACTGCCGTCGTGGCGAGTGAGTTGGACGCTTTCCGCCGTGTTCTTCGCGACGGTCAGGCAGGCTTGCTGGTCCCCATCGGGAACTCCGATGCCTTGGCCGAGGCAATCGATTCCGTTCTCGGTGACCCGGATCGACGACGCGCGCTCGTCAACACCGCGACAAGTGTTGTTGCCGAATACGACTGGCCGGTGGTGGCCGAACAGATCCTGCGTGTCTACGAGACCGTCACGGTTGGCGGCACCGGCGTACGCGTGGTGGGTTCATGACCTTCTCCGCTCTGACGATCTTCATTCTCGGGCTCGTCGCTGCCGTCGTCCTGGTCGTCGGACTGTGGGCGTACGGGACGGCGAACCGACTCGATCGACTGCATGTGCGTTCGGATCAGTCGTGGCTGGCGCTCGATGCGGCACTGTCTCGTCGTGCCGCGGTTGTCCGCGCTGCGGCGGTGGACATGAGCGCCGACGACGCTCGCAGATTCGTCACCTTGGCGGACGCTGCCGAACGAGCGGATCGTCAGGATCGCGAACTGGCCGAAAACAGGCTCTCCAACGCTCTTGCCGCCTATGGCACGACGTCGCTGCGACCTCAACTGGTGGCCGAGTTGGCCGATGCAGAGGCGAGGGTGCTGATCGCTCGGCGGTTCCACAACGACGCGGTGCGAGACACTCTCGCGTTGCGTACACGTCGACTTGTTCGCTGGTTGCACCTCGGGGGAACGGCACCGCTGCCTCAGTACTTCGAGATATCGGAGCGCACGACCGCGGCGGCGGTGCCCGAGGGCATCACCGTCGACACGTCGCGGACCTCCGCCCGGGTGGTGATGCTGGACGAGGAGGATCGGGTGCTGCTGTTGCGCGGCCACGATCCCAAGATCCCGAACACTTACTTCTGGTTCACCGTCGGTGGCGGGCTCGAACGCGGCGAACATCTGCGAGCGGCCGCGGTTCGTGAGATCGAGGAGGAAACGGGGTTCAAGGTAGCGCCGGAGAACCTGCGAGGTCCGCTCTGGCGTCGCGTGGCGATCTTCCCGTTCGACGGTGAGCTGATCCGTTCGGAAGAGCTGTTCTTCGCCACACGCACTCATGGCTTCGAGCCGGTGTTCCAAGGCCACACGGAATTGGAGCAGCGCGCGATCACCGGCCATCGCTGGTGCAGCGCCGACGAGATCCGCCGGCTGGCCAAGTCCGGTGAGCCCGTCTACCCGTTGGATCTGGCAAACCTCCTGGTGGAGGCGGCGACGATCGCGGACGGTTCCGAGGATCCGGAAGTGCGTTCCATCCGTTGAACCGGTCGGCCGTTCAGCGGTCGCGGCCGTTTAAGGCCAGCAATGCCAAATTGGATACGGAATCGAAGGCCGGTTAGTCCTAGAGTTCTGGCCAGAGGCCTCCGAGCGAACGAACTCGTGTGTTCGCCGTGCCTCGTTTCTTTTGTCACGCCACTACTGCAGGAGTTTGCTGTGAGCACCCCCGACTCTGCCCCCACCACCGCCGTCGGCACCGCACGCGTCAAGCGCGGCATGGCTGAAATGCTCAAGGGCGGTGTGATCATGGATGTGGTCACCGCTGAGCAGGCCAAGATCGCCGAAGACGCAGGCGCCGTCGCCGTCATGGCACTCGAGCGGGTCCCCGCGGACATTCGCGCGCAGGGCGGCGTCTCCCGCATGAGCGACCCGGACATGATCGACAGCATCATCTCCACCGTCAGCATCCCCGTCATGGCGAAGGCACGCATCGGTCACTTCGTCGAAGCGCAGATCCTGCAGAGCCTCGGCGTGGACTACATCGACGAGTCCGAGGTCCTGACCCCGGCCGACTACGCCAATCACATCGACAAGTGGAAGTTCACCGCTCCCTTCGTCTGTGGCGCCACCAACCTCGGCGAAGCGCTGCGTCGCATCAACGAAGGCGCGGCCATGATCCGCTCGAAGGGTGAAGCCGGCACCGGCGACGTCTCCAACGCCACCACCCATATGCGCACTATCCGCGGCGAGATCCGCCGGTTGACCTCGCTCAGCGAGGACGAACTGTACGTGGCCGCCAAGGAACTGCAGGCCCCGTACGAACTGGTCGTCGAGGTCGCCAAGGCCGGCAAGCTGCCTGTCACCATGTTCACCGCCGGCGGCATCGCCACCCCGGCAGATGCTGCGATGATGATGCAGCTCGGCGCCGAAGGCGTGTTCGTCGGATCGGGCATCTTCAAGTCCGGCAACCCGAAGCAGCGCGCCGAGGCCATCGTCAAGGCCACCACGTTCTACGACGACCCGGACGTGCTCGCCAAGGTCTCACGCGGACTCGGTGAGGCAATGGTCGGCATCAACGTCGACGACCTGCCCGTCGGGCACCGCCTCGCAGAGCGCGGCTGGTGACACCAGGCTCGATGACCGGGCTCAACGCCTGAAGGTCTTCACAGACGAAGGGGCGACGGTTGCATTGGCAACCGTCGCCCCTTCGGCGTATGGCAGACCGGGTCAGATGCTGTCCGATACCTCGAACACGAACTCGACCTCGACGGCACTGTTTCGGGGGAGTTCGGCCACACCGATCGCAGAGCGGGCATGTTGTCCGGCCGTACCGAAGATCTCGGCCAACAGGTCGGATGCGCCGTTGATCACCTGCGGCTGCTGCGAGAATCCTGATCCCGAAGCGACAAATCCAACGACTTTGACGACGCGAACGATGCGGTCGAGCCCGACCAATGCATCGACGGATGCGAGTCCGTTCAGAGTGCACAACCGCGCCGCCTGGGCTGCGTCTTCGACGGACACGCCTTCGCCCAACTTGCCGATACACGTCGTGGTGCCGTCGACGAGAGGCAATTGCCCCGACGTGTAAACGTATGACCCCGTCTGAACGGCAGGGAGATAAGAACCTGCGGGGGCGGCAACCGGCGGGAGGGTCAGGTCGAGCGCGGCGAGTCGTGCGGTCCAGGTACTTGCGTCGTTCATCGGTTCCTCAATGGGGTCTTTTGTCCGGGAATGGTGTTCGAGTCTGTCATCGGCGGTGTCTGCGAGTCCAAGTCGTATTTGCGCCCACCCCATCACTTTTGGTGATACTCACTGTCGTCGGATTCAAAATGGTGTTCGATTCGGCCACCTAAGCTTTGTTGTATGTCGTCAATTCGCAACATCTCGCTGGGGCTACCTGTCCGTTCCGGTCACGTACTCATGCTCGACGGCACGGACTCTGTCACGGGGGAGAACTTCCATCGTTTGATCGGTGGCGGTATCGAGTTCGGTGAGACGGCCGAGGCAGCGCTGCGACGCGAGTTCGCGGAGGAACTCGGCGTCACGTTGGGGAGCGCCGAGTTGCTCGAGGTCGTCGAGAACATCTTCGAGTTCGAGGGGCGACTTGGGCATGAGATTGTCCATGTCTTTGCAGTCGACTCGGCTGACATCGATGCGATTCCGCTCGACGTGCAACTCCGAGTCCTCGACGAAGGTAGTCCAGTCCACTGGGTACTGGCAGGTGGGTCCGACCGCCCCATCTACCCGGCCGGAGTCGCTCGCATTATCGACGCCCTGATTCAGTAGTGGAATCCGTTGCCGAAACAAGAGTGGCCGCAAATGTTGCTCCGCAACAATTTTCGGTCAATCGGGATTCTTCGGACTGATTTCCGGAAACCATAGCGATTCGAACAGAGTTTCGAATATGATTGAGGAATGTTCGATGACGGAGTAGGAAGTTCAGGTACCGCAGCGCAGCTGCCCGGTGCCGAATCCGACTGCGCCCTCATCGATCTCATCGCCGACCTGCAAGCGCGTGAATCGATGCTCGTGGAACGGAAACTCGCCGCCATTGCCGAGTTCTTCGAGCGTCGCAGCGCTGACCACTCCGATGCCGGCGCGTGGTCGTCCACCGCTCACGAACTGGCTGAGGCAGAGCTCGGCGCGGCGTTGACCATGGGTCGTGCCGCGGCGGGAAAGTTGATCGGTCTCGGCTTTTCTCTCAAGACTCGCCTCCATCGCACGCGTGCCGCTATGGCGCGTGGAGAACTCGATCTCTATCGAGTGGGCTTGATCGACTCCGCAACGGCCAACGTCGCCGACGATGTGATCGACGAGGTGGAACGGCAACTCCTCGAGAAGATTTCGGCCCCACCGATTCCCGGCGGTACGGGCCTGACCGGTCGCCGATTGACAGCGGCTATCGACCGGATCGTCGCCGTGGTGGATCCCGAGGGAATGAGGGAACGTCGACGCCGCGCCCTGTCCGATCGGTTCGTGGGTGTGAGCGCTGCCGAGGACGGAATGGCCCGGATCTTGGGGAGTATTCCGGCGGAGGACGCGCGGGCTTTCGACGGTCGGTTGCGGGGGTTGGCACTGTCGGTGTGTCGACATGATTCCCGTAAGTACGAGCAGCGACGAGCCGACGCATTGGGAGCGTTGGTAGCCGGGTCGACGATTCTGCCGTGTGATTGCGGCCGGGCCGACTGCCCACAACATCGAAGCGGGATTGTTGTGGTGCGTCGGCCGTTGGTTCATGTGGTCGTGCTTGAGTCCGCGCTTCAAGGTGGTGAAGCACCAGGCGCAGACGAACCCGCTCACCTCGACGGGTACGGAGTGATCAGTGCGGAGCATGCGCGTGACATCGCTGCGGGTGCGGTGATTCGGAAGGTGAAGGTTCCAGCCGACGCGGAGCGTGAGTCTGCCGGTGCGAGCGAGCAAGCACCTTCGCCCGTAACCCCTTCGGCGTTCGTGTACCGCCCGGGCGCGTTCCTCGACACCTGGTTGCGGGTGATCGCAGGAAGCTGCCAGTGGTTGCACTGCGATGTCGCGGCATGGAATTCAGATCTCGATCACACTGAACCTTTTGATCATCGTGATCCCACTCGTGGTGGAAAGACCGTGGCGTCGAATATGAGTGCTTACTGTCGAAACCATCACCGCCTCAAGCATTCCGGTCAGTGGATGCACACCTCGAACCCGGACCGCAGCGTCATGCTGACCTCGCCGACCGGACATTGCTACCGAACGAGGCCGTCAGGTCTGATGTCGGGAATGCTCGAGCCAGTACCGCCCGAGGGCGGTCGGCGTCGGCGCACACGTCTGGAAAACAAGGCTGTGCGCGTCAAAGGTGAACGCCGGCGGCAGCGGTTACGAATGCACCTGCGAATGAAGAAGAGGGGCCGACGGAAGACCGTCGATCACGGAGACGATCCACCACCATTCTGAGTAGATCGGCGTGTCACTCCTTGATTTTGGATGCCCACTTTGGTGGCGGGGGGTGCGTCAGGCATTGTGTGAAGGTCGGTAGACGTCGGTACACGGGAAGATGTGGAGCATCGATGGCGAGGATCGAAGAAATTCTGGAGTTGGAACGCCTCGAGCGGGACATCTTTCGAGGAATCATCGCGGAGACCACCCTGACCCGCACTTTCGGCGGCCAGGTCGCCGGCCAGGCATTGGTATCGGCGGTACGCACAGTCGATCCGGCCTACTCGGTACATTCGCTGCACGGGTACTTCCTGCGTCCGGGCAATCCGATGGAACCGACGGTCTTTCTGGTGGATCGAGTTCGAGACGGTCGATCGTTCGCGACCCGACTCGTCACCGGAATCCAAGACGGACAAGCCATTTTCACGATGTCGGCATCCTTCCACGTCCAGGACGAAGGCATCGAGCACCAGGACGAGATGCCACCGGTCCCCGACCCCGAGACCTTGGCCATCGCCCAGGATTCGGAAGACCCCGAAACTGCGTGGTTGGCGCGCGAGTGGTCCGACTGGGACCTGCGAATGGTGCCGAAGGCCGACATCAACAAACGTCCGGGCGCTGCCGCGCAGCAGCAAGTGTGGTTCCGTTCCCGCGAGGCTCTCCCGGACGACCCGGTATTTCATGTGTGCACGCTTGCGTACATGAGCGACATGACGCTGCTCGGATCTTCCCGCGGCCCTCACATGGACGTCGCCATGCAAAGCGCGTCGCTCGATCACGCCATGTGGTTCCTGCGTCCGTTCCGGGCCGACGAGTGGCTGTTGTACGACCAGACGTCGCCGTCAGCGGGCTTCGGTCGCGCACTGACGCAGGGACGAATCTTCGACAGCCGAGGAAATATGGTTGCTGCAGTCGTCCAGGAAGGCCTGACCAGGCTCTATCGGCCGAAGTGACGTCGCCTGAAGTGAGGCCCATCGCAGTGAGACCCTTCAGGGGCGAGACCGCACCGCAGGCCGAGCCGGATGGTCGTACCTGACCTCGAAATCGACCTCCTCGGACACCTCTGATCGGTGTTCGAGAAGTGCGTCGACGGTCCACAGATCCGCCTCCGGCGTGTGCCGTCGCATGGCAGCCTCGCTCATGTCCAGGCGGACGCTGACGTCGAACTCCAGCCCACGCCCGAGCAACATCGGACCGGCGATCACGATGACCGCGCGCTCATGGACAGGGACCCGGATCGAGCGAGCCGATCGATCGGTGGGTTCGTCCCAGAGTTTCGGCAACAGCGTTCGTTTGGTGCGGGCCGCGGTGATCACTTCGCGATCGAGTGCCGGATAGTCGAACCAGATGGTGCGGTAACTCAACCCATCCTCGTGCCCGAACTCGTATCGCAGCGAGGCCGGTCGCACGTAGTCGTGCAGTGACACAACAGCACTCGGTCTGTTGTGGGACTCGACGGCGGCGCCGACCAGTTCCGCGAGCCGAGACGGCTGCGCACAATCAGGTCCGTCGATCGCTACTACCGCCACCGACGGAAGGGATCCGCTCAGCCTTGCAATCTGCTCGGCCAGGGCGAGGGGAGTGGACGGGATGAATGTACTCACGCCCACCATGGTGCCGTGCCCGCTCGCCGAGGCGATATTGTGAACCGTCATCGCGCCCAGTGCGGCGGTCTATGTTTTCGGAGGACTCATGGTTGGTATCGAGGAGATCCTCGCGCTCGAACACCTGGAGAAGGACATCTTCCGTGGTGCGGTCCATCCCACCGCCCTTCAGCGGACGTTCGGCGGGCAGGTTGCCGGGCAGTCGTTGGTTTCTGCCGTGAGCACCGTTGACGAGAGCTACCACGTGCACTCGTTGCACGGATACTTCCTACGTCCGGGCAACCCCAAGATTCCGACGGTCTACCTGGTGGACCGCATCCGCGACGGACGCTCGTTCTGCACCCGCCGGGTGAACGCAGTCCAGGACGGCAAGACGATCTTCACGATGTCGGCCTCGTTCCACGTCGACGACGAAGGTATCGAGCACCAGGATCGGATGCCCTCCGTCCCGGCGCCGGAGGACTTGCCGGACGCCCAGACTGTTCCCAAATTGGCTGAATCGCAGTTCTACCAGGAGTGGAAGAACTGGGACATCAGAATTGTGCCCGCTGAGCAGAGCGCGTCAGCGCCGGATCTCGCCGCGCAACAACGCGTGTGGATGCGCTACCGCGAGGCTCTGCCGGATCGTCCGCTGCTGCACATCTGCACGCTTGCGTACCTCAGTGATATGACCCTGCTCGGAACTTCGAAAGTCCCGCACCGGGGCGTGAAGACGCAGACTGCTTCGCTCGATCATGCGATGTGGTTCCTGCGTCCGTTCCGGGCTGACGAGTGGTTGCTCTACGACCAGACCTCACCGTCGGCAGGTTTCGGTCGCGCGCTCACTCAGGGGCGTATCTACGATCGCGATGGCAACATGGTGGCAGCGGTGGTTCAGGAGGGTTTGACGCGTCTGGAACGCGAACCCGACAGCCATGAGAGCAAGAACAGCCGTGCGAACAAGACAGGAACTGTGTGATGACGCGTCCGTTGATCGGTGTACTCGCTCTCCAGGGTGATGTTCGCGAGCACCTTGCCGCACTTGATGATTCGGGTGCCGATGTCGTGGGTGTCCGTCGGCCGGAGGAGTTGGACAAGGTAGACGGAATCGTGATTCCGGGTGGCGAATCCACCACCATGAGCCGGCTTCTGCAGGTGTTCGAACTGTTGGAACCGCTTCGTGAGCGACTCCGCGGCGGGCTGCCGGCCTACGGTTCGTGTGCCGGCATGATTCTGCTCGCCAGCGAGGTACTCGACACCCGGCCGGACGCCGAACATCTCGGCGCCATCGACATGACGGTGCGCCGCAACGCTTTCGGCAGGCAGGTCGATTCTTTCGAGTCCGACCTGGAGTTCGAGGGCATCATCGGTGATCCCATCCGCGCCGTCTTCATCCGCGCCCCGTGGGTGGAGCGAGTCGGTCCGGGCGTGGAGGTCCTTGCGCAGGTTCCCGCCGCTGCGGGAGAGGCCGCGGGCCGGATCGTCGCGGTTCGGCAGGGCTCGGTGATCGCCACGTCATTCCATCCCGAGGTGACCGGTGACCGTCGGGTGCACGAGTTGTTCGTCGATCTGGTGCGCGGATAACGACGCATACTCAGCCTCGGCCGAACCTACAGCTCCAGTTCGCGGGCAAGGATCGCCGCCTGGACGCGTGAGGTGAGGTGCAACTTCGACAGAACTCGCGATACATGCGACTTCACCGTCGGAGCACCGACACCGAGTTCCCGCGACAGTTCGGCATTCGACAGACCGGTCCCCAGCAGCGCGAGCACCTCACGTTCACGGTCGGTGAGCTCGCTCAATCCCATCGGTTCGGTGGGTTTGGGTGCACGCTGGACGAACTCGCCGATCAGTGCACGCGCCGCGCGAGGAGCGAGCACTGCATCTCCGGCTGCGACATTCCGGATAGCGCTGGTCAGCTCGTCCGCGGTCGCAGTCTTGAGCAGGAATCCCGACGCACCAGCGCGCAGGGCCGCGAAGACGTATTCGTCGAGATCGAAGGTGGTCAACACCAGTACGTGGCTTCGGGTAGTGCCGACGATCTGACGTGTCGCTTCGATGCCGTCGGTGCCCGGCATCCGGATGTCCATCAGCACGACGTCGGGTTGGTGCGTGCGAGTGACGGTGATCGCCGACGCTCCGTCACCGGCCTCCGCGACGACTTCGATGTCGTCGTGCTGCCGCAGGATCATCGACAGGCCGGAACGGATCGCGGCGTGGTCGTCGACCAGAGCGACGGTGATCACCGATCCGTTCCGCTCGGTGCGGGGACCGGTAGCTGCGCGCATACCGTCCATTCTCCGTCGACAGGAAGTGCGTCGAGTGAACCGCCCAGCAGCTCGGCGCGGTGACGCATGTTTGCAAGTCCATGCGTTCCTACCCGCGGATTGGATGTGCCGCGACCAACGGGGTTTCGGATCTCGATCTGTAATGCATTGTGCTGGAGAGAGATCGACATCGAGATCGGCGCTCCAGGCGCATGCTTGAGTGCATTGGTCAACGCCTCCTGGGTGATCCGATACGCCGTGTGATCGACGACGCTCGGCAGGTCGGCAGCATCGATGTCGATCGCAACGTGCACGGCGGCGCCGGCTGCCCGAACTGCGTCCAGGACGACGGGCAACTCGGTCAGCCTCGGGGGAGAGGAACGCGGGTCCGGGGTCTCGTCGTCTCCGGCGTGGAGCAGTTCGATCATCGACCGCATCTCGGAAAGTCCCGCGAGACTGCTCGATCTGATCGCTCCGATCATCTCCCTCAAGCCAGTTTTTCGTTCATCGTCGGGTTCGCCCCGTTCAGCGGAGAGAGCTGCGGTGGAGAGTGCGGCCTCCGAGTGGATTGCGATGGCGGAGAGATGGCTCGCGATCACGTCGTGCAGATCGCGCGCCATGGTCGCGCGTTCGTGAGCGACTGCGGCCTCGCGGTCCAGAACGGCGAGTGCCTCGTGGACTCGGGAACGCTCACGTTCGGCCTCGGTCAGTTCGACCTGTCGACGGATGACCAGTGCCCACCACACCGGCGTACCGAAGAACAGAGCGGTCACGACGCCTGCTCCGGCTGCAGCGCGGACGTCCTGGGTGGACAGGTAAACGAGGGCAGTGAGCGCGGCAACCGTCACCGCGGTCAGAGAACACACCACGCGGCCCAGCCGAGCCGTCCCGTACAGAACTGCGGCGTAGGTGAGATCCGAGAGAACCAGCCACATCGGCAGAGTGGGGCCAAGGGCGGCGTCGACCGCGACGATGACGGTCCCCGCCGCCAGGGCCGTGGCCGGGCGCACCCGCCGGAACGAGTCGATTGCACACAGCAGAGCCAGCATCCCGATCCGGACTCCGACGGGGACGTCGGCGACAGCTCCGACATCGGTCCACATTTCGTACAAGCCGACGAGGTAGAGGAGCGCCCCGATCGCGAACAAGCCGAAGGCGATGAGCGGATCGTTCCACTTGCCGACACTCCGACTTCTGGTCACCACAGACTTATCAGAGCACATCGGGGCGCTCGACTTGTCATACCAAATGATGAGATCGGCGTTGTTCCGATGACTGATGTGCGGATTCGAGAGAGAAGACACGCTGGAGGCATGAAAATTCGATTCGAGTTGATGATCGGCATTCTCTTGGTCGTCGGTGGCGGCTGCCTGTGGCTGTTCGCGCGTGACGCCGAGTTCTTCTGGTTTCGCGGCGGGCCACTCGGCGTGATCCTCGCGATCATCGGTGCTTTCGACATCGTGAATGCAGTCCGAACGAGGGAGACGACGATACCCGAGCGCCGAAACGACTGACGTGGACCTCGTCCTACTCGTGACCCTGGGCGGACTCGCCCTGCTGGACAGTACGAGCATCGGAACGTTGGTCGTCCCGGTCTGGATGTTGTTGATGCCGGGACGACCGCACGTTCGCAGGCTGCTGATCTATCTGATGGTCATCACGACGTTCTATTTTGTTGTCGGGGTGGCAGTCTGGACGACGGCACGGGCAGGCATGCCTGTCGTCGCCCCGCTGCTCGAAACCCCCGCAGCCCGCGGTGTGCAGTTGATTCTCGGTATCGCGTTGTTCGCGTGGAGCTTTCGATTCGATTCCGAGAAGAGGCGCACATCCGGTCAGGCCGATCGAACTCATGTTTGGCGAGAGCGGGTGCTGGGCTCGGCGAGTTCCGCGAGAAGTGTTGTACTTCTGGCGATTGCTGCCGGGACTGCTGAATTGGTGACGATGCTGCCTTACTTGGCGGCAATCGCGATGATCACCGCTGCTGGGTTGTCCGCAGTCACGTCTGCGTCGATACTTGCCGGTTACTGTCTGATCATGGCCGCGCCAGCGGTCCTTCTTCTGTTCGGGCGGGTCGTGGCCGGCCACCGCCTCGACAAGCCGCTGCGCCGAGTGGATTCGTTCATCTCTCACCACGGCGACAGCGCAATGGGTTGGGTGTTCGGCATTGCCGGCTTCTACCTCGCCGGCAATGCCGCTGCCGTGTTGTTCGTGAATTGACGTCGTTCGTGAATCAACCAGCCTGAACCAGCGAATTGATCAGCTTCACACCGTCTTCCGGGTGATCGACGGTCACGGCGAACAGTCGTCCGTTCTCGAGAGTGACCACGATGGCCTCACCCGAGCGGAGCGTGACGGCTGTTCCACGAGGGGTGATCCGGTACCCCCATCCACCCCATTCGGCTGGACGTATCGCGTCGACCGACGCGGACTTCACCTTCGAAATGGGGATCTTCTTCCATCGAACGCCCCAGGAACTGATGCCGACACCGTGACGGTCGACGCGCACGGTGACCGACGCGAATGCTGTGACGGCGAGGGTGGATACACCCAGGATCACGGCAACCCACCAATCCGAGTACGCGGCAGTCGCGATGACGAGAACTACGAGGCCGGCGGTAGCGATCCACGGCCAGACGCTGCGGACCTGCCCGACCCACACTGCACGTTCGGAGGACGTCAGCGGAGTGTCGAGCGTCGGAGTCGGCAGGGGCGACTTCGGGCCGTTTCGTTGCTGGTCAGGCAGCGCGTATGCCAGAACTCCCACGAGTACCGCCGCGATCGGCGCAAGAATCCACCAGCCGATACGTGCGTCTTCCGGCGTTCCGGCATCGATAGTCAGGGCAACGCTCAGAATCCAGATCGTCGCCAGCGTTGCACTCGAGATCGAGGTGACGGCGAGAAACAGGGGGGCGTTGTCACTCGAACGGGCCGCGACAACACACGCGATAACGACTGCCACCAGTGATATCGCCAGCGCGATGGAGAAAAAGGTCGTCGTGGTGCTGAACCCGTCCGGGATCGATCCGGACCAATGGCTCGCGACGGTCTCGGGTAGGCGGTCACCCCACGCGAAGCGTGCGAGAACCAGGATCAGGGTCGGGATCAGAGTCAGCGAAGCTGCTGTCCAGAGTCGGATCTTGCTGGTCGTCATTGTGTGCTGGTCTCCTTGATGAGGTCGAGCATGTGCGCGGTGTCGAGTCCGAGATTTCGGGCTTGCCGTACGAACTCGCGCGCAGATTCGTTGAGAGCTGTTCTTCCCGAGTCGAATTCGGCGCGAATGACGGCGCCACGTCCGCGTCGGAGGTCGAGCAGGCCTTCGTCGCGCAGTGTTGCGTACGCACGAAGAACCGTATGGAGATTGACGTCGATCGACTCGGCGAGGGCGCGAGCGGACGGCAGGCGGTCACCTGGACCGATCTCACCGCGGATGACCGAGCCACGAACCCCGGCTGCAATCTGCTCCGCGAGTGGAGTTGTGGAGGCGTGATCTATTCGGACCAACATGTTTGCATTCTATGCAAACAATGCGAGGTTTGACTAATTCGTGTCGGGGGATGCAGCGAGTTGTGACGTGGGACGGGTAACATCGGCAGAGCTGAAAGACGCGCATTCGGCGTGCGCAACGCAGCAGGAAAGGGGCTTGAATCGCATGAGCGGCCACTCAAAATGGGCCACCACCAAGCACAAGAAGGCTGTGATCGACGCACGTCGTGGCAAATCCTTCGCGAAGCTGATCAAGAACATCGAGGTGGCGGCACGAACCGGCGGTGGCGATCCCACGGGCAACCCCACCTTGTACGACGCCATCCAGAAGGCGAAGAAGACGTCAGTTCCCAATGACAACATCGAGCGTGCGCGCAAGCGCGGCGCCGGTGAAGAAGCGGGCGGCGCAGACTGGCAGACCATCATGTACGAGGGTTACGGACCCAACGGCGTCGCCGTTCTGATCGAGTGCCTCACCGACAACCGCAACCGCGCAGCCGGTGAAGTTCGCACCGCGATGACCCGCAACGGTGGAAACCTCGCAGACCCGGGTTCGGTGTCCTACCTGTTCGCTCGCAAGGGCGTCGTCACGCTCGAAAAGAACGGCCAGTCGGAGGACGACGTCCTGATGGCTGTGCTCGACGCCGGCGCCGAAGAGGTCACCGATCTCGGTGAAACCTTCGAAATCGTCAGTGAGCCACAGGATCTGGTTGCAGTGCGTTCGGCGCTGCAGGAAGCCGGCATCGACTACGACTCAGCCGAAGCTGATTTCCGCGCTTCCGTCGAGGTTCCCCTGGATGTCGACGGCGCACGCAAGATCTTCAAGCTCGTCGACGCGCTCGAGGACTCCGACGACGTGCAGAACGTCTACACCAACATCGATCTGTCCGACGAGGTTCTCGCGGCTCTCGAAGACTGATTGCTCTTCAACGCAACCCGGCCCTGACGTCCGCGTCTGGGCCGGGTTGCGTGTTGATGCGGGGTAGTAGTACCGCACACCGCTAAGCTATCGAACAGCTGTTCGGTATGGAGAGGTGTGACAAAGTGCGCGTGCTCGGAGTGGACCCAGGGCTGACTCGCTGCGGGTTGGGCGTGGTCGACGGGAGCAACGGCAGGAAAGTGCGCCCGATTGCAGTCGACGTGGTGCGGACCCCGGCAGAGATGGACCTCGGTTCTCGGCTCCTGCGGATTTCCGATGCGGCCGAACTGTGGATCGAGCAGTACAAGCCCGAGGTGGTTGCGATCGAGCGTGTGTTCGCGCAGCACAACGTCAGTACCGCGATGGGAACGGCGCAAGCGGGCGGTGTTGTGGCACTCGCGGCAGCCAGGCGCGGAATCCCGGTGTGTTTCCACACGCCCAGTGAGGTGAAGGCTGCCGTCACCGGTAGCGGTAACGCAGACAAGGCGCAGGTCACCGCGATGGTGACTCGAATCCTGAATTTGAAGACTGCGCCGAAACCTGCTGATGCCGCCGACGCGCTGGCGCTGGCGATCTGTCACTGCTGGCGAGCTCCCATGATCGAGAGAATGGCCCGCGCCGAGGCGATGGCCGCTGAACAAATGCGTAAGTATCAGGCAAAATTGGCCGAGACGAAGAAGGCAGGTTCACGATGATCGCGTCGGTACGCGGCGAGGTACTCGATATTGCGCTCGACCATGCGGTCATCGAAGCGTCGGGCGTCGGATATCGGGTCAATGCCACCCCGGTGACCCTCGGTGCGCTGCATCGGGGAAGCGAAGCACGACTGTTCACGACGATGATCGTTCGCGAAGACTCGATGACGTTGTACGGCTTTTCCGATACCGAGTCGAAGGATCTGTTCAGCCTTTTGCAAACGGTCTCGGGTGTCGGGCCGCGCCTGGCGATGGCAACTCTCGCAGTTCTCGAACCCGACGCATTGCGGCGGGCACTTTCGGAAGGCAACCTGACGGCGTTGACGAGGGTCCCCGGTATCGGAAAACGCGGCGCTGAGCGCATGGTCGTCGAATTGCGCGACAAGGTCGACGCGGTCGCGACGACGGCCGGCGCGGCTTCCGGTGTGGTCGCCGGCAGTTCGATCCGCGATCAGATCGTCGAGGCTCTGGAAGGTCTGGGCTTCCCGATCAAGCAGGCCGAGCAGGCCACGGACTCGGTTCTGGCGGAATCACCCGAGGCCACCACGTCGGTCGCGCTGCGTTCTGCCCTGTCGTTGCTCGGTAAGACTCGATGAACTTCGACCCGATCGACGATTTCGAGGACGAGTCGCAGGTCTCCGCCGAATTGGTGGCAGGGGACGGCGACGTCGAAGCGAGTTTGCGTCCCAAGAGTCTCGACGACTTCATCGGGCAACCTCGTGTTCGTGAGCAATTGCAGTTGGTGCTCACCGGTGCAAAACTTCGTGGCAGCACGCCTGATCACATCCTGATGTCCGGTCCGCCCGGGCTGGGTAAGACGTCGATGGCGATGATCATCGCGGGGGAGTTGGGCTCTTCACTGCGGCTGACGTCCGGGCCCGCACTCGAACGCGCTGGAGACTTGGCCGCGATGCTGAGCAATCTCGTCGAAGGCGACGTGTTGTTCATCGACGAGATTCACCGCATCGCGCGTCCGGCGGAGGAGATGTTGTACCTGGCGATGGAGGACTTCCGTGTCGACGTCGTCGTCGGCAAGGGGCCGGGTGCCACGTCGATTCCACTGGAGGTTGCACCGTTCACGCTGGTCGGTGCGACTACCCGATCCGGTGCGCTGACCGGTCCGTTGCGCGATCGTTTCGGATTCACCGCGCACATGGATTTCTACGAACCCGAAGAGCTGCAACAGATTCTGATGAGGTCGGCCGGAATTCTGGGCGTCAATCTCGAAGTTGACGCCGGGGCCGAAATCGCGCGACGCTCGCGCGGGACGCCGCGTATCGCGAACCGCTTGCTGCGCCGGGTTCGTGACTTCGCCGAGGTCCGCGCCGACGGAATCGTCACCATGGACGTCGCTCAGGCAGCCTTGGCCGTCTACGACGTGGACCAGTTGGGCTTGGATCGTCTCGACCGATCCGTTCTGAGTGCGTTGGTGCGGTCGTTCGGCGGCGGGCCTGTCGGCGTGTCGACGCTTGCGGTGGCCGTCGGCGAGGAACCGTCGACGGTGGAAGAAGTGTGCGAGCCGTTCCTGGTCCGTGCCGGGATGATCGCCCGGACGCCGCGAGGACGTGTGGCTACCGCCGCTGCCTGGACGCAACTCGGAATGACACCGCCGCCGGATGCCGCAGCGGGCGGTATCGAGGTTCGTGTCAACGAACCGCAGGCCACGTTGTTCGATCCGAACGGAGAGTGAATTTCGACTGGAAAGGCCTACTTGAACGGCCGATCTGTCAGGAATCCTCAGCAACTAATGGCACACTGGTGTATTGCGTAGGTCCATCCGGGACCATCGCGGCGTAAAACGTGCAACACAACCGAGGTTGATCAACACATGTCGAGTTTGCTTTTCCCACTCTTGATCCTCGCACTGCTGGTGCCCATGTTCCTGGGCATGCGCAAGCAGAAGAAGGCTTTGGCTGCCACTTCCGAGATGCAGGACTCGCTGCAGGTCGGCGATCGAGTGCAGACCACGGCCGGGCTCTATGCCACGATTGCTTCTCTGGACGACGACACCGTGGACCTCGAGATCGCCGACGGCGTCATCACCACCTGGTCGCGTCTGGTCATCCGTGAGCGCGTGGTCGAGACGACCGAGACCGACGAGTACGACGACGACTCGATTTCGGAGATCGAAGAGTCTGCTGCCGACACCGAAATCCGGCTCACCAAGGAGTCCTGACTTCGTCGACCTGGTACGTGTTCTAGAGTTGTGAACTCGGACACACGTCCAGATCAGTTTGTCCGTGGTAGTTCTTTCGTGAGAATGGTTATTTCGTCAGAGCCGTTCTTTGACCAGCAGCTCAGTTCATCCCGTTGATCAATCGTTGCAGTTCGAACGCCGCAGCTCGGGTGGTCGTCGACCGCCCGAGCCCTGCATTTACTGAAGCTCTGCACCTACTGAGGAGACTTAAAGATCGTGGCACCTTCCACCGGAACGGTGCATCCGGTCCGCTACCTGGCCCTTTTCGGGGTCCTGGTGGTGGCACTGTATGCCCTGGTGTTCTTCACTGGCGACAAGTCGACTACGCCGAAGCTCGGTATCGACCTGCAGGGTGGAACGCGCGTCACGTTGACCGCTCGTACCCCGGACGGCAGCGCTCCCAGTCAGGACAGTCTGAAGCAGGCTCAGGAAATCATCGAGACCCGCGTCAACGGTCTCGGCGTTTCCGGCTCCGAGGTCGTCGTCGACGGTGACAACCTCGTCATCACCGTTCCCGGCGACGACAGTGCGCAGGCTCGCTCGCTCGGCCAGACCGCCCGTCTGTACATCCGCCCGGTGACGGGTTCGATCGATGTCGCCACCCGTGACGCGAATCGGACAGCTACGCCCGAGGCGCCGGCGGCCGAAACTCCGGCCACCGATGCTCCGGCTCCCGAAGCGCCCGCTGACGGGACCCAGACTCCGCAGAACCGTCCGTTCCTGGCTCAGGACCCGACTACCCCGGAGGCCACCCCGGCGCCGGGGACGACAACGCCGGCTCCCACCGGAGACGCGCCGAGCGACGGCACCGACGAAGGCGACGCAGCAGCAGCGGAAATCGCCGCAGCGCGCGCCCTTCGACAGAGCACCGACCAAACTGTGCAGCAGCAGGCACTGGCCAACCTCGACTGCTCGGTTGCAGATCCACTTCGTGGCAACGACGACCCGACCCTGCCGCTGGTCGCATGCTCGCAAGACGGACTGAACATCTACCTTCTCGGTCCCTCGATCATCGACGGCCAGGAGATTGCCGACGCGTCGTCGGTCTTCAACTCGCAGCAGTCGCGCCACGAGATCAGCCTCTCGTTCAAGACGACCGGCAGCAACACCTGGGCCGAGTTCACCTCAGCCAACATCGGCAAGCAGGCAGCGTTCACCCTCGACTCGAAGGTCGTCAGCGCTCCCACGATTCAAGGCGCAACGCCTGCGGGCAGTGCCACTTCGATCACCGGCAGCTTCACTGCAGAAAGCGCGAAGGAGCTGGCCAACACACTGAAGTACGGTTCGCTTCCGCTGTCGTTCGCAGCCTCTGAGGCGGAGACGGTCTCGGCCACGCTCGGCCTGGCATCACTGCAGGCGGCGTTGATCGCCGGAGCAGTCGGTCTCGTACTCGTGCTGCTGTACTGCCTCGTCTACTACCGCATGCTCGGCGTCCTGACGGCGTTGTCGCTGATTCTGTCCGGAGTCATGGTCTACGCGATCATGGTTCTGCTCGGTCGATACATCGGCTTCACACTCGACTTGGCCGGCATGGCCGGTCTGATCATCGGTATCGGTATGACCGCCGACTCCTTCGTCGTGTTCTTCGAACGCATCAAGGACGAAATGCGTGAGGGTCGTAGCTTCCGCTCGGCGGTGCCACGCGGTTGGGCGCGAGCGCGCCGAACCATTCTTTCCGGCAACGCGGTGAGCTTCATCGCCGCTGCAGTTCTGTACGTACTGGCGGTCGGACAGGTGCGAGGATTCGCCTTCACCTTGGGTCTTACCACCATCCTCGACGTGATTGTCGTGTTCCTCGTGACGTGGCCACTGGTCAGCATGGCGTCCCGTTCGGCGTTCTGGTCCAAGCCCAGCGTCAACGGTCTCGGCGCAGTGCAAGAGGTTGCCCGCGAACGTAAGGTTGCCGCCGCTGCGTCGGCTAAGGAGACACGAGCATGAGCGAGTCCAACAACTCCCCGATGGGGTCCGACAACAGTTCCTCGGCCGCGTCCTCCGATGCCGCAGCCCGATCGGAGATCACCGACTCCGGCGTCGACCAGGGCGCGATGCCCAAGCACAGCTGG
Source organism: Rhodococcus baikonurensis (assembly GCF_040489275.1). Lineage (NCBI taxonomy): Bacteria > Bacillati > Actinomycetota > Actinomycetes > Mycobacteriales > Nocardiaceae > Rhodococcus > Rhodococcus baikonurensis. The sequence continues at coordinate 179,097 of NZ_JBEUOQ010000008.1, read as the reverse complement.
CTCTCGCGTCTGTACACCGGAACGGGTGCGTTCGAGGTCGTCGGCAAGCGTCGCTTCTACTACGGACTGACCGGCGCTCTGGTCGCGATCGCGTTGCTGAGCATCATTTTGCGCGGCTTCACCTTCGGTATCGACTTCGAAGGCGGATCGCGCATTCAGTTCCCGGCCGAGGGTGGAGTCGAGACGTCGGCGGTGGAAACCGTGTACTCCGACACACTCGGCTTCGAGCCCGTCAGCGTGCAGACGGTCGGCTCGGGTGCCAGCGCCACCGTGCAGATCCGGTCGGAGACGTTGAACGCGACGCAGATCAACGATCTTCAGTCTGCTCTCTTCGACGAGTTCCAGCCCAAGGACAAGAACGGGAACCCGTCGGCGCAAGCCATCAGTTTCGCGGACGTGAGTGAAACCTGGGGCGGCCAGATCACCAAGAAGGCGCTGATCGCGCTGATTGTGTTCCTGGTGATCGTGAGTATCTACATCGCCATCCGCTTCGAGCGCGACATGGCGGTAGCAGCCATCGTCGCGTTGTTCTTCGACATCATCGTCACTGCCGGCGTCTATTCGCTTGTCGGTTTCGAGGTGACGCCCGCGACGGTGATCGGTTTGCTCACCATTCTCGGCTTCTCGCTGTACGACACAGTGGTGGTGTTCGACAAGGTCGAAGAGAACACCCGCGGTGTTCTGCATCTGACGCGTCGTACGTACGGCGAGCAGGCCAACCTCGCGGTGAATCAGACCTTGATGCGATCGATCAACACGACCGTCATCAGTGTGCTTCCGGTGATCGCGCTGATGGTCGTCGCGGTATGGATGCTCGGCGTCGGCACGCTCAAGGACCTTGCGCTCGTTCAGCTCGTCGGCATCATCGTCGGTGCGTACTCCTCGATCTTCTTCGCGACGCCGCTCCTGGTGTCGATGAAGGAACGCTGGGGACCCGTCGCCGCACACACTCGTAAGGTGCTCGCTCGCCGGGCTACGCTGGCCGAGAAGGGTACGCAGGCGGTTGCCGTCGGCGCACCAGTTGCACGTCGTGTGCCGGTTGCTCCGCAGCCGGGTGCGCGGCCGACCGGAAAGCGAAACAAGAAGGGGCACTGAACATGCTCCCAAGGACACGCACACTGGTTCGATCGATGACGTTCGTTGCAGCCACTGCGGTGGCTGCGGGTTCGTTGGCGGCCTGCTCGGAAAGCTCCGAGCAGGTTCCCTCCATCGGATACGCCATCGACAACTCCATCTCCACGTACAACGCCAACACGACAGCCGGATCGGTGTCCGGGGCGATGGCCGCGTTCGGCCGGGTGCTTCCCGGCTTCACGTTCACGGGCCCGGCCGGGGCACCGGTATCGGACACCGACATCGGAACGGCGTCGGAGTTGCCCGGTGACGTCCTCACGGTCTCGTACAAGCTCAATCCGGCGTCCGTGTACTCCGACGGGATTCCGATGTCCTGTGACGATCTGGTCCTCACCTGGGCGGCGTCGAGTGGCAAGTTCACCAAAGACGTCGATGGGGTCGTGAAGCCCATGTTCGACACGGCGAACAATCTCGGATATGCGGACATCGACCGGATCGACTGCCAGAGCGGGTCGAAGGACGCGACTGTCTTCTTCAAACCCGGGCGATCGTTCACCGATTGGCGATCCTTGTTCGGTGCGACTGCATTGATGCCTTCACACATCGTGACGCAGCGCGCCGGCGTCGGCGACGTCGTGAGTGCGGTGAATGCCGGTGACACCGAAGCGTTGTCGAAGATCGCGGACTTCTGGAACACCGGGTGGAACCTGACTCCCGGGCAAGTGGACACCTCCGTACTGCCTTCCGCTGGTCCGTATCGAATCGACTCGTACAGTGCCGATGACGGTCTGGTACTGGTCGCGAACGAGCGGTGGTGGGGTAACAAGCCGGCGACCGATCGCATCGTCGTCTGGCCACGTGGTGTGAATCTGACCGAGGACCTCGACAAGAACTCGATCGAGGTCGTCGACGTCGCTTCCGGGTCGGCAGGCGAACTCGGCACTCCGTCCGGGTTCGATGTCCAGCAGATTCCGTCGCGGTCGATCGAGCAGTTCGTTCTCGCGACTTCGGGCGCGCTGGGGGACGAGGCCGCGCGCCGTGCCTTCGCGCATTGTGTTCCGCGGACAACACTTTTCGAGAAGTTCGGACAGACGGAGAATGCGCCGCAGGCCGGTCTGGGTTCCGGCGTGGTTGATTCACGACTGATGGCGCCGGATTCACTGGTCTACGGCGACGCCGCCGCGGTCGACGGTGATCGGTACGCCAATGCCGACGTCGAGGCCGCGAAGACGTCGTTGTCGGAAGCCAACCTCGATCAGTTGACCGTCCGGGTCGGGTACCTCGCACCGGACCCGGTGCGGGCGCAGATCGTCTCCGAGGCGAAAGCCGCGTGTGCTCCGGCGGGAATCACGATCGAGGACGCGAGTAGCGACAGCTTCGATCCGGCGAGTCTGCAGTCCGGGGGAGTCGACGCTGTGCTTTCCGGCATGGCAGGCAAAGTCGGTGCAGGCGGCACAGCGAGCATGATCGACGCGCGCGGAGCATTGCGATCGGGCAACGGCGCAAACCTCGGAACGTACGGAAACGCAAGGATCGATCAGATCATCGATCAGTTGAACGTGGATGCGAGCACCAGTGCGCAATTGGGACTCTCGGTGGAGGCGGAGAACATCCTGTGGACCCAGGTGCCTACGATTCCACTGTTCAATCAACTACGAACTGTCGCTGTAGCCCCAGGCATGTCGGCAGTGTTGGTCAATCCGACTCGGGCCGCTACCGGCTGGAACATGGACAGATGGGTACTACGCAGATGAGCGTCTCGAACGGTGTTGCCTTGCACACGACTGAAGAATTGATCGCAATCCACCGGGCTGCCGGAGACGCCGTTGTTCGGCTGACCCGCTGGGCGGACAACTTTCCCGGTCCCGGTGTTCGGTTCGCCGATCTGACTCCGGTGTTCGCCGACGCCGAGGGATTCGGAGCCGTGCTCGACGCTCTTGTCGCCTGCGCTCCGGAAGCCGACACGATCGCCGCCGTCGATGCTCGCGGTTTCCTGCTCGGTGCCGGCGCGGCCGCGAAGATGGGCGCGGGAGTAGTTGCCGTGCGGAAGGTCGGCAAACTGCCGCCACCCGTGCTCTCTCGTTCGTACAGCCTCGAGTACGGATCGTCGACACTCGAGATCCCGGCAAACGGCTTCGATCTCACCGGACGGAATGTTCTGGTGATCGACGACGTTCTGGCTACCGGAGGGACACTCGAGGCGGCTGTACAGTTGGTTGAGTTGGGTGGAGCTAACGTCGTCGGCGTCGCAGTGGTGCTCGAGATCGAGGAATTGCGCGGCCGTGATCGCTTCTTGAAGTACCCACTGACATCCCTGGTGAAGGTCTGAGTATTAAAGTTGTCTCCTGGGGGTCGAGTTAGACCTCCAGGGCAATTACCCGATGCAGGGCGGTTGCCTCATCCAACTCGGTGGTAGGAGGTGGCGACATGACGTCGAATCTTGATCGATCACAGAACTCGGGTGCAGTGTCGCAGGAGACGGGTGCAGTTCCCGCTCCGGAGACGACACCATCGAAGTCCGCGGTTCCTGACGTTTCGGGATCAGCGCAAACTCCCGGCAATCGGGGTGGGCAGAATCTGGCCGTGCCCGCTTCGGCCTCCCGTAGGGTGCGTGCCCGGCTTGCGCGGCGCATCACCGGTCAGCGCAATGCCACCATCCGCCCGGTACTCGAGCCGTTGGTCAGCCTCCACCGTGAGCTGTATCCGAAGGCCGACCTCGCGCTGCTCCAGCGTGCGTACGACGTCGCCGAGGACAGACATTCGAGCCAGCGGCGCAAGTCCGGCGATCCGTACATCACGCATCCGTTGGCCGTCGCGAGCATTTTGGCCGAGTTGGGTATGGACACCACCACCCTCGTCGCAGCCCTTCTGCACGACACCGTCGAGGACACCGGTTATTCGCTCGAAGAGTTGACCAAGGACTTCGGTGACGAGGTCGCTCACCTCGTCGACGGAGTCACCAAACTCGACAAGGTCGTTCTGGGCACCGCAGCCGAGGGCGAAACCATCCGCAAGATGATCATCGCGATGGCGCGGGACCCGCGCGTGCTCGTGATCAAGGTTGCGGATCGTCTGCACAACATGCGCACGATGCGATTCCTTCCGCCCGAAAAGCAGGCACGTAAGGCCAGAGAGACTCTCGAAGTCATTGCGCCACTTGCGCATCGGCTCGGAATGGCGACCGTCAAGTGGGAACTCGAGGACCTCTCGTTCGCAATCCTGCACCCGAAGAAGTACGACGAGATTGTTCGACTGGTCGCTGACCGCGCGCCTTCTCGAGACACCTATCTGGCCAAGGTTCGCGCCGAGATCAACTCGACTCTGTCCGCCTCGCGGATCAATGCCATCGTCGAGGGCCGGCCCAAGCATTACTGGTCGATCTATCAGAAGATGATCGTCAAGGGCCGCGATTTCGACGACATCCACGATCTGGTCGGCGTGCGCATTCTGTGTGAGGAAGTGCGTGACTGTTACGCCGCGGTCGGCGTTGTCCACTCGCTGTGGCAGCCGATGGCCGGACGCTTCAAGGACTACATCGCGCAGCCGCGCTACGGCGTCTACCAGTCGCTGCACACCACCGTCGTGGGACCGGAAGGCAAGCCCCTGGAGGTCCAGATCCGGACCCAGGACATGCACCGGACCGCGGAGTTCGGTATCGCCGCGCACTGGCGGTACAAGGAGACCAAGGGCAAGCACGCCGGCGACATCGCCGAGGTCGACGACATGGCGTGGATGCGTCAGCTACTCGACTGGCAACGTGAAGCGGCCGATCCGGGGGAGTTCCTCGAATCGTTGCGTTACGACCTCGCCGTCAAGGAGATCTTCGTCTTCACGCCGAAGGGTGACGTCATCACGTTGCCTGCCGGATCGACTCCCGTTGATTTCGCGTATGCGGTGCATACCGAGGTCGGCCACCGATGCATTGGTGCCAGGGTCAACGGCCGACTGGTCGCGCTGGAACGAACTCTCGAGAACGGCGAAGTCGTGGAGGTCTTCACGTCGAAGGCTGCCACCGCCGGGCCGAGCCGAGATTGGCAGACATTCGTCGTCTCGCCGCGCGCCAAGGCGAAGATCCGTCAGTGGTTCGCGAAGGAACGCCGCGAAGAGGCGCTCGAGTCCGGCAAGGATCAGATCGCGAAGGAAGTCCGCCGTGTGGGACTTCCGTTGCAGCGGTTGATGAATGCCGAATCGATGAGCACGATCGCGCACGAACTTCGCTATCCCGACGTCTCGGCGTTGTACACGGCGGTAGGCGAGAGCCAGGTGTCGGCGCACCACGTCGTGCAGCGTCTCGTTGCTCATCTGGGCGGCGTCGGCGCCGTCGAGGAGGAATTGGCCGAGCGTTCGACGCCGTCGACCATGCCGGTACGCACCCGCAGTACGGGCGACTCCGGAATTCTTGTTCCCGGAGCGCCGGGCACGGTGGCAAAACTTGCAAAATGTTGCACGCCGGTTCCGGGCGATTCGATTCTGGGCTTCGTCACGCGCGGCGGAGCGGTCAGCGTGCACCGTACCGACTGCACCAACGCCAACTCGCTCCACGATCAGTCGGAGCGAATCATCGACGTCGAATGGGCACCGTCAGCGACGTCGGTGTTCCTGGTCGCGATCCAGATCGAGGCGCTCGATCGTCATCGGTTGCTTTCCGACGTCACCAAGGCGTTGGCCGACGAGAAGGTGAACATCCTGTCCGCCTCGGTCACCACGTCCGGCGACCGAGTGGCGATCAGCAAGTTCACCTTCGAGATGGGCGACCCGAAGCATCTGGGTCATGTGCTGAATGTGGTTCGCAATGTGGAAGGCGTTTACGACGTCTACCGCGTGACCTCTGCTTCGTAACTGCTGTGCGCCTTTATTAACCGCGGGCGGTTAATAAAGGCGCACAGTGGGTCAGGCGACTACTGCAGTCTCAATGGTGATCGGGGTGTTGGGTGCACCGCCGCCGGTTGCGCCCATGCCACCGTCGTCGCCGTCGGCTGCGATCTTCTCGATTGTCGCCAGGCCGGCGTCGTCGATCTTTCCGAAAACCGTGTAGTCAGGCGGCAGCATCGAATCCTCGTAGACGAGGAAGAACTGGCTGCCGTTGCTGTCAGGTACGGACGAATGAGCCATCGCCAGAGTGCCACGGGGGTAGACGACCGGCAGCGACAGCGCCGGGTCGTTCCCAGCGTATGTGGTCGTGGGGTACTCATTTGCAAACTGGTACCCCGGTCCACCGGTGCCCTTACCCGACGGGTCGCCGCATTGGAGAATCTGCAGACCCGGCATCGTCGAAAGTCGATGGCACGGGGTGTCGTCGAAGAATTTCTGCTCGGTCAGGCTCTCGATGCTGTTGACAGTGCAGGGGGCTGCTGCGCGATTCAGTTCCATCCCGATCGGGCCGGCCGTAGTCGTGAGCGCGACGTTGACGGTTCCCTCGGTGGACACGCCCGTGGAGTTTGGCGGATTGACGGTCTTTGCAGCGCCCGCTGCGCTCGGGTACGAGCAGTCGACGGTCGCCGACGCCGGAGTCGGGACAGGTGGGAGTGCGTCGAACTGTGACATGTCGAGCGGCGGCATGGCAGCCGTTGTCGTCTTCGCCTTGGAGGTACTGGACGGCGAGTCCGAGCTACCGGAATCACTGGAACAACCAGCCAGAAGCAGCGCCGCGGCGCTCGCAGCGGCAATGACTACAGGAAAGCGCATCACGGGATTGCGTCGCATCAGTCGAGCCTTACTGTCTTGATGTCGGTGGTCAGATTCGGCTTGCCGTCGCCTTCTGGCGTCGATCCGCCGGCCGCGACCTTGTCCAAAGTGGAGAGCCCGGTTTCGTCGATCGTGCCGAAAACCGTGTACTGCGGCGGGAGTTGTGAGTCGCCGTAGACGAGGAAGAACTGGCTGCCGTTGCTACCGGGTGCCCCGGTGTTGGCCATCGCAACCGTGCCGCGCGCGTAGGTGACGGGCTCTTGCGCTGCCGGGTCGGTGGTGGCGTAGGCCGTGGTGGGGAACTCGTTGTCGAATCCGTAACCCGGCCCGCCGGTGCCGGTGCCCGACGGGTCACCGCACTGCAGAACCTGGAGCGAGGGGCTCGTCGTCATACGGTGGCAGGTGGTGTCGTTGAAGTAGTCCTGCTGCGCCAAGCTCACGAAGCTGTTGACCGTGCACGGAGACTTCGTTCCGTCGAGCGTGAGCCCGATGTTTCCCTGCGAGGTCTCGACGCTGATGCTCGGCGTCGCGTCGGGCGCGGTGGTGGGGATGCCGTCGGTACGAGGCGGATTGTTGGCCTTGGACGCGGTAGCGCCGTCAGCCGGGTACGAGCAGGACACCGTGTCGGCGAGCGGCGTCGACAGCCCGGCAGGCATGGCACCCGCAGTCTGTGGCGTGAGGCTCGAGTCGTCGGCAGCAGTGTTGGTGGTGTTCGCGTCGTCGTCACTGCGGTTGCTCAGCCAGATGAGTCCACCGACGACACCGACCACGACAACCACGCCGAGCGCGGTTCCGGCGATCGTCATCTGCTTGCGCTTGCGGGCACGTTCTGCGCGGCGTTCGAGCTGACGCTCGAGCTTGCGTTTCGCCGCCTCGCGGCGTTGCTCGTTACTCGGCACTGCTGTAGTCCTCCGTATCGCGGGTGGATCGTGGTCGGCCGGCCGAGCGACACCCTGGGGTCGGCTTCGGCAAGCGGCTCTACTCGTCGTCAGAGTCTCCCATTGCAACCTGAGAACTTACTGGCGGGGCAGCAGCTTAGGCTGTAACCGACACCGTGTTGTTCGTTTCCACCCTTCGAAGAGGAGTTGCCCCCGTGCTCGTCACTGGTTTTCCGGCCGGGATGTTCCAAACCAACTGCTACATACTCGCCCAGGACGACGCGTGCGAATGTGTGGTCGTCGATCCAGGGCAGGACGCGGCCGAGCCGCTCTTCGAATATCTCGACTCCAAAGACATGACGGTCAACGCGGTCCTGTTGACACACGGCCATCTCGATCACGTGTGGTCGGCCCGCGAGGTCTGTGAGCGGTACTCCGTACCCGCGTACATCCATCCCGAGGATCGCTACATGCTCAGTGATCCGGCACGGGGAATCGGCCCGACAATGAAGGAATTCATCCAGGGCATGACGTTCGTGGAGCCGGACGAGGTGATCGAACTGGCCGATGGAGACAAGATCACCGAGGCCGGAATGTCTTTTTTCGTGGACCACACACCCGGGCACACGCAGGGATCCGTGGTGTTCCGAACCCAGGCGAACACGGAGAACGGACCCGTGGACTTGGCGTTCACCGGTGACACGCTGTTCCAGGGTTCGATCGGACGCAGCGACCTGCCCGGCGGAAATCACGAGCAGTTGCTCGCCTCGATCGCCCGCAAGCTACTGGTACTCGGCGACGAGACAGTGGTCCTGCCCGGGCACGGTGGTAACAGTTCGATCGGAGCCGAGCGAAGCTCGAACCCGTTTCTCGTTGGACTCAGCGCACAAGAATAAGGAAAAGTACCTCTCGTGAGTAAAGCCAGCACCTTCTCTGCACCCAAGGGTATTCCGGACTACGTTCCGCCGCAGTCAGCCGAATTCGTCGCCGTTCGTGACGGTTTGACGCGCGCCGCCAGATTGGCCGGATACGGCCACATCGAATTGCCGATCTTCGAGGACACCGGATTGTTCGCGCGCGGCGTCGGTGAGTCGACCGACGTCGTGAGCAAAGAGATGTACACGTTCGCCGACCGTGGCGACCGTTCGGTGACGTTGCGTCCCGAGGGAACCGCCGGTGTTATGCGTGCGGTCATCGAGCACAGCCTCGATCGTGGACAGCTGCCGGTCAAGGTCAGCTACGCGGGCCCGTTCTTCCGCTACGAGCGTCCGCAGGCCGGTCGTTACCGCCAGTTGCAGCAGGTCGGCGTCGAGGCCATCGGGATCGACGACCCCGCACTCGACGCAGAGGTCATCGCGATCGCCGACGCCGGATTCCGGTCATTGGGGCTCGACGGCTTCCGCCTCGAAATCACCTCGCTCGGCGACGACACCTGCCGACCGCAGTACCGCGAACTGCTGCAGGAGTTTCTCTTTGCACTCCCGCTCGACGAGGACACGCGTCGACGCGCCGAGATCAACCCGCTCCGTGTGCTTGACGACAAGCGCCCGGATGTGCGTGAGATGACTGCGGGCGCACCGCTCATGCTCGATCACCTGTCGGAGAGCTGCAAGGCGCACTTCGACGAGGTACTCGCGCACCTGGACGCCTTGGGTGTTCCCTATGTCGTCAACCCGCGCATGGTTCGCGGCCTCGACTATTACACCAAGACGACCTTCGAGTTCGTGCACGACGGACTGGGCGCGCAGTCCGGAATCGGTGGCGGTGGTCGCTACGACGGTCTGATGGAACAACTGGGCGGACAGCCGCTCTCGGGGATCGGATTCGGAATCGGCGTCGACCGCACTGTTCTCGCGCTCGAGGCCGAGGGTAAGTCGGTAGCACCACCGGCACGTGTCGATGTGTTCTGTGTGCCGATGGGTGCCGAAGCGAAGGCAGCGCTGGTGAAGATTGCACACCAGTTGCGTGCCAACGGAATTCGAGTTGACATCGCCTACGGAAATCGTGGCGTGAAGGGCTCGATGAAAGCGGCCGACCGCTCGGGTGCCGCAATCGCGTTGGTCCTCGGCGAGCGTGAACTCGAAGAAGGCGTGATCGTCGTCAAACAGTTGGCGACAGGTGAGCAGGAGTCGGTGGCACTCGACCAGGTCGTCGACAAGCTCGGGGATCTCGTTGAGCACTGAGGCCGAACCGGTTTCGCTCGATCTGGTTCCCGTGGCGTTGATCGCGCCGCGGCTGAAGAAGTTCGCTGTCGTCGTGGTGGTGTTCGGTGTTGTCGTCGGGTTGATCGTCAGTGTTTTCTCGACGGCGACCGTGGGAGCGATCGTCGGTGCCGTCATCGCGGTGCCGACGGCGCTGGCCATTCTGATGACGTTGCGCCGACACATCACCCTGTACGGCAACAGGATTCGGGCGCAAGCCGGCTTCCGAACCAACGACGTCGACGTCGCCGAGGTACTCACGGCGGCGCTGACGGTGCGATCCGGCCGGATCAGCGAGGTCAGCCTGACGCTCGGCGACGGGCGGTCCACCGTGCGAATCCCGCTCGCGTTGTATACCGCGGGTGGCGGGCGGGAGTTGGAGATCTTTGCGCTCCGCAAACTCGCCGACGCCCTGGCAGCCAGCGAGTTGGTACCGGCGGCCGCGTTGTCTTCGGTCCTGATCGAACAGTTGCGTGCCGAAGCCCGCGGCGCCGGGCTGGAGGAGCGTCCGCTGTACCGCGCCGTCGAACTCGTGACGGCGGCGGGACGAGTGCCGAGAACCACACTGACAGACCACGAAGTGGCCGGATTACTCGACTAGCGTGGAAACCGTTCTTACAGCGTTGTAGAACGGACAGTCGTGAAAACGGCAGGTGAGGAGTCGGCAATGAGTATTGCGCCCGTAACCGTCACGGTGACCGGAGCGTCGGGTCAGATCGCATACGGAATGCTTTTCCGCATAGCTGCGGGGGAGATGCTCGGCGCTGACGTACCGATCAAACTTCGACTGCTCGAGATTCCCGCCGCCGTGTCCGCTGCCGAAGGCGTTGCGATGGAACTCGAAGACGGCGCATTTCCGTTGCTGAGCTCCATCGACATCACCGACGATCCCGATGTCGCCTTCTCCGGTGCGAACGTCGGCATGCTGGTCGGTGCGCGTCCGCGGAGCAAGGGCATGGAGCGCGCCGACTTGCTGAGCGCGAACGGCGCGATTTTCACAGCGCACGGGAAGGCGATCAACAACAACGCCGCCTCGGACGTCAAGGTGCTGGTCGTCGGAAACCCGGCCAACACCAACGCTCTCATCGCGATGAACAACGCGCCGGATGTACCCGATACTCGGTTCAGTGCGTTGACGCGTCTCGACCACAACCGAGCGATTGCGCAGGTGGTGAAGAAGACCGGCGTTCGTGCGTCGTCGGTGCACAAGGTGTCCGTCTGGGGAAACCATTCGGCGACGCAGTACCCGGACCTGTCCCACGCGACCGTCGCGGGTGAGCCTGCGCTCGCGGTGATCAACGACCGTGGCTGGGTGGAGAACGATTTCATCCCGACTGTGCAGGTACGAGGCACCGCCATCATCGCTGCGCGTGGATCGTCCTCGGCGGCAAGTGCGGCCAGCGCGTCTATCGACCACGTCCGCGACTGGGTGATCGGAACGGCCGAGGACGACTGGGTGTCCATGGCCGTGTGTTCGGACGGTTCCTACGGAGTGCCCGAAGGATTGATCTCGTCTTTCCCGGTGACCTGCGCCGATGGCGAATTCACTATCGTTCCCGACCTCGCGATCGACGACTTCTCACGCGAACGGATTGACCTGTCCGTCAGCGAATTGGAGCAGGAGCGCGCGGCGGTACGGGAGTTGGGCTTCGTCTGAGGTTGTAATGCCGCCCCGGCCGGGAAGTCCCGATCAAAGATCTCGGAACAGATACTGATCGGGATTCTCGGCACCGAGCACGGGCGGTGACACCATCGGTAGGTCGTCGACCATCGAATTCTCGTCGCCGGCAGTCACGAGATACCCCGGGGTAGTGCGTGACGACTCGTCGTCACGAGATCCGCGGGGTCCACCGCCCAACATGCCGCCCGGCGACATGCCAGCATTGGCGGCCGCCGACGATGGTGCACCCAGGCCGGGCGTTGCTATCGGGACCGGTTGAGCCGCAGTAACTCCCGCTGCGCCTCTTGCAATTCCACCGATAGTGCCGCTTCCACCCACCCATGCTCCACCGGAGCTAGTCGTCGCACTGGGTGACGGCGACCCGCCAGCTGTGAGTGACGTCGACGAATTGCCCGCGCCCCACAGCTTGTCGACGCCGGTCGCAAGTCCGGCGCCTGCCTGCGCCGCCGAGGTCCGGACTGCGTCGGTGACTGGCTGAGTGGAGTCCTGGTGGGTGGAGTACGCGTCACCGGCATCGGTTGAGGCAGACAGAGGTTGGGCGATCTGACGGGCGGCGTTGTTGATTGCCTCCGGAGTGACCAGGTTGGATAGTGCCTCACTGGTCGGTGGAGTCGGAACTGGGATCGACCCGGCAAGGGCGTTCATGGCTGCGGTGTGCCCGAGCATCTCCCCACGAGTCCGAGTCACCGACGCGACGGCTGCCTGCATGTGTTCAGCTGCCGAGGCAAGCAACATCGCCTGTCCTGGTGGTGTCCACGCGATCGGCGCAGCAGCTACAACCGTGGTGGCGAAGGACTGCGCGATTGCCGCGAGATTCGCGTTGCCTCGCTGCACCGATTCCGCGGCGGCGGCAGCAGTTTTCGATATCGCGGTTCCGCGTTCGCTCAATTCGGCGCCGCTGTTCTGGGCGGATCGCGACAGTTCGGTCGCGGCTTCACTGCCGGTGCTGTTCCAGGTCTGGCCCACCTCGGCGACCGCGCTTTGGGACAGTCCCATGGCGTGGTCGATGAGAGTGGACGCCTGATTGAAGATGCCGACGGGATCGATGCCCGCAAAAGTGCCTGTGCCGAGACTCTTCCCGAGTTCGATCAAGGGCGCGAACAGATCTTCGATTCCGGGTAGCGCCGGTACCGGTATGCCGGCGAGCATCGATTCGACCGCGTTGTTCGGCAGTACCGGGGCCGGAGCACCACCGTGAAGGAATTCGATGACGGTCGTCGAGTCGTCTTCGGTGCTCACGCGGTCGCGCCCGTCGATCCAGCCGCAGCGGTCAGATCTGTTGCGATCGCTTGATCTGTGGTGTCGTAGGCCTGCGCGGCTGCACCGGCCGTTGCGGCGTTGCCGGCGTAGAACGTGGCGAGTGCTGCAACATCTTTGGTGTGTGTGACCTGAGCGCGCGCGAATGCTTCGAGAAATTCGATCCCGACGGGGCCCACGGCCGGTGCGACTGCTGCGATGTTTGCATCCAGATCGACGGCGGCGGCCTGCGCGATGCGTCCTGCCGCTTCGGTCGACGTCGAGCCGTACTTTCGGATGTCGTCAGTGACGACAGTCAATTCGCTCATCATTACCCCCCCCAGTTTGGTAAGCGTCGTGAGAACTTTAGCGGACCACTGTGGGCCCTTGCAGGGAGAGGACGCGACCTACTCAGCGGTTCCGGACAACCTGGACGAAGTGGCAGAGATTACATTCGGCTCCGGTGTTGGTATTGCGAGTGCGATCGATTTGGCACACTCGAACCATGCGAACCGCTTCGGACGTCATCCTCCGACTCACGTCCGATCCAGCTCGTGCGGGACTGGTGATGGATTTCGACGGCGTGCTTGCACCCATCGTCGACGATCCGTCGGCGAGTGCACTCCTGCCCGGCGCCGAAGACGTGCTCGCGACCCTGGCGGAGCACCTCGGTGTGGTCGGCTTGCTCTCGGGACGGCCGGTGTCGTTCTTGCGAGAGCGGCTCAGCTTGAATTCCGTTGTGCTCATGGGTTCCTACGGTGTCGAGACCTGGACGGACGACGGAATCCAAGTGCTTCCGGCCGTCGCTGCGTTCAGTGATGCTGTCGCCGAAGCAGAAGCCGAACTGCGCCGCTTGTTCGACTCTCAGGCAGTTCCTGGCATCCACGTCGAGAGCAAAGGCCTTGCGGTAGCAGTGCATTGGCGTCGGGTCGCGGATCGAGCGGCCGCGCAGCGCCTGGTGGAAGCGGCGACAACAGAAATCGCGAGCCGGACCGGGTTGCGTCGTGAGCCCGGCAAGTTGGTCGAGGAATTGCGCCCACCCGTTGAGGAGGACAAGGGGACAGGCCTCCTTCGCGCGATCGCGGCCGCGGGGGTCGACGTCGTCGCGTATGCGGGCGACGACCGGGGTGACCTACCCGCCTTTGCTGCTGTCCTTGCCTCGGGTGGAGAAGCGTTGGTGGTCAAGGGCGATGACATTGCACCGGAGGTGGCTGCTGTCGACGGCGTCCAGTTCGACGGCCCGCAGGCGTTCCTGGAGTGGATGAAAGAGCTTGCCGCGCAACTGGAACGCTGACACGTAAGGTCAGTCTGCCAGGAACTCGGCCAGCGCGCGGTTGACCTCTTCCGGGTTGTCCTGTGTGCATTGATGTCCGACACCGCTGATCACCACCCGGCGAGTCAGGTCGGGGAGTTGTTCACTCAGCGCGTCGTAGATGCGATCGAGTTGGCGCGCCATGTCTACCTCTCCCCGCATCAGGAGGGTCTCCTTTCGGGGTGCCGTATCCACCGGGCAGAGTGACGTTAACCCGCTTGTTCCCAAATCCAGCCATGTCTGCCGTCCGGCGGCCAGCATGCAGTCGGCAACGTATCTGCGAGTTGCGGGATTTCGACTCGACCACCGACCACTGTAAAAGGCAAAGGGGCCCCACGGAATTCGTCGATACAGATGTGTGCCGATCTTGATCGCCGAGGCAGCGGCGCCACTCATTTCCCGGTGCTGTCCAGGGCTGCCGATCATGACGAGTTTGTCGACTCGATCCGGATGGCGGTGGGTGAACTCCTGCGCAATGTTTCCGCCGAACGAGTGTCCGACGATGCTTGCCCGATCGATTCCGAGCGAGTCGAACATGACCTTCACGTCGTCGATCACAGTGTCGAGAGTGGCGCGGTGTCCTTCCTTCAGGATGGACAGCCCTTGACCGCGTAAATCGGGTAGCACCAGGGAATAGGCCCCCGCGAGTTCCGCGACCTGGTCGTCGAACATTCGATGATCAACTCCGGCGCCATGCAGGAAGACCACGCATTTCCGGTCGAGCGCCGACGTGCGCCACACACGCATCTCGGTGCCCGGAGTGGAAATCGTCTGGGTTGTCAGAGTCTGCATCGCTGTCCGTTGCCTCAGTTCGTTGCCGAATCGAATAGAAGTGAGCCTATCCTAAGTTATGTGAACTTCGGTTGTGGCAACGAGAAACTGGCCGTACCGGAACCATCTCCGGTACGGCCAGTCGTGGTGTTCGGTCAGGCGTCGCGCTTGTTGACGACGGCGATGCTGATTCCGAAAACCACCAGAACAAATGCGGCGAAGTAGAACAGGCTTCCCCAAGGGCCCCAATGAAAATTGGCGCTCGAACCCGAAGAGAGGAAGTGGTCGGCGTTGGCGAACGGTAGGAACGGTGTGACGTTTCTACCGAAGGATCCGAACATGCCGAACAGGCTCTCGATGAGCAGTGGCCACAGCAGCAGTAGTGCAATAGCTCCGGCAGATTGACGGAGGAGTGCTCCGACGGCGATAGCGAGGACGACGCAGAGGAACGCGAAGATCGGTACGCCGTAGACGGCGCGCCAGGCATCGGCGTTGTCGAGTGCCAGGTTGGTGGAACCTTCAGTGCCTGCAGCAGCTTTGGTGATGAAGACTGCGCCGAGCATGAGGACAAAGGACAGCACCGCTCCGAAGGCTCCGATCAGGCCGGCTTTCGCGATCAGAACCGACGCCCGACTCGGGATGGCTTGGAAGGTCGTGCGGATGATGCCGAAGCGGTACTCGCTGGTGATCGCGAGCGCCGCCATGATCATCAGGACCATGACGCCGAAGCCGGAAACTCCTAGCCCCGCGTCGTTGAACGTGGGGAGGAATTTCTCGAAATCAGGAGTTCCTGATGCGGCTTCGTCGTTGTACGCCTGAATGCTCGAACTCGACGAACGCCCGATCATCCAGGCGACGCCCAACCCCAGGACGATGATGGTGATCGTGCACCACAGCGGGGACTTGGTCGTGGTGATCTTGATTCGTTCAGCACTGAGAACAGCCATTACAGTGCACCTCCCATAGCGTGCTGTGTGTTTGCGTGGTGGGCTCCGGCACCCGGATCGACACCGGATGCGTGGTACTGGACATCGTCTCCGGTCAACTTCATGAACGCGTCCTCGAGCGATCCCTGCTGGGACGCCAACTCGTGCAACACGATTCCCTGCGAGCCAGCCAGACCACCGATCACATCGGTGGTCGAATCCACGACCACCAACACCGGCTCCGATCCTGAATGCTCCTCGCGGACAGTCAGTCCGTGGGCAGTCAATGCGGCATGGAGAGCGTCGAGTTGTGGGCTACGCACGCGCACCGTCGACTCCGACGAACGATCCACGAACTCCGCCACCGTCGAATCCGAGATCAACCGACCCCGACCGATCACCACCAACTGCTCCGCCGTCAACGCCATCTCCGACAGGAGGTGACTCGACACCAACACCGTGCGGCCCTCGGCCGCCAACCGCTGCATGAACTTACGAATCCAGACGATGCCCTCCGGATCGAGACCGTTGACCGGCTCGTCGAACAACAACACCTTCGGATCCCCCAACAACGCACCCGCCAACCCGAGACGCTGCGACATACCCAACGAGAACCCGCCGGCCTTCTTGCCCGCCACCTCGGACAACCCGACCAACCCGAGCACCTCGTCCACCCGGGACTTCGGAATGCCGTTCGAAGCAGCCATCCACTGCAGATGCGCCCGCGCACTGCGATTGGGATGCACCCACTTCGCATCCAACAACGCACCGACAGTTCGCAGCGGTGTCTTCAGCTCCCGATACGGCTTGCCGTCGATCAACGCCGCACCCGACGTCGGCTGATCCAAACCCAGAATCATCCGCATCGTCGTCGACTTACCCGCACCGTTCGGGCCCAGAAAGCCCGTCACGATGCCCGGCTTGACCGTGAACGACAAATCGTCCACCGCTTTCGTCGGTCCGTAAACCTTGGTCAATCCCCTCAGTTCAATCATGAGGAGAACTGTGCCCTACCGGCACTGACCAGCACATCCGTCCGGAGGATGACATGAACCCTGAGATGCGGAGACGGTAGTTCAGGGAAAACCCTGTCCTCGACCGGAAGTCGGAACTGCCGCGGCATGAGGGTAGGGCGCATCGAAGTCGCCGTCGAACAATCGCCAGTAGAAGTCGTTCATCCTCGCAGCGGCGGGCGCGTGCCGGGTCAAGATCGCGGCCACCTCCGGTGCCACATCACCTGGGATATGACCTGTGGCGCATCGTCGTACGTACTGGTTGCGGGTGACTGGTCCGCCGTGTTTCGGTCTCGGTACGCCGCAGACCTCGGTCACCAACCAGTTGACCAGAAGCATGGCGGCATAGTCGGCGTCATGAGTGGCATGGCGCCGGGCGAAGTCGTGCTCGACAGTCGACAGGTCGAAGTGTGGGGATGTGGCCAGTCCGAAGTCGGTGAGATAGATCCGCTCCAAATCGGTGCGCATGTTGCCGAAATGTCCGTCCATGTGCAGCAGCTGTCGATCTCGCAAGAACGCCGCGATCTCCGAAAACTGTCGCTCGAGGTCGGCAGCTTTGGCGGCCGGGTTGTCTTGCAACCAATCCGAGATCGGGTGTGCGATGTACTCGCAGAACAGTACGAGGCTGCACGGTGCAGCGGCGAGCGCTTCGAGGCGGACCCGCACTTCACTACTGGCGCGGGCGGTGTGAACGGAATCGATGTCGGCGTGTTCAGGCGCAACCGGCGATCGGCCGGGCAGCACTCGCCAGTGGTAAAGCATTGGGAACGACTGTGTTTCGCCGGCCAGGACGGCCTCGGTGACCATGATGTTCGCGGCCAGCTCTCGCCAGGCGTTGAAGCTTGGGCCGCCAATGCCGTACTGGCAGAACATCGGCAAGTCGAAATGATTGGAGGTACAGCCGACGTCGGCGAGTTCCCGATCGCTCAGTGGAATGCGTTTGGTGAATATCGGAACACAGTTGAGCCTGTGGTCGCAGACATTGACCACTCCTGCTGCGCCGCCCACGCCGATGCTCGAGACTCGAGCGGTGTCGGTCAGTCGGGCCAGTTCGACATCGTTCTGGGAAGACAGGAATGTCGACAGTTTTCGGTGGCGGTCAATCCTGACGTGCGTCACTCCACGACTGTGCCACAGGATCGTCCGGCTTCGATCTCGCGGAGTCGCCTGTCGAAGTCACCGATTCTGGCGGTGTCCTCGTAGTAGTCCTCCTGCTTGATGATTTTGCCCCACTTGGTTCGAACGAGAAGCACTGTTCGATTGCGGTAGATGACGGAGCCGTCGGGGCCAAGGGCTCGGTCGTCGAAACGGGCGAGCAGAGTCATCCGCCATGGTGGACCGCCGAAATACGCTTCGGTGACTTCGCCTTGAAGTCCGGCAGCGACAAATTCCTGGAGAAAGTTCTCGATTCGGTCCCGCCCGGCGTGCTCCCCGGCCCACCGATGATCGCCATCTGCGAATCTCAGAACTGCGTCGCGGTGATAGGACCCCAACAATGGGCGGTAGTTCCCGGAGTTGAGCGCCCGGACGTCGCGCCCGAACTTGAAGATCAAGGCTTTGTGGAGCAGCGACCGCGAGACGATCGCCGTTGCGAGGCCTGCCGCGAACCAACTTTTCATCTTCGAAGCTTGTCGTGGCACCGAATGCCCTGTCAACGAAACGCCGAGATCTGCTGATACCTGACAGAGAATTGGATATTGACAGTGACTGTCATAATAGGTGAGACTCGCACTATCGAGGAAGGTCGGATTTCGGCCGCGGTGAAAGGACGTTGCTGATGTCACTACGAGAGAGACAGCGGTTGCAGGTGCGAGCAGACATTCAACGTGCGGCATTCGATCTGTTCGCGCGTGACGGATTCGAGGACGTGACCACCGAGCAGATTGCGGCGGCGGCGGGAGTGTCGGCAAGTACGTACTTCCGGCACGTTCGCAACAAGGAGGATCTGCTGTTGGATCCGGTCAGGCAGGGCGGCGCCGGAATCGTGACGTTGCTCGAGGATCGCCCGGCATCCGAGTCGGCTGATCTTGCGATCTCGCGGGCGATCCTCGAACGCTCCAATGCATTCGAGTCCTCGGAGATCGATCAGTGGCGGGCAGCGTTTCGTACCGCGCCGCATTTGATGGATCGAGTCGCGCTCATCGCGCCCGAGCATCGTGATCGGTTGGTCGAGTTGGTGGCGCACCGGATGCACCTCGATCCGGAAAATGACAGCCGCCCCGGACTTCTCGTTCATCTGATGTTGGCGGCGGCGGAGTTCGGTTATCGCCAATGGATACGCAACCCCCAAAAGCGCGGCGCATCACTTCCCGTGTGCGTCGAGGGGGCGCTCGACGCGGTCCGGGGATCCCGGTGGCGCACGCAGGACGTAGACGACACGAAAGGTAGTGACCAGTGATGACCGAGAACCCTCAGGACACCGTGCCACCGGTAGCGGATCTGCCCGCGGTGGATGTGGTTGTTGTCGGTTCGGGGGCTGCCGGTATGTCCGCGGCAATCACCGCCGCCCGAAACGGACTCTCGACGATTCTCGTGGAGAAGTCCGAATACTGGGGCGGTTCGTCGTCCCGGTCCGGGGGTGGAGTGTGGATTCCAGGAAACTCGATACTTCGCCGCGAGGCGCCGGCGGATGATATTGACTCTGCGCGAACATATCTGAAGAGCATTGTCGGAGAGGATGCAGACACCGACCGTATCGACACGTATATCGATCGAGGCCCGGAAGCCCTCGATTTCCTGATTCGGCACTCTGCACTCGAGCTCGAATGGGTGAAGGGTTACTCCGACTACTTTCCCGAGGCACCCGGCGGACTTGCAAGCGGCCGCTCGTGCGAGCCGCGCCCGTTCGACGCACGAGCACTGGGCGACGATCTTGCGACACTTCATCCGCCGTACATGAAGGTTCCGCTCAACATGGTTGTCCAACAATCTGATTACCGTTGGCTGAGCACGGGGATTCGGCATTGGCGCGGGCCGGTGCGAATGCTGCGGGTGGGTATGCGCTCGCTGGCCGCGAAGGCCAGGAAGAAGAAGTTGATCGGGCTCGGCCCAGCGCTCATGGCGGAACTGATGCTCGGAGTTCGGGGAGCTGGAGTGCCGGTGAAGCTCGGAACGAAGCTTGTGGATTTGATTACCGACAGTGACCGTGTCGTGGGCGTGCGACTCGAGTCCGGGGGAGTGCAGACAACACTGCACACTCGATGCGGCGTCATCCTCGCGTGCGGTGGGTTCGACAACAACGACGACATGCGAGGCGAGTACCAGCGTCGGCCGAGCAGTGCACAGTGGACCCTCGGGGCACCGACCAATACCGGGGACGGGATACGGGCGGCACTGCGGGTCGGCGCGGCAATTTCGTACATGGACGACGCGTGGTGGGCCCCGTCGATCCCGCTGCCCAAAGGCCCGTGGTTCGCCTTGGCTGAACGCTCGTTGCCGCGCAGTCTGATGGTCAACGCCGGCGGCAATCGCTTCATGAACGAGTCGCTTCCCTATGTCGAAGCGGCGCATGCGATGTTCGGCGGAAAGTACGGCCGAGGTGAAGGACCCGCTGAGAACATCCCGGCTTGGCTGATCTTCGATCAGACGTACCGTGACCGTTACCTGTTCGCGGGAGTTCCGGCGCGCAGGCCGATTCCTCGGTCCTGGATCGAATCGGGCGCGATCGTACGAGCTGGATCGATTGCCGAACTCGCTGCCGAGATCGGCGTGCCAGGTGACGCGTTGTCAGCGACGATCACACGATTCAACAGTTATGCCCGCGAAGGCATCGATCGCGACTTCGGCCGTGGGACAAGCAGATACGACCATTACTACGGCGACTGCACCAACAAGCCCAACCCCAGCCTCGGAGAACTTACGAAGGGTCCGTTCTATGCCGCGAAAATGGTGCCGGGAGACCTCGGGACCAAGGGCGGCATCGATACGGACGCTTGCGCGCGGGCGTTGCGCGCGGACGGTTCGGTCATCGACGGGCTCTACGCAGCAGGTAACACCAGCTCGCCGGTGATGGGTCATACCTATGCCGGTCCAGGTGCAACTATCGGTCCCGCAATGGTTTTCGGCTATCTGGCGGCGCTCGATGCGGCCGGGCGCTTGCCCGAGGGCAGAGGCCAACAGGCCGAGGGTAGAGGCCAAGAGGCCGTGGACCGCAATAATGGTTTGGCAGAACGCCGTGGGTAGGGTTCTCTTGAGAGCGTGACCCACCTCAACATCGCCGACGTCGACTACTTCCTCCCTGATGGTCGACAACTGCTCAGCGGTGTCAGCTTCCGGGTCGGAAACGGTGCAAAAACTGCACTGATCGGCCCCAACGGCACTGGTAAGACGACGTTGCTTCGCATTATCGCCGGAGACGCCGTCGCCGACGAGGGCGCAGTCACTCGATCCGGCACACTGGGCGTGATGCGGCAATTCGTCGGCCAGGTTCGCGACGAGTCCACCGTGCGAGATCTGCTGTTGTCCGTGTCTCCGGCGCCGATCCGCGACGCAGCGCTGGCGCTCGATACAGCCGAAAACGCGATGATCGAGCGCGACGAAGAATCAACTCAGATGAAATATTCACACGCACTGGCCGATTGGGCTGACGTCGGAGGCTACGAGACGGAAGACTTCTGGGACAAGGTCACCACCGCGGCTCTCGGTGTCCCGTACGACCGTGCGAAGTGGCGAGCGGCCAACTCGCTGAGCGGGGGCGAGCAGAAGCGGTTGGTCCTCGAAGCACTGTTCGCTGGGCCCGACGACGCACTTCTGCTGGACGAGCCGGACAACTACCTCGATGTTCCGGGTAAGCGGTGGCTCGAGAAGACCATCTCGGAATCGTCGAAAGTCGTCTTGTTCGTCAGCCACGACCGCGAACTGATCGCCAATGCAGCTACCCACATCGTGACGCTCGAACCCGGAATCAGCGGCGCGACGTCGTGGACCCACGGCGCTGGGTTGGCCAGCTACCACCAGGCCCGCGAGGATCGCAACGCTCGATTCGAAGAACTGCGTCGGCGCTGGGACGAGGAGCACGCGAAACTTCGTGCCCTTGTTCTGCGATTACGTGAGAAGGCCAAGTTCAACGACGGCGTCGCGGCGCGGTATCACGCTTCGCAAACCCGGTTGGCGAAATTCGAGGAGGCCGGACCGCCCGAGGCGATCCCCCTCCAGCAGAAGGTGACAGTACGGCTGGAGGGTGGGCGAACCGCCAAGCGGGCCTTGGTATGTCAGGATCTCGAGCTGACGGGGCTGATGAAGCCTTTCGACACCGAGATCTGGTACGGCGACCGCGTTGCCGTGCTGGGCTCCAACGGTTCCGGAAAGTCGCATTTCCTCCGTCTGTTGGCGGGCGGTGGGACCGACCCGGGGACGGAGCATCTACCCGTCGAGGCGCTCGACATCGCGCCGGTCGAGCACGGTGGTACCGCGACGCTCGGTGCCCGGGTACGTCCCGGATTGTTTGCGCAGACCCACTCCAGGCCTGATCTGACCGGAAATACGCTGCTCGAGATCCTGCACATGGGCGACGAACACCGAAACGGAATGGGGCGTGAAGCGGCGAGCCGCGCGCTCGACCGTTACGGACTGTCCCGAGCAGCCGAACAGAAGTACGACGACCTGTCCGGCGGACAGCAGGCGCGACTGCAGATTCTGCTCCTCGAACTCTCCGGCGCGACGATGTTGTTGCTCGACGAGCCGACCGACAACCTCGACCTCCATTCGGCGGACGCGCTCGAGCAGGGCATCGCACAATTTGCCGGGACCGTCATCTCGGTCACCCACGATCGTTGGTTCGCGCGCGGGTTCGACAGGTTCCTCGTGTTCGGATCGGATGGGCATGTGTACGAGAGCGAGTCGCCGGTGTGGGACGAGGCCAGGGTCGAACGAGCACGCTGACGCTGTGTCTCGGTGACGCTGTGTCTCGCTGACCGAGTGCGCATCTGCCGGCTATTTGGGAAGAGGCGGCAACTCGTTGATCACGGCGTGAAGGAGACTCAGATCGCTGCGATCCGATCGAGGCGGTGGACACTGCGAAAGATCGAGCTGTGTCGGGAAGTGCCACAGAACGCGACCTGGATCTACTCGGTCGATCGCCGCGTACCAGTGGGCGAGTGGCCCAGCGAGCGCTGCATGAAGCTCGAAGTGCCGTCGTCGGCGGCTGTGGTCTCGCTCGCGTTGCAGCCGAAGTTGTTCCGGTGACGGCATCGAAATGACGGTCAGGTCTGCGAAACCCAGTTTCAGCTGTTCAAAAGCGCTTTCCACTGCCGAAAGCTCGCGCTCGAATCGCTCCGCTGGTGCCGCACCCACTGCGGCGAGGCACCAGCTGTAGTGCAGTTTCAACGGGTCGCTGTCGCAGATCGCGATGCCGGATCTCACTTCGAGTTCTTTCGCTTGCGACCATCGGTTCGAATTGACCGTTGCCCAGTAACTTGCCTGCACTTCGAGGTTGGTTCCGTCCGGTTCGAACCCGGTGGGCTGATATTCGGCCACGAATTCCTCGACGACCGATTCATTCGTCATCTGGGCTCGGCACCAAGTGGTCTTGCCGGCGGCGCTGGGTCCTTCCACTGCGATGATCACCAGTTGATTCTCCATAACGATTGGGGCGGTTGGTTTTTGCCCGTTGCCAGGAATCTCTTAACATCCGAAGGGGGCTCCTTCGTGGTCCGACACGGCCTTTTTCGGTGCGGTGGGTCACAAAATCGCAGTGACGGTTGCCACATAACGGACGGATAACGATCGGTATGGTTGAACCTCGAATCAATCGGTTGACCTGTGGCTATTGCTTGAATTACGAAAGAATCTGGTACATCAGTACCGGAAAAATGCCCCGTGACCAATCCGTGACCATCGCCTACGGTCGTTGACAGCCCGAAACTACCGGGCAAACACCGACCCGCAACTGCGTGCTTCTGCCCCGCGGGTCCGGTACTCCCGAAACCTTCGCGGGGCAGGAGTGAAACAGACGAGTCGATCGACGAGACGTGCAAGCGTCCGGACCGACCTCGTCCGCGGTGGCGGAGAGGATCTACCCAATGACCAGCATTACCTTCAAGCGCGCCCTCGGCGCAGTTGCAACCGCAGGCGCAGTCGTCGCGATCCCGCTCGCCATGAGCACCGGTACCGCTTCGGCAGCCGGCCACGACTGGTCCGGAGTCGCGAACTGCGAGTCCTCCGGTAACTGGGCCGCCAACACCGGCAACGGCTTCTACGGCGGTCTCCAGTTCACTCAGAGCACCTGGAACGCATTCGGTGGATCGGGCAACGCTGCCAACGCCAGCCAGGCTGAGCAGATCCGTGTCGCCGAGAACGTTCTCGCAGGCCAGGGCGTCGGCGCATGGCCCGTGTGCGGTCAGTACCTGACCACCGGCACCACCGCAGGCAACTACGAGGCCGCAGCAGCTCCCATTACCGCTGAGGCTTCCGTCGAGTCGGCTCCGGCAGCAAGCACCGGAAGCGGCAACTACGTGGTCAAGGCAGGCGACACCCTGTCGAAGATCGCTGCTGCACACGGCATCTCGCTCGAGAACCTCGCCAGCCAGGTTCCGAACATCAACCTGATCTTCCCGGGACAGTCCCTCTCGGTCTAGTCTCGTGGCCGTTCAGGTCTTCATTGCGTCGACATTGTCCGGAGCTGATGCAGCTCCGGACAATGTCGACGTTTCTGCGTTCGCAATGAGCTCTGCTGCTTCCGTGTGGATGGGATCAAGATCCTGGCGCCACCCCAGAATGCGCAGTGCGGACCCGGCGATCACCGCGGCGTCGGGGATCGGTGTTCCTTCGAGCGCGTCGGCTCTTGCGCTGATCACGCTTTCGACCAGACGAAACGGCAACTCGGCTAGTTGTGTCGACGCAGGATCACCCAGCGCGTCGAGAACTGCCTGGGCGAGTGCCCGGTACTGCTCGCGAAGCCGATCGCGATCAGCCCGGAACGACATGAATCTGTCGCTTCTCAGTTCCGGCAAGAGGTAAAGGACGCCCAGGTTCCACCGACCGGTGATCAGTTGCGCCGCGTCGAGGTACGACAGTGCATACAGCTTCACCTCGGGAGAGGCGTCGAGAGGCCTGAGATTCTCGGCGAAGTCGAGCGCCGGAGTCACTGTGTCGGCGAGTAGTGCAACGAGGATGTCGTCCTTGGTGGCGAAATGGTTGTACAACGACGCCTGACGCATCCCGACAGCTTCGGCAATGTGGCGAGTCGACGTCGCGGCAAAGCCTCGCGTGGTGAACAGTTCTGCAGCAGCATCCAAGATCTCCGCCCGGGCGGTCCCACCCGGGCGTCGGCGAGCTGTCAGGCGGGGTCGTCCGGGGCCGGCGTTGGTCACGCCTTCCATAGTGGCAGGCGGAGGCCTTACGTGCGGGGTGGACGGCCCTGTGAGCATTCGGTCACGTGCTCGAAACGTACTCAACGAGCCTGTTACAGAATCGGGCGAATCGTATACGCGGGCGTCACCTGCGACGAGTTGATTTCGCGAAAACTGTCAATCGACAGTTATTCGCCTCTGAATCGCCTCGCCGAAGGAGTACGCCGTTGAGTGCAACAACCCCGGCTGCGCAGCCCACCACCGCATCCGCACTCGCCTCGTCACCTCACGACGACGGCGACTTAGCGGAGTTCGGTTACGAGCAGCAGCTGCATCGATCGCTGGGAAAGTTCGCGTCGTTTGCTGCGGGCTTCTCCTTCGTCTCCATTCTGACGACGATCTTCCAATTGTTCGGCCTCGGTTTCGGTTTCGCGGGTCCGGCGTTCTTCTGGACGTGGCCGGTCGTCTTCGTCGGCCAGTTCATGGTCGCGCTCAACTTCGCGGAACTTGCTGCCAGGTATCCGATTTCGGGAGCCATCTACCAGTGGTCGCGACGGATGGGCGGTGAGATAGTCGGCTGGTTCGCGGGGTGGTTCATGATTCTCGCTCAGATCGTCACTGCATCGGCTGCTGCCATCGCCTTGCAGGTCGTGCTTCCCAATGTGTGGAGCGGGTTCCAGATCATCGGCGAGGACAGTGCGCTCACCTCCTCGAGCGGTGCTGCCAATGCCGTGCTGCTCGGTTCGGTACTTCTGGTTCTGACCACCTTCATCAACTGCATCGGCGTCAACTGGATGTCGCGTATCAACAATATCGGTGTGACCTGCGAAATCGTCGGTGTCATCGCAGTGATCGGGATGTTCTTCACCCACGCTCAGCGCGGACCGGACGTCGTCTTCGACACCGGCAGTGCCGGCGGTCAGCCCGGATACGCCTGGGCGTGGATCATGTCCGGACTGATGGCCGCTTACGTCATGGTCGGCTTCGGTTCGGCAGGGGAGTTGGCGGAGGAGACCCGCAACCCCCGACGCGTCGCACCTCGTACGATCCGCCTTGCACTGTCCGCTTCCGCACTCGGCGGCGGCTTGATGATCCTCGGCGCGTTGATGGCAGCCCCCTCACTCGCCGACGGACGCCTGGCCACGGAAGGTTTGCCGTACGTACTGACATCGATTCTGAGTTCGCCGTGGGGCACGGTCCTGTTGATCGACGTCTCGATCGCAGTGTTCGTGTGCACCTTGGCCATTCAGACTGCTGCGTCACGGCTGATGTTCTCCATGGCCCGCGACGGCCGACTGCCTGCCTCGCAGATACTGGCAAAGGTCAATCCCCGCACCGGAACACCTATCGCACCGTCCGTCCTCATCGGCCTGATCTGCATAGCCGTTCTGGCCGTCAACGTGGGCAACTCGGCAATTTTCGCGACCCTGTCCAGCGTATGCATCATCTTGATCTACTTGGCCTACCTCATGGTGACCGTGCCGCTGCTGGTTCAGCGTCTCAAGGGTTGGCCGCGCACCGCTGTCGGCCCCAAGTTCGACGCCGAAGGCAAAAAGCTTTTCTCCCTGGGTATCTGGGGAGTCCCGGTCAACATCGCCGCGGTTGTGTACGGCGCGCTGATGGTGATCAACCTGTCCTGGCCACGAGCCGAGATCTTCAACCCCACGGGGGAGTACCCCATTCTGCAGTGGGCCGCGCCCATCACGATAGCGCTGGTGGTGGTGCTGGGAGTCGCCTGCTTCCCGCGCGGCCGTGCCACCCCGAATCCCGTCACGATCGGAGCCTGACCATGAGTACTCAGACCACCGCCGGAGCGCGCGAGCATGCCCGGTCCCAAGCTGGAACGATCACCGATTCCATGCCCGTATTGCCTGCAACGCATTGGCCGAACCCACCCGAGGACGTCGCTCCCGAACGTCTGACCTGGGCTGAAACCGTGCCGGGTGGGCGGTACACGACCAAGGTTCTCGCCCGTGGAACCCGATTGCGACTTCGCGACATCGCCGGCAGCGCCTGCGCAAACATCTTGCTCTATCGCGCCGACGCCCCCTGGGAGCGTCTCAACGTCGCCGATACCGTCAAGGTGCCATGGCAGGCCTATCTCGGCGTCGGGCACCCGTTGCTCTCCGATCAGGGGCGAGTACTTGCGACCGTGGTCGCAGACACGTCGGGTCACCACGATGCGTTCTGCGGAACGACGTCACGTGCCACCAACGAGGCGAAGTACGGGCAGGGTTCGTTGCACAGCGCCGCACCCGCCGGACGCGAACTGTTCACCGTCGCTGCCGCGAAGAACGGACTCGGGCCGCAGGACATTGCGCCTCCGTTGTCCTTCTTCCACGGTGTCCGCGTCGAGGCGGACGGCGCTCTCACCAGTACCGGATCCGCCGGCGCAGGCGCAACGGTCGATCTTCTCATCCACCTGCCGGTCATCGTGATGATCGCCAACACCGCGCACCCACTTGATCCGGCGCTGGAGTTTCCCACCACGTCCCTCGAAGTGCTCGCGTGGAATGCGGCCGACGAACTCGGCAGCCTTGCCGGCGGCGGGCCGGAATACCAACGCGCAGTGCTCAATACCGAAGATGCCTGGACGGCTTCGAACCTGGAGGAGATCGTATGACCACCACCTTGGATGTGCCCGCCCTCGTTCCCGGAACGGTGATCCTCGACGAGATCGCCGATGCATTCGGGCCGTGGTCCGCAGTTGTCCGCGCCGGTGACGTCCTGACCGTTGTCGATCTGCACGGAAACCAAGCCGTCGACACACTCGTCTACGCCAGTGACGATCACAGCGTTCGGTACTCGGCAGCAGCGACGGTCGCAGCCCAGAAGAACCTGTTTCTGTCCGTAGGCTCCGTGCTTCGCAGTGACGACGGAACTCCACTCATGACCCTGGTCGCGGACGAGGTCGGAAACCACGACACCGTGGGCGGCGCGTGCTCACAGGAATCGAACACCCTGCGGTACGGCCACCACACCAAACATCAGCACGCGTGCGTCGAGAACTTCCTCGTCGAGGGCGCCAGATGGGGGCTCGGTAAGCGGGACCTGGTGTCCAACATCAACTTCTTCATGAACGTCCCGGTCGACCCCGACGGCACGCTCGGGATCGTCGACGGGCTTTCAGCGCCAGGCAAGCGGCTCGCGTTGCGTGCCGAACGCGACGTGCTCGTCCTCGTGTCCAACTGCCCGCAGATCAACAACCCGTGCAACGGCTTCGATCCGACTGCCGTCCGCATGATCGTCACACGGCCGGAGGCAGACGAATGAACGCAAAACTGACCATCGTGCGTCCCGGAATGTTGACGACGGTTCAGGACTATCCAGGACGCGTCGGGTACTGGCAGATCGGAGTCCCACCGTCGGGCCCGATGGACGACCTGTCGTTTCGGTTGGGAAACACCGCAGTCGGAAACCCCGAAGGTGCCCCCGGCATCGAATGCGCGATGGCCGGACCTGCGATGACGTTCGACGAGGACACCACGGTATGCGTCACGGGCGCCCCGGTGTCGGTGACGGTCGACGGCGTCGCACACGGTCAGTGGCGTCCCGTTTTCGTCCCCGCTGGAGCGGTGCTCGATGTCGGAACGGTCAGCGGCCCGGGACTGCGCATCTACGTACTCGTCCAGGGCGGAATCGAGACCGACGACTATCTCGGCAGCGCGTCGACCTTCACCCTCGGCAGGTTCGGCGGACACGAAGGGAGGACCCTGCGGGCGGGGGACGTTCTCAAACTCGGACAGGCGACCGGCGCAGCGGGAGCTGTTCCCGCCGAGCATGTTCCGGCGATACACACCTGCTGGGAACTTGCGGTGACCGAGGGCCCGCACGGGGCGCCGGAGTTCTTCACCCGCTCCGACATCGACACGCTGTACGCGACCGAGTACGAAGTCCATTTCAACTCCGACCGCACCGGAGTCCGGTTGATCGGTCCGAAACCTGACTGGGCCAGAACCACCGGCGGCGAAGCGGGACTTCACCCTTCGAATATCCACGACAACGCGTATTCGATCGGTGCACTCGACTTCACCGGTGACACGCCCATCCTCCTCGGACCCGACGGACCGAGCCTCGGCGGCTTCGTCTGTCCGATCACGGTCGTGTCCGCTGATCGCTGGAAGCTCGGACAGTTGGCACCCGGGAACAAGATTCGCTTCGTACCGATCCGCGCCGAACGCGCAGCCTCCCGCCGTGACCTCGGAGTATCGCGTCGAGCGTCCAATTCGGTTGTGCATTCCTCCGGTGGTGACGGCGACGACGGCGTCATAGCCCGCCGTGACGGCGACACCGCGGTCACGTACCGGCGCTCAGGCGATGACAACGTGTTGGTCGAATACGGCGACATGAACCTCGACCTGGCCCTCCGTGCGCGTGCACATGCACTGCATCAGCGACTCGAAGCCGAGAAGCCGGCCGGACTACTCGATCTCACGCCGGGAATCCGCAGCCTGCAGGTTCGCGTCGACCCGGACGTCCTGCCCGTCCGCAAGCTGATGGGAATGCTCGCCGAGGCGGAGGACACCTTGCCTGCTGCCAACGAACTCGTGGTGCCCAGTCGCACTGTGCGGATGCCACTGTCGTGGGACGACCCGGCTACGCGCGAAGCGATCCAGCGGTACATGCACGGCGTGCGTGCCGACGCGCCGTGGTGCCCGTGGAACATCGAGTTCATCCGCCGGATGAACGGTCTCGAATCCGTGAACGACGTGTTCGACACCGTCTTCGGCGCCGAATACATGGTGCTCGGACTCGGCGACGTCTACCTCGGGGCTCCGGTCGCGACGCCGCTCGACCCACGTCATCGTCTTGTCACGACCAAGTACAACCCCGCCCGCACCTGGACCCCGGAAAATGCCGTCGGGATCGGCGGGGCTTACCTCTGCATCTACGGCATGGAAGGCCCAGGTGGATACCAGTTCGTCGGACGTACGACGCAGGTGTGGAATCACCGTCATCCCGCGAAGTCCGGGCCGTTCGAGGAGGGCACTCCGTGGTTGCTGCGATTCTTCGACCGGATCTCCTGGTACCCCGTCGAGCCGGACGAGTTGATGGATCTGCGCGCGGACACCGCCGCCGGCCGCGGCGGGGGCGTCGAGATCGAGGACGGCAGCTTCTCGCTGGCCGAGCATCAAGAGTTCCTCGCGTCGAACTCGCGCTCGATCGAGGAGTTCCGCGCGATGCAGTCCGTCGCATTCGGGGCCGAGCGTCAACGCTGGTCCGACGCAGGGGAGTTCGCGCTGCCCGGTTGATGCTCGATCCCAGCGCGGACCACCGGCAGTCGTGTGCGTCAGCGAGTCAGAGCGCGATTGAACAGATCGATGAACGGGCGAGGCGACGGGGTTCCGGTGGGCCGGAAAGGCGCAGAGTCCCTCGACGCCGATACCCACTCGATTCTGCTCACCCGCGACAAGTCGAGCTGATGCCGGGTGTCGGCGGAGAGTCGGTGCAGGAAGAGGGTTCCGGTTCGCCCGTTTCCTTCCCGAAACGGGTGGGCATGATTGAGCGTCGAGTACACCGATGCGAGCGCGAACGACGCAGCGCCGTGATCGAGCGCTACCCAATCGACGGCGGCGATGATCTCTTCCACCTCGGACAGATAGTTCCGAATCGCCGAGACCGGCGCAAACGTCGCCGCACCTTTCCTGATGTCGACCGTTCTGATGTGGCCGGCCCACTGATACAGGTCTTGGAAAACGTGCTGGTGAAGCAAGAGTAGTTCGGCTGTGTCTCGCGTGTGCGGTACGAGGTCGCTGCCGAGATGCGCCTCGCCCAGGCGAAGCGCGGTCGCCGCGAACTCGAGTGATTGCAGGGCAGCGGGATCCCGCACGTCGAAGTTGTTCTCGAGTACCGACGTACCGCGATAGACGTACGGCGCTGATCTTCGCCAGCGGATCCGCGGGGGAATCGGTGACGACAGGCCGACAGCCCGCGCCAATTCCTGCTCGAAATATTCACGCCGAGAGAGTGTTCCGACGAGGACGGCTTCGAGTTCCGCGATCTGCTCATCGCTCGGATCCCAGCCTTCGAGGCGCTCCGCCGCCAGAACCTGTTCGAGCGCAGTGCGATTCACGGGTCGATGTCGGGTAGCGCCGACGCGGACGCGGCATATTCGAGTCGTCGTTGCACACCCGCGACTTCGCGCACCGCATTGCTCAGCAAGCTACGCGAGAGGGGAGTGAGTTCGGCGATCACGACTTCGTCGGTCGGGGGCCTACCCGCGGAGAATTGATCGGTCTGGTGGCGGACACGAATCTGCTGCAGCACCTCGAAAGATTCGATCAGTACCTGGGCGTCGTCGTCGAGTAGGAAACCACTTCCCGCTGCGGCTTTGAGGCGTTCGAGGGTCGAACTCGTGCGGGCGCCCACGGAAATCCCCGCCCATCGAGCGATGTTCACGATCGGTTGGACGGCGCTGGCTTTGAGGTCGACGGTTCCGGTCCGACGCGTCATCACGTCCTTGAACGAATGGAGCTTTGCCTTGTCGCCGACCGCTTCGCGAAGGAGCAGGCGCATCACTGCCGGGTGCAGTCGCAGTTGATCCAACGCCGCAGGACGAGGATCCAACGCAGGATCGCCCGCGACGACGCGGGCATCCGCGAGCATCGACAACATGACCAGGGCTTGGTCCTGATACGGATTGGACACCCATTTCCGCAGCGCAGTGCGCCATTGTGGGAGCGTCCGAGCAAACCTGGCCTGGGTCGCGACGGCGTTCTTGGTGTCGCGAGGGAACCCGCAGAGATCGAGGATGTCGTGGATTGTCTTCGCGGCGTCGGCTCCCTCGTGATGTGATTCGCCGCCCCACACCAGCGCACTGTCGATATCCGAAGAGGGGAGCGCTTCACGTCTGGCGACGCTGCCGAGCGACAGCCACGCGAAATCCGGTCGCTCGTCTCCGCCCACTACCAATTCGATCGCTCGCCTGACCGTCACGTCGATCAGCACCGCCAGCGTCGCACCGATGTCGAGCGGTGAGACCCGTGACGCCACCAATTCCGTCACCAGAACAGGGACCGCGCGGGCTGTTTCGATGAGGTGGGAGTCGTCCTGTGCCGTGGCGAGCGCTGCGCGCAGTTCGAAACCCTGATTGGTGGCCGAAGTCAGGAGGTCGCTGAGTTCGAGCACACCCATCAGTGCGCCTGCCTCGGTCACGACCGGGAGATGGCGCAATCCGTACTCGAGCATGTCGGTCACGGCGTCGGCGCCCAGTCGATCCGGATCGACTGTCACTGCTGACGGCGTCATCACCGTTGATACCGGCTGGTTGCTGTCGATACCACCGACTACCACGCGAGCGCGTAGGTCACCTTCGGTGAAGATTCCGAAACCGGTTGTCTCCGTCGGGATCACAACAGCGCGGCGGCCCGCATCGGTCATCAACTTGGCGGCATCGCGGATGGTTGCCCGGCCGTCGCAGACAATTGCGGGCCCGCGCAACAGGTCTCGCACCCGGCGCATGGCGGGACTCTGCATGCCTTGCCCCGCCGAGTGCCCCGTCATGGGGTCATTGTCGCAGGTGTGTCCGTTTCAGGCAGCGGAGGGGGAGATGTCAGAGACCACCGAGTCGCGAGAGTACGTCGAGAGCGGAATCTGTAGTACGCCAGAGCGCGTCGATCTCCTGTTCTGCGCCGGGACATGTCTGCGGATTCTGGAGGGCGAACCCGTTGGCCAGTGTGATGGTGTTGTATCCGCTGTCGGCGGCGCGGAGCAGTAGTTCCGAGGGCTGCGAGTTTCCGGCCAATCGGTCGAGTCCTTCGCCGACGAAGTAGAACCGCCAGAGCGGCCCGAGATCGGCGTCGTACTCGGCCTTGGTGAGGGTCACGATCGAACCACCCTTGACGGCAATGGAATCGACGATCTTGTAGAAATCGGGGACATCCTCCGCAGTGGTTCCGGATGTGGCGACGGCGTGAGCGAGGTCGACGGTGAGATGGGCGTTGTAGCCGGCCATGGCGACTCGTGCCGGACTGGCGTCGCACTGACGCGTCAGGGCGAAGTAGTTGCTCCACGCCGGATCGGTGGGAGTGCCGGTGAACTCCGCATGGACGTTCACCAGGTACCTGCGCAGCAATTCGTAGCTGACCGAATGGGCCCACTCGTCATCGTCGAAGGCCGCAGGGTCTCGCTGCAGCGGCATCACCGCCTCGTGCTCCACAGCGTCGAGGCCGACGGAGAACAAGCCTCGCCAATCATGGTGTGAGACGAGGATCGACGTGATCTCCCGATGACGTTCGACAGCGGTCTCGAGACGCGATAGTCCAGCGCCGGTCAGCGTCGTGACGTCACTGAGTTCGGCAACCCGATCCACCTCGGCATTGCTCAGCGGGCTGCCACAGGCCGTCGAAAGACTCTCGCCCGGATCTGCGAGTGCAGAGCCGGGCGAGAGGAAGGTGGACGCGAGGAAAGTGACGGTGATGCCGAGCGCGAGCGTCAACGGATACAGCCGCATCGGTGTCATCGGCTCAGACTAGGCGCCCACTTTCGCAAATGTCCGGATTGGCGATCAGCTGATAACCGCATCGGCCTCGATCTCGATGAGCAGAGCGGGGTCGATCAGCGAGCTGACCTCGAGGATCGTGGTGGCGGGACGAATTTCGCCGAACACTTCGCCGTGGGCGAGAGCGGCCTGCTCCCACTGCGTCATGTCGCGAAGGTACATGCGAGTGCGGATGACGTCGCCGAGGGTGGCGCCTGCCTCGGCCAGTGCTGCCTTGATGGTTTCGAGCGCTGCGCGAGTCTGATCGGTGAGGGTCTCACCAGGAGCGGTGGTGCCGGAGACTGCGATCTGGTTACCGATGCGCACGGCGCGGGAGTAACCGATCTTCGGTTCCCATTCGGAACCGGACGAAATGTTGATTCTGTTCGGCGTGCTTGTGTTCGACATGCGAGGAATTGTGCCAACAACTCACCGGCCGTGGTGAGGCACGGTCGGCTATTCGCTTCATCTTGACATAGCTTAGAACAAGTGTTCGACTTGGGGCCATGAGGTGGTCGGGTCAGGCATTGGATGCAGATGACGGAGCGCTACCCGGACTCGAACGGGCCGGGTTGGTGCGCTCCGTGCAGACTCCCGAGTTCGAGGGAATCACGTTTCACGAGGTGCTCTGCAAGAGCGCGCTCAACAAGATGCCCGAAGAGTCGACGTTGCCGTTCAGCTTCACCGTCAACGCTTTTCGTGGTTGCTCGCACGCATGCCGATATTGCTTCGCGAGACCGAGTCACGAGTATCTCGACCTCGACGCCGGCGCGGATTTCGACTCCCAAGTGGTCGTGAAGACGAACATCGCCGCGGTGCTCCGCAAGGAGTTGGCGCGAAAGTCCTGGAAACGGGAGGCGGTGGCACTGGGCACCAACACAGATCCCTATCAGCGAGCCGAGGGCCGATACCGCTTGATGCCCGGCATCATTCGCGCGTTGACCGAATCGGGAACTCCCTTCTCGATCTTGACGAAGGGAACTCTGCTCCGACGGGATCTGCCGCTGTTGAAAATGGCGGCGGCGCAGGTCGACGTCGGAATCGGAGTGTCGTTGGCGATCAACGACGCAGCCCTTCAGAAGCAGATCGAGCCTGGTACCCCGTCGCCGCGGGCGCGTCTCGAGATGATCCGCGCCATCACCGATGCCGGATTCTCGTGCAATGTCATGGTGGCGCCGGTCATTCCGTTCCTCACCGATTCCACCAGTCACCTCGACGGTCTGTTCGAGGCACTGTCGGAGGCAGGCGCGAGCAGCGTGACGGTCTTTCCGATGCACCTGCGCGGGAGTACTCGGGGTTGGTTCATGAATTGGCTTGCTCAGGAACACCCGGCGCTCATCCGTCGCTACCGCGAGCTGTACGGGCGGGGTGCGTATGTCACGCCCGAGTACAAGCGCTGGCTTGCAAGCCGTGTCGAGCCACTGGTCGAGCGTCATGGGTTGGGTGGTCGCTCGGAGCATCGAGACGTCAGTGCAGCCGGCATCGAATCGCGCGAGGCGCCTCGGGAACTGGTGGGTGCGGGAGCAGCTCTTACCTTGTTCTGACGGCCGTGGGCGCGTAAATCGGAGGCGCCCCGGACGTTTGCCGGGCTACATTCGCCTGGTGCTACTCACACTGACGTCCACCCCGACCTCGCAGACTCCTGATGCGACCGCGTTGAGCTACCTGCTGCACAAACATCCCGACCGCGTGCAAAGCTTCGACTTGGCGATCGGCACCGCCACGGTTCTGTACCCGGAGTCCTCGGCCGAGAAGACAACTGTGGCAGTGATTGTGGACGTCGACCCCATCGAACTTGTGCAGAGTAGGTATCGACGCGGCAAGAGTGGCGACAACTTTTCGCTGGGGGAGTACGTCAACGATCGGCCGTATGCGGCGTCGTCCATCCTCTCGGTTGCCCTGTCGAAGCTGTTTCGCACCGCGTTGACGGGAACGTGCAAGTCACACCCGGAACTCGTCGGAGCCGAACTCGCGTTGACCGTCTCGATTCCGGTGGTTCCGTGTGGCGGCGATGCGGATTTGCCTCGTCGGCTGTTCGAGCCGCTGGGCTGGGATGTAACCGCGATACCGGTGCAGCTTGATCCGCACCTGCCGACGTGGGGAAACTCCGACTTCGTATCGCTGACGCTCACCGGGGAACACACGGTGCAGAGCGCCCTGCGGCACCTCTACGTGCTGTTGCCGGTCCTCGACGACGTGAAGCACTACTGGGTGGGACCCGACGAGGCAGACAAATTGATCCGCGTCGCTGGAGAGTGGTTGGCGTCGCATCCGGATTCCGCGCTGATCATGTCCCGCTACCTGGCTCGTCGACGCGACCTGGTCGAATCGGTTGTCGATCGACTGATTCCCGAACAAGCCGAGGCGCAGATCGAAGTACCGCGACCAGATCCGCCGCTGGCGAGGCTTCGCATCGACGCAGTGTCGGCGACGCTTCAGCGACTGCCCGTGCGAACGATCGTCGACATCGGTTGCGGCGAAGGGAAACTGATCGAGGCACTGATGCCGCACGCTCGATTCGACAAACTTGTCGGGGTCGACGTGAGCGCGCGCGAACTGACGCGTGCGCAGCGGAGATTGAAGTTCACCGAAATGTCCGACGTCCAGCGTGAACGGGTGTCTTTGATGCAGTCGTCGGCGACTTACCGCGATGCACGGATGAAAGGCTTCGACGCAGTCGTGCTCATGGAAGTGATCGAGCACGTCGATGCTGCGCGGTTGCCTGCCCTGGTCAGATACGTCTTCGTGGACGCAGCACCGCAGTACGTGCTGATGACAACTCCGAATGCCGACTACAACGTGCTGTATCCGGCGTTGGCGGAGGGAGAGTTCAGGCACCCGGACCACAGGTTCGAGTTCTCCCGAACCCAATTCGGCGACTGGGCCACCGAAACGGCCCGAGCCCACGGGTATTCCGTGGAGTTCGAATTCGTCGGAGCCATCGATCCGGCCCTCGGCGGGCCGACGCAGATGGCGATCTTCACGAAGGAGGCACGAACGTCATGACGGTGTACGAGATTCCAGACCTCGCTCTTGTAGTACTCATCGGTGTCAGTGGCTCGGGAAAGTCGACCTTCGCGGCGCGTCACTTCGGTGACTTCGAAACTCTCTCGAGTGACACCTTCCGCGGGTGGGTCAGTGACGATCCGAACTCACAGGAATCGACGTCCGACGCGTTCGAAGTGCTGGAGTTCGTCGCAGCCAAGCGTCTGCGACGCGGACGTCTCACGGTTGTCGACGCGACCAACGTCCAGCCCGCTGCGCGCAAGCGGCTCGTTGCGTTGGCACGCGAGCACGACATACTGCCGGTGGCAGTCGTGCTCGATGTTCCGGAATCGGTGTGTTCGGCACGAAACGACGCTCGCTCTGATCGGACGTTCGGACGCGACGTCATTCGCCGCCAGCACCAACAGTTGACTCGCTCGCTCCGAGGTTTGGGTAAGGAAGGTTTCCGTTCGGTTCACATCCTCAGAGGTGAGGACGAGGTTTCCGAAGCCACATTCTCGCGCCACCCGCTGCGCAGCGATCTGCGTGTCGAGCATGGCCCGTTCGACGTCATCGGCGACATCCACGGATGTCGAAGTGAGCTCGAGTCGCTCCTCGTGAAACTCGGCTACACCCTCGACTACGGGACGGATGGCCGCGCTGTCGACGCGGTGCCGCCGGACGGGCGAACTGCCGTCTTCCTCGGGGACTACGTGGATCGGGGACCGGACTCGGTCGGTGTGCTGCGTCTGGTCATGGGGATGGTCGCGGCGGGACATGCGATAGCAGTTCCGGGTAACCACGAAAACAAACTCGTCAAAGCGCTTCGGGGTAAGAAGGTCACGGCCAGTCACGGACTGGCCGAGACGCTCGAGCAGCTTGCCGCCGAGTCGGCGGAGTTCCGCGAAAGCGTCGTCGACTTCTGCGACGGCCTCGTGGCGCACCTCGTCCTGGACGACGGCAAACTCGTCGTCGCACACGCCGGTCTCAAGGAGGACTACCACAACAGGGCGTCCGGCCGGGTGCGAAGCTTTGCGCTCTACGGTGAAACCACCGGTGAGACTGACGAATTCGGCTTGCCTGTTCGATACCCGTGGGCGCAGGACTACCGAGGATCAGCCATGGTCCTCTACGGTCACACGCCGGTGCTCGAGGTGGAATGGATCAACAACACCGCGTGCCTCGATACCGGGTGCGTCTTCGGTGGATCCCTCACCGCTCTTCGATACCCGGAACGAGAGATCGTGTCGGTTCCGGCGGAGCGGGTTTGGTACGAGCCGGTGGTGCCGCTGGCTGCGCCGACTCGCGATCCGGATGTGCTCGATCTGGCCGACGTCCTCGAAACGACCGGCGTCGACACCGAACTGCGAGGGAGAGTGTCCGTTCGCACCGACAACGCCGCCGGCGCCTTGGAAGTGATGAGCCGATTCGCGGTCGCCCCGCAATGGCTGCGGTACCTACCGCCGACCATGGCGCCCTGCGCGACGGCCCAATCCGACGACTATCTGGAACACCCGTCGACCGCGTTCGACGCATACCGGGCCGGCGGAATCGGAACAGTGATCTGCGAAGAGAAGCACATGGGTTCGCGGGCAGTTGTGCTCGTGTGCCGTGATCGATCGGTTGCTCAGTCCCGCTTCGACGCACCGGATTCGCTCACCGGGATGGTGCACACCCGCACCGGCCGTCAGTTCTTCGGCGACGGCCTGACTCAGCAGTTGATCGACGACATCGCCGCCGCAGTCACCGCAGCGGGGTTGTGGGAAGAGTTGGGCACCGACTGGCTGCTCCTCGACTGCGAACTGTTGCCGTGGAACGTCAAAGCGGAGGGTCTGCTGCGCTCGCAGTACGCGTCGGTCGCGGCGGCAGGGCGATCAGACCTCGCCGCTCGCAAGGCCGTGTTGGCGCAGGCAGGTTCGCGGGGCCTGGACGTGGCGGAAATGTTCGAACAGACAACTGTTCGGGCTGCCAGTATCGACCGCTTCGGTGAGGCCTACCGACGGTACGTGTGGCCGACGAACGGACTGGACGGCGTCACCATCGCGCCCTTCCAGATTCTTGCGACCGAGGGCCAGTCGTACGGGGAACGGGATCACGAATGGCACCTCGGTATTTCGGACCGCCTGGCCGCGGCCGACCCGAATCGATTTACCACCACGCGTCGACTGGTAGTCGATCTCGGTTCCGAGGACTCGGTGTCCGAAGCGACGAAGTGGTGGGAGTCGCTGACCGCTGACGGTGGTGAGGGGATGGTCGTCAAACCTCTGGCGAATCAGATCCACAGACCGCGGGGGTACAACGCGAAGGTACAACCGGGCATCAAGGTTCGCGGCCGGGAGTACCTGCGATTGATCTACGGTGCCGACTACCTCGAACCGTCGACGCTTGCTCGGCTACGCAATCGCAACCTCGGGCACAAGCAGTCGATGGCGCTGCGCGAGTACGCGCTCGGCATGGAGGCAGTCTCCAGGCTCGTCGACCGTGAACCTTTGTGGCGAGCGCACCAGGCCGTGTTCGCGGTGTTGGCTCTCGAATCGGAGCCGGTCGACCCGCGGTTGTGACGGCCGGTGCCGGGGCTCGGATTGATACCGTCGGGTATGGGCGTAATTACTCGCTTGGACGGTTTCAACCGACGCCATCCCTGGAGTCACAACGATCACTACGGCCGATGGATTCTACGTAATCTGCGCGGGGTCAGGTCCGCTCGTGCTCTCGACGTGGGGTGCGGGACGGGCAATCTGATCGAACTCTTGCGTCGGCGGTTCGACGTGGTGGTCGGTGTGGAACCCGACCCCACGACCTCGGCCGACGTGCTGGCAAGGTTTGTCCACGACGAGAACGTGATCATCGAAGCACGGCGGATCGAGGACTTTGCATCCGAGGCGAAGTACGACGCGATCACGGTCGTCGCGGCGCTGCACCATC
Source organism: Rhodococcus baikonurensis (assembly GCF_040489275.1). Classification (NCBI taxonomy): domain Bacteria; kingdom Bacillati; phylum Actinomycetota; class Actinomycetes; order Mycobacteriales; family Nocardiaceae; genus Rhodococcus; species Rhodococcus baikonurensis. Next base: position 139,643 of record NZ_JBEUOQ010000008.1, on the reverse strand, counting down.
TTCCACTCGACGAATCGATGAAGCGGCTGCGCGGCCTGCTCGAACCGGGCGGCCGGCTCGTCGTAGTCGGGTGTTATCGATCGACCACAGCCACCGACGGGCTCCTGTCGGTGTTGGCGACCGTCTGCAATCCCGTCGTCGGCGTCGTCAAGCATCGACGGGTTGCCTCCGAGTCGCTGAAGGCGATGACGGCTCCCACCGCTGACCCGGGTGAGTCGATGGCTGACGTCCGGCGCGCGGCCGCGTCGTGTTTGCCAGGGAGCAGGATCAGGAGACGACTGTTCTGGCGATACACCCTGATCTACGACGCGATGCCCGCGGGCGCGTCGGTGGGGGAGTGAGTAGACCGTTCCGGTTCCTGGGGAAACGCGCGTCGCCCGAACCCGACTATCACCAAGGAACCGATCATCAAGGCGACCCCGATGCCCGCCAGATGTGAGAGCCCACCACTGTCTACGACGGCCGCACCGAGCAGCGCGCCCGTTGCAATCGCGATCTGGAACACGACGACGTAGATGGCGGACGCGCGGTCGGTCCCGATCGGGACGGCGCGCAGAACCGAGGACTGGAGACAGATCGGAACAGTGGTGAACGCCGCGCCCCACAAGATCGTGGCGACGACGGCGAACGCTCCCATCGACGGCGCCAGGAGCCAGAAAATGGCCAGCGCGCCGGCCACCGTCGCGATCGAGATGAGCGTGAAAAGGCGCGATCGGCGGTCGTAGTACTTGCCGGCGACCCACACTCCGACGGCGCCCGCTGCGCCGTACACCAGAAGCATCGCGGTACGGATGCCACCGGACGAGCCGAGGCTTTCCTCCACCAGAAGCGTGAAGAACGTGTACGACGCAAACTGTCCCAGGGCGGCGAACAGCGTTGCCGCGCAGATGACGGCGAGTGCCCGTCGCATCTCCGGTGTCGGCTTCGGTTTGTCTCGCTTGTTCCGATGGCGCTGGTCGACCGGCATCTCAGGCAGCGCACGATGCAGCGAGAAAGCGATGATCACTGCCACCACACCGATTGCCGCCGACGCAGTTCGCCAACCCCAGGATTGGCCGATCGCCGAGGAAAGTGGACCCCCGAGAACAAAAGCGAGAGACGTTCCGGCATACACCATCGCGATTGCCTTGCCCTGTTGTCCGCGCGGAACCAGGGTGGCTGCGACCGGGGCAACGACAGCCCAGAACACCCCGTGCGTCGCAGCGCAGAGCAATCGTCCGATCACCAGCATCGGATAGTTGACGGCGCACGCTGCGACCAGTTGCGACACCGCGAGGGTGGCCACCGTCAGAACGACAACGCGTCGGCGCGGCCAGGTTTTGACCGCTCCGATCAGCGGAAGAGTCAAGACCGCGACACCGTATGCGTAGAAGGTCAGCAATAGGCCGACACGCCCTTCGGTGACGTCGAGGTCCGTCGAGATTTCGCTGAGCAGTCCGACGGGGAGCATTTCGGCCGTCACGTAGGCGAAGGCTGCTCCGGCCAGGGTCATCAGCCGGAGCGTGGTTGCCTTGGGCACTCGAGCGGTCATGTTGTGTAACGATACATGTATCGATACACACCTGCGCAATCGATATTTTGCACTCGCTATGCTGATGCTCATGGCCACACGTGCGCAGCGTTCGAGTCGACCGACGATGGCCGACGTCGCCAAGGCCGCAGGGGTGTCGGTGATGTCGGTGTCGTACTCCTTCGCACAGCCCGAGCGCGTGTCGGAATCAACGCGGGCCAAGGTGTTCGCGGCTGCTGAAGAACTCGAGTACGCGGGCCCCAACCGGGCGGCGCAGTCCTTGCGAAGCGGGAAATTCAACAACATTGCGGTCGTCTTCAGCGAGAAGCTGACTTACGCCTTCGAAGACGCAGTAGCCCGGCGGTTTCTCTCGGGAGTGGCCGAAGCGTGCCTGGATGCGAACGCCGGATTGATGATGCTGCCGAACTCGGGGAAAACTGGAGACGTCGACAGAGTTCGCGACGCAGCAGTAGACGGCTTTGTCGTCTGGACCACCGTCTTCGACGATCCCATCCTCGACGCGATCGTCGGCACCGGAAAACCCGCATGCATCCAGGGTGGGCCCCTGCACGAGGGTGTGGATCTCGTCGGGATGGACGATGTTGCCGGCGCCGTTGCGATCGCGGCGGTCGGGTTGTCGGGGGCGCAGCGGCCTGTGGTGATCAGCCTTCCGTGGGATCGTGAGCGTCGGTCCGAGATTCGGATGGACGTGGATCCAGGTGAAGCGTTGTTTCCGGTGTCCCGCCATCGGCTCGAGGGCTACGAACGCGGCGTCCGCAACGCAGGCCTCGAGTGGTCATCGGTGCGGGTGGGGGTCGTCACCGTCAACGAGCGGAGCGAAGGGTCTCGGATGGCTCGGTCCCTGCTCGACGTTCCCGTGAGCCGAAGGCCCGATGTCATCCTGGCGATGAGCGACGAACTGGCTCTGGGGGCTCTGGACGCGATCCGTGAACTCGGCCTCGCGCTGCCCGACGATGTCGCAGTCGTCGGATGGGACGACACAACAGCTGCATCGGACGCCGGCTTGACCACAGTTCGCCAGTCCCTCTTCGATCAGGGACGTAACGCAGCTCGCGTGGTTCTCGGGCTGGACGATGCGGTCGAGCCGGTCGAATGGTCGGTGCGTCGGCGAACTTCGACACGATGATCACGCCGGTAGTGGTCGACGCTCTGCGTCTTCGGTGGTTTGTTCCTCCCGAAGTGGGGGAGACCGTCCGGTGGGGACTCTCGTGGAATGTCGACAGCCCGCGCAGATGGGCGGTCGCCGAAGCCGCGGGCGCTTTGCAACTATGTGCCGGAACTCCTCGTGACGGCACAAACGCCCGTCAGGCGTGGACCGATTTCGACGAGAATGCTTCCACCACCGGAGTGGTTCGCCGTCTTCGGCTCATGTCGTTGGAGTCCGACATGCTGCCCGACCCGAAGTTTCCGCACGGCCCGAGCTGGGGCTGGGCTACGAGGCAATTCGTGCCCGGGTCCGAGCGGTTCTACGAGTTGGCCCGTGCGCCTCGCGCGTTGCGCTCGTATCAGCTGACCGATCGTGAATGGGGGCCGCGGCGCGAGGACTTCTTGCTCGTCGACCTCGAGACGGCTTCTTGATCTCTGGACCTGGCACCGTTTTCATCCATTGAGCACAGGCTCCAGCTGACCGGAAACAGTCTCTGCTCGATTAAACCGGTGCCAGCTGCTGTGGCTAGCCCGCTCTGCCGACCACGTTCCGTGCGTACCTGCCGGGCGGCGCCCCGACGTGTTTCACGAAGTGCCGCGACAAGTGGGATTGATCGTGGAACCCGACGTCGACGGCCACGTCCGCCAATTCGCGCCCCGCCAGTATTGCGCGTCGTGCCAGATCGATTCGGCGTCCCGTCACGTACTTGTGAGGCGGAAGCCCGAAATGCTTCGCGAAGTTCTTGATCAGATACGTGGAGTTCCGCTGCAGGATGTTCGACGCTTCCCGCATCGTGATTCCCGTTGTGAGTCGCGCATCGAGCAGGTCTCGCAGTTGATCGGCAACGCGTTCGTCAACGGTGGGCGTGTGACGGGCTCGGCCTGTGGCCGGTGCGAGGATCTCGTTCAATCTTTCAGCGAGGAACCCCAGGCGACTTTCGGCCTCGAGTGATTCGCCGCCTGGGCCGAGTGCAGAGTGCAGTTGATCGATGCGGTGGCGCAGCAGAGGGTCTCGAATCTCGGGACTGTCCACTGCCGGGCCTATGAGGACCTCGCCGAGAACTGACGTGTCGAGGTAAAGGATTCGTTGACGAAATCCGGCCTCGGTGACCGGAACTCCGTCGTGTGCGATGCCTGGCGGCAACAGAGTCACGATCTCGGGTGCTGCGCCATGAGCGCGATGATCGAGGTCGTATGCAATCGTGCCGCGGTCGACGAGCATCAGAGACCACTGATCGTGCGTGTGTTTGGGATAGGCGTGTCCGACGAAATCGGCATGGAAGACCTCGGTGATTCCCGCGAGGCCCGGTGCCCACGCGGTGATCTGTGCGCCGTGGGGATCCATGTCAGAAACGTACAAGACGCAGCTGCCGCGGGTGACGAAGAGTGGCGGGGTCGTCATCGCGGTGGTGGCGCGCCCGAGGGAGGAACAACATGAACAGTTCGGCAACAGCGGTATCGCTTCGCGAGAAGTTCGGTCAGTTCACCGAGCACTGGTCGCCCAAGAAGATTGCGGCGCTCAATGACTACGAGATCAAGATCGTCAAGATCAAAGGTGAATTCGTCTGGCACTCCCACGCCGACACCGACGAGATGTTCCTGGTGACGAAGGGGCAGATTCGAATCCAACTGCGAAACGGAGATGTTGCACTGGGGCCCGGTGAACTGTTCGTGGTACCTCGCGGCGTCGAACATTGCCCGATCGCCGAGGAGGAAGCGGAGGTGATGTTGATCGAACCCGTCGGCGTGGTGAATACCGGGAACGTGGGAGGTCCGCGAACCGCAGTGCTCGAGGACTTTTCGTAGTTACCGGCTCTTCCAGTCCAGGGGATTGGTACGCAACGGCAGGGCCATTCCCGATCTCCAGAGCGTCGCCGCGCGAGAGTGCGGACGGAACTCGACCTCGCGCCGCATCGACTGCGCGAACTCGTCGGTGAATCCTGTTCGGGGGTACTCCGCGATTGCTGCATCAACAGTTGCTCGCGGAATTTCGGCCGCACGCCGACCGGCAACATCGAAATGCGCTGCGGCGTGCAGGAGATAGGCGTCAGCGCCCGCGCTGCGGTCGACGGTCAGATCCATGTGCAGACGGATCGCTGCGCCGATTCGCTCTACCGACTTCTCCGAAGTTCCCACTCGGGTCGCGAGTTCTTCCGCGTCTGCGGCACTGATGTAGGTGAAACACCCATGCTCGGCCGATCCTTCTGCGCCCAGTCCGACATCGTGAAGGGCGCACGCAGTGAAGAGATCTTCGGGGTCATACTCGATCGCGTCGATCTGTGCGAAGGTGTCGGCCCAGATCCAGCAGCGGAGACTGTGGTTCAAGACCGCGGGGGAGAGGGTTCCTCTGGCGTGATCGAGCGCTTCCCTGCACAGTCTGGTGTCGGGGAGTGGGCATTTGCGCAGGTCGGGCGTGTGAGTGGGGTAGCGGCCGAGCCGCAGTCGAAGCATCGACGGGGTACTCATGGCCTGCGCAGCTGCCGCGCGGGCCATGAGTTGCATCTGCTCGAGGGTGGTCAGCTCACCAGGGCGCATCGAATTCCTGTCTGAGGTAGGGGACAGCTGAATACGAATCTAGTTGGCGAGGAAAATTCTTCACGCTTGCTCAATATCTGTCGACGACGGAAACACGGAATTATCCGAATATTGGCTATACCAAGTGCCATCCAACGGCAACGCCAAATCAGCAACCTCACCTCTGCACTTCGCACTATCTCGACAAGCAACGACGGTGGGGGTCGGCTCAGATGACGCCGAACCCGACTATTCCCGGAACTTCCGAGGGCTTTATGCGATGAAGCATGACTTTGTTGTTCTCGTTGCCGCCGACGGTCGTCAGAGTGCCGACGTCATTGACCAGAACGACGTTGACGTGTTGACCGAATGGGCTCGAGTCGCCGTACAGGATCGTGTCGCCGACTTTGGGTTGGTAGTCCTGACCGTAGGGGACAAACGCGTCGACCGACTCGTAATACTCCTGCAGCGTGTACACCCCGGGGATGCGCCACGAGCCTGAGTTGGGGTTCGAGAACGGCGTGCCGATCTGGTTCATCGACCAGCTCACGAAATCGGCACACCACGATTCTTCGACACCTTCGGCGTACTTGGTGCCGGGGCTCCCTGACTCCCATTCCTGTTCGAGGACGGTGAGCAGCGCACTCTGCTGAGCGGTCAGTGCGCTGTGGTCGACAGCCGGGAACGAATCCAGGTTCTCGCCGGCAAGGGCGTCGTCGCTGCGGGCGAACCACCAGAAAATGCCGGCGACTGCTACAACCACTACAACGCCGAATACGCCCAGAACGGTGAGAGTGCGTCTGGACGTATTCGGTGCGTGCGACATCACGCCACGATAGTCAAATTACTCGAGCGGGGGCGCGGAGCGATCGATCGTCGTCGCGAGGGGCTTCTCCTTGACGAAGAGCAACAAGACGACCGCCGCGATGACCAGCGGTGCGAGATAGAGGAAGATCGGCGCAAGCGCATCGTTGTATGCGCCGACGATGATCTCGCGAACCTGGCTCGGCAACTTCCAGAGAATTGCCGGCGTCAAAGAGTTCTCGTCCCCACCCGCTGCGCCTCCGTTTGCCGGTAGTCGTTCGGACAGCAGATTGGTCAGGCGCGAGGCGAACAGGCTGCCCACGATAGCGCTGCCCAACGAAGCGCCGATCTGACGGAAGAAGTTGTTCGACGCGGTGGCCGTTCCCACTTCGGCCGCAGGGAAAGTGTTCTGCACGATCAGGATCAAGATCTGCATGACGAGGCCGAGGCCGATACCCATGAGGGCGATGTAACAACCGAAGACCAGCAGCGAGGTCGACGGCGTCAGACGTGAGAGCAGGACCAGAGCAACGGCGACGATGGATGTTCCGACGATGGGGAAGATCTTGTAGCGACCGGTTTTGCTGACCAGCTGACCGGATCCGATGGAGGCGACAAGTAGGCCCGCCATCATCGGAATCATCATCAGTCCTGCTTCGGTGGCGTTCTTTCCGGTCACCATCTGGATGTAGGTCGGCAGGTAGGCGAGCGCACCGAACATCGCGATTCCGATGATCAGACCCGCGACGGTGGTCAACACGAAGTTTCGCTGAGCGAACAGGTGCATCGGAATCACTGGTTCGTCGGCACGCTTCTCGACGAAGACGAACGCCACGGCGGTCACGATGCAGCCGACGATCAACCCGATGATGACTCCGGAACCCCAGGCGTAAGTGCTTCCGCCCCAGGTGGTGAACAGGATCAGGCACGTCGCTGCCGTTGCGACCAGGATCATTCCGAGGTAGTCGATGCGAGGCTTGCCGAGATTCGGTTTCCGCAAGTGAAGGAATGCCATCGCACTCGCGATGGCGAGTAGGCCGAGGGGGATGTTGATCCAGAAAGCCCAACGCCAACCGATGCCTTCGGTGAACCAGCCGCCGAGTAGGGGACCGGCAACCGAAGCCAGGGCGAACACACCGCCCATCGCGCCCATGTACCGGCCGCGTTGCCGGGCCGGAACGACGTCGGCGATGATCGCCTGGGACAGCAAGATCAACCCGCCGCCGCCGAGTCCTTGAACAGCGCGCCCCGCGATGAGTGTGGTCATGTCGTGGGACAGGCCGCCGATCACAGAACCGACGATGAAAATGCTGATGGCGCCGATGAACAGGCCCTTGCGGCCGATCAGATCACCGAGTTTCCCGTACACCGGCATCATGACGGTCGAGGCGAGGATGTACGCCGTCGTCACCCAGACCATGTGGTTGACGCCGTTCAATTCACCGACGATGGTGGGCAACGCGGTGCTGAAGATCATCTGATCGAGCGATGCCAGAAGCATGGTGATCATCAACCCGACAAAAACGAGGATGATCGATCGCTTGTCTGGCGTGGATTCGGTGTCGGTGCGCGTGTCGTCTGGGCCGACGGTCGCAGCTTCTCGAGTGGACATGGAATTCCTTAGTTGAGTGACAGCTGGTGAAATCAGTTCGCGGAGCGGAGAATTCGAGCCATCAGAAGTAGTGCAGGATCGAGCAGTTCGGTTCTGGGGCTTGCCCGTTCGCTGTTCTGCCACTTTCGGAAGACGTAACGCATCGCTGCGCCCGCTGTGATGACCGTCGCGGTGGCCTCGTCTTCCGCGGCGGTGTCTGCCGGAAGCTGTCGATACTCGGGGCGACCGCGCAACTCACGCGTCAAGAGCCTGGTGAGTGTGTCCTCCAGATCGTGAAACGTGGCCAGGTGCTGCTGCAAGAGTGTGGGATGCCGTTCGAACAATTCGCGGCGGTACGCCAGCAGGTCGGGCCGTTCGTCGACGATCTGCATCGCCTCTTCGAAGACCGCGAGAGCCCCTCGGAGAGGGTCATCGGGGTGTTCGTTGATCAGCGTGATCATGGTCGTCTCATTCGGTACGACGAGCATGAGTCCACCGATGGCTGCGTCCTTGGTGGGGAAGTAGTTGAAGAACGTGCGGGTCGACAGATTGCAGGCTTCGCAGATCTTTTCGACGGTCACTTCGTCGTATCCGAGGTCGAGGACGAGTTCGACCGCGGTGTGCTCGATCAGCTGCCTCGTAGCGATTCGCTTTCGTTCGCGCAATCCGAGTGTTTCGGTTCCCATTTCATCCATAATTGCACAGAGTGCAAAGTTTCATCGAATGCAATATTTGTCCCAAGAATGACCTATGAAGTGCAAAAATGGGTTTCCGACACCCGCTGGATAGGATGATCCACGTGGAAGACACCTTGCCTCCTTGTCCTGAATGTGCCGGCGAATACACCTACGAAATGGGTGCCTTGATGGTGTGCCCGTCCTGTGCACACGAGTGGGCGCCGGCCGATGGCGCAGGGGATGCTCCGGGAGTGGTGAAAGATTCGGTAGGAAACGTCCTTGCGGACGGAGACACTGTGACGGTCGTCAAGACGCTCAAGGTGAAGGGCAGTCCGACCGGTATCAAGTCGGGCACGAAAGTGCGCAACATCCGCCTTGTTCAGGGCGTTGGGGACCACGACATCGACTGCAAGGTCGACGGCATCGGGCCGATGCAATTGAAGTCGAGCGTCGTCAAGAAGGTCTGACCGGATAGCAATAGAAGTCGGCTCGAGATCCTGTTCAGTTTCGACGGTTCGACAGCCACAATCGAGGAGATTCTCGACCTCTCTAACGAATGGACCGAACTGTGTCGCTCTCGATCTGCCTTGACCCTGCTCCCGATAGCACCGCACTCGATACAGACGAGCAGTGGAGCCTCATCGTCGATGCGCTGACGCGCAGGGGATTCCTCGGCGCCGGGCTCGGTGTCGCGGCCGCGACCTTGCTGGCAGCGTGCAGCAGTGACGAAAACGGCGTGGAGTCAGGTGGTTTCGTCACGGTGCAGGACGAGACGGGCAGTGTCGAGATTCCTTCGGATCCGCAGCGAATGGTCATCGCCCATGTCAGCGCCATGGCGACGGTGCTCGACCTCGGTGTGCCGCCGGAGAAGATCGTCGGCGGCTTCTTCGGTCTCGAGGGTGTGAGCGGTGACGCGGTGTTGCGCACGATGCCGGAGGCTGCGAACATCCCGAACCTCGGCACGGCGGGAACGTGGAACAAAGAAGCTATCATCGGCGCATCGCCCGACCTGATCGTCATGCTTCTGACGGCCGGAAATGCCTATGCCGCAAAATCTTACGACGAACTCTCGGCGACCGGAGTGCCGGTGTTCGCCGGCTTCAACGGATTCCTCACGTGGGACGAGATGAAGAAACTGGTCACCTCGATGGGCGTCGCGGTCCGGCGCGAAGAAGCGGCAGCCGAATTGAACGCGAGAACGGAAGAGCGCCTCCTCGCAATCAAGGATCGACTCTCGGCCCTCGGCTCGTTACCGTCGGTGACGCTGCTGCGTACCGGTGAGAACGGTGTCGTCTACAACCAGGTCGACGCACTTCTCGACGCCCTCGAGTTCCCCGGCGATCGAGCCACGTCGGAGGAGTTCACGCGCACACTCACCGCGGAGCAACTCGATCAAGTCACCAGCGACGTGATCATCGTGGGCGCCTTCCAGGATCAGCAGGACGTCCGCGCACAGTTGGCGACGAACCCGCTCTGGGAGCGCCTTCCCGCTGTCCGCTCGGGAAACGTCCATTACGTCGACGACAGCCTGTGGGGCTCGGGCTATTCCCCTCGCGCGACTCAGCTGCGGCTCGACGACATCGAGCGGATCTTCAGCTGACTCCGTCGTGTCACCTCGACTTATCGGTGCATTACCTCGAGAATCATGACCATGGACAAAATCAGGTTCTTCGAGCTTGTCACCGAATGGTTCGAAGTGCTCGGTGTTGTCGCCATGGTTCTCGGGTTCGTGTTCGCATTCGTGATCGCGGGGCGGGCGTGGACTCGAACACGCGACGGTAGTTCGGCGTTTCGCACGCTGCGCGAGACCATGGGCGCGGTCATCCTTCTCGGACTCGAGATCCTCGTCGCCGCTGATCTGGTGAAGACTGTGACGTCTTCTCCGTCACTGACCGACGCCGCAGTTCTGGGCATGATCGTGCTGATTCGAACTGTGCTGAGCCTGTCGATTCAGATCGAGATCGACGGGGTACTTCCGTGGCGCAAGGCGTTGGTGTCCAGTCCGGAACTCCTGGTACGCGCGGCGCGCGGATCAGGAGGCCGAGCGATGCCCGACGCGTCGAGTTCGTAGCGATAGCCGTTGCGAGTGAAAGGTCGGGCAGATGACAGCAGTGCGCACCGAACATCTCTCTGTCGACGAGCGGCGGGCGCGCGGCCGCCAAGCGCGTAGAGACACCCCGCTGGCAGCGCTCGCGGATCTCGCGGACAGCGACCGCGACCCGATTTCGCTGCTGGAAGTACAGGCGAAATCCCGGGTGCAGGACCTGGTACCCATTCGCTACGGGCGGATGTCGGCGTCACGGTTCTCGTTCTTCCGTGGTGCCGCATTGGTGATGGCGGACGACTTGTCTCGCAGCCCGGATTCGGGCCTCGGCAGTCAACTTTGCGGTGACGCACATCTGAGCAATTTCGGCATCTATGCGACGCCGGAGCGGAAGTTGGCGTTCGACATCAACGATTTCGACGAGACATACCCGGGCCCGTTCGAGTGGGACGTCAAGCGGCTGGCCGCGAGTTTGGTGATCGCCGCGAAGGACAACGGGTTTTCGGGCAAGGAGCGAAAGAAGATCGTTCGCGGATGCGCGGCCGAGTACCGGGAAACCATGATCACCCAGGCAGGGTTGGGAAATCTTGCGGTCTGGTACTCGCACATCGCACCCGAGGACGGGCTCGAGGATCTCCAAATCGACCTGAAGAAGCGAATGGTCGCGCGCACGCAAGCGACGCTCGACAAGGCCCGTCGCCGCGACAGTGTGCAGGCCGCCGGCAAGTTCACCGAAATCGTCGACGGCCGTCGGCGATTCATCAGTGATCCGCCTTTGATCGTTCCGGCAGACGAGTTGTTCGCGGGCACCGATCTCACGCAGATCGAGGACTTGTTGCGTCAGCGTGTCCGGTCGTACCGCAACACTCTGCAGTGGGATCGGCGCGTTCTCCTCGACGCCTTCGAGATGACGCACATCGCCCGGAAGGTGGTGGGCGTCGGAAGCGTCGGAACCCGCGCGTGGATGATCCTGATGAAGGGCGTCGACGATGGCGACCCGCTGATTTTGCAGGTCAAGGAGGCGCAGCCTTCGGTGCTGTCCGGCTACGTCGACGGTCCGACCTTCAAGAACGAAGGTGAGCGCGTCGTCAACGGGCAGCGTTTGATGCAGGCTACGAGCGACATCTTCCTCGGCTGGGAACGCGGGCCGGGACTGGACGAGGGTGAGCACGATTTCTACATTCGTCAACTGCGTGACGGTAAGGGATCGGCAGTCATCGAGGAGATGGTTCCGGAGGGTCTGGAACTCTACGGGCGCTTGTGTGCGAGGGTCCTCGCCTATGCGCACGCTCGCTCCTCCGACCGGATTGCGATTGCTGAATACCTTGGTGAGGGAACCGAATTCGATTTCGCGATCGGAGAGTTCGCGGCTGCCTACACCAAGCGCAACGCACGCGATCACTCCGCTCTGCTGACCGCGATCGACGACGGTCGCGTGTCAGCAGAGCGGGGAGTGTGACGGCTCAGGCGAACGCGCCGGAGAGCCAGGCCTGCCATGCCGCCGTCGCTGCGTCTCCGTCCGCATCCGCGGCGAAGAGGTGATGCGCTGCATCGACGTTGCCGCCGAAGGCATTTCGGCCGTAGAACCGCAGCAATGCGTTCTCGGTGCGCAGGCCGACGAACCAGTCGTCGATGTAGTCGATGATTGCTTCGACGGTTCCGATTCCGGGGACATCCACCGTCACCGTGTCTCCGGCGGTGGCGCCCGAAGCGATTCCGAGGGCGCCGCGAAGTGCTCCCATGGCCTCCGGTGCGGAAGAGGCTTCCGGCCCTTCGGCTGAGACGTAGGTGACGGGTCTGCCGGCGAAGTACTGAACGTACTGGCCGAGACTGTGCAGGTAGAAGTCTGTGTGCTTACTCGCGCCGTCGTACTGGTTGTCCCAGTCCTCGGCAAATACTCCGGCGTGGACGTAACGGACGACAGCGGTGCTCTCGTCGCGGGCCTCGACGACGTACTCGAGGTTGTTGAACCAGCCGTCGGGGCCCTGCATGTGGATGGCTAGTTCGCGGGGCGGTTCCCAGTCCGCGATGATCGGGCTGTCCGGGCGACTGCCGTCGGCGGGGATCTCTAGAGGGGACGGGAACATCCAGCCGGCCGTCTCTGCCGAGATCGCGGCCCAGATCTGTTCGGGAGTTCCGGGGACGACCACCTCGCGGCGGATTTCGAATTTCTCGGACATTGCTACTGCTCCGTTTCGGGTGTGGTGACGTGCGGTGTGGTGAGGCTGGGATGCAGGGCGACAACCAGGCGGTGTTTGCGTCCACCTTCGGAATCGCCGTCGTGGTACTTGGCCACGAGTGAGTTGATCGACTCGCCGAGTTCGCCGGCGAATGCGGCGCGGTCGGAAGCAGTGGCGAAGGTGATGTCACTGTCGATGGCAAAGGAGGCCAATGGTTTTCCGGCCGCAGTTGCTCCGGCGATCAGCTCACCGACCTCTCGAACGATCCGTGCCGCGAGAGTGACGAGCCAACGTGCCGAGAGTTGATCCGGAAACCGACTCGGATCCGGGGCGAGTGCGGACATCGCGGCGGGGGAGATGACGTACGACGCGGCGCTCGCCTGCATGATGCGCTCGGTCATGTTGCCGCGCTTGCGTTCCTCGACCAGCTCTACGAGTCCATGTTCTTCCAGAGTGCGCAGGTGGTAATTCACCTTCTGGCGTGTCAGTCCGATCCGGGGTGCCAGCGAGGATGCTGATCCCGGAACTGCCAGTTCAGCCAGAATCCGTTGCCGGATCGGATCGAGAGAGACCTCGGCAGCTGCGGGGCGGTCGATGACTGCGACTTCCAACATGAGAAAACCATCCCACCGACAACTTGATCTGTCAAGAAAGAAAAAGTTGTCGGCGGGATGGTTTCGTGGTTTCTCTACCGCTTCAGATCGGGCGGGTTGTTCAAATCCCTCGCCGAGTAGGTGTCGCACGAGGAGACCTGGCCCGTTTGGTACCCGGTGGCGAACCACGCCTGGCGTTGCGCGGAGGAACCATGTGTCCATCCTTCGGGGTTGACTCGACCCGTAGTCGACTTCTGGATACGGTCGTCGCCCACCGACGATGCTGCTGACAGAGCGTCGCGAATATCGTTCTTCGACAGTGGCTTCAAAAATGGCTGACCGGTTGCCTCGTCGGGAATCGTGTCGGCAAAATGAGCCCAGACGCCGGCATAGCAATCGGCCTGGAGTTCGGTGCGAACCGCGCCGGACTCCTCACCCTGCGGGTCGGCCTGCGCGCGGCCGATGTCGCCGAGCTGATTCTGGATGTGATGTCCGAACTCGTGAGCGACCACGTATTCCTGTGCGAGCGGTCCGGCACTGGAACCGAAACGGTCGACGAGCAATTGGAAGAAACTCGTGTCGAAGTACGCCGTCTGATCGGCCGGGCAGTAGAACGGACCGACATCACTCGACGCCTGGCCACACCCGGTGTTGACCGAACCGCTGAACAAGACAACTTCGGGGCGCACGTACGCCGTGCCGGTCTGCTTGACCAACTGCTGTTCCCAGACGTCGTCGAGGCTTCCGACGGTTAGTGTGACGCGGCAGTTCACATCGGCGTTTGCCTGAGCGCCGGTGCACTCGTCGACCGACGACAGTCCGGTCGACGAACTCGAAGTCTCGGTAGACGTGCCCAGGAGTGAGCCGGGGTCACCGCCGAACAACAGCGCCAGGATCAGAACGATGATGCCACCCGCGCCACCGCCGATCGCGATTTTGCCGCCGCGGCCGCCGCCCCCGCCGCCGCCTTGAACCTGAACGCGTCCCGCTTCGCCGCGGGCCCCCTCGTTGAAGGTCATCTATGTCCGCTTTCTGCTGTCGTGAACAAGTGCTTGCCGTCACTTCTGGAGATAGCTTCGCATGCGATGCGGGTCCGCGTTTCCGCTCTGCGCAGTTCGCTCCGTAGGATCGCAGGCAAAGTAGTCGGTCGTCGGTTATTGGAAGTAGTTCGAAAGGAATCCCGTGCTGCGCACACATCTCGCCGGTTCATTGCGACCCGAGCAGGCAGAGCAGACCGTAACGCTCACCGGTTGGGTAGCCAGGCGTCGTGATCACGGCGGAGTGATCTTCATCGATCTCCGTGATGCATCCGGAGTTGCGCAGGTAGTTTTCCGGGCAGGTGACGTGGCCGAGCAGGCCCACCGTCTGCGCGCGGAATACTGCGTCCGCGTGACCGGAACGGTCGAGGTTCGCCCCGAGGGCAACCAGAACTTCGAGATCCCCACGGGAGCAATCGAGGTCAACGCCACAGAACTCGAGGTTCTCAACGAGAGCGCACCGCTGCCGTTCCAGCTCGACGATCAGGTCGGCGAAGAAGCGCGCCTCAAGTATCGATACCTGGACCTGCGTCGTGAAGGTCCCGGCTCCGCAATTCGCTTGCGCTCCAAGGTGAGTGCTGCTGCGCGCGGCGTTCTCGCACACCACGAGTTCGTCGAGGTCGAAACTCCGACGCTCACGCGCTCGACGCCCGAGGGTGCCCGCGATTTCCTCGTGCCGTCACGCCTGCAGCCCGGTAGCTTCTACGCACTGCCGCAGAGCCCGCAGCTGTTCAAGCAGCTCCTCATGGTCGGCGGCATCGAGCGCTACTACCAGATCGCGCGTTGCTACCGCGACGAGGATTTTCGCGCCGATCGCCAGCCGGAGTTCACCCAGCTCGACATCGAGATGGCCTTCGTCAACCAGGACGACATCATCCTGCTCGCCGAGGAAATTCTGACGGCGCTCTGGAAGCTCGTCGGCCACGAGATCAAGACGCCGATCGACCGCATGACCTACAACGAGGCAATGCGTCGTTACGGCAGCGACAAGCCGGACCTGCGTTTCGACATCGAACTGGTCGAGTGCATGGATTTCTTCAAGGACACGACCTTCCGTGTGTTCCAGGCCGAGTACGTCGGCGCCGTCGTGATGCCCGGTGGCGCAAGCCAGCCGCGCAAGCAACTCGACGCTTGGCAGGAATGGGCGAAGCAGCGCGGGGCCAAGGGCCTGGCGTACGTGTTGGTCGGTGAAGACGGCACTCTCGGTGGTCCCGTTGCCAAGAACCTGACCGACGCCGAGCGTGAGGGCCTTGCTGCTCACGTCGGGGCTCAGCCGGGCGACTGCATCTTCTTCGCAGCCGGTGCAACGAAGCCTATGCGCGCTCTCCTCGGCGCGGCCCGTGGTGAGGTCGCACGCAAGAAGGACCTCATCGATCCTGACGCATGGGCCTTCGTGTGGATCGTCGACGCTCCGATGTTCGAGCCGACCGCAGACGCCACTGCATCCGGTGACGTCGCGCTCGGCCACTCCGCATGGACGGCGGTGCACCACGCCTTCACGTCGCCGAAGCCGGAGTTCTTCGACACATTCGACACCGATCCGGATTCCGCTCTCGCCTACGCCTACGACATCGTCTGCAACGGCAACGAGATCGGCGGCGGCAGTATTCGTATCCACCGCAAGGACATTCAGGAACGAGTGTTCAAGGTGATGGGCATCTCCGAGGAAGAGGCGCAGGAGCAGTTCGGCTTCCTCCTCGACGCCTTCGCCTTCGGTGCGCCGCCGCACGGCGGAATCGCATTCGGCTGGGACCGCATCACCGCGCTCCTCGCCGGTATGGATTCCATCCGTGAGGTCATCGCGTTCCCGAAGTCCGGCGGCGGCGTCGACCCGCTGACGGATGCTCCGGCACCGATCTCGGCTCAGCAGCGCAAGGAATCGGGTATCGACGCGAAGCCCGAGAAGAAGTCAGAGGACAAGAAGTCCGAAGGCGACACCGGCGAAGCCAAGTAGAGCCGACACCGGATCGCCATGCTGCATTTGCGGGTGATCTGCCCGACCGAGCGCACCGAGCAAGTTCTCGGTGCGCTCGCGTCGCAGCGGGGCGCGACACACATCGTCGTGATGCGCGATGTCGCGGTTCATCCTGCCGGAGACATGGTGGAGGCCGACGTCGCCCGTGAGGCCGCAAACGACGTCGTCGACGCCCTGAACGAACTCGGCGTCGCCGAGGACGGCGGAATGACGCTCGTACCGGTCGAGACTGTCTTGTCGGCGGCGGCCCGCAAAGCCGAACACGACGTGCCGGGTGATCCCGCGGACTCCGTCGTGTGGGAGGAATTACTGTCCCGCACGCGCGAAGAGTCGACTCTCAACGGCTTGTTCGTCGCGTTCCTGACGATCGCGTGTCTGCTGGCCGCGATCGGCGTCGTCACCGACTCTCAGATCACGATCGTGGGCGCCATGGTCGTCGGCCCGGAGTTCGGTCCGCTGGCTGCTTTGGCAGTCGCACTCGTACGGCGGGATCGACGGTTGCGCCGACGCTCGATTCTCGCCCTTGCCGTCGGATTCCCCATCGCGATGGGAGTGACCCTTGCCGCCACGTTCGTGGTGAAGTTCTTCGGGTGGATGGACGTCGTCAGTCTCGAATCACTCCACGAGGTCGATTTCGTCTACAAGGTCGGGCCCATTTCGTTTGTCGTCGCGCTTCTTGCCGGTGCGGCTGGGATGCTGGCACTCGTCTCGTCGAAGTCCGCTGCCTTGGTCGGGGTGTTCATCTCGGTCACTACCGTTCCTGCCGCCGGTTTCGCAGTGGTGGCAGCAGCAAACGGGGAGTGGCGGATCGCCGGGTTGTCGTCTCTGCAACTGGCTGTCAACCTGCTCGGGATCGTCATTGCCTGCGTGCTTGTTCTCTGGGTCAGAACGCGAGCCGACGAGGAGTTCGAAGCAGCGTTGAAGGGTATTTCCCGCTTTGTCGACGAGGACAAGACTCCGTGAATTCGCCGGTCCGGAGTTCTGCTCGTCGACAGCAATATTCTCGCGAGAATTGTAAACCGGTGTGGCGATTAGGGACTTTTGTCATCACCGCAGGTAGACGGCAACTTCTGTCGCTGCGATTACCTGAATTCTCCGCTGTGAGCGGATGAGCCGGGCATGATCGGAGTCACTAACGGGTAAGTTGGTCGGTGATGACCGCATTACTGGCAGACCCCGTTTCCGAAGTCGTCGCAGCTGCTGAGCAGTTGCTGACACGCCGCACAGGGGCACCCGTAACCCTGGTGGATCCAGTCGATCTCGGGGGGAGTGGCCGCACCGTCGTGCTGCGCGTACGTGTCGCCGAGAACCCGTTCTCCCTGCCTCGGACGCTGGTGATCAAGCAGGTCCGCGACAACTTCCAGGGAGCTACCAAAACAGCGATTGCGCTCCCGGCCGCGTCCGAAGGCGACTTCGACGTCGAGACCGCTTTCCTTCGTGAAGCGGTGTCGTATCAGTTCGCCAACGCGCTTGCCAAGGACGCACGCCCCGGTGCCGAACTGTTGGCCTCCGACCTCGATGCTCGCCTCCTGATCCTGAGTGATCTCGGCGACGCCACCGCAATCAGCGTCCGGCTCGAAGACTCCGACCCGGACACCGTCACACACACGTTGATGGCCATGGCGCAGGCCATGGGCCGCATGCACGCCGCGACCGTCGGCCGTGAGGACGACTTCACCGCGCTTCTGCGTCGTGCCGAAGTTGCACATTGCTCGGACGAAGTGGCGGATCAGGTGGGCCGCGCAGTGGCCGGTGTTCCCGCGATGTTGGTGGAAAGTCTCGGCATCGATGTGAGTTCGGACATTCTCGAGCAGGTTCAGCACGCGCAGACACTGTTCAGCGGCGGTCGATTCCGTGCCTTCAGCCCGTCCGACCTGTGCCCGGACAACATCATCGTCAACGACGACGGCGTGCAGTTCCTCGACTACGAGTGGGGTGGCTACCGCGACGCGCTCCTCGACATCACCTATGCACTGGTGTCGTTCCCCGGTTGCCTGTGCAACATCGACCTGACCGAAGAGCGGGCGTCGGCGATGGTCGACGCCTGGCGCGCCGAGGTCGTGGGGATGTGGCCCGCCCTGGCCGACGAAGCCGAGTTGGGGCGCAGGATCGTCGAGGCCCAACTCATCTGGGTCTGGCTCAGCACCTATCTGTATCTGCCCGAGGATCATTCGCGTATCGCCGCCGTCCGCGAGCATTATCTCTCGATCCCGCGCGCCGACGCCTTGGTCGGCCGTTGGGCCAGGCTTGCACGTTCGGCGCAGCTCGCCGGCAACGACGCCGTCGAGGCACACGCCCGCGACGTCGTGGCGGCGCTGCGCACCGAGTTCAGTTGAGTCTCTGACCGAACACACGCAGAAGGGCGCCCGTGCACGCAGCACGGACGCCCTTTCTCGTTCGAGTCACCTCAGTTGTCGGAGACCAGATCGTTCTCGGACAGGTCCGTCGCCGCGAGCGCGGTCTCGAGATCAGGATGTCGGAACGTCGACGTGACCTGGTCGGCCACGACTCGGAAAGCCGAGGCCAGAGTCGCGGACTTGTCCGGTTCGGCCGCCCACGTTGCAGTCTGTTCGACGACGACCACGCCGTGGTGGACGTACATCTTGCCGGGGACGAGGGTGATGCCGGCGTTGGTGGCCCACTCGCGCAAGGCTGCGAGTCCCTGGCTCGCGCCCTTGGGGCCGCCTACCTCGATGTCGTCACTCGACAACTGCAGCAGTGTGTCGATGTCTTGGGAGTTGAGTGCATCGTGCCACGCGAGGACGGTGGCGATCTCGGAGGTGCTCATGGCGACAACGCTATTACAGCGCCTCCGCCGAGGACGTTCGGGCTGGCTGGAACTGCGGGTTGTGTCCGGCGTCGGTGGTCTCTAGTAGCGTCGATTCGTGAGCGATTGGCAAGCGGAAGACAGTGTGGGGGCGAAAGACGGCGTGGTGGCGGAAGACGGCCTGTTCGAGGCAACTCCGGAGGAATCCGCGATCGTCGACGAACCAGATGTCGTGTCGGTAGCCGAGCGTGCCTTGTCCTCGGTGCCGCCCGGGGCTCCACTGGCTGTCCGCATGCGTCCGCTCACCCTCGGTGAGGTTGTCGGTCAACAGCACCTGCTCGGCCCTGGCGCTCCGCTGCGCAGAATGGTCGAGGGATCCGGTGCAGCATCGGTCCTTCTGTACGGACCTCCCGGCACCGGCAAGACCACTCTCGCCTCGTTGATCTCGGGCGCAACCGGCCGCCGGTTCGAGGCTCTGTCTGCTCTGTCCGCCGGCGTCAAGGAGGTTCGCGGTGTCATCGAACTTGCGCGCCGTCGTCTGCTGAACGGCGAACAGACCGTCTTGTTCATCGACGAGGTTCATCGTTTCTCCAAAACCCAGCAGGACGCCTTGCTCGCCGCGGTCGAGAACCGGATCGTGCTCTTGGTCGGCGCGACCACCGAGAATCCGTCGTTCTCCGTCGTCTCCGCGCTGTTGTCGCGCTCGTTGGTCTTACAACTGCAATCGCTCACCGCTGCGGATGTCCAGGAACTGCTCGAACGCGCCGTCGCCGACGAGCGCGGGTTCGGGGGCGCGATCACGATCGACGACGACGCGATGGAACACCTCGTTCGTCTGGCGGCCGGCGACGCACGCCGAGCCCTGACGGCACTCGAGGCCGCCGCCGGAGCTGCACTGGACACGGCAGGTGACGCGTCGGGCCCGGTGGTGCTCGACCTCGCGACCGTCGAGGCCAGTGTCGACAAGGCCGCGGTTCGGTACGACCGTGCCGGAGATCAGCACTACGACGTCATCAGCGCCTTCATCAAGAGCATTCGTGGATCAGACGTCGACGCCGCCCTGCACTACCTCGCACGGATGCTGACAGCGGGCGAAGACCCTCGTTTCATCGCGAGGCGGCTGGTGGTTCATGCCAGCGAGGACATCGGGATGGCCGATCCGACGGCACTGCAGACTGCCACCGCCGCGGCGCAAGCAGTGCAGCTCATCGGTATGCCGGAGGCTCGTCTGGCGCTGGCACAGGCCACCATTCATCTGGCGACGGCTCCCAAATCGGGTGCGGTCATCGCCGCTCTCGGTGCAGCCATGGCCGACGTGGCCGCCGGAAAATCCGGACTGGTACCGCCGCATCTGCGTGACGGGCACTACAAGGGTGCCGAGCAATTGGGCAACGCAGTCGGATACAAGTACCCGCACGACACACGTGATGGTGTTCTGCGGCAACAGTATCCACCAGACGATCTGGTGGGTGTCGACTATTACCAGCCCACCGCGCACGGCAACGAGCGAGAGATCGCCGATCGGGTGAGCAAACTCCGCCGAATAGTTCGTGGCTGACGCCTGCCAGGTTCCACCGGCCGACGCGTTAGTCTGGACACCCATAGCTCGACGCTCTTGAAGGTAAGGACCGGTTAGTGCAAACCCACGAGATCCGCAGGCGATTCCTCGACCACTTCGTCAAGGCCGGCCACACCGAGGTGCCCAGCGCCTCGCTGATTCTCGACGACCCGAACCTTCTGTTCGTCAACGCGGGCATGGTTCCGTTCGTGCCGTTCTTCCTCGGGCAGCAGACGCCGTCCTACTCACGGGCGACGTCCGTGCAGAAGTGTGTCCGCACCCTGGACATCGAAGAGGTCGGCATAACCACCCGCCACAACACCTTCTTCCAGATGGCGGGCAACTTCTCCTTCGGTGACTACTTCAAGAAGGAAGCCATCTCCCACGCCTGGCAGTTGCTGACAGGTTCGGTCGAGGACGGCGGATACGGCATCGATCCCACGCGCCTGTGGGCAACCGTCTATCTCGACGACGACGAAGCATTTTCGATCTGGCGCGACGAGGTCGGAGTGCCCGAAGAACGCATCCAGCGCCGCGGGATGAAGGACAACTACTGGTCCATGGGTATCCCCGGACCGTGTGGACCCTGCTCGGAGATCTTCTACGACCGCGGCGCCGAATACGGCGTCGAGGGTGGCCCCGAAGCCGACGAGGATCGCTACATCGAGATCTGGAACCTCGTGTTCATGCAGAACGAGCGAGGCGAGGGCACCAACAAGGGCGACTACCCGATCCTCGGACCGCTGCCGAAGAAGAACATCGACACCGGCATGGGCGTCGAGCGCGTCGCGTTCCTCCTGCAGGGCGTCGAAAACGTCTACGAGACAGACCTTCTCCGCCCCGTCATCGACAAGGCCGCCGAACTGACCGGCAGTGTGTACGGGACCGATCACACGTCTGACGTTCGTTTCCGCGTCATCGCCGACCACGCACGCACCGCAGCGATGTTGATCGCCGACGGTGTGAACCCCGGTAACTACGGCCGCGGCTACGTCCTGCGCCGGTTGCTGCGTCGCATCGTGCGCTCGGCCAAACTGCTCGGCAGCGAGCAGCCCACCATGCGCGAGTTCATGATCGTCGTCCGCGACACGATGGCGCCGTCGTACCCGGTTCTGGAAACCGACTTCACGCGCATCGAGAACGTTGCCGTCGGTGAGGAGACCGCGTTCCTCAAGACGCTGGCATCGGGATCGGCCCTGTTCGAGAATGCTGCCGAGACGGTCAAGTCGTCCGGAAAGTCGGTCATCGCCGGCGATCAGGCATTTGCACTGCACGACACCTACGGCTTCCCGATCGACCTCACGCTCGAAATGGCGTCCGAGGCCGGTCTCACAGTCGACGAAGACGGCTTCCGCACGCTGATGGCCGAGCAGCGCAAGCGCGCCAAGGACGATGCTCAAGCGCGTAAGCACGCGCATGCGGACCTGACGGTCTACAAGGAACTGCTCGATCGAGGCGCCACCGAGTTCACCGGTTTCGACGAGCTCGTCTCCGAGGCTCACGTCCTCGCGCTGATCGTGGACGGCGTCCGTGTGCCGGTGGCGAAGGCAGGCCAGGACGTCGAGGTCATCCTCGACAGAAGCCCTCTCTACGCAGAGTCCGGTGGACAGATCGCCGACATCGGTTCGCTCACCGCTCCGGGCCTCGAAGCCAAGGTCAACGACGTGCAGAAGATCGCCAAGAAGGTCTGGACGCACAAGGTGACGGTCAAGAAGGGCGAGATCACCGAGGGTGACGTCGTCCTCGCGCACGTCGATGCCGAGTGGCGCAAGGGCGCAACCCAGGGGCACTCCGGTACCCACATGGTGCATGCGGCGCTGCGTCAGGTGCTCGGCCCCAACGCGGTGCAGGCGGGCTCTCTCAACAAGCCGGGATACCTCCGCTTCGACTTCTCCTGGCAGGGCGCGCTGTCCGATTCCCAGAAGCAGGACATCGAGGCACTCACCAACGAAGCCGTGGCGTCGAACTACGCGGTCAACACCTTTGTCACCGATCTCGACAAGGCCAAGGCGATGGGTGCGATGGCACTCTTCGGTGAGAACTACGGCGACGAGGTTCGCGTCGTCGAAATCGGCGGTCCGTTCTCGATGGAGCTGTGCGGCGGCACTCACGTCGGAAGCTCCGCTCAGATCGGTCAGGTCACGCTGCTCGGTGAGCAGTCGGTGGGCTCCGGAATCCGACGCGTCGAGGCGTACGTCGGTTTGGACTCTTACCGCTACCTCGCCAAGGAGCGTGCGCTGCTGGCCGGACTGTCCTCCTCGCTGAAGGTTCCTTCGGAAGAGGTGCCTGCCCGAGTCGAGGCTCTCGTCGAGCGTCTGAAGGTGGCCGAGAAGGAACTCGAACAGACCAAGGCCAAGGCTGTGCTGGCATCGGCGGGCGAGTACGTCGCCAAGGCCAAGCGGATCGGCAGCGTCCTCGTCATCGCCGAGCCTGCTCCCGCGGGCGTCGGCGGCAACGATCTGCGCAGCCTCGTCACGGACATCAAGGGTCGTCTCGGCTCCGAACCTGCCGTCGTAGCTCTCCTCGGTGACGTCGACGGCAAGGTCCCGTTCGTGGTCGCATCCAGCAAGGCAGCCCAGGGTCTCGGTGTGAAGGCCGGTGAGCTGGTTGCGTCCTTCGGTCCCAAGATCGGTGGCCGCGGCGGCGGAAAGCCCGACATGGCCCAGGGTTCGGGTTCGGACTCCGCAGGAATCCCGGCGGCGCTCGATGCGATCCGGGACAGAGTCGGAGAGCTGGCGGGCGGCAGCTGACGGTGGTGGCTACGCAGCAGGGTCCCGATCGCCCCGGCATCGACGACCCTGGTCGCGGGCGGCGCATCGCCATCGACGTCGGCAGCGTTCGCATCGGCGTCGCGTCCAGCGACCCCGACGGCATCCTCGCGACACCGGTGGAAACGGTTCCACGCTCGAAGGAGCGTGGGCCCGACGCGCCGGATATCCGGCGCATTATCGCCATCGTGTCCGAATACGAGGCCGTTGAGGTTATCGTCGGACTGCCACAGACGCTGCGCGGTGAGCAAGGTAAAGCCGCCGGTATCGCGACTGCATTCGCCAAACGACTGCAGCGGGCCGTCGAACCGATCCCGGTGAGACTGTCCGACGAACGACTGACGACCGTCACGGCTGCGCGCAACCTCCGCGAAAGTGGAGTCAAGGCACGCGGTCAGCGACCGATGATCGATCAGGCTGCGGCGGTGGAAATCCTGCAAGGCTGGCTGGACGAGCGGAGTAGAGCTGTGAAACCAGGGGAGTCGTCGAAGGACGCTGCACTGGAGGGCGATCTGTGAACGCGCGGTGGGATGAGGGCGGCGGAAGCCGGCCCACCAGTTCGTTCGACTTCGACAACGACGAGACCATGGTCATGCGGGCGCTGCCGCAGAACATCGATCCGCCGCACATGTCGCGAGCGGAGGCACGCAAGCAACGCGAAGCGCGCAACAAGCGCGCGAAGCGAGGTAAGAAGGTCGGTGTTCTCGCTCTCCTGGTGTTGGTGATCGCGGTTCTCGGTGTCGGTGCATACGGTGCCCTCTGGTACATGGATCGCAACAAGGCCGCGGAGGACTTCGCCGGCCCGGGCGGCGCACCCGTGGTCATCCAGATCAACAGTGGAGAAACCGCATCGGAGATCGGTGCGACGCTGGAAGCGAAGAACGTCGTCGCGAGTTCCGCTGCTTTCTACAACGCCGCGATCGCCAACCCGTCGGAGATCCAGAAGGTGCAACCAGGCTTCTACCAGGTGCCGGTGCAGAGTAGCGCCGCGAGCGCACTCGACACCTTGGTTGCCCCGGACTCCCGAGTCGGCAGTGTCGTCATCGCCGAGGGTCGTCAGCTGCACGACAGTTCGGACGCGCAGACGGGCTCGCTCAAGAAGGGCATCTACAACCTCATTTCCGAGGCGAGTTGTGTGGGCCCGGTTTCCGCTCAGAAGTGCGTCTCGACGGACGAATTGAACACTGCGGGAGCGTCTTCCGATCTGGCTTCGCTCGGCGTGCCGGACTGGGCGATGTCGTCGGTCAAGAGCGTGCCGGACAAGGACCGTCAGCTCGAAGGCCTGATCGCCGCCAGCAGTTGGGATTTCGACCCCACTGCGACGCCGACCGAGATCCTGCGTTCGTTGGTCGAGGGCAGCGCCGCCAAGTACGAGGCCACCGGGATCCTGACAGCAGGCAGCGGAGTCGGAATGTCGCCGTACCAGTTGTTGGTGGCAGCGTCGCTGGTCGAGCGTGAGGCATTGCCTGGCGACATGTCCAAGGTCGCGCGGGTGATCGTCAACCGACTCGCAGTCGATCAGCCTTTGCAGTTCGACTCCACGGTCAACTACTCACTCGACACCACCGAAGTTGCCACGACGGATGCCGACCGTGAGCGCGTCACCCCCTGGAACACGTACGCAATGCCCGGTCTGCCTGCGACGCCTATTGCTTCGCCGAGCATCGACGCGCTGAAGGCCGTGGAATCGCCGGCGGCCGGTGACTGGTTGTACTTCGTCACGATCAACAAGGAAGGCCAGACGCTCTTCACCAAGAGTTACGAGGAGCATCTGGCCAACATCGAACTGGCACAGCAAAGTGGGATTCTCGACAGTGGACGGTAGTACCGCGACTTCGCTCGCGACGCCGCGTAAGGCGGCAGTTCTCGGAAGCCCGATCGCTCACTCGAAGTCGCCGTTGCTGCACCTTGCTGCGTACGAGGCTTTGGGTCTGAGCGATTGGACCTACGAGCGGATCGAATGCACCGGCGAGCAGTTGCCTGCCCTCGTGGACTCACTCGGCCCCGAATGGGTCGGCCTCTCCGTGACGATGCCGGGCAAGATCGCAGCACTCGACTATGCCACCGAACGCACACCGCGAGCGGTGACCATCGGCTCGGCGAACACCCTGGTCCGCATCGACGGCGGTTGGCGTGCCGACTGCACGGACGTCGACGGAGTCAGCGGTGCGTTGATCGCCGGCGGCGTCGGCGATCTCAGCGGCACTTCGGCGGTAGTCGTCGGCGCGGGCGGCACCGCGCGGCCGGCATTGGTCGCGTTGGCCGACATGGGAGTTCGGACAGTCACCGTGGTCGCGCGTGATCCGGGGCGAGCATCCGGTGCCATCGAATGCGGCAGTGCTGTCGGGTTGGGCATTGATCTGGCCTCTTTCGACGACGCACGACTCGGTGGGATCTGCGCCGAATCCTCGGTCTTGGTCAGCACCGTTCCCGCAGAAGCGGCCGCGCCTTTCGCCCAGCAACTGGGGAAGGCTCGATTTGTCCTCGACGCGATCTACAACCCCTGGCCGACGCCACTCGCTTCGGCTGTCGAGGCGGCTGGTGGCACGGTGATCGGTGGCCTCGAGATGTTGCTCAATCAGGCTTTCGGACAGGTAGAGCAGTTCACGGGCAAGCCCGCTCCGCGAGAGGCGATGGCTGCCGCTATCGCCTAGCTCTGTACACAGTGTCGAGGTAGTCCACAAGACGATTCGTAGTCTGCCGCTGGCGTACGCCAGACGCCAAGCTCGAAACCATGTGGACGTTCGTGGTCTTGGCAGGCGCTGGGGTAATCGGTGGTGTCGGTGCTCGGGCGATCGTCGACAGCTGGTTGCGACGACACGGTTATCGACCAGTTGTGGCTCTCTGTTGTGTGCCACAGTGTGCCGTCGCAACAGGCTGGGTTGTGGTCGGCGCGCTGAATACCTCGGTGGTGCAGTTGCTTTCCGGTCTCGCCGTGGTGTGGTGGTGCGTCGCGATCTCGACTGTCGACCTGGCCGTGCGCCGGCTGCCCAACAGTTTCACGTTGCCCGGCTACGCAGTCGTGATGTTCTACGCGACGGTGGCAGGCACGGTGTGGGCGGCCGCGGTGGGATCGGTGCTGCTCGCCGGAATCCATCTCCTGGCGCACGTGATGTCGCCTGGTTCCATGGGTGTCGGCGATGCGAAACTCTCTCTTCCACTCGGCGCCCTCACCGGATTGGTGGGTGCTGACGCCTGGCTGTGGTCGTTGGTGTCTGCGTCGGTGCTCACCGCAACCCTGGGGATCGTGCTCGAACTGCGGACGCTCGGACGTCGAAAGAGGGGACCGGTTGCCCACAATTCGCCCCTGCCGCACGGTCCTTCGATGTGCCTGGCAGCATGCGGTTCGATCACGTTTGCCTGGCTGACGTGACGAGTGCAACATCGGCGGAAAGTCTGGCGTCATTGACCGTTCAACGACGAACCGTGATCTGCAGGAAAGACGTAACCGTCGGTTTCATAAATGCGGGTATTGCAAGCGCGCAGTCCCAGTATGCGGCGAGTCGGACTTGCCGAATGTCCACATGCTGTCGTTCACTGAGCATTCGGAAATGGGACAAAACGAATCTCGTTTCGCACTCGATTATCGGGGGAACCTATGCGCACAAGGCTTTTCGTCGCTGCGGCAGCCTGTTTGGCTGCTGTGGCCGCAGGGGCAGGCGTCGCCGGCGCCGCGCCTGCACCTTCGTCGGTGGCACTGGGCGGGGGCTCAGGAATCCTGCTGCCGGACGTGGATCACTCCAATCCCGACCAAGTTGCGGCGTGCACGTTGACCGCGGTCGGCTATGACAACGCCGGTTCGCTCGTGGCACTCACCGCCGGACATTGTGGAGTTGTCGGGGACCGGGTGTTCGCCGAATACCTGCCCGAAGCCGGCCCCATCGGCCGGTTCACCTACTCGAGTCCGGTCTCGGACATCGCCGTGATCGATCTCGACGACGCAAAGGTTGCCCCGCTGCGTACCGTCGGCGGCACGACGATCAACGGAATCGGCGCCCCGCCGGCACCGGGCACGATCGTCTGCAAGGAAGGTCGATCGACCGGCAACACGTGCGGTATCACCTGGGGTTACGACTCCGTCTACGGTGAGATCGTCGAGCACACCTGCTCGATTCCCGGTGACTCCGGTGGACCCCTTGTCGTCGGTGATCGCCTGGTCGGCTTGATCAGCAATGGTTTCGAACCGTACTGCTTCGAGCCGCTCCCGCCGCCGTTCCATGCTCCCGACAACTCGGCGGACATCAACATCGGTTTGGCTGACATCAATGCCAACGGTGGAGGATTCCGCCTGTTCTAGACCCGCAGGAACCTCTGAGATGGCCCACACGCATCGTGCGTGTGGGCCATCTGCGTTCACCCGGAGGGCCACTGTGACAACTGAGGTCTGCGACGTGGAAAGATGGTCGGCGTGCTGCGTTGGATAACTGCCGGAGAATCCCATGGTCCCGCCCTCGTTGCGATGCTCGAGGGCATGGTCGCGGGGGTCGAAGTGACCTCTGAGGCCATCTCGTCCGAACTTGCCCGTCGTCGACTCGGTTACGGCCGTGGCGCACGGATGAAGTTCGAGGCCGACAAGGTCACCATCATCGGCGGTGTCCGCCACGGATTTACGCTCGGTGGCCCCGTGGCCATCGAAATCGGCAACACCGAGTGGCCCAAGTGGGAAACCATCATGTCCGCCGACCCGGTCGACCCCGACCTGCTCGCCGATCAGGCACGCAATGCCCCGCTGACGCGCCCGCGTCCCGGCCACGCCGATTACAGCGGCATGCTCAAGTACGGCTTCAACGATGCGCGTCCCGTCCTCGAGCGTGCCAGCGCTCGCGAGACCGCAGCCCGAGTAGCCGCCGGAACCGTCGCGCGTT
Organism: Rhodococcus baikonurensis; assembly: GCF_040489275.1. Classification (NCBI taxonomy): domain Bacteria; kingdom Bacillati; phylum Actinomycetota; class Actinomycetes; order Mycobacteriales; family Nocardiaceae; genus Rhodococcus; species Rhodococcus baikonurensis. The sequence goes on along the minus strand of NZ_JBEUOQ010000008.1, from coordinate 111,593 downwards.
CGTTCCTGCGTCAGGTGTTCGGTGCCGAGGTCGTCTCACACGTCATCTCCATCGGCGCTTCCGAGCCGTACGTCGGTCCTGTGCCGGAGGGCAAGGATCTGGACGCGATCGACGCGAGCCCGGTCCGTGCCTTCGACAAGGCCGCCGAAGAGTCGATGATCGCCGAAATCGAATCGGCCAAGAAGGACGGCGACACCCTCGGTGGCGTCGTCGAGGTCGTCATCCACGGTTTGCCGGTCGGACTCGGCACCTTCGTCAGTGGCGCCGAGCGACTCGATTCACGACTTGCCGCTGCCCTCATGGGAATTCAGGCCATCAAGGGCGTCGAGGTCGGTGACGGCTTCGAGACCGCGCGCCGTCGTGGCAGCGAGGCTCACGACGAGATCCGTCCGGGCCCCGACGGCATCGTGCGTTCCACGAACCGCGCAGGCGGTATCGAAGGTGGCATGACCAATGGTGAGGCTCTGCGAGTTCGCGCCGCGATGAAGCCGATCTCGACCGTTCCGCGTGCTCTGGCGACGGTCGACATGGAGAGCGGCGAGGAAGCGGTTGCCATCCACCAGCGCAGCGACGTGTGCGCGGTTCCGGCCGCCGGCGTCGTCGCCGAGTCGATGGTTGCGCTTGTCGTGGCTCAGGCTGCACTCGAAAAGTTCGGTGGTGATTCCATTGCTGAAACCACTGCCAACTACCGTCGTTACGCCGAGGGCATCGCAGCCCGGCCGCCTCGATAGGACTCACGTATCGATGAAGCCGAAGGCTGTACTCATCGGTCCGCCCGGAGCCGGCAAATCGACCATCGGTCGACGTCTCGCGCAGGCACTCGAACTCGAATTGGTCGATACCGACGCCGAGATCGAACGGACCACGGGTAGGACGATCCCGGAGATCTTCACCCATGACGGCGAGCCTCGGTTTCGTGAGATCGAGGAATCGGTGGTTCGCGAAGCGTTGGAGGCCACCGACGGCATCGTCTCCCTCGGCGGTGGCGCGATCCTCTCCGATCGCACCCGCGAACTGCTCCAGGGTCACACGGTCATCTACCTCGAGATCAGTGTCGCCGAAGGGCTTCGCCGCACCGGGGCGAACAATCATCGTCCGCTGCTGGCCGGCGGAGATCCCAAGGTCAAGTACCAGGAGTTGATGAGGCGTCGTCGTCCGCTGTACCGGCGTTCGGCCACGATTCGGATTCGGACCGACGGCCGAAGTCCGGCGCGTGTCGTCGGACAACTGGTGTCGAAACTTCAAGACAAATGAACAACCGGAGCGGAGTAGTGGAGCAGTGACCGAACCCGTACGTGTAGAGGTGAAGACCGCAAGTCCTTACCCGGTCGTGATCGGCCGCGGCCTGCTCGGTGATCTCGTTGCCGAGTTCGACGGCGCGCGCACTGTCGCGATCTTCCATCAGCCGCCGCTGGCAGAGACCGCGGAGGCCGTACGGGCTGCGTTGGCGGAGAAGGGAATTGACGCTCACCGTATCGAGATTCCCGATGCCGAGGACGGCAAGGATCTTGCCGTCGCCGGCTTCTGCTGGGATGTGCTCGGCCGGATCGGCCTGACTCGCAGCGACGCGATCATGAGCTTGGGCGGGGGAGCGGCGACCGACCTCACCGGCTTCGTCGCTGCTACGTGGATGCGCGGTGTCAAGGTAGTTCACGTCCCCACCACCTTGCTCGCGATGGTCGACGCAGCAGTGGGCGGCAAAACCGGTATCAACACCGAAGCGGGCAAGAACCTCGTCGGTTCGTTCCATGAACCCGGCGCGGTGTTCATCGATCTCGCGACACTCGAGACGGTGCCGCACAACGAGATCGTTGCCGGCATGGCCGAGGTCATCAAGACCGGATTCATCGCCGACCCGGTAATCCTGGATCTCATCGAAGCCGATCCCAAGGCAGCTCTCGATCCGTCGGGAACTGTTCTGCCCGAGTTGATTCGTCGCTCCGTCGAGGTCAAGGCCAAGGTCGTGGCCGCGGATCTGCGCGAGTCGGATCTGCGTGAAATCCTCAACTACGGCCACACCCTCGGCCACGCGATCGAACGTCGTGAACGCTACAAGTGGCGCCACGGTGCTGCCGTCTCCGTCGGACTGGTCTTCGCTGCCGAACTCGGACGGCTCGCGGGCCGACTCGACGACGCCACCGCGGATCGTCACAAGTCGATTCTCGATCTCGTCGGGCTGCCGACGTCCTACGACGGTGACGCGTTCGGTGACCTGCTCAAGGGAATGCAGACCGACAAGAAGAACCGTGCCGGCCTGCTGCGTTTCGTGGTCCTCGACGGTCTGGCCAAGCCGGGCCGCCTCGAAGGGCCGGATCCGAGCTTGTTGGTTGCGGCATACTCCGCGATTGCCCGCGATGCGAGGCCGGCCGGCGGAACGGTCCTGCTGTGAAGATCAACGTCGTCAACGGGCCCAATCTGGGACGTCTGGGTAAGCGTCAGCCCGAGGTCTACGGCGCGACCACACACGACGACCTGATCGAATTGTGTGTCGCGGCAGGCAAGGAGCTCGGCGTCGAGGTCGTCGTTCGTCAGAGCGATCACGAAGGTGATCTGCTCGGCTGGATCCACGACGCGGCGGACGCGGGGGAACCCGTGATCCTCAATGCCGGTGGCTTGACGCACACGTCGGTGGTCCTGCGAGATGCATGCGCCGAACTGACCGCAGGTCTCGTCGAAGTGCACATCTCGAACGTTCATGCGCGAGAAGAGTTTCGGCACCATTCTTACCTGAGCCCGATTGCGACCGGCGTGATCGTCGGACTTGGCGTCGCCGCGTACCCGCTGGCGATCAGATTCCTCGCCGAGCGGGGCTGAACGAGGGAAGTCGAAAACCCAGCCACACGAATGCGGCCCCGAGGAAAATATCCTCGGGGCCGCATTCGGTTGTGTAGACGGTGGGCGTTACTGCTCGCGCTTGCCCAGATCGATCGCCGGGAAGACCGCGGTATCGGCGTCGGATTCCTCGACGGACATGGCGGCTCCGCTGTACGCGTGCTGCTCGGTGGGGGAGTCGTAGCCCTCGCTGACGGGCACGGGTTCGCGGTGACGCTCGTGGGTCGGGGTCTGCGGAGCTGTTCCGTTCTTGCGCTGTTCGCGGCTGACGAAGAAGCGTCCGACGGTGATGGCGATCATGGCGGGGACGAAGATGAGAAGAATCGTGAACGCCGCACCCGACGTCACCTCGAAGAACAAGCCCTGCTGGGTCAGCTCGAGGGAGGGGACGAGGCTGAGTGCCCAGCTGGCAGCACCGGCGACGAACCCTCCGACCAACGCGGCCTTGAGCCACAGCATGGTCAGATCGGCGCCGTCCTCGGGTTCGGGGAAGTTCCGGCGGTCACGAATGCCGTCGATACCACCCCAGATCGCGGCGAAGACGATGACGATCAACAGGGACAGCCAGCGCAGGGTGGACCCCTGAAGTGGCCACTGTGCGATCGCTGCACCGAGCAACGCACGAAACACAACATGTATCAGGGCCATGCCGAGGCCACGTACCAACCACGCATTCATGGGTACAGCCTAACTAGAACCCATTACACCTTGTGGCCTAACCCACACTTATTGCTGTAACCGTGAGTTTCGAGTTGATCGGCAGGTCTGCGCGGGCGGTAGGTTCGAGGGATGCCGGTCGACTTCAGAACACGCCGTGAATCCCTCAGACGCCTCCTCTCGGAGCGCGAACTCGACGCGATTCTCGTCACAGATCTCCTCAACATCAGATACCTCACCGGTTTCACCGGTTCGAATGCGGCGCTCGTCGTCAGTGCATCCGATTCAGCGTCCGACGAACGCGAGACGGTGATCTGCACCGACGGCCGTTACGTGACGCAGGTCGCGGAGCAGGTACCTGACCTTCGTGCCGAAATCGCCCGTTCGAGTGCTGCGCACTTGATCGAGAAGTCCACGGCGCCCGTTCTCGCATTCGAGTCACACGTGGCGACGTTCGCCGAACATCGGGCGTGGACCGAGGCGGCGCCGAAGATCCGGTTCGAACCGGTGAGCGGACTTGTCGAACAGTTGCGCATGGTCAAGGACGAGCACGAGGTGGAGTTGTTGCGCGCCGCGTGCACCGCAGCCGATGTCGCGTTGGCACAGTTGATCACTCGCGGTGGTCTGCGACCTGGCCGAACGGAACGAGAGGTCGGCCGCGAGCTGGAAAATCTGATGCTCGACAACGGTGCGGACGGTATTTCGTTCGAGACGATCGTCGCGGCCGGCGCCAACTCGGCAATTCCGCATCACCGACCGACCGACGCGATCCTGGCGTCGGGTGACTTCGTGAAACTCGACTTCGGGGCTCAGGTCGGTGGGTACCACTCGGACATGACCCGTACCTACGTGCTCGAGTCCGTTTCCGATTGGCAACGGGAGATCTACGAGCTTGTCGCGCGTTCTCAAGCTGCCGGTTGCGACGCGCTCGCGCCGGGTGTCGAATGTGCGGCAGTCGACGCCGTCGCCCGTGCGGTGATCGACGATGCAGGATACGGCGAATTGTTCCTGCACGGCCTCGGCCACGGTGTCGGCCTCGAAATCCACGAAGCACCGGGGATCGGCAAGCTCGGCACCGGTACACTTCTTTCCGGCGCGGCGGTGACCGTCGAGCCGGGCGTGTACTTCTCCGGGCGCGGAGGTGTACGGATCGAGGACACGCTCGTAGTTCGTGAGCAGGGGCCAGAGCTGCTCACACTGACCGCAAAAGACCTTACCGTCGTCTGAGACGGTTTCCCGACCCCTAGGAGACGCGAAGCAAGTGGCTTCCACCAGTGATTTCAAGAATGGTCTGGTTCTGCAGATCGAAGGCCAGCTGTGGACGATCATCGAGTTCCAGCATGTCAAGCCCGGCAAGGGCCCTGCCTTCGTGCGCACCAAGCTCAAGAACGTGCTCTCGGGCAAGGTAGTGGACAAGACGTTCAACGCCGGTGTGAAGGTCGAGACCGCCACGGTCGACCGTCGTGACATGACGTACCTTTACCACGACGGCAGCGACTACATCTTCATGGACGGCGACACCTACGACCAGGTGTCGATCAGCGAATCCACCGTCGGCGACCAGTCGCGTTTCCTGCTCGAGAACATGGCCGTCCAGGTCGCGACCCACGAAGACGTTCCCCTCTTCGTCGAGCTTCCGGTCACGGTCGAGCTCGTCGTCAAGCACACCGATCCGGGCCTGCAGGGCGACCGCTCCACCGGCGGCACCAAGCCTGCCACCCTCGAGACCGGTGCCGAGATCAATGTCCCGCTCTTCATCAACACCGGTGACAAGCTCAAGGTCGATTCCCGTGACGGCAACTACCTCGGGCGTGTGAATTCCTGAGTGTCCGGCACACATAAGAAACTCGGTGCACGCCACAAGGCGCGCAAGCGTGCCGTCGACTTCCTCTTCGAAGCCGAGGCACGTGACCTCGATCCGGTCGCACTCGCGTCGGAGCGTTCCGACCTGTCCGTCAAAGACGACGCGGTAGCGCCTGTCGCGGCCTACACCGTCACGTTGGTGTCCGGAGTCGCGGAGAATCTGGACCGGATCGATCAGGTCATCTCCTCGCATCTGCAGGACTGGACGCTCGAGCGTCTGCCCGCCGTCGACCGTGCGATTCTGCGTATCGCCGTGTGGGAGCTCTTCCACGCGACGGACGTTCCTCCGGTTGTCGCCGTGGACGAGGCCGTCGAACTCGCCAAGCAGCTCTCGACGGACGACTCTCCGGGATTCGTCAACGGAATCCTCGGCCAGGTCGTTCTCGTTGCGCCGCAGGTTCGATCGGCAGCAGCGGCGACCTCGCAGCGCGCGCAGGAATCGGATTCCGGTACCGAGTAGCAAGTCTTGTTCCACCACCCGCCGTGCGAGTCGCACAGATGTCGCCGTGCGAGTCGCACAGATGTCTCTGCGCGAGTCGCACAGATGTCACTGCGCGAGTTGTGTGTCTGCACACAACCGGTCAGCGTCACTGCTCGCACGGCGGGATCAGGTCTGTCGGCTGATAGGGTGGGGACCGTCAGACATCCTTTAACGATCCGTCCAGTGAGGCGGAGAAGGAGGTCGCAGCATGAGCGTGCCCGAAGGGTCTCGCCCATCCGATCTTGCAGGTCCAGATAACGCGAAGGCGCCGGTCGGTGCCGAGGCAGGTAGCGAGACCCGCGAATTGTTGTCCGCCCAGGATGTGGGCCGGACCATCGCGCGGATCGCTCACGAGATCATCGAGAAAACCGCACTCGACGGACCCGAGGGAACAGCCCCTCGTGTGGTTCTGATCGGTATCCCGACGCGTGGAACCACTCTCGCCACGCGACTGCGCGCCAAGATCGAAGAATTCTCCGGTGTGCGTCTTCCTATCGGATCTCTCGACATCACGCTCTACCGGGATGATCTCCGCAACAAGCCGCATCGCCCGCTCGAGCGCACGTCCGTCCCCGAAGGTGGCGTCGACAATGCGCTGGTCGTTCTCGTGGACGACGTCCTCTTCTCCGGTCGCACTGTGCGCTCGGCACTGGACGCGTTGCGCGATCTGGGGCGCCCTCGTGCGGTCCAACTCGCAGTGCTCGTGGATCGTGGTCACCGCGAACTCCCATTGCGTGCCGACTACGTGGGCAAGAACGTCCCGACCGCGAGGTCCGAGGACGTCAAGGTTCTCCTCCAGGAGCACGACGGCAGGGAAGCGGTAGTCATCTCCGGAGGTAAGAGCGCGTGAAGCACCTTCTTTCCATCGCGGACCTCGATCGTGAGTCCGCGGTAGAACTTCTCGACGAGGCGGAACGCTTCGAGCAGGCGCTTCTGGGACGCGAGGTACGCAAGCTCCCGACGCTGCGTGGACGCACGGTCATGACGGTGTTCTTCGAAAACTCGACGCGCACCCGGGTGTCCTTCGAGGTGGCCGGCAAGTGGATGAGTGCCGACGTCATCAACGTCAGTGCATCGAGTTCCTCGGTGTCCAAGGGCGAATCCCTGCGCGATACCGCGATGACCCTGCGCGCGGCCGGTGCCGACGCCCTCATCGTGCGGCATCCGTCTTCGGGTGCCGCCCACCAGATCGCCAAGTGGACCGGAGCGGCCGACGACGGTGGCCCGGCAGTCATCAACGCAGGTGACGGTACGCACGAGCATCCCACCCAGGCGCTTCTCGACGCCTTGACCCTTCGGCAGCGTCTCGGTGACATCGAGGGCAAGCGGATCGCGATCGTCGGCGATATTCTGCACAGCCGCGTGGCCCGCTCCAACGCGCTGCTGCTCTCGATGCTCGGCGCCGAGGTTGTTCTTGTTGCCCCGCCGACACTGCTGCCGGTCGGGGCGCACACCTGGCCGGTCACGGTCTCGCATTCACTCGACGCCGAACTGCCCGGCCTCGACGCGGTGCTGATGCTGCGGGTTCAGGCCGAACGCATGAACGGCGGCTTCTTCCCGTCGCAGCGCGAGTACTCGATCAACTACGGCCTGTCCGAGAAGCGACTGGCGATGCTGGCCGATCATGCGGTGGTACTGCACCCCGGCCCGATGCTGCGCGGCATGGAGATTGCATCCGCCGTCGCCGATTCCTCGAAAACTGCTGTACTGCAACAGGTTACCAACGGTGTGCACATGCGCATGGCTGTCTTGTTCCGACTTCTGGTCGGGTCGGAGGACGGCGCGCTGTGACGAGAAACGAGAACGGAGAATCACCCGTGAGTGTCCTGCTCCGCGGAGTCCTGATCTACGGAGAAGGTGAGCCCACCGACGTACTCGTCGGCGACGGCACGATCCTCGAGATCGGCGTGGACCTCGATCCGGCCACGGCATCCGAGGTGATCGATGCCGGTGGGCAGATCCTGCTTCCCGGCTTCGTGGATCTGCACACGCATCTGCGTGAGCCGGGCCGCGAAGACACCGAGACCATCGAAACCGGTAGCTCGGCAGCCGCGCTTGGTGGATACACCGCGGTCTTCGCGATGGCCAACACGAGCCCGGTCGCCGATTCGGTGGTCATCACCGATCACGTCTGGCGACGCGGTCAGGAAGTCGGCCTCGTCGACGTCCACCCCGTTGGCGCAGTCACAGCAGGCCTGGAAGGTAAGCAGCTCGCCGAGATGGCGACCATGGCCGCTGGCGTCGGCAAGGTCAAGATGTTCTCCGACGACGGCCACTGCGTCTACGACCCACTGATCATGCGTCGTGCGCTCGAATACTCCAGCTCACTGGGCGTTCTGATCGCACAGCACGCCGAAGAGCCCCGCCTGACCGTCGGTGCGGTCGCCCACGAGGGCCCCACGGCCGCGCGTCTCGGCCTGGCCGGATGGCCGCGAGCAGCCGAAGAATCGATCGTCGCCCGTGACGCACTCCTCGCGCGTGACGCCGGAGCTCGCGTTCACATCTGCCACGCATCCACCGCCGGAACCGTTGAACTCGTGAAGTGGGCTCGCAGCCAAGGGATTTCGATCACCGCCGAGGTCACCCCGCATCACCTGCTCCTCGACGATTCACGGCTCGAGACGTACGACGCGATCAACAAGGTCAATCCTCCCTTGCGTGAGGCCAGCGATGTTGCTGCCCTGCGCAAGGGTCTGGCCGAGGGCATCATCGACTGCGTCGCGACCGACCATGCTCCGCACGCCGAGCAGGACAAGTGCTGCGAATTCGCGGCCGCTCGTCCCGGAATGCTCGGCCTCGAGACGGCGCTGTCGATCATCGTGCAGACGATGGTCCAGCCTGGCCTGTTGGACTGGCGCGGCGTTGCCCGGGTCATGAGCGAGCGCCCCGCGGCAATCGTGGGCCTCGACGATCAGGGCCGCCCCATCGAGGTGGGGGAGCCGGCGAACCTGACATTGGTCGATCCGTCGGCCGAGTGGACGGTCCACGGTCCCGACCTGGCGAGTGTCGCGCATAACACTCCGTACGAGTCGATGACATTGCCCGCTCGGGTCACGACCACACTGTTACGTGGCCGCATCACCGCACACGACGGGAATGTGCGGCTGCGGAGTAGCGAGGAGTAGCGCGTCATGGACAGAGCACTGTGGATCATCGGTCTGGCGATCTTCTGGGTCGCGATGATCGGCCTGATGTACGTCGGCTGGCGTGGACGCGCTCGACGCCAGAAAGACAGGATCGGCGAGCTGCCGACGGTACCGGCAACCCTGGGTGAGCTGCTCGTGCTGCCGACCACCGGCCTCTACGTCGGCAGCACCATCGCACCCAGTTGGCAGGACCGTATCGCCGTGGGCGACCTCGGTTTCCGCGCCACCTGCGAGATCAGCCGCTACAGCGGCGGAATTCTGGTCGAGCGTGACGGTGCGTCGGCCATATGGATTCCGGAGAAGTCGATCCGCGCGATCCGCACGGAGAACGGTCTCGCCGGCAAGGTCATGAGCAAGGACGGCGTCCTGGTCATCCGCTGGGAATTGCCGAGCGGAACCGAAATCGACACGGGCGTGCGCGGTGACGACAAGACGGTTTATCCGGACTGGGTCAAGCCGGTAACTGCTTCGAACAAGACTGCTTCGAACAAGACGAATGACAACGAAGACGCAAGCTCTGGCGACATCGAGCAGAACGGAAAGAACGCATGAGCGGCTTTGGTAACAGCCCGGCAGTACTGGTCCTCGAAGACGGACGGGTGTTCCGCGGAACCACCTTCGGTGCGGTTGGACAGACCCTGGGCGAAGCGGTGTTCAGCACCGGAATGACCGGCTACCAGGAAACGCTCACCGATCCCAGCTACCACCGCCAGATCGTGGTCTCCACCGCGCCGCAGATCGGCAACACCGGCTGGAACGACGAAGACGACGAGTCGGTCGGACCGACCGGCGAGCGTGCCGGCGCCAAGATCTGGGTTGCCGGATACGTCGTTCGTGACCCCTCGCGCGTCACCTCGAGCTGGCGTGCAACCGGTTCGCTGCAGGCCAAGCTCGAAGAGCAGGGCATCGTCGGAATCGCCGGGATCGACACTCGTGCCCTGGTTCGCCACCTGCGCACTCGCGGTTCGATGAAGGCCGGCATTTTCTCCGGTGAAGCCATCGCCGCCGATGAGGAGTTGGTTCGCCGGGTCCAGGATCAGCCGACCATGCTCGGCGCCGATCTTGCCGGTGAGGTCAGCACCACCAGCGGCTACGTCGTCGAGCCGAAGGGTGGCGAGGCGCTGTACACGGTTGCCGCCATCGACCTCGGTATCAAGACCAACACCCCGCGCATGTTCGCCGAGCGCGGCATCCGCGTCCACGTGTTGCCGTCCAACGCGAGTCTCGAACAGATCCTCGACCTGAAGGCCGACGGTGTGTTCCTCTCCAACGGCCCTGGTGATCCGGCCACCGCCGACGGTGCCGTTCACCTCACGAAAGAGGTCATCGGACAGGGCTTGCCGCTGTTCGGTATCTGCTTCGGCAACCAGATCCTGGGCCGCGCCCTCGGCCTGAGCACGTACAAGATGAAATTCGGACACCGCGGCATCAACATCCCGGTGATCGAGCATCAGACCGGTCGTATCGCGATCACCGCGCAGAACCACGGCTTCGCACTCGAAGGCGAAGCCGGTCAGGAATTCGACACTCCGTTCGGTCGCGCGGTGGTCAGCCACACCTGCGCAAACGACGGCGCCGTCGAAGGTGTTCGCCTGCTCGACGATTCGGCCTTCTCGGTGCAGTACCACCCGGAGGCAGCAGCCGGCCCGCACGACGCTGCGTACCTCTTCGACCGCTTCACCAGCCTGCTCTCCGCACGGAAAGAAACCGGAGTCAAGAACTAATGCCACGCCGTACAGATCTCAAGCACATCCTGGTAATCGGCTCCGGTCCGATCGTCATCGGTCAGGCCTGCGAGTTCGACTACTCGGGCACCCAGGCTTGCCGCGTCCTCCAGGAGGAGGGCTTGCGCGTCAGCCTCGTCAACTCCAACCCCGCCACCATCATGACGGACCCCGAGTTCGCCGACGCCACGTACGTCGAGCCGATCACGGCCGAGTTCCTCGAGAAGGTCATCGCCAAGGAAGCGTTGCAGGGCAACAAGATCGACGCCGTCCTCGCGACGCTCGGCGGTCAGACTGCACTCAACGCCGCAGTGGCTCTTCACGAGCAAGGCATCCTCGAGAAGTACGACGTCGAACTCATCGGCGCCGACTTCGACGCCATCCAGCGCGGCGAAGATCGCCAGAAGTTCAAGGACATCGTCGCCAAGGTCGGTGGCGAATCCGCGAAGTCCGCAGTGTGCTACACGATGGACGAAGTACACGCAACGGTCGCCGAACTCGGTTACCCGGTTGTCGTGCGCCCGTCCTTCACCATGGGCGGCCTCGGCTCCGGCATGGCGTACGACGTCGACGATCTCAACCGGATCGCCGGTGGCGGTCTCGCCGCGTCGCCGACGGCGAACGTCCTGATCGAGGAATCCATCCTCGGCTGGAAGGAATACGAACTCGAGCTCATGCGTGACAGTCGCGACAACGTCGTGATCGTCTGCTCCATCGAGAACGTCGACCCGGTCGGTGTCCACACCGGAGACAGCGTGACGGTCGCTCCGGCGATGACACTGACCGACCGCGAGTACCAGGCGATGCGCGACCTTTCCATCGACATCCTGCGTGAGGTGGGCGTCGACACCGGCGGCTGCAACATCCAGTTCGCGATGGACCCGAAGGACGGCCGCCTGGTTGTCATCGAGATGAACCCGCGCGTTTCCCGCTCGTCGGCTCTGGCGTCGAAGGCGACCGGTTACCCGATCGCGAAGATGGCCGCCAAGCTTGCCATCGGCTACACGCTCGACGAGATCGTCAACGACATCACCAAGGAAACCCCGGCCTGCTTCGAGCCGACGCTCGACTACGTCGTCGTCAAGGCTCCGCGGTTCGCTTTCGAGAAGTTCCCCGGTGCCGACGGAACCCTGACCACCACGATGAAGTCGGTAGGCGAGGCCATGAGTATCGGCCGCAACTTCACCGAGGCCTTCGGCAAGGTCATGCGTTCACTCGAAACCAAGCGTGCGGGTTACTGGACCGGCGCCGACATCGAGACGGAGAGCCTGGACGCACTGCTCGCCGATCTGAGCGTTCCGCAGGACGGCCGCATGTACGGCATCGAGAAGGCATTCGCCCTCGGCGCAACTGTCGAGCAGCTCTTCGACGCCACCAAGATCGATCCGTGGTTCCTCGACCAGTTCCAGCAGATTCACGAGCTCGGTGAAAAGCTACGCGCTGCAGAGTCTTTCGACGAGGCTGCCCTGCGTCAGGCCAAGTACCACGGCATCTCGGACCGCCAGATCGCGGCTCTGCGCCCCGAACTCGGTGGTGACACGCACGCAGGTGAGGACGCCGTTCGCGCTCTGCGTGATCAGCTGGGCGTGCGCCCCGTCTACAAGACCGTCGACACCTGTGCCGCAGAGTTCGAGGCCAAGACGCCGTACCACTACTCGACCTACGAGCTTGATCCTGAGGCCGAGTCCGAGGTGGCTCCGCAGACCGAGCGTCCCAAGGTTCTGATTCTCGGATCCGGCCCCAACCGCATCGGTCAGGGCATCGAGTTCGACTACTCGTGTGTCCATGCGGCGCAGACGCTGTCCGAAGCCGGGTACGAGACCGTCATGGTCAACTGCAACCCCGAGACCGTCTCTACGGACTACGACACCGCTGACCGCCTGTACTTCGAGCCGCTGACGTTCGAGGACGTCTTCGAGGTCTACCGCGCGGAGGCTCAGTCGGGCACCGTTGCCGGCGTCATCGTCCAACTCGGCGGCCAGACCCCGCTCGGATTGGCGAAGCGCCTCGAAGCTGCCGGAGTCCCCATCGTGGGAACCAGCCCCGCAGCGATCGACCTGGCCGAGGACCGCGGCGAATTCGGTCGCGTGCTCACCGAAGCCGGACTGCCTGCACCGAAGTTCGGTACCGCCACCACGTTCGACGGCGCCCGCGAGATCGCAGCCGGTATCGGCTACCCGGTGCTGGTGCGTCCGTCGTACGTGCTCGGTGGTCGCGGCATGGAGATCGTCTACGACGAGGCTTCCCTCGCCGACTACATCTCGCGTGCCACGGAGATCTCCGACGATCGTCCGGTCCTGGTCGACCGCTTCCTCGAAGACGCGGTCGAGATCGACGTCGACGCTCTGTGCGACGGCACCGAGGTGTACCTCGGTGGCGTCATGGAGCACATCGAGGAAGCCGGCATTCACTCCGGCGACTCGGCGTGTGCGCTTCCGCCCATCACTCTGGGTCGTGCGGATCTCGAGAACGTCCGCCGCTCCACCGAGGCTCTTGCAAAGGGCATCGGTGTCAAGGGCCTGCTCAACGTCCAGTACGCCCTCAAGGACGACATCCTCTACGTGCTGGAAGCGAACCCCCGCGCCAGCCGTACGGTTCCGTTCGTGTCCAAGGCGACGGCCGTCCAGCTGGCCAAGGCATGCGCCCGCGTCATGCTCGGCGAATCCATCGCCGAGCTGCGCGCAAGCGGCATCCTGCCGGCGACCGGTGACGGTGGAAACACTCCGGCCGGTGCACCGATCGCGGTCAAGGAAGCTGTGTTGCCGTTCAACCGCTTCCGCCGCGCCGACGGTACCGGCGTGGATACCTTGCTCAGCCCTGAGATGAAGTCCACCGGTGAGGTCATGGGAATCGACTTCGACTTCGGTACGGCTTTTGCCAAGTCGCAGACGGCTGCCTACGGTTCCTTGCCCACCACGGGCGCGGTGTTCGTCTCGGTCGCCAACAAGGACAAGCGTTCGCTGATCTTCCCGGTCAAGCGCCTGGCAGATCTCGGATTCACCATTCTTGCCACCGAAGGGACCGCAGATGTGTTGCGGCGCAACGGTATCGAGTGCAAGCAGGTGTACAAGCAGTCGGGTGAGGATGTTCCGGCCGGTGCCGAGACCATCGTCGACCAGATCCGCAGCGGCGAGGTCGCCATGGTCATCAACACGCCGTACGGCAACAACGGCCCGCGCGTCGACGGCTACGAGATCCGAAGCGCAGCAGTAGCGTCGAACATCCCGTGCATCACGACGGTGCAGGGTGCCTCGGCTGCAGTACAAGGCATCGAAGCGGCCATCCGCGGCGACATCGGGGTGCACTCCCTGCAGGAACTGCACGCAGGTCTTCGCCGGCCGGCACAGCAGTCGTGAGTCACAGCTGGGGGCATCGTCTCCGGTCCGCGATCGCGGACCGGGGGCGGCTGTGCGTCGGCATCGACCCGCATCCCGCACTTCTCGACGCGTGGGGACTGCCGCGTACTGCTGAGGGTCTCGAGACTTTCGCCGAGATCTGCGTCGAGGCGTTCACCGGTGAGGTCGGACTCGTCAAACCTCAGGTCGCGTTCTTCGAGGCATACGGCAGCGCCGGCTTCGCCGTGTTGGAGCGGACCATCTCGGTCCTCCGCGACGCGGGAACGCTTGTCGTCGCGGACGCCAAGCGTGGTGACATCGGATCGACGATGGACGCGTACGCGCAAGCCTGGTTGGGTGATTCACCGTTGGCCTCCGACTCGGTCACTGTTTCGCCGTACCTGGGGTTCGGGGCGCTGGCTCCGACACTCGAACTGGCGAGGGAGAACGCACGCGGGATCTTCGTGCTGGCCCGAACGTCCAATCCGGAGGGTGGCGAACTTCAACAGTCGTCGGCCGACGGTGTGAGCGTGGCTCAGTCGATCGTGAACGCGGCGGTCGACGCGAACGCCGACGGCCGCGACACCGTCGGACTGGTGGTTGGTGCAACTCGGGACCACGGTCTGGACCTGTCGCAGTTCAACGGGCCGATTCTCGCTCCGGGGCTCGGCGCGCAGGGCGCAACGGCAGCGGATCTCGCAGACATCTTTGCCGGCTCGACCGAACTCCTGCTGCCGAACACCTCACGCGGGGTGCTCAGGCACGGTCCTTCGGTATCGGCACTTCGGGAGGCAGCAATGCGTGACCGAGACGAGATCGAAGCCGCATTGGCGAACTGATCCGTGAGTGACCTCGAGGCTCGTTCGAGCGGTGGAACCCGGTGGTACCGTCCGTCGGTGAATCGTTGGTGGCAGACCGGACTTCTCATCGCGGCGTGCGCCCTGCTGGCCACCGGGTTCCAATCCGTCACCGGCGTACACGGCGACGATCTCGCCGTGTACCGGACGGCGGGTCAGGCCGTCCTCGACGGCTCGAACCTGTACGACGAGTCGTTCAACGCGAGATTGCCGTTCACGTATCCGCCCTTCGCTGCGCTCGTCGCCGTTCCGGTCGCCTTGGGTTCGTGGGGCGCGGTCCAGTGGGGATGGAGTTTTGTCAGCCTCCTGATGCTGGCCGCGATCATCGTGCTCAGCTACCGCGAAGTCCCGTTCACGCGTAAGCGACCGGTCGTGGTCTACGTGGGTTTCCTGGTCCTGTGGACGGCAGCATCACCGATCTCCGATCACCTCGGGTACGGGCAGGTCGGGTTGTTCCTGACGCTCCTGTGTCTGATCGACGTGCTGGCTCGACCACGGTGGATTCCCGAGGGTGTGTTGGTGGGGATCGCCGGGGCGGTCAAACTGGTGCCGCTCGTCTACATCGGTTATTACGTGATCACCGGGCGCTGGAAAGCGGTTGCGGGAGGCCTCGCCGGCTTCCTCGGCGCAACGGCACTCGGCTTGGCGGTTCTCCCGCGCCAGACGATCGACTACTTCGGTGACATCGCCTCACTGTCGGGGCGCGTCGCTGTCGGCGACCCTTCTGTGTTCGGCAACCAGTCCGTGCGTGGAATGGCCTTGCGACTACTTCCCGAGGGCCTGGTGGGTCCCGCATGGCTTTTCGCCTGTGCAGTGTTGGGTGTCGTCGGAATTGTCGCAACACGGCGTGCTCAGCGCCTGCGGGGTGATCTTGCCGGTTTCACGGTGGTGGCTCTGCTGGCGGCAGTCGTGACTCCCATTGCCTGGACCCACCATTTCGTGTGGTTGGTGCCGGCGGTGGGCGTGCTCCTGGTTCCGATCAAGCCAAGCGTGGGGGAGCGCACTCGAACCGTGCCCGTGTGGTCCTGGGTCGCCATCAGCCTCACTGCCGCAGTAGTCCTGTTTCGGCTTCCGCGAGTCGGCGCGGACATGGATGTCCCGGTCTTCGGCTTCGTACTGGAGAATTCATTGCTCTGGGCGAGCCTCGCGGTGGTCATCGCTCTGGCTGCCCCCGGTGTGAGCCGCACCGAACCCGAGACGGTCGACGCCGGCGATCCGAAATCGTCACTGCAGACCTGAAAACAGGCCGCGACACGCGCATGGGCGTCGAAAATGCTCGAAAATTTTGGATGTGTCGGCGACCACGTTCATTCCCGCAGGTAACGATTTCGCACACGTACACAGGGCGGTCATGCCGCGATTGACGAAATACTTTGTGCTACAGTCTATTTCGGTACTGTACGCATGTTCATGTTGCGCCGAATCCGTCTCGATCCTGCCGAAAATGGCGACGATCGGTGACATCGATTCGACGCGCATAACCCACCGCGATCTGCATCGGACCGCGGGGGGTGGGTTAGCAATTCGCGCCAGGCGTGAGTACGGTCGCTATCGCTGCTGGTTATCAGCGGAATAGACAAAATTTGCACACGACGAGACGGAGGAACCGTGGCCCTTCCCCAGTTGACTGATGAGCAGCGCGCTGCTGCTTTGGAGAAGGCAGCTGCTGCCCGCAAGGCCAGGGCTGAGCTCAAGGAGCGCCTGAAGCGTGGCGGCACCGACCTCAAGCAGGTCCTCAAGGACGCCGAAGACAACGAAATCTTGGGCAAGATGAAGGTTTCGGCACTGCTCGAGGCGCTGCCCAAGGTGGGCAAGGTCAAGGCTCAGGAGATCATGACCGAGCTGGAGATTGCACCGACCCGTCGCCTTCGTGGCCTCGGTGATCGGCAGCGCAAGGCTCTGCTCACCAAGTTTGACTTCGAGGCCTGAGCCGACAAGTGATGATTGCTGACGCGGCAGTGTCTGATGATTGCTGACGCAACAGTGTCAGAGAGCAAGACCGCAGTGCGGAGGGGTCGGCTGGTTGTACTGGCCGGCCCTTCGGCTGTCGGTAAGTCCAGCGTCGTTCGCGAGCTGAGAACTCGGTTGCCCGAACTCGTTTTCAGTGTTTCGGCAACCACTCGCGATCCCCGTCCAGGTGAAGTGGACGGCAAGGACTACCGATTCACCTCCCGCGAAGAATTTCAACGGATGATCGACTCCGGTGAACTTCTCGAATGGGCGGAAATCCACGGCGGTCTGCAGCGCTCCGGCACCCCCGCAGCTCCGATCGAAGAAGCACTCGAAGCTGGAAAGCCCGTTCTCGTCGAGGTCGATCTCGCCGGAGCACGAGCTGTCCGGAAAGCGATGCCCGAGGCTCTGTTGGTGTTCATGGCTCCACCGAGCTGGGACGTTCTGGTGCAACGGCTGACCGGACGAGGCACCGAAACGGAAGACGTCGTGGCACGGCGACTCGAGACGGCCCGAGTGGAATTGGCCGCACAGGACGAGTTCGACACGGTCATCGTGAACGAGGATGTAAGCCGTGCTTGCGATGAGTTGGTATCCTTGTTGGTTGGGAACTGATTCGGCACCCTTCGGGAACCGATTTCCATCCTGTTTCTCAGATATCCGGATCGATAAAACTAGTTCTTCAATGAAGATCTAATTCAGGAGACACAAGAGTGAGCAGCACTTCAGCCGCGTCCGCAGCAGGTCAGGGCGCTCTGCCTGCCTACGACACCCCGCTCGGCATCACCAACCCGCCGATCGACGAGTTGCTCGAACGCACCTCTTCCAAGTACGCCCTGGTGATTTACTCGGCCAAGCGTGCACGCCAGATCAACGACTACTACAACCAGCTCGGTGACGGCATCCTCGAATACGTCGGACCTCTGGTCGAGCCCGGTCTGCAGGAAAAGCCGCTGTCCATCGCGTTGCGTGAAATCCACGCTGATCTCCTCGAGCACACCGAAGGCGAGTGAGCACCACGTCTGCCGCACCCGAACCTCGTTCGGGTGTCGGGGGAGTGTCCGACGCACCCACATCGATACGTAAGCGCATTGTCGTCGGTGTCGGTGGGGGTATCGCCGCGTACAAAGCGTGCTCGATCATCCGCAGCTTCACCGAGAGCGGTCATCACGTCCGCGTGATTCCGACCGAATCCGCTCTGGAGTTCGTCGGCCGCGCGACGTTCGAAGCACTCTCCGGCAACCCGGTTCACACCGGCGTCTTCAACGACGTCCCGCAGGTTCCGCATGTCCGTCTCGGACAGGAAGCCGATCTCGTCGTCATCGCGCCGGCAACCGCTGATCTGATGGCGCGAGCTGTCATGGGTCGCGCAGACGACCTGTTGACGGCCACTTTGTTGACCGCGCGCTGTCCGGTCGTCTTCGCCCCAGCAATGCACACCGAGATGTGGGAGCACCCCGCAACGGTGTCCAACGTGGCGACACTGCGCTCGCGCGGCGTCCACGTGATCGAACCTGCCTCCGGGCGGTTGACCGGAAAAGATACCGGAGCGGGTCGACTTCCCGAACCCGACGAGATCGTCGGTTTGGCATCGTTGCTCCTCGAGCGCTCGGACGCGTTGCCGCGCGACCTGGAAGGTCGCCGCATTCTGGTCACTGCCGGCGGTACTCGCGAGCCGCTGGATCCCGTGCGCTTTCTCGGTAATCGCAGCTCGGGCAAACAGGGCTACGCGCTCGCCCGTCTGGCCGCACAACGCGGCGCGCACGTCACGCTGATCG
The DNA here is from genome assembly GCF_040489275.1 of Rhodococcus baikonurensis. Lineage (NCBI taxonomy): Bacteria > Bacillati > Actinomycetota > Actinomycetes > Mycobacteriales > Nocardiaceae > Rhodococcus > Rhodococcus baikonurensis. Next base: position 92,970 of record NZ_JBEUOQ010000008.1, on the reverse strand, counting down.
CCGGCTACACGGCCGATCTCGCCGACCCCGCCGCTGTCGACGTCGTGCACATCAAGACGGCGGAAGATCTCCGATTGGCGGTGGAGAAGCACGCACCGGGACACGACGGAGTCGTCATGGCTGCGGCTGTCGCGGACTTCCGCCCCACCACCGTCGAAGGCAGCAAGATCAAGAAGGGCGCAAACGAACCCGACTCGATCAGCCTCACCAGAAACGCCGACATCCTCGCCGGTCTCGTCGAAGCCCGTCGTGACGGCGATCTGGATGCTCGAACGGTGATCGTCGGATTCGCCGCAGAGACCGGTGACGCCCACGGTGACGTTCTCACTTATGCCCGATCCAAGCTGGCCCGCAAAGGTTGCGATCTCCTCGTGGTCAATGCGGTCGGTGAGGGCAAGGCGTTCGAGGTCGATCACAACGACGGTTGGTTACTCGGTTCCGACGGCTCGGAGTCCGCTCTCGAACACGGATCCAAGGCTTTGATGGCCAGTCGAGTACTCGACGCCCTGGTCAAGCTCTTCCCCGAGTAGCGACACGCGCCCGGTGGTGAGAGTTACCCCACGATAATCGGGTGAGTACAAGGGTGTTGCGCAGGCGGTCCAACCGTTATCGTCGGCTCAGCCCCCAGCTAACAAAGCATGACAAAACGGTCACCGAACGGTGATTCGGATACTTCAATAAGCTGTAGTCAAGAACTCAGTCGTCGAGAGGGAGATCTGTGAGCAAGTCCGGCAGTCGGCTATTCACCAGCGAGTCCGTCACCGAGGGGCACCCGGACAAGATCTGTGACGCGATCAGCGACTCGATCCTCGACGCGCTGCTCACCCAGGACCCGCGCGCCCGCGTGGCCGTCGAGACACTGGTCACCACCGGCCAGGTTCACGTAGCCGGCGAGGTCACCACCACTGCGTACGCGGACATTCCGAAGATCGTGCGCGACACGGTCCTCGAAATCGGCTACGACAGCTCCGCGAAGGGTTTCGACGGAAACTCGTGCGGTGTCAACGTCGCGATCGGCGCTCAGTCGCCCGAGATCGCGCAGGGTGTCGATCATTCGCACGAGGCTCGCGTCGACGGAATCAGCGACGACGAGATCGACCGTCAGGGTGCGGGCGACCAGGGCCTGATGTTCGGTTACGCCACCACGGACACGCCGGAACTGATGCCGCTGCCCATTGCGCTGGCTCATCGTCTCTCCCGCCGGTTGACCGAGGTCCGCAAGTCCGGCGTGTTGCCGTACCTGCGCCCGGACGGCAAGACCCAGGTCACCATCGAATACGACGGCGACAAGGCTGTCCGTCTCGACACCGTGGTCATCTCCACCCAGCACGCAGCGGACATCGATCTCGACAACCTGCTGACGCCGGACCTTCGCGAGAAGGTGCTCCATTCGGTGCTGGCCGATGTGAACCTCACCGACCTCGACACCTCCGACGTTCGCCTGCTGGTCAACCCGACGGGCAAGTTCGTCCTCGGTGGCCCGATGGGTGACGCGGGTCTGACCGGTCGCAAGATCATCGTCGACACGTACGGCGGAATGGCTCGCCACGGCGGTGGCGCGTTCTCCGGCAAGGACCCGTCAAAGGTCGACCGCAGTGCTGCCTACGCCATGCGTTGGGTGGCCAAGAACGCTGTTGCCGCGGGTCTGGCCGACCGCATCGAGGTTCAGGTTGCCTACGCCATCGGCAAGGCAGCTCCGGTCGGACTCTTCGTCGAAACCTTCGGCACCGAGAAGACCGATCCGGCACGGATCCAGAAGGCGATCACCGAGATCTTCGACCTGCGTCCGGGAGCGATCATCCGCGACCTCGACCTGCTGCGCCCGATCTACGCGCAGACGGCAGCATACGGTCACTTCGGTCGCACCGACATCGATCTTCCGTGGGAGAGCACCGATCGCGCCGACAAGCTGCGTAGCGCAGCTGGTCTCTGATCACTGACGTACAGACGGGGCGCGGGTGGGCGCGGAAAGAGTAGCGGCAGAAGTCGATCCGGTCGCCCGGGTGCTGCCGATGCTCCCGCTCGCTCACCTCGACCGTGAATTCGACTACCTCGTTCCTCGTGAACTCGAAGCGGATGCGCAGCCCGGAGTCCGGGTGCGCATCCGCTTCGCTGGTCGTCTGGTGGACGGTTTCATCGTCTCGCGCGAGGCAACCAGTGACCATCAGGGGAAGTTCGGCTGGCTCGAACGCGTCATCTCGTCCGAACGTGTCCTGACGGCCGAAATCGCGCAAGTCGTCGATCGAGTGGCGGAGCGTTATGCCGGAACCCGTGCCGATGTCCTCCGCTTGGCGGTGCCGCCGCGCCACGCGAAGGTCGAGGCGGAACCGTGGGAGCTCGGCGAGCCGCCGCCCGCTCCTGAACCGATCGAAAATGGTTGGCATCTCTACAGATTCGGTGACGCCTTCCTGTCCGCGATTCGCGAGTCGAAAAGCCCGCGTGCGGTCTGGCAGGCTTTGCCTGGTGAAAACTGGCCACTGCGCCTGGCCGAACTGGCCGGGGCTGTAGCGGCCAGTGGTAAATCCGCGATCCTGGTTGTGCCCGATCAACGCGATCTGGACCGCGTCGTCGCCGCATGTACCGAACTATCCGGAGCGGATGCAGTGGTGGGTCTGTCCGCGGGCCTGGGGCCGGCCATGCGATACCGAAGGTGGCTCGCAGCACTGCGCGGGACCGCCCGGATCGTCGTCGGCACGCGGAGCGCTGTTTTTGCGCCGACACCTGAGACCGGTCTGGTCGTCGTCTGGGACGACGGCGACGACAATCTCTCCGAGCCACGGTCGCCGTATCCGCACGCCCGGGAAGTTGCCGTCCTGCGGGGCTACGTCGCCGGGTGCGCCGTCGTGATCGGTGGGTTCTCACGTACGGCGGAAGCGCAGGTACTCGTCGATTCGGGATGGGCGCATGATCTGGTCGCCACGCGGGACGTCGTTCGTGCCCACGCACCGAAGATCACCGCGCTGGCCGACAGTGATCAAGCCTTGGCCCGCGATCCGGGAGCCAGAGCGGCTCGTTTGCCCGCTATTGCATTCGCGGCCGCGCGGCGTGCTCTGGGTGAGGGCAACGGCGTCCTGGTGCAGGTGCCTCGGCGAGGATACGTGCCGACCTTGGCCTGCGGAAAGTGCCGTGCCCCGGCACGGTGCCGTCGGTGCAACGGCCCGCTCGCTCTTCCCGCTGCGGCAGGGCCGGACGGCGCCGGCACACCGGCGTGCCGCTGGTGCGGGGTTGCCGATGCCGCCTACCGATGTCACGCGTGCGGTGCGAAAGCGTTGCGCGCGGTGGTGGTCGGTGCCGGTCGGACCGCCGAAGAACTCGGGCGAGCGTTTCCCGGTGTGAAAGTTGTTCTGTCCGGGGGCGGTGACGTGGTCAAGGAACTGCCACACGGGCCCGCGTTGGTGGTGTCGACGGTCGGTGCGGAGCCGGTGATGACCGGCGGCTACGGCGCCGCACTCTTGCTCGACGGGTGGGCACTGCTCGGACGGCCCGATCTTCGCGCCGCCGAGGAAACACTCAGGCGCTGGATGTCGGCTGCTGCCATGGTGATTCCGCTGTCCGAAGGCGGTGAAGTCGTAGTTGTCGCGGACTCGGGTATCCCTACGGTGCAGGCGTTGGTCCGGTGGGATCCGGTGGGGCACGCACAGTCTCAATTCGAGGAACGAGACGAGGTCGGATTTCCTCCGGCCGTTCACATGGCTGCGATCGACGGTGGATCCGCAGCAATTGCGGAGTTGGTGGAGTCGGCGGAACTGCCGGCAAGCGCAGTACTCCTCGGTCCAGTGGAATTGCCTGCGGGGGAGAGGCTTCCGTATTCCGGTGAGGACGAGAGTGGTGTCGCGCCAGAGCGAATGCTGGTCCGCGTTCCACGCAAGGACGGTCGGGGTCTTGCGGACGCACTGGCACATGCGCGAGCGGCACGCAGTGCACGGAAGTCATCGGGTCCGGTCCGCATTCAGATCGACCCACGCCGCATCGGCTGAGTTTCGAGCTGTCAGAGGCATCCTTGAGTGCCGCGAAGATCTTGCACAACCCGGTATGGCGATATATCGTCGAACTATCAACGATAGTGATGGAGGTTCGACGATGGATGCAAGTTTCCCGAACGAGGGGATGTTCGGCCGGCGCGGTTTCTTCGGCGCTTTCGGACGTGAACAGCGGCCGCCGTTCGTGATGTGGGTGCCGACGGACGACGGCGCGCCGGGCGATGGTTCCGGCGATCGAGACGGTGGACGACGCGGTCGACCGCATGAGCGCCCCGGCTTCGGTGAGATGCCACGCAGAGGCCATCGGCGTGGTCGTTTCGGTCCCGACGGCGGACCTGGCCCCGGGTTCGGTCCGGGCGCACAATTCGGTCGGGGGCGAGGACGTGGTGGGCGCGGTCGTCGCGGAGACGTGCGCGCCGCGATCTTGCTGTTGATCGCCGAAGAGCCGATGCACGGCTACGAATTGATTCAGCAGATCGTCGAGCGTAGCGGTGGCGTCTGGAAGCCGAGTCCGGGCTCCATTTATCCCGCGCTGTCCCAACTCGAGGACGAAGGACTGGTGATCATCGAAAAGGTCGCCGGCCGCAAGACTGCCAAGCTGACCGAGGAAGGCGTCGCGTACGTCGAGGAGCATCGCGCCGATCTCGGGGCGCCGTGGGATGACGTTCGTCTCAGCGTGGGGGAGCCGGAGCAGGACCTTCGTGAACTGATCGGACAGTTGATGGGCGCGGCCGGTCAAGTGGCCGCTGTAGGCACGCCCGCGCAGGTCAAGGCCGCAGCCGACGTGCTGGTCGAGGCACGCAAGTCGCTGTACCGAGTGCTTGCCGGCGACGATGCCGGTGAAGGCGGCAATTGAGACGTCGGATACCTACTGTTCGGTAGGGTATGCGCCTCGAAGTTTCTGGTGTTACGGTCAGCTCCCTCGTAGGATCAGAGCAGGAGCAGGAACAATGGCTGGCGTCAAACGGTCTGTGGGACTGACATTTTCGGTAGCAGTGGCGCTGCTGATCGGGGCACCGCCCGCGATATCGGCTGCCGCACCGTCGCTGCCGTCTTCGAGTGCCGACGCGATGGATGTTCCCCTCGACATCGGCCCGGGTCAGGCGACCCGTTCCGTCGCTACGGCATATGCGCATGCTCATCCCGGATCTGCCCCTGCCGGGTCGAACGATTTCGGCTGTGCGCCCTCCGCAGCGCATCCTCGGCCGGTTGTGCTCGCCCACGGAACCGACACCGAGGCGTATGCAGATTGGGCGGCTCTGTCGCCGGCACTGGCAGCCGACGGCTACTGCGTTTTCGCTCTCAATTACGGCGGTGTGATCAAAGAACAAGACGGGGATGTCGCACACGAAACCTACGGCGTCGGAGACATCGTCGGTAGTGCCACCGCGTTCGGTTCTTTCGTCGATCAGGTGCTGACCGCGACGGGTGCGGACAAGGTCGACGTCATCGGCTACTCCCAAGGCGCGACGGTGACGCGGTACTACGTCAACAAGATGGGCGGGGACGCGTACGTCGATCATTGGGTCGGTCTGGCGTCTCCGACCTACGGCGGCGTGATGTTCGGATTGGTGCCGATCGTCCGCGCGATCCCCGGTGGAGAAGATTTTGTCGAAGATGTCTTCTCGCGAGCTGTCCGAGAGCAGATGCAGGGGTCGGATATGTTGAACGCTCTCAACGACGGCGGTGACACGGTAACCGGCGTCCGCTACACGACAATCAGGTCCACTGTCGACGAGATGATCCAGCCGTCCTCGAACATCGCGCTGCGCGACGCCGGTGCAGAAAACATCGTTCTCCAGGACCTGTGTCCGTCGAACCTGACCGGCCACTTCCGCATGCCGTACGACCCCTACGTGATCGATGTCATCCGGACGGTCCTCGACCCCGATGCCGAGCGGCACGCTACGTGCAGCGCGGTGCCGCTCGGCACGGATATTCCGCAAGTGGTCATCGATGCCAATTCGTGAGCACCGACATCACTTCGGTCGGGATCCTTACTCGGCGAGCTTGGCAGTGGCCTGAGCCCACAGGAAGAACTTGTTGGTTCCCAGATCGCGGACCGTCTTGATGTTGAACGCTGCCTTCAAATGCTCTGCATCCGAATCGCTTACACCGTTGAGTGCCGCGACCGGGGCATCCGCCAATTCTTCGACGGACTTTCCCGCGTAGGCCTTGTCGAACTTACTGTCGATGCCTGCCATCTAAGTTCCTCCGTGTGATCGGTGTATCCCGTATCAGCCTTCGCCGAGTGGCGACGACAGAAACAGTCAATACCGACGACCGGTGAATCTGCAGGGTTCTGATCAAAGAAATTGCTGAGAAAGTGGTTCGGTGTGGCGCGAGGTAGGTCGTAGCTCCCGCAGTCCTTAGACTGACAGTTCCACCCACCGACACATCCGGGAGCATTTTCGTGAGTTGCAGTCCACCGCGTTCGACAGGCCGATCGGCTGATCAGAGTCCGAAGAGCCCACCGAAACGGGAGAGCTGACATGCGCGTCGTGTTCGCCGGAACACCGGAACCCGCGGTTCCGTCACTGCGTCGTCTCATCGAGTCCGCCAACCACGAAGTGGTAGCCGTCGTCACGCGTCCGGACGCCGTCGCGGGCCGTGGTCGCAAAGTCACCCGCTCGCCGATCGGTCTCCTTGCCGACGAGCACGGCATCCCGGTGCTGACGCCGGCCAAGGCGTCCGATCCCGACTTCGCAGCCGAACTTGCCCGCCTCGAGCCGGACTGCGCACCCGTCGTCGCCTACGGAAACCTGTTGCCGCAGAACATCCTCGACATTCCGAAACACGGTTGGGTCAATCTGCATTTCTCGCTGCTTCCCGCCTGGCGCGGCGCCGCGCCGGTGCAGGCCGCGATCAGTGCCGGTGACGAGGTGACCGGCGCCAGCGCATTTCGTTTGGAGGCCGGCATGGATACGGGCCCGGTGTACGGAGTGATGACCGAGCGGATTCGTGACACCGACACGGCAGGCGATCTACTCGGGCGTCTGGCAGAAAACGGCGCGACTCTGCTCGAATCGGTTCTCGACGGACTCGAGGCCGGAGAGATCAACGCGGTTCCGCAGTCAGCCGACGGCGTCTCGTACGCCCCCAAAGTAACGGTGGACGCCGCCCGCGTGCGGTGGGAATTGCCCGCCCGCACGATCGACCGTCACATCCGCGCCGTCACACCGGCGCCCGGCGCGTGGACGATGATCGGTGACCTTCGAGTCAAGGTCGGCCCGGTCACCGTCACGGACGAGACCCTGGCCGTCGGCGAGATCTCGGTACGCAAGGATGGTCTCTACATCGGTACCGCGACCACCGCGGTACGACTCGGGCAGATTCAGCCCCCGGGCAAGAAATTGATGTCGGCAGGGGACTGGGCACGCGGTGCCCGACTCGACGCGGAGGTACGAGCACAGTGACCGAATCACGACGACCGGCACGGCGGACACAGGGCCCCGGAGCCAAGAGCGCAGCCGGTGGCAAGAACACCAAGCCGAAGCAGGCCAAGCGCCCGGATCCGGCAACCGCCGGGCTCGATCAGCCGCGTCTGGCAGCGCGTGACGTCCTGCGCGCGGTCCGTGAACGTGACGCATACGCGAACCTGGTTCTGCCGGGACTGCTTCGCGACCGCAAACTCGACGCACGCGACGCGGCGCTGGCAACCGAGCTCGCGTACGGCGCGGCCCGCGCTCAGGGCCTCCTGGATGCGGTCATCGCGCATGCAGCGGGTCGGCCGATCGAAGAGATCGACGGAACTCTGCTCGATGTTCTCCGACTCGGCTCGTACCAACTGCTGCGCACTCGTGTCGCACCGCACGCTGCCGTCGCCACCTCGGTCGACCTCGTCCGCGCCGAAAACGGCCAGGGCCGAGCGGGATTCGTCAACGCGGTCTTGCGCCGCGTCTCCGAACGCACCCAGGACGAGTGGGTCGAACTGCTGGCCCCGAAGGACCCGGTCGGCCGTCTCGCCTTCGAGCACGCGCACCCTCTGTGGATCGCGCAGGTCTTCGCCGACTCCCTCGGCGCTGCTGCCGGAGAACTCGAAGAAGTACTGATCGCCGACGACGCGCGCCCTGCCGTGCACCTCGTCGCCCGCCCCGGTGAGATCTCTGCCGAGGAGCTCGCATTGGTGACCGGCGGGGAAATCGGACCGTACTCGCCGTACGCCGTGCATCTCGACGGCGGCGACCCCGGACAGCTCGAGGCGGTCCGCCAAGGTTTGGCGGGCGTGCAGGACGAGGGCAGCCAGCTGGTTGCCCGCGCCCTCAGCATTGCTCCCCTCGAAGGTGAAGACGCCGGCCGCTGGCTCGACCTCTGCGCAGGTCCGGGTGGCAAGGCAGCGCTTCTCGGCGCTCTCGCCGGTATCGAAGGCGGGCGCCTCGACGCCGTCGAGCCCGTCGAACACCGCGCCGAACTGATCCGCAAGACGACTCGCGAGCTTCCCGTGGACGTACACGTGGCGGACGGCCGCGAATCGGGACTCGAACCCGGATACGACCGCATCCTCGTCGACGCCCCCTGCACCGGGTTGGGTGCGCTGCGTCGGCGCCCGGAAGCCCGTTGGCGTCGCCAGCCGTCCGATGTGGCTCCGCTCGTGAAGTTGCAGCGTGAATTACTTGCCGCTGCAATCGAACTGGTGCGCCCCGGCGGGGTGGTGCTGTACTCGACGTGCTCGCCGCACCTGTCGGAAACGCTCGCAGTGGTAGCCGATGCCGTGCGCCGTCATGGCGTCGTCGAACTCGACACCAAGGAATTGGTGCCCGGTGTTCCGGACGTCGGAGACGGGTCTTCGGTTCAGTTGTGGCCGCATCGCCACGGGACCGATGCGATGTTCATGGCCGCTTTGCGCAAGCCGCTGGCCTGATCGGATGACTTCTGGGCATCGGTAGTCGTATGGTGCCTACATGGTTACGTGGGAACAGGTTGTAGTACTGGGTTCGGCTCTTCCCTCCGTGGAGGAGTCGACCTCGTACAACACCCCGGCACTCAAGGTGGCAGGCAAGACTTTTGCGCGGCTCCGCACCGAAGCGGAGGGTGCCTTGGTCGTGATGTGCGGTCTGGACGAGAAGGAGGCGCTACTCGCCAGTGGTGAGGCGCCCTTCTTCACCACGGATCACTATCACGGTCACGGCTCGATCCTCGTGCACCTCGAACTGATCGACGAGGTACAACTTGCGGAGATGCTCGAAGATGCGTGGCGGATCAAGGCACCCGCCAAGGTGCGCAAGCTGCGGAGTGTCGTGAAGAACTGACCAGGGCGCACCTGCCCCGTGGTGCATGCGCGGTCGGCGATGAGACACAGCTAAACTCGGCGTCGTGGCTTCCCCGATGATTGCACCGTCCATTCTGTCCGCAGATTTCGCTCGACTCGCTGATGAAGCGACTGCCGTGTCCGGCTCCGACTGGCTTCACGTCGACGTGATGGACGCGCATTTCGTTCCCAATCTCACGCTGGGTCTGCCGGTGGTCGAGAGTCTGCTGAAGGCGACGGACATTCCGCTCGACTGCCACCTGATGATCGAGAACCCGGAGCGCTGGGCGCCGCCGTACGCCGAGGCCGGCGCGTACAACGTCACGTTCCACGCCGAGGCCACCGACGACCCGCGTTCGGTTGCCCGCGATATTCGTGCGGCCGGTGCCAAGGCGGGGCTGAGCATCAAGCCTGGAACCCCGATCGACGACTACCTCGAAATCCTCAAGGACTTCGACACACTCCTGATCATGAGCGTCGAACCCGGATTCGGTGGTCAGTCCTTCATGCCGCAGGTGCTCGACAAGGCACGTGCAGTTCGCAAGCTCGTCGATTCGGGTGAGCTGACGCTCCTCGTCGAAATCGACGGCGGCATCAACGCTTCCACGATCGAGCAGGCCGCCGAAGCAGGGATCGACTGCTTCGTCGCCGGTTCGGCGGTGTACGGAGCGAGTGATCCCGGTGAGGCCGTGCGCAAGCTCCGCGCGCAGGCCGCCTCGGCGTCGCCGCACCTGACGCTGTCGGTCTGAGCCGCTCGATGGCAAAGGGTGGACAGGCGTCGACGGCTGATCTCGACGCCGCGATGCAGATTGCGCTTGCTGCAGCTGATTCCGCGCGCGGATTCACCAGCCCCAACCCGCCGGTCGGCGCGGTCATCCTCGCTGCCGACGGCACCATCGCGGGCGTCGGAATGACGCAACCTCCCGGTGGACCGCACGCGGAAGTCGTGGCTCTCGACGAGGCCGGCGATGCGGCACGTGGCGGAACGGCAGTGGTGACACTGGAACCGTGCAATCACCAGGGACGAACCGGCCCCTGCTCGCAGGCATTGATCGACGCCGGAGTTTCGGCAGTTGTCTACGCCGTCGGTGATCCCAATCCGGAAGCCTCCGGGGGTGCAGCGACGCTCATGCGAGCCGGAATCAGCGTCACGGCCGGACTGCGAGCACCCGAGGTGGAGGCAGGTCCACTGCGAGCCTGGCTGCACAAGCAGCGCACCGGTCGCCCGCACATCACGTGGAAGTACGCGGCCAGTCTGGACGGACGCAGCGCCGCCGAGGACGGAACGAGTCAGTGGATCACCGGTCCGCAGGCGAGAGCGCGCGTACATGCGCAGCGGGCGCAGATCGACGCGATCGTGGTCGGCACCGGCACCGTGTTCGCCGACGATCCGTGGCTGACGGCGCGTCAGCCCACGGGCGAGCTCGCGGCGCACCAGCCCGTGCGCGTCGTCGTCGGTAAGCGTGAAATACCGTCGACTGCAAGCATTCTCGATGACACCGCGCCGACTCTGGTACTCAACACCGACAACATCGCCGAAGTGGTCGAGGCGTTGGGGGAGTACACGGACGTACTTCTCGAGGGTGGGCCCCGTCTGGCCGGAGCATTCCTCGCCGCCGGATATGTCGACGTGATCGAGGCGTACATCGCTCCGATACTGCTCGGCGCGGGCGCTTCCGCACTCGTCGACGCCGGAGTGCACACCATCACCGACGCCCACCGATTCCGTTTGGAGTCCGCGGTAACGATCGGTCCCGATATTTTGTTGAGTCTGGTTCCGGAGAGTTCTGCTCCGGGGAACGAGGAGTAGGGCGCGTGTTCACAGGAATTGTGGAAGAACTCGGCGAAATCGTCGCCAAGGAAGAACTGGTCGATGCTGCACGCTTCACGGTGCGCGGGCCACTGGTCACCTCCGACGCCAGTCACGGCGATTCGATCGCGGTGAACGGTGTGTGCCTGACGGTGGTCGACGTGCTTGCCGACGGTTCGTTCACCGCCGACGTCATGCAGGAAACGTTGAATCGCTCGAGCCTGGCGAAGTTGGATGTCGGCTCTCGCGTCAACCTCGAGCGTGCCGCGGCGCTGAACAGCCGACTCGGCGGCCACCTGGTTCAAGGGCACGTCGACGGAACAGGCCACGTCATCTCCCGCTCGCCGTCCGAGAACTGGGAGGTAGTGCGGATCGCGCTGCCGGATTCCATTTCCCGTTATGTCGTGGAGAAGGGTTCGATCACCGTCGACGGAGTCTCGCTCACGGTCTCCGCACTGGGCGGCGACCGCGGGTTCGAGTACTTCGAGATCTCGCTGATCCCGACAACGCTCGAGTTGACGACACTCGGTACCGCTGTGGTCGGTACTCCGGTCAACCTCGAGGTGGACGTGATCGCGAAGTACGTCGAGCGGCTTCACTCTGCCGGTCGGTAGGACCAGGCTGATCGGACCCGTCCGATTGGTCGTAGGGTTGTCAGTGCATCCGTCGGATGCACTCGTTGTATTCGATGATGTGAATAGTCAAGACTTTGGAGTGCGAGCACGTGACCAGGTTCGACAGTATCGAGCGCGCAGTAGCAGATATCGCTGCAGGTAAAGCTGTTGTCGTCGTGGACGACGAGGATCGTGAGAACGAAGGCGATCTCATCTTCGCCGCCGAGAAGGCCACCCCGGAACTGGTGGCGTTCATGGTTCGCTACACCTCCGGCTACCTGTGCGTGCCGCTCGACGGTGACGATTGCGATCGGTTGGGCCTGCCCCCGATGTACGCCACCAACCAGGACAAGCACGGCACCGCGTACACGGTGACCGTCGACGCCCGTGAAGGAATCGGTACCGGTATCTCGGCGTCGGACCGCGCTGCGACGATGCGTCTGCTCGCCAACCCCGAATCGGGTGCCAACGATTTCACTCGTCCCGGCCACGTCGTTCCGCTCCGCGCGAAGGAAGGCGGAGTACTGCGTCGTCCTGGCCACACGGAAGCTGCAGTCGACCTCGCCCGCATGGCGGACCTGCGTCCCGCCGGCGTCATCTGCGAAATCGTCAGCCAGAAGGACGAAGGCGCGATGGCTCAGACCGACGAGCTGCGAGTCTTCGCCGACGAACACAACCTTGCTCTCATCTCGATCGCCGACCTCATCGCGTGGCGTCGCAAGCACGAGAAGCACGTGCTGCGCATCGCCGAGGCCCGCATCCCCACCCGCCACGGTGAGTTCACTGCTGTCGGCTACACGAGCATCTACGACGAGGTCGAGCACGTTGCGCTGGTGCGCGGCGACATCGCAGGCCCCGACGGCGACGGTAGTGACGTACTCGTCCGCGTTCACTCCGAGTGCCTCACCGGCGACGTCTTCGGTTCGCTGCGGTGCGATTGCGGCCCGCAGCTCGACGCCGCACTGGACATGGTCGCCCAGGAAGGCCGCGGCGTTGTCCTGTACATGCGCGGACACGAGGGTCGTGGCATCGGTCTCATGCACAAGCTGCAGGCCTACCAGCTCCAGGACGCCGGTTCGGACACCGTCGACGCCAATCTCGAACTCGGACTTCCGGCCGACGCCCGTGACTACGGCATCGGTGCGCAGATCCTCGTCGATCTGGGAATCTCGTCGATGCGTCTGCTGACCAACAACCCGGCCAAGCGTGTGGGTCTGGACGGCTACGGCCTGCAGATCACCGATCGCGTTCCGATGCCGCTGCGCGCGAACGCCGAAAACCTCACCTACTTGCGCACCAAGCGCGACCGGATGGGTCACGACCTGATCGGACTCGACGAGTACGAGGCGAACCAGAACACCGCACAGCCGGGAACCGCACTGTGAGCGGCGAAGGTCAGCCGCAGCTCGCGATCGCCGAAGCCAAGGATCTGAAGCTGGCGATCGTTGCCGGGCAGTGGCACGCGACGATCTCCGAGGCTCTGATCGCCGGCGCGCAGCGCGTCGCGCAGGAGGCACAGATCAAGGACGTGACGCTGGTCCGTGTCGCCGGTGCGATCGAACTGCCGGTCGTCGCGCAGGCATTGGCTCGCACTCACGACGCCGTCGTTGCCCTGGGCGTCGTCATCCGCGGCGGCACGCCGCACTTCGAGTACGTGTGCGACGCGGTCACTGCCGGTCTCACACGCGTCTCGCTCGACGAAAGCACTCCGGTGGGTAACGGTGTCCTGACCACCGACACCGAGCAGCAGGCTCTTGACCGGTCAGGGCTGCCGGGTAGCGTCGAGGACAAGGGCGCACAGGCCTGCGCCGCCGCACTGGACACCGCAGTGACCCTGCGCCACGTCCGAGCACCATGGACCGAGGATTCGTTTCGATGAGTACACCCGGCGACAACGAGAACTGGGAACTGATTGCGTCACCGCGTAAGTCCACGCGGTACGCGATCGGAGTTGCGGTACTCCTGGTGATCGTTCACGTCACACTGGCACTCCTGCTCCGTCAGGGGTCCACCGGCGTGTACTTCCGTGCCGCGGACCAACTTGCGATGGCAGGCATCGGCACCATTCTGGCTCTCGGTGTGCTGATGTTGACGCGGCCGCGGGTCAAGGTGGGCAAGCAGGGAATCGCCGTCCGAAACATCCTGGGTGAGAAGATTGTCGACTGGGATCTGTTCGAGGGACTCTCGTTCCCCGACGGTGCCGCCTGGGCACGCATCGAATTGCCCGACGACGAGTACATGGCCGTGATGGCGATCCAGTCCAACGACCGCGAGTACGCCGTCGACACGGTCGGTAAGTTCCGCGAACTGGCCGACCGCTACGCACCGGTCGCGCACAAGAGCAACTGACGTCTTCCGACCGGTTCGGTGCCCGCATCCTGCGCGTTTCCGAGTCGGTCGGTGGCGGCGACTAACCTGAAACCGTGCCGGATCCCTCGACTTACCGCCCCGCTACCGGAACCATTCCGGCTGCGCCGGGCGTCTACAAATTTCGCGATCCGCATGGTCGGGTCATCTACGTCGGAAAGGCGAAAAGCCTCCGTTCACGTTTGAACTCGTACTTCGCGGACGTCACGACACTTCATCCCCGTACGCGGCAGATGGTGACCACCGCCGGCAGCGTCGAGTGGACCGTCGTCAGTACCGAAGTCGAAGCGCTTCAGCTCGAGTACAACTGGATCAAGGAATTCGATCCGCGGTTCAACGTGCGGTACCGCGACGACAAGACGTATCCGGTTCTCGCCGTGACGCTCAACGAAGAGTTCCCGAGGCTGTTCGTCTACCGCGGTCCGCGGCGCAAAGGTGTCCGCTACTTCGGTCCCTACTCTCATGCGTGGGCCATCCGCGAAACCCTCGATCTGCTGCTGCGAGTATTTCCCGCGCGAACGTGCTCGTCCGGAGTCTTCAAACGGCACAACCAGATCGGTCGTCCGTGTCTGCTCGGCTACATCGACAAGTGCTCGGCGCCCTGCGTCGGGCGAGTCAGCGCCGAGGAGCATCGACAGATCGTCGAAGATTTCTGCGACTTCCTCGCCGGCCGCACCGACAAGCTGGTCAAAGATCTCGAGAAGCGCATGCAGCAGGCTTCCGAGGATCTCGACTTCGAGACCGCAGCCCGTCTGCGTGACGACATCGGAGCCTTGCGCAAGGCGCTCGAGAAGCAGGCAGTCGTACTCGGTGACGGCACCGACGCTGATCTCGTCGCCTTTGCCGCCGATGATCTCGAGGCCGCCGTTCAGGTGTTCCACGTGCGCGGCGGACGCGTGCGGGGTCAGCGTGGATGGGTCGTGGAGAAGGCAGGTGACGCCATCGACTGGGCCGCACTCGACGCCGAGTCCGACCTGCCGATCCTGGTCGAACAGTTCCTCACCCAGTTCTACGGTGAGCAGGCGGCACTCGACCCGGGAGCGGGCTCCGAGGCCGGGATCAGCGCCGTTCCCAAGGAAGTTCTCGTGCCGGTCCTGCCGGCAAACGCGACCGAGATCCAGGCGTGGCTGAGCAAGCTTCGGGGATCACAAGTGCAACTGCGGGTTCCGCAACGCGGAGACAAGAAAGACCTCGCCGAAACGGTCCAGAGAAACGCGAAAGAAGCTCTGGCGCAGCACAAGCTCAAACGCGCCGGCGATTTCACTTCACGCTCCGCGGCGCTGCAGGGCATCCAGGAAGCACTGGACCTGGACTCGGCTCCACTACGAATCGAGTGCATCGACATCAGTCACGTCCAAGGAACCGACGTCGTGGCGTCACTGGTCGTGTTCGAAGACGGGCTCCCGCGTAAGTCGGACTACCGGCATTACGCGATCAAGGAAGCAGCCGGCGACGGTCACTCCGACGACGTGGCGAGTATCGCCGAGATCACCCGCAGGCGGTTTCTGCGACACAACCGCGACCTGGGCGTTCTCGCCGCGTCAGCGTCGACCATGGACGCGGACGGTGGGGATCTCGCTCCCGAAGCGGCGATCGACCCGGCGACGGGCAGGCCTCGGCGGTTCGCCTATCCACCCAATCTGTTCGTCGTGGACGGCGGCGCTCCTCAGGTCACGGCGGCAGCGGCGGTCCTCGACGAGCTGGGCGTTACCGACGTCGCGGTAGTCGGATTGGCCAAGCGACTCGAAGAGGTATGGGTGCCGGGGGAAGAAGATCCGGTGATCCTTCCCCGAACGAGCGAGTCGTTGTACCTACTGCAACGCATCCGAGATGAAGCTCACCGATTCGCGATCACGTTCCATCGCAGCAAACGCTCGAGGCGGATGACGGCTTCGGCGCTGGACTCGGTCAAGGGGCTCGGTGAAACTCGTCGTACCGCTCTGGTGGCGCACTTCGGTTCCGTGGCAAAGCTGAAAACGGCAACGGTCGAGGAGATCATGCAGGTCCCTGGTATCGGTGAGACCACCGCCACAGCGGTTCTGGCCGCACTCGGAACGGATTCGGCCGCAGCCGATACGGGGGCTGAAGCTCGCGCGCTGCCCGCGCCGGTAGGGGATGATGAGCTGGACAAGGAATCCGAATCGTCTGTTACGTCTGCTGACGCGCCCAGCGTCGAATCCGGTAGCGGTGACGAGGGCTCCGAGTCGCGAGAATTGTCCATGCCGACGACGGGGCCGAGTGCACAGTGACTACCGACAGCGCCAAAGACAGTCGAACGATGGATTTCCTGCTGGTGACGGGATTGTCCGGAGCAGGTTTGAGTACCGCTGCCAAGGTGCTCGAGGACCTCGGCTGGTATGTCGCGGACAATTTGCCACCTGAGCTCATATCCCGAATGGTCGGTCTGAGCTTGACCTCCGATCCGCCGGTCGATCGTCTTGCCGTCGTGATCGACGTGCGGAGTCGACTCTTCACCGGCGACCTCGGTTGGGTGCTCACCGAACTCGAAGCGGAACCGATCCACACCCGGGTGCTCTACCTCGAAGCGTCGGACGACGTGTTGATCCGACGGTTCGAACAGGTACGCCGCAGCCATCCCTTGCAGAACGACGGCATCGACGGCACGTTGTCCGAAGGCATCGCAGCCGAGCGTCGCCAGCTGGCTGTGGTGAAGGCAGCCGCAGATCTGGTCATCGACACGTCTGCGCTGAAGGCGCATCAGCTGCGTCAGAAGATCGAAACCGCATTCGGAAACGACGCCAACCGCACGATGAAGGTGACGGTCCAGTCGTTCGGCTTCAAGTACGGCCTGCCGATGGACGCCGATCTCGTCTGTGACGTTCGATTCCTGCCCAATCCCCACTGGATCCCCGAACTTCGTCCGCACACCGGTCAGGATGCCGACGTCCGTGATTACGTGTTGTCCCGCGAGGGTGCGGAAGACTATCTCGACACCTACCGGCATCTGGTGGATTTGACCATCGCCGGATATCGACGAGAAGGAAAGCGCTACATGACAATTGCAGTCGGGTGCACCGGCGGTAAGCACCGAAGCGTGGCCATGTCGGAAGCTCTCGCGAGGCGTTTGGGTTCCGAGGAAGACATCTCCGTCAGCATCGTGCACCGGGATCTGGGGCGCGAATGAGTGAACCTACACAGCGCACGTCTTCCGATCCGGCGATTGTCGCGCTCGGCGGCGGCCACGGATTGTTCGCCACCCTCCGGGCCGTCAGACGCCTGACAGTCGACGTCACCGCAGTGGTCACCGTCGCTGACGACGGTGGTTCCTCGGGTCGGCTGCGCGCCGAACTCGGCGTCATCCCGCCCGGTGACCTCCGGATGGCGCTCGCGGCTCTCGCGTCGGACGAACCCGAGATCGTCGACTGGACGCGGACCATCCAGCATCGCTTCGGCGGTGTCGGCGCACTTGCCGGGCACTCGGTGGGCAATCTCATCCTGGCCGGCCTCACCGAGGTGCTCGGCGATCCGGTCGTCGCGCTCGACGAGATGGCGCGACTGCTGCGAATCCGTGGCCGTGTGCTGCCGATGTCGCCGATCGCGCTCGAGATCGAAGCCGACGTTCAAGGACTCGAAGAGGACCCCCGCGTCAGCCGCTGCATTCGTGGACAGGTCGCCGTCGCGACCACGCCGGGCAAGGTGCGGCGTGTGAGACTGCTCCCGTCCAATCCGCCCGCGTGCCCCGACGCAGTAACTGCGATCGATCGTGCCGATCTCGTGGTGCTCGGTCCGGGATCGTGGTTCTCGAGCGTGATCCCGCACGTCCTGGTACCCGAACTCGTCGAATCACTGTCGTCGACGAAGGCTCGAAAGGTGCTGGTGCTCAATCTCGCCCCCGAGCCGGGGGAGACCGCCGGATTCTCCGCAGAGCGTCACCTGCACGTACTCTCCCAACACGTGCCCGATTTCCGGGTCGACTACGTGGTGGTCGACTCGGCGTCGGTACCGGCCGGGCGTGAACGTGAACATCTGCAGCGTGCGGCGGATCAATTTTCAGCCGAAGTCAGGTACGCGGATGTCGCGGACACCTCACCGGGCGCAGCGCATGTACACGATCCGGCAAAACTGGCCGATGTACTGGCCGAACTGTCGAGCGGTGCGGCAGTAGGGGATTCGACACAGCAGTCCCTGCAAGAACAGCAGTCCGAGAAAGAACAGAGGGAGAACGCTTCGTGGCAATGACAGCGGAGGTCAAGGACGAACTGAGCCGGTTAGTGGTGACTCAGGTCAGCTGCCGCAAGGCAGAGGTCTCCGCGTTGCTGCGCTTTGCCGGTGGACTCCACATCGTCGGCGGCCGGGTGGTCGTCGAGGCAGAGGTGGATCTGGGCTCCACGGCGCGACGTCTGCGCCGGGAGATCTTCGACCTGTTCACCTACAGCGCCGACGTTCACGTACTCAGCGCGGGCGGGCTGCGTAAGTCCGCTCGCTACATCGTGCGCGTGGCGAAGGAAGGCGAGGCGCTGGCCCGCCAGACAGGATTGCTCGATCTTCGCGGACGCCCGGTCCGCGGCTTGCCCGCGCAGGTGGTCGGCGGAAGTGTCGGCGACGCCGAAGCGGCGTGGCGCGGAGCGTTCCTCGCGCACGGTTCCCTGACCGAACCCGGCCGTTCGTCGGCGCTCGAAGTGAGCTGCCCGGGCCCGGAAGCCGCACTTGCTCTGGTCGGTGCTGCGCGGCGTCTCGGGATTTCGGCGAAGGCACGTGAGGTGCGCGGAACGGATCGTGTGGTGATCCGCGACGGTGAGGCCATCGGTGATCTCCTGACTCGAATGGGAGCACAGGACACGCGTCTGGTGTGGGAGGAGCGACGGATGCGACGCGAGGTCCGCGCCACTGCCAATCGCCTCGCCAACTTCGACGACGCCAACCTGCGACGCTCGGCCCGCGCCGCCGTCGCAGCCGCTGCACGCGTCGAGCGTGCGTTGGAGATCCTCGGCGAGGACGTGCCCGATCACCTCGCGGCGGCGGGCGCACTGCGCGTCGAGCATCGGCAGGCGTCCCTCGAAGAACTCGGCCAGTTGGCGGACCCGCCGATGACCAAGGACGCCGTCGCCGGACGTATCCGTCGCCTGCTGTCCATGGCTGATCGCAAGGCGAAAGAAACGGGCATACCCGACACCGAATCCGCAGTGAACGTGGAGCTACTCGAAGAGGGGTGACCTGCCCTCCGTCAGGGTGGGCTGCGCACGTTCGGGCCACGCGCATTAGGGTATGAGTCACATCGACCGATGAACCCCACGTCCGCGTCGTGCACACACGGATTCGGAGTATGCGTGGGTCAAGTTGCACACCAGAATCATGGTCAAAGGAGCGAATTGTGACTGTCCGGGTTGGCGTAAACGGTTTCGGCCGTATCGGACGTAACTTCTTCAGGGCGGTGGATGCGCAGAAGGCGCTCGGAACCACCGATATCGAGATCGTGGCAGTCAACGACCTGACTGACAACGCGACGCTCGCTCACCTGCTGAAGTACGACTCCATCCTCGGCCGTTTGCCGTACGACGTGTCGCTCGACGGTGACGACACGATCGTTGTCGGCGATCAGCGCATCAAGGCCCTCGCACACCGCGGCCCGTTGAACGAACTTCCCTGGGGCGAGCTGGGCGTCGACGTCGTCGTCGAGTCCACCGGTATCTTCACCGACGCCGCAAAGGCCAAGGGACACCTCGAAGCCGGCGCCAAGAAGGTCATCATCTCGGCTCCGGCCAAGGGTGAAGACATCACCATCGTCATGGGCGTCAACGACGACAAGTACGACGGCAGCCAGAACATCATCTCCAACGCGTCGTGCACCACCAACTGCCTCGGCCCCATCGCCAAGGTTCTCGACGACGAGTTCGGCATCGTCAAGGGTCTGATGACCACGATCCACGCGTACACCCAGGATCAGAACCTGCAGGACGCTCCGCACGCAGACCTCCGTCGTGCCCGCGCAGCCGCCCTCAACATCGTTCCCACCGGCACCGGTGCAGCCAAGGCCATCGGCCTGGTTCTCCCGCAGCTGCTCGGCAAGCTCGACGGCTACGCACTGCGCGTGCCGATCCCCACGGGCTCGGTCACCGACCTCACCGCGAACCTGAAGAAGTCGGCCACTGCCGACGAGATCAACGCCGCGATGAAGGCTGCTGCCGAAGGACCCCTCAAGGGCATCCTCAAGTACACCGACGCACCGATCGTCTCTTCGGACATCGTCACCGACCCGCACTCGTCGATCTTCGACTCGGGTCTGACGAAGGTCATCGACGACCAGGTCAAGATCGTTTCCTGGTACGACAACGAGTGGGGCTACTCCAACCGCCTCGCCGACCTCATCGGCCTCGTCGCCAAGTCTCTCTGAGCGGAGTTTCGATAACAGTGGCAGTTCAGACGCTGAAGGATCTGCTGGACGCTGGGGTCGAGGGGCGCACCGTACTGGTGCGTTCCGACCTCAACGTCCCGTTGGATGGCGGAGAAATCACGGACCCGGGCCGCATCGTCGCGTCCGCTCCCACCCTGCGGGCACTTGCCGAGGGTGGAGCGAAGGTCATCGTGACCGCGCACCTCGGGCGCCCAGACGGTCAGCCCGATCCCAAGTTCTCCCTCGCACCGGTTGCCGCGAAGTTGGCCGAAATCCTCGGTCGCAACGTGCAACTCGCCGGTGACGTCGTGGGACAGGACGCGCTGGCTCGTTCCGAAGGACTCACCGATGGTGACGTCCTGATGCTCGAGAACATCCGTTTCGACCCTCGCGAGACCAGCAAGGACGAAGCCGAGCGGGTCAAGCTCGCCAAAGCTCTCGTCGAGCTGGTCGGTGACGACGGCGCATTCGTCTCCGACGGATTCGGTGTTGTTCACCGTAAGCAGGCGTCGGTCTTCGACGTCGCGAAGCTGCTCCCGCACTACGCGGGCTACCTGGTCGGCGCCGAGGTCGAGGTGCTCGCCAAGCTCACGCAGGACGCAGCGCGTCCGTACGCAGTGGTGCTCGGCGGCTCCAAGGTCTCGGACAAGCTGGCCGTCATCGAGGCACTGGCACCGAAGGTCGACACTCTGGTGATCGGCGGCGGAATGTTCTACACGTTCCTCGCAGCTCAGGGTGTCTCCGTGGGCAATTCGCTGTGCGAAGAGTCCATGATCGAGACCTGCAAGGATCTCCTCGACCGGTACGCCGACGTCATCCACATTCCTCAGGATGTCGTTGTCGCGGACTCCTTCTCGGCCGATGCCGAGTCGAAGATCGTTCCGTTCGACAAGATTCCCGACGGCTGGATGGGTCTGGACATCGGACCGGAGTCGGTCAAGCGCTTTGCCGCGATCCTGACCGGCGCCAAGACGGTGTTCTGGAACGGCCCGATGGGCGTGTTCGAGTTCCCGAAGTTCGAGGCAGGCACCCGCGGTGTCGCCGAGGCAATCGTGGAGGCAACCGAGAAGGGCGCCTTCAGTGTCGTCGGCGGCGGCGACTCCGCAGCAGCCGTTCGTCAGCTCGGTATCCCGGACGAGGGCTTCTCGCACATTTCCACCGGTGGTGGCGCTTCCCTCGAGTACCTCGAGGGCAAAGAGCTGCCCGGCATCGCAGTACTGGAAGGCTGATCCGACATGGCACGTAAGCCGTTGATCGCCGGCAACTGGAAGATGAATCTGAACCACCTCGAGGCCATCGCCCTGGTGCAGAAGATCGCATTCTCCTTGCCTGCGAAGTACTTCGACAAAGTGGATGTCACGGTCATCCCGCCGTTCACCGACATCCGTAGCGTCCAGACGCTGATCGAGGGCGACAAGCTCCTCCTCACGTACGGCGCGCAGGATGTCTCGGCTCAGGACTCGGGTGCGTTCACGGGCGAGATCAGCGGCTCCATGCTGGCCAAGCTCGGTTGCACCTTCGTCGTGGTCGGTCACTCCGAGCGCCGCACCCTTCACGGTGAGACCAACGAGACCGTCCTCGCCAAGACCAAGGCTGCTCTCAAGAACGGCCTCACACCGATCGTGTGCATCGGTGAAGGCCTCGAGATCCGCGAAGCAGGCGATCACGTCGCCTACAACGTCGACCAGCTCAAGGGTTCGTTGGCGGGCCTGAGCGCGGAGGAGATCTCCAAGATCGTCATCGCGTACGAGCCTGTCTGGGCCATCGGCACCGGCCGTGTCGCTTCTGCCGCCGATGCACAGGAAGTGTGCGCTGCGGTACGAGCAACAGTTGCCGACCTTGCCGACGCCGAGGTCGCGGCCGGCGTTCGCGTTCTGTACGGCGGCAGCGTCAGCTCCAAGAACGTCGGAGAGATCGTCGGCCAGACCGACGTCGACGGCGCTCTTGTCGGCGGCGCGTCGCTCAAGGCTGACGAGTTCGCGACACTGTCTGCGATCGCGGCAGGCGGTCCACTCCCGTGATGTGATCGGGTAGTGAGCTGAAACTGCAGGACTCAAACTGCGGGCGTGTGACCGAGTAGGTCACACGCCCGCAGTTTTTGATTTGCCGGATTCAGCTGACGAGTTTGGATTCCAACGTGGCGATCAGTTCCGGTGCAAGCTCCAACCCTGAGGTCAGATAGTTCTCGACGGTGCCGTAGTGGTGCTCCACCTGTTCGAAGGCGGAATCCAGGTAACGTGCGTCGACGGAGAGCAGCAACCGGATCACCTCGCCCTTGTCGGTATCTGTGGCGGCGGCGATCCTCGCGACCGTCGCATCGATGTACCCGGCCGAGTACGTATTCGTGAGCAGGTAGTCCGCCATGATCGTTTCTCGCGGTACTCCGGCGAGTGTCTGCAGTAACGCTGCCGCCCAGCCTGTTCGGTCCTTGCCTGCAGTGCAGTGGAAGAGTTGCGGCCCTGCAGTAGTCGCCAGGGCGGCGAACAACTGTGAGAATCCGTTTCGTGTGACGGGGTCTACGACGAAGCTGCGATTGATGTTCTGCATGAAAGCTGTTGCAGCGTCAGCTGTTCGGATTGCCATCGCTTCGGCGTGGATGTTGCCGGACAGGATGGGAATGTGCGCGTACATCGCCGGCACGGGCACGATGTCGGGAGTTTCGCTCGCTTCGGTTTCGGATCGCACGTCGTAGACGGCGGTCAGCCCCAGTGATTCCACGATTGCAAGATCGTCGGGCGAGGGCGTGAGCACGTTGGCGCGGTAGAAGACGCCGCGGCTCATCGCCTGTCCGCTGGTCGTCACGTATCCGGGGCCGGCCACATCGCGGAAGTTGTGAATCGAAGCCAGACGCGGTGTGTCAGGCAAGGAAGTGTCAGGCAGGGTTGCGTCGGAGAGCATGGAGCGGGCCTTTCGGAGGTAGAGTCGCGTCTACTGAGAAACTACTGAATCGGTATCTCGACCGTGTGATCGATGCCACTGACCAAGAGTTGTGCCTGGCCGGGAGCAATGTCATGCGCAAGGTGGGTATGTGGTCAGGTTATCTGTGCGCGCCTGTATGGTGTTATCGGTTGTAGTTGTCCCTATTGGATTGGTGGACGTAGACAGACATGAAACTGTTCCTGGATATCCTGCTGGTCGTCACCAGCTTGCTCCTCATCGCCTTGGTGCTCCTGCACCGCGGTAAGGGCGGCGGTTTGTCGAGTCTGTTCGGTGGCGGTGTCCAGTCCAGCCTGTCCGGATCGACTGTTGTCGAGAAGAACCTCGACCGGTTGACTGTTTTCACCGCGTTGATCTGGCTCATCTCGATCGTCGGCATCGGCCTGGAGATCAAGTTCGCCTGATTCTCGGCGCATGACTTACAGCCGGTAGTTCGTCACACACGAATTTCAGACACGGAACCCCGCCTATCGAGCGGGGTTCTTTGTTTCGGTCGATAATTGTGTGATGACTGAAACCGCGTCGCATCGAGAAACACCGCGAGAGGCCACCGAGCCGCTGCGCGAAGACATCCGGCTTCTCGGCGGAATACTCGGACAAATAGTGCGAGAGCAAGCCGGCGACCATGTGTTCGATCTAGTCGAGCGAGCCCGCGTCGAGTCGTTTCGTGTCCGTCGGTCGGAGATCGACCGCGCCGAACTGGTTTCGCTGTTCGCCGAAATCAGTACGGACGACGCCATTCCCGTCATCCGGGCGTTCAGTCACTTCGCACTGCTCGCCAACCTGGCCGAGGACATCCACCGCGAGCGTCGACGGGCCATCCACGTCAACGCGGGTGAACCGCCCCGCGACAGCACTCTCGCGGCCACGTACACCAAACTTGATGCAGCCGATATCGACTCGGCCACCGTCGAAGAAGCACTGCGGGGCGCCCTGGTCTCGCCCGTCATCACCGCTCACCCGACGGAGACTCGACGCCGCACGGTGTTCGAGACGCAGAGTCGGATCACCGAGTTGATGCGATACCGCGAGCGCACGGCGCTGAGCGTCGCCGAAACCGCTGACGTCGATCTGCAATTGCGCCGTCAGATCCTCACCTTGTGGCAGACGGCTCTGATCCGGCTCAGCCGCCTCCGTATTCAGGATGAAATCGAGGTAGGCCTGCGCTACTACGACGCGGCGTTGTTCGAGGTGATTCCGAAGATCAATGCGGAGGTCCGCAAAGCTCTGCGCACGCGTTGGCCGGACGCCGGACTTCTGCCGCAACCGATCCTGAGGCCGGGTTCGTGGATCGGCGGTGACCGCGACGGCAACCCGTACGTGACCGGCGAAATCGTTCAGCGCGCCACGTCGCGCGCCGCGGCAACTGCTCTCGAGCACCATCTCGAGGAACTCGAACATCTCGAGCGTGAACTGTCGATGTCGGCGCGCTTGGTGTCCGTCACCCCCGAACTGGATCTGCTGGCGTCCACCTCCGGCGACGATTCCGCCTTCCGGGCCGATGAGCCCTACCGTCGCGCCATTCGCGGTATCCGCGGGCGATTGAGCGCCACTGCATTGTCCGTGCTGGGGGAGTTGCCCGCCCACGGCTCCGATGACGGTCTCGAGGCGTATACCGAACCGGCACAGTTGCAGCGGGATCTCGGCATCATCGACACCTCGCTGCGTCGTTTCGGCGACGAGACCATCGCCGACGATCGACTCGATCGGCTCCGAGAAGCGGTGGAGGTGTTCGGATTTCACCTGTCCGGTCTGGACATGCGGCAGAACTCCGAGGTCCACGAAAGCGTCGTCGCAGAGCTTCTGGCGTGGGCCGGAGTTCACCCGGACTACGCGTCGTTGCCGGAAGCCGATCGAGTGGAATTGTTGTCGGCCGAGTTGACGACGCGGCGACCGCTGACTTCGCCGGACGCCGAGTTCAGCGAATTGACCACCAAGGAACTGGCCATCATGGCGGCCGGCGCCAAGGCAGTACGGGTTCTCGGAGCGGGCGCAGTACCCAACTACATCATCAGCATGTGTACCTCGGTCAGTGACATGCTCGAAGCTGCGGTGCTGCTCAAAGAGGTCGGGGTGCTCGATCCGGGCGTCGGTAGCGAACCCTCCTGCCCGATCGGCATCGTCCCGCTGTTCGAGACGATCGAGGATCTGCAGGGCGGCGCCGACACGCTACTGGCGACTCTGGACATCCCGATCTATCGCGCCATCGTCCGATCTCGCGGTGACAGTCAGGAAGTGATGCTCGGGTATTCCGACTCGAACAAGGACGGCGGGTATCTCGCCGCCAACTGGGCGCTGTACCGTGCCGAACTCGACCTCGTCGATGCCGCGCGTAAGAGCGGAATCAGGTTGAGGCTCTTCCACGGCCGCGGCGGAACCGTGGGACGTGGCGGCGGACCGAGCTACGAAGCGATTCTCGCGCAGCCTCCCGGTGCAGTCGCCGGTTCTCTGCGCATCACCGAGCAGGGTGAGGTGATTGCGGCCAAGTACGCCGAACCGCGCCTGGCGCATCGCAACCTCGAAACACTCATCGCCGCGACTATCGAGTCGACGTTGCTCGACGTCGAGGGACTTGGCAGCGACGCCGATGCGGCCTACGCGGTGTTGGACGAGTTGGCGGCCCTCGCTCGTACCGCGTACAGCGAATTGGTGCACGACACACCAGGATTCGTGCAGTACTTCGAAGCGTCGACACCGGTCGCCGAGATCGGGGCACTCAACATCGGTTCTCGCCCGGCCTCTCGCAAGCAGACGAAGGCGATCTCCGACCTGCGTGCCATTCCCTGGGTGCTCTCGTGGAGTCAATCTCGCGTGATGCTTCCGGGGTGGTACGGCACCGGCGCCGCGTTCGAACGATGGATCGACGGAGACGACACTCGGCTCGCCACGTTGACGGCCCTGTACGAGAAGTGGCCGTTCTTCCGAACCGTGCTCTCGAACATGGCCATGGTGATGTCGAAGTCGGATCTCGGTTTGGCGGCCCGTTACGCGGACCTCGTGCCCGACGCCGAACTACGCGATCGAGTCTTCGGAATGATCACCGACGAGCACGAACGCACGATTCGCATGTACAAGGCGATCACGGGCAACGAGAACCTCTTCGCCGACAATTCGGGACTCGAGCGTTCGGTCCACAATCGGTTCCCGTACCTCGAACCTCTCAACCATCTACAGGTCGAGCTGATCCGCCGGTACCGTTCCGGCGACGAGAGCGATCAGGTGCGTCGGGGGATCCAGCTGACGATGAACGGCCTGGCCACCGCACTTCGTAACAGTGGCTAGGTGTAACAGCGGCTGGTTCTGCAGGTTTACCGAGGTGTGCGTGCGGCGACTCTAGAGCCGTCGCACGCACACCTACCGCTGCGCGCAGGACCGAACGGGGACCGCAGTGGATCTGCAATTGAACGGAAGAACTGCCGTGGTCACCGGCGCGGGAAAAGGCATCGGGTTGGCCGTCACGCGCGCACTGGTAGCCGAGGGTGTTCACGTAGTTGCCGGTTCTCGGTCTCTCTCGCCGGAACTCGAATCGCTGCAGTCCGGCGGCGCCGTCACCTTTGTCGGCGTCGATCTCGCGAGTGCCGAAGGATCAACCCGACTACTCGAGGTTGCAGCAGCTAGGGGCGGCGTCGACATTCTGGTCAACAACGTCGGCGCCGTCACCCCGCGAACGAGCGGCTTCGCGGCCATCACAGACGAAGAGTGGGTTTCCTCGTTCAATCTGACGTTCTTGTCGGCTGTACGCACAGTTCGCGCTGCGCTGCCGCAGTTGATCGGCCGAGGTGGCGGCAGCATCGTGACGATCAGTTCGGTCAACGCGTTCTTGCCTGACCCCACGGTGATCGACTACAGCGCCGCGAAAGCGGCGTTGACCAACTTCTCGAAGTCGTTGTCGAAGGAACTCGGCGGGAAGGGGATTCGCGTCAATACCGTCAGCCCTGGTCCGGTGCAGACGGAGTTGTGGCTCGGCGAGCACGGAGTGGCCTCGACGCTGGCGAAGGCGAATGGTTCAGCCGCCGACGATATCGTCGACAGTGCCGCCGCCGGCGCCGAGACGGGTCGATTCACTTTTCCCGAAGAGGTAGCGGACCTGGTGTTGTTCCTCGCCAGCGATCGCGCGGGGAACGTGACGGGCGCGGATTTCGTGATCGACGGCGGGTTGATCAAAACCTTGTGATCATTGCTGCCTGGAACCTGATCATGTGCGCGACGGTCGACGAGGTGATGCACAGGATCACGGCGGACGCGATGACCACCCACAGTCCCCACCCGATGGACGGTCCGGCGGTGTGCCCTGCGACCTCAGTACTACGCCGCACAATGGACGCGGCGTTTCCGACGGCAACGATCAAGACGGCGATTCCCACCAGCGGTCCCGTGCAGTGATTCTTCATCTCGGGGGTGACGTCTCGAACCATGAGGGCGATCAGCGCGGTCACCGCGCACAGGGCGAGGGCGAGAGTGATCACTCCGCATTCGTCGATACCACTGTGGTCGAGGGCGGAGGACGACGTCCACGGGCCGAGGCTTCCGGCGACGATCCCGGCGCACGCCCACAGCGATCCGATGAGGCTAGGTCCGAAACGATCGGGCATGAGCGAGGGAACCGCGTGGGTCGTCGGCCTCTGAAACCCGAAGGCGCGTTGGTGATCCGGCTGATTGGGTGTGAACGTCACGCGACGGACCACCTTTCCTCCGCGCCGTCGAGGCGCCCAATCCGATGCTTTTCCGGAGTCTAAGGGCCGCCCAGTTCACTTTTGCCGAATCGACCGAAATTGCTCGAGGCGGCACTACCGGTCAGTGAACGAAGTCCAGAGCTTCCTTGATCCACGCATCGAACTCGACGTTCGAACTCGTACCCGTTCGGTCGACCACGATCCATCCCTTGCTCATCGGCTTACCCCGCATCTCGGGCCAACTCGCACCTTTGTGCGTCAGGAGCTCGTCGACTCGATCGGGGTCGCAGCGAACCATAATGTTTCCGTGTGAGTTCGCGCTGGCGGCCAGCTTCCCGTTGACCATGAAACTCAGGCCACCGAACATCTTGACTTCTTCGACGTCGTCCTCGCCCGAGAGCGCGTCGCGGATACGCTCGGCCAGCGCTTTGTCGTATGCCATGGAGGCCTCCTGGGGGTGGAGTTCCAGGTTAGATCAGGTGGCGCAGGTACGTCTGCGGGTCGTGCAGGAATCGCTGCCAGTTCGAGACGAGGTCGAGGTCCTCCCAGGCTGCACTCCTGATTCCCCATTCGCCGATCTCGAGCAGATTGGCGTTCGGCAGCGCCGCGATGATCGGCGAGTGCGTCGCGATCAACGCCTGCGCGCCGGATTCCACCAGCTCGCCAAGCAACGCGGCCAGCGTCAAAGTTCCTTGGAAGGAGAGTGCGGCATCGGGTTCGTCGATGAGATAGAAGCCACCGTCCGAGGTCCTCGACGACAGGATCTCGAGCAGCGCCTCACCGTGGGAGAGGTGATGGTAAAGCGGTTCAGGCCGCCTGGGATTGGGGTTGTCCTCCAAATACGTGTACAGCCCGTGCAATGTTTCGTCTCGGAGGTAGTACGCCCACTTCGATGCGCCGGGACTCCGCTCGACCACAAGGTCGAGGCCGCCCGGTTCACTCGATCGAGTCTGATGCCGCGTATTGGTCGACCCGCCTTCGGCATTGAGACCGAGAACGGCGGCAAGAATTTCGATGACGGTCGACTTTCCCGCTCCGTTTTCGCCGACCAGAATGGTGACACCCGGTGGAAGTTCGAGACCGTCCTGAACGATCTGCGCAACAGCGGGTACCGTCATCGGCCAGCTGCCTACGTCAGCGCCTGACGATGTCCCGGCTTTGATGTGTCGGATGGGTTGTCTCTGCACGGCCATACGCTCTCACAAGGCTCCGACGGGAACTGGGGCTAGTGGCGCTGCGCGAGCAATTCGACGATTCGGGCCACGAGGTCGAGAGGGATCGGTTTGTTCAGCGGGAACTTCACCGTTGATTTCGCAGCCCGGTACGGGTCGACGGACTTCTCGAACTCTGCATCACCTGCCGGGAGCGGGTACATCGAGATGTGGTGTTTCCAGCCTGCGAAGTGAACCAGATTCTTCCCGTTCACTCTCATGGTGGGCATCTGATAGCTGATGGTTTTATCGAGGCCGGGAACGGTGTTGTGGATCGTCTCGCGGATGCTCTCGAGGACTCGTTGCTCGTCGGCGGGAAACGACGCAATGTATTGGTCGATCGTCGCGAATTCGGCCATGAACGGATCTTAATCACAGTCGGATTCAGTTGGCTCGCCAAAAATCCGGTCGGCTGCCGTCGGTGTCGGTGAACCCGTATTCCGTTCCGAGTTCGCCTGAAGTGACCGATCGCTGATTCCATCGCTTCCGATTCGGATCGGCGGCGAGGGCGGCGATCGCACGTCCGATAAATCTTGGTGACTCGGAGCGGGCAAAATCCGCAGGCGCAGTCGGACCATCTCGAACCGGCAACAAAGCGTCACGCCAATTCGATTCACCGACACCGAAATTGTCGAGCATCATCTCCGATCGCAGGAACCCGGGAGTGATGGCGACGGCAGTACAGCCGAACGGGGCAAGTTCGTGGCCTTGCGAAAATGCGAGCCTGTTCACGGACACCTTCGCCAAGTCGTAGAACACCGAGATGCGATAGTTCGACGCGTTGTATTCGGTAGTGCCGTCGGTTATCTCGGCGACGAATCCGCCTGGCCGATCGATCATCAGCGGCAGGAGGTGATGCGACGTGGTGATGTGGGTGTCGATCGCCAGACGCAAGATGTGAAAGCCCTTGTCCAGATCGAGTTCCCATACCGGCGTGTTCCACTCCGCCGGCCCACCCTTGAGCAGTTCCGCGCCCCAGATGTCATTGACCAAGATGTCGATATGTTGATAGTCGGCGCGCAAGCGTTCGGCGAGATCAGCCACTTGCGTGCTCTCGAGATGATCGACGGCAATCGGCACGCCGACGCCGCCGAGTTCGGTGACCAGCTCTGCCGTCTCCTCGATGGTTTCGCCGCGCGGATAGTCCGACTGAAGTATTCCGGCAGATGTGCTCCGGCCAGTGCAGATGACGGTTGCACCGGCCTCGCCCAAGGCTGCGGCGATCCCGCGTCCGGCGCCCCTCGTCGCCCCGGCAACAACAGCAACTCGCCCGCGAAGTGCGTCCGGATTCGGTGTCCACGACATTGTTCGATTGTTCTCGCCTGGATTGCTTCGTTCAAGAGCGAGGGCGATCAGCGGAACCGAACCGTACTCCGCGGCGTCCAAGGAAGTAATTGCTCGAAGAACGAGACAAGGAGAGAAATGAATCGTTGTGTGGGGCAGAGCGCCCGTTGGAGAAGTGGAATTTCGGGATTGAGTTCAGTTGCATCCAAAGGGAATTCGCCTCTGATCCGGACTCGTCTTGTAGTCGGGACTTGCCACTGTGAGAACACCCTCGATGCACCTCCGGGCCGGGAATCGCCTGAAGACGATTCCCGGCCCGGAGTGAAATCAGATCCGTGAAATCAGATCCGTGAAATCAGATCCGTGAAATCAGATCCGTGAAATCAGATTACGGAAGCTGCGAGGCGGCGTCCGTGTCGAGGAACCAACGTGTCGCAACCAGACCGGTGGCACCGGCTGACGGCCAGTCTTCGGCGGAAGCACCTCCGACGGCTTCGGCAACGGCCTCGGCCTTTGCAGCGCCGGAGACGAGTAGCCAGACCTCTTTGGCTCGCCGAACAGCAGGCAGCGTCAGCGTGATACGAACCGGCGGCGGCTTGGGGGAGTCCGTCACCGCGACGACGAAACGCGCTTCTTCGCGAACAGCATCGGTGTGCGGGAACAGTGAGTTGACGTGCCCTTCGCCGCCCATACCGAGCAGGTGCACGTCGAACGTCGGAACCTGATTGCCGTGCGCCTGAGCACCCAGCAGTTGTTCGTACGCCGTCGCCGCACCGTGGGGATCACCGTCGTAGATACCGTCGGATGCAGCCATCGGGTGCACCCGGTCAGGATCGACCGGCACATGATCGAGGAGTGCCTCACGTGCCTGCACTTCGTTCCGCTCGGGATCGCCGGACGGCAGGAACCGCTCGTCGCCCCAGTACAGATCGATCTGCGACCAGTCGATGTCGCCGGGAGCCGCACGCAACTTCTCGAGAAGTGCGATGCCGGTTCCGCCGCCGGTCAGAACGATGGACGCGACTCCGCGAGCTTTCTGGGCGTCGACGATGGTCGTGACCAGGCGTGCGGCAGCAGCATCGACCAGTTTGCCGGCGTCGGAAAACTTCTCTACGACAACTTCACTCATAGGTCACCTTCTCCAGTCCTGCCAGCGCTTCTTCGTAGATCTCGTCGGGATCGAGTCGACGCAATTCCTCGGCGAGGCAATCGCGTGTCTCTCGGCGCCCCAGAGAAACCAACGCGTCAGGCTGACCGGTGCGGATCAAGGTTGCAGTCGTTCCCTCCTGCGGACGACTGATGGAGATGCTGCGGGTCTCGAGCTTCAACTCGACCGTCAGCTCACCCGTACGCCGGATGACCGGACCGTCGATCTTGGCTGCCAGCCAACCGGCGAGAATATCCAGTGCCGGTTCGGTTTTGAGACCGGAGACCACTGCGGAGGTGATCTTCTCGTGCGGCGGCTGATCGAGAGCCGACGCGAGCAGAGCGCGCCAATAGGTGACGCGACTCCAGGCGAGATCGGTGTCACCGGCGGTGTACGACGCGAGTCGACCCTTGATGGTGGCAGTCGGATCGGGCGCGCCGGTGGCATCGGTGATACGCCGTATCGCGAGCCTCCCGACAGGATCCTTGGCCGGAATCTCAGGTGCCTCGAGGGGCCACCAGGCAACAACCGGTGTGTCGGGAAGCAGGAACGGGATGACGACGCTGCTCTCGTGATCGGCCAACGGACCGTAGAGTCGCAGCACCACGACCTCCGAGGCGCCGGCGTCTCCGCCGACACGGATCTGAGCGTCGAGTCGAGGCTCACTCTGCTCGTCACCACGCAGAAGCACGATGACGCGGCAAGGGTGCTCTCGGCTTGCCTCGTTGGCAGCCTCGATGGCTTCCTCGGCATTCCCGGTGTCCCTGGTGCAGACGACGAGCGTCAACACTCGCCCCAAGGTGACAGCGCCGCCGGTCTTGCGGACCTCGACCAGTTTTTTGCTGACCTGGACCGTGGTGGTGGACGGCAAATCGAGAATCACTAGGGTCGCCTCCATTCGCGTCCGGTGCGTTGCATCATTTCGTCCGCAGACGGGGGTCCCCACGTTCCGGCCTCGTAGGGTTCCGGCTTACCGCCGGCTGCCCAGTGTTCGAGGACGGGATCGAGGATCTCCCAAGACAATTCGACTTCGGCATTGACCGGGAAGAGAGACGGCTCGCCGAGCAACACGTCGAGGATGAGTCGCTCGTACGCTTCCGGTGACGACTCGGTGAAAGCCTGACCGTACGAGAAGTCCATGTTGACGTCACGGACTTCCATGCTCGATCCGGGGACCTTCGAACCGAACCGCATGGTGACCCCCTCGTCGGGCTGCACCCGGATGACCAGAGCATTCTGGCCGAGGTCTTCGGTCATCGTCTTGTCGAACGGCAGGTGCGGTGCACGTTTGAACACCACCGCGATCTCGGTGACGCGACGGCCGAGTCGTTTGCCGGTACGCAGGTAGAACGGCACACCTGCCCAGCGGCGGGTGTCGACCTCGAGGGTGATGGCGGCAAAGGTCTCCGTGATGGAGTCCGCTGCGAAGCCGTCTTCTTCCAGGAGCCCGACCACGGGCAGCCCGCCCTGCCAGCCGCCCGCGTACTGGCCGCGGGCGGTGGTCTCGTCGAGGGGCTCGGCGAGGCGAGTAGCGGAGAGGACCTTGATCTTCTCCGCCTGCAAGTTGAGCGGCTCGAAGCTGATGGGTTCTTCCATCGCCGTGAACGCGAGCAACTGCAGCAGGTGATTCTGGATCACGTCGCGGGCAGCGCCGATGCCGTCGTAGTACCCGGCACGGCCACCGAGGCCGATGTCCTCGGCCATCGTGATCTGAACGTGGTCGACGTAGTGCGCGTTCCAGATCGGATCGAACAACTGGTTCGCGAAGCGCAGAGCCAGGATGTTCTGGACGGTTTCCTTGCCGAGGTAGTGGTCGATACGGAAGACCGTGTCCTCGGGGAACACCTTGTTGACGACGGCGTTCAGTTCGCGAGCGCTCTCGAGGTCGTGACCGAACGGCTTCTCGATGACGACTCGCCGCCACTGACCGTCCTCGGCCTGCGCGAGGCCCGACGCCGACAGCTGCTCGAGCACCTGAGGAAAAGCGTTGGGCGGAATCGCAAGGTAGAAACCGTGATTGCCGCCGATGCCACGCTCGTTGTCGAGCGTGGCCAACGTGTCGGACAGGTTCTGGAAGGCCTCGGCCTCGTCGAAACTGCCCTCCACGAACCGGATGCCTTCGGCGAGCCGCTCCCACACGTCCTGACGGAACTTGGTGCGAGCGCCGTCCTTGACTGCTTCGAGGACGACGTTCGCGAAGTCCTCGTCCGTCCAGTCACGCCGGGCGAACCCGACCAGAGCGAATCCGGGCGGCAACAGTCCACGGTTGGCGAGGTCGTAGATGGCGGGCATGAGCTTGCGCCTGGCAAGGTCGCCGGTAACACCGAAAATCACCAGGGCGCAGGGCCCCGCAATGTGCGGAAGCCGTTTGTCGGTGCTGTCCCGAAGGGGATTCACCCAATCTGATGCCGCCGCGGAATCGCTCACAGGCTCAGCTCTTCTGGGTTGCTGCGCGGAGCTGCTCGGCGGTTGCGTCGAGCAACTCGTTCCAGGACACCTCGAACTTGTCGACGCCCTCTGTCTCGAGGACCTTGAACACGTCCGCAAGATCGATGCCGACTGCAGCGAGCTGATCGAAGACCGCCTGCGACTCCTGAGCGGTGCCCGAGATCGTGTCGCCGGTGATCTCGCCGTGGTCGGCGAGAGCGTCGAGCGTCTTCTCCGGCATGGTGTTGACCGTGTTCGGCGCAACCAACTCGGTGACGTAGAGCGTGTCGGGGTAATCCGGGTTCTTCACGCCGGTCGACGCCCACAGCGGACGCTGAGCCTTGGCGCCGTCGGCCAGAAGAGCCTGGAAGCGCGGCTGCACCTCGAAGATCTGCTGGTACGCGTTGTACGCCAGACGTGCGTTTGCGAGTGCAGCCTTGCCACGAAGCTCGAGGGCTTCCGGCGTGCCGATTGCCGTGAGGCGGTTGTCGATCTCGGAATCCACGCGGGAAACGAAGAACGAGGCGACCGACTCGATGGAGGAGATGTCGCGGCCGGCAGCCTTGGCGGTGTCGAGACCGTCGAGGTATGCGCCCATGACTGCTTCGTAGCGCTCGACCGAGAAGATCAAGGTGACGTTGACGCTGATGCCCTCGCCGATCACCTTGGCGATGGCGGGAATGCCTGCCAACGTCGCGGGGATCTTGATCAGGACGTTCGGGCGATCGACGATCTTGTGCAGCTCGATCGCCTGCGCGACGGTGGCGTCGGTGTCGTGTGCCAGGCGAGGATCGACCTCGATGGACACGCGTCCGTCGACGCCGTTCGACGCCTCGAACTGCGGAGCCAGGATGTCACACGCAGCACGCACGTCGTCGGTGGTCACCGCGGTGATGGTGGCGTCGACATCGGCGCCGCGCTGTGCGAGCTCACGGACCTGAGCGTCGTAGGCCGATCCCTTGGAGAGTGCTGCCTGGAAGATCGACGGGTTGGTCGTGACGCCCACGATCGACTTCGTGTCGATGAGGTTCTGCAGGTTGCCGGACTGGATGCGATCTCGCGAGAGGTCGTCGAGCCAGATGGAAACGCCTGCAGCGGAGAGCTTTTCGGTATTCACGTTCTGTGTCATCGAGATCATCCCTTCACAGCTGCGAGGGAGCGCTGCGCGGCTTCGACAGTCGCGTCGGCAGTGATGCCGAACTCCCGGAACAAGGTCTTGTAATCGGCGGAAGCGCCGTAGTGCTCGAGCGAGACGGCCTGACCGGCGTCGCCGAGGATGCGCCACCACGGCATCGCGATGCCGGCTTCGACGGACACACGCGCGCGGACGGCGGGCGGAATGACCTCGTCGCGGTACGCCTGATCCTGCTCGAGGAACCAGTCGAGGCAGGGCACGGAGACGACGCGGGTTGCGACGCCCTGAGCTTCGAGGGTCTCGCGAGCCTCGGTGGCCAGATGCAGTTCCGAACCGGTGGCCAGCAAGATGACCTCGGGCGAACCGTTGGCTGCGTCGACGAGGACGTAAGCGCCGCGCTTTACTCCCTCGGCAGCCTTCTCCTTGGTGCCTTCGAGAACCGGGATGTCCTGGCGGGTGAGTGCCAGAGCCGTCGGGCCCGTCTTGTTCTCGAGTGCTGCCTGCCATGCGAACGAGGTCTCGTTGGCGTCACCCGGGCGGACGACGGCGAGGTTCGGGATCGCACGAAGAGCAGCGAGGTGCTCGACCGGCTGGTGAGTCGGGCCGTCTTCGCCGAGGCCGATGGAGTCGTGGGTCCAGACGTAGGTGACGGCAGTCTTCATCAGTGCGGCCAGGCGAACCGCCGGGCGCATGTAATCGGAGAAGACCATGAAGGTTCCGCCGTACGGGCGGGTCGGGCCGTGCAGCGCGATGCCGTTGAGGATCGAGCCCATCGCGTGCTCACGGATGCCGAAGTGGAGCGTGCGGCCGTAGGGCTGCGCATTCCAGTCGTTGGTGGAGATGGAGAAGGGGCCGAACGAATCTGCACCCTTGATGGTGGTGTTGTTGCTGCCTGCGAGGTCGGCGGAGCCGCCCCACAGCTCGGGCAGGATCGGTCCGAGCGCGTTGAGTGCCGAACCGGAGGCCTTGCGAGTCGCAACGCCCTTGGCGTCGGCCTCGTAGGTCGGGAGAGCGTCGGCCCAGCCGGCGGGGAATTCCCCGGCGAACAGGCGGTCGAAGAGTTCCTTGCGCTCGGTCTCACGTGCGGCCCACGCGTCGAACTCGACCTGCCATGCCTTGCGTGCGTCGGCGCCGCGGGAGACGACCTCACGGGCGTGAGCCAGCGCGTCGGCATCGACGTCGAAGGACTTGGCCGGATCGAAGCCGAGGGCTTCCTTGACCGCGGCAACCTCGTCGGCACCGAGAGCGGAGCCGTGGACGTCGCCGGTGTTCATCTTCTTCGGAGCCGGGAAACCGATGATGGTGCGGAGCAAGATTATGGACGGACGATCGACGACGGCCTTGGCCGCGGCAACCGCGTCGAGGATGCCGGAGACGTTCTCGCCACCTTCGACGTGCTGAACGTGCCAGCCGTACGCCTCGTATCGCTTTCCGACGTCTTCGCCGAGAGCGATAGTGGTGTCGTGCTCGATGGAGATCTTGTTGTCGTCGTAGAAGACGATGAGGTTGCCCAGTTCCTGGACACCGGCGAGAGACGAGGCCTCGGACGTGACGCCTTCTTCGATGTCACCGTCGGACGCGATCACGTAGATGTGATGGTCGAAGGGGGAGGAGCCGACCGGGGTCTCCGGATCGAACAGTCCGCGCTCACGACGCGCGGCCATCGCCATGCCGACTGCGGAGGCGAGACCCTGGCCCAGCGGACCGGTGGTCATCTCGACGCCGACGGTGTGGCCGACCTCGGGGTGACCGGGGGTCAGAGCGCCCCACGTGCGGAGAGCTTCGAGGTCAGCGAGCTCGAGACCGTAGCCCGACAGGTAGAGCTGGGTGTACAGCGTCAAGGACGAATGACCACAGGAAAGAACGAAGCGGTCACGGCCGACCCATTCTGCATCCGAAGGATCGTGGCGCATGACGCGCTGGAAGAGGGTGTATGCCAACGGCGCCAAGCTCATTGCAGTTCCGGGATGGCCGTTGCCGACCTTCTGAACCGCGTCGGCGGCGAGCACGCGGGCGGTATCGACAGCCTTGGTGTCCAGGTCGGTCCAGTCCGAGGGGTGGACGGGTTGCGTGAGGACGTGGATCTCGTCTGTGATCGACACTGGCAGATGTCTCCTGACATGGTGTACGTGGATTGCGAGGGTGGGGTGTCCCTCCACTGCGTAACCCAGCCTAATGGTCCTGGCTGTCCGGGTCGATTCGGTTCCTCAATGGCTGCGGTCTACCATCGTTCGTAGTAGAGAACAGTGTCAGCAGTGTGTCGTGAAGAGTTAGTGCGGTAACGCGTGGTGCAAGGAGAGAACGTGCGGACAGGGCAACAGCCGAGCGGACATGGCTTCGGCAGCCCAGGTGCCGCCCCGCGGGCGACCAATACCGATACGGTGTGGGGTCGCGCAACGGGCAAGGTTCTGGCTTATATCGCGCTCACGAAGCCGCGAGTGATCGAATTGCTGTTGGTGGCAACCATTCCGGCAATGCTGCTGGCCGATCGCGGAACAGTTGACATCGTTCTGATCCTCAGCACCCTCTTCGGTGGCTGGATGGGCGCGGCGAGTGCGAACTCGCTCAACTGCGTCGTCGACGCCGACATCGACAAGGTCATGAAGCGCACGGCGAAGCGTCCGCTGGCCCGCGAGGCGGTGCCGACACGTAACGCGCTCGTCTTCGGGCTTCTGCTCGGGCTCGCATCGTTCCTGTGGCTGTGGTGGCGAGCCAACCTCCTCGCCGGCATCCTCGTCGTGATCACGATCGCGTTCTACGTCCTCATCTACACGATGGTGCTCAAGCGTCGTACCTGGCAGAACGTCATCTGGGGTGGCGCTGCCGGATGTATGCCCGTGCTCGTCGGCTGGGCCGCTGTCACCGGGTCGCTGAGCTGGCAGCCCGTCGTGCTGTTCCTGATCATCTTCTTCTGGACGCCGCCGCACACCTGGGCGCTCGCCATGCGCTACAAAGAGGATTACAAAGCTGCCGGTGTTCCCATGCTTCCGGTGATCGCCACCGAAGAGCACGTCACCAAGCAGATCCTGTTCTACAGCTGGGCAATGGTCGTCACGACGCTTGTCCTCGTGCCCGCCTCGGGCGTCATCTACGCTGCCATCACCATCGTCGCCGGTGCGTGGTTCCTGCTCATGGCGCATCAGCTGTACCGCAGCGTTCGTGGCGGTGCTCAGGTCAAGCCGCTGCGCCTGTTCCTGCAGTCCAACAACTATCTTGCGATCGTTTTCGTCGGCCTCGCCGTCGACTCGGTTCTCGGACTCCAGACGATCAGCGACATGCTCAGCTGATTCTGCTGTGCGCCTTTATCAACCGCGGGCGGTTAATAAAGGCGCACAGCACTTCGCTAGGGGATCAGAACGATTGATCCCGTCGTTGCTCGACCTTCCAGATCCCGATGGGCCGTCGCCGCATCGGCGAGGGGATACTCGGCGCCGACGCGAATATCGAGTTTCCCGGCCGCAATGGCGTCGAAGACATCGCCGGCACGCCAGGTCAGTTCCTCGCGAGTGCGAATGTGGTGCGCGAGCGTCGGACGCGTCAGGAACAGCGATCCCGACGAATTGAGCCGCTGCGGATCGACAGGCGGAACCGGTCCACTGGCCGCACCGAACAACGCGACCGTGCCGCGGATACGCACGGAAGCCAAGCTCGAATCGAAGGTCGTCGCGCCGACACCGTCGTACGCTGCCGCTACTCCTTCGTCGCCGGTCAATTCCCGAACTCGCGCTGCGATGTCCTCTTCGTACCGCAAGACCTCCGCGGCGCCGGCGCCACGCGAGAGTTCTTCCTTCGTATCCGATGACACAGTGGTGATGACCTTCGCACCGAGGCTGACGGCCATCTGCGTCAGGATCAACCCGACGCCACCCGCGCCTGCGTGCACGAGCACGGTGTCGCCGCTCTGGATCGGATACGTCGACTTCGCGAGGTAGTGCGCTGTCATCCCCTGCAGGAGCGCCGATGCCGCGGCCGAGGCGGGGACACCGTCGGGCACTTTCACGGCGACTGCGGCGGGAACAGCCACCTTCTCGGCATAGCTGCCGGTGGCCGCAGCCCACGCGACACGGTCGCCCACAGTGAATTCGGAGACGTCGGATCCGACAGCTTCGACGACACCGCTGCCCTCGTCGCCGGGAATGTAGGGGAGCGGACGCTTGTACTGGCCCATTCGGAAGTACGTGTCGATGAAATTGATGCCGATCGCTTCGGTCTTGACGAGTAGATCGCCTGGGCCGGGTGTCGGTTCGGGTTGTTCGGTCAGAGTCAGAACCTCTGGTCCGCCGGTCTCGGTCACGTAGATGGCTCGCATGGTTTCTGTTCTACACCCGCGGCCGCCGACGCTCAGTCCATGCCTGGTGTCGCTTTCGGGCTACCGACCAGTATTGTCGAGTCATGAGCACCGATACCGAGAAGTCGGACGCCACCCCGTCCGCGCCGGAACTGCCGAAGTCCACGGTGAACGCCATCACCAAGTTCGTCGCCGAGCACGGCGGCACCGCCAGCGCGGTCATCCAGCCGGTCGGCCTCGCCGGCGTCCGTATCACCCTCGTAGGTGCCGACGGCATCCTCGGTGATCAGGTCGTCGAGGACCTCGCCACAGCCAACGCGGTCGTCGCTTCCTTCGACACCGTCACCGTTGCCGAGTGGGAGCGTGAGCTGACGAGCATCGTCACCCCGCAAGACGGCCACTTCAAGAAGATGGCCGGTTGGGTCGCCAACCAGACTCGGTTCCCGAAAGCACGCAACGAATCCTGAAACGACGTGTGGGGCGTAGGAACACCTTTCGGTGTTCCTACGCCCCACACGTGTATTGAAAAGTATCAGGCAGCTGGTACGGGCGAGCTGGTCGGCGTGAACTGGCGGGTCTTACCCGCAGCCCACACTGCAGCGGTCGCAGCGGTGCACAGACCGGCACCGGCGACGTGCATGATCACCAGGACCTCCGGCACATCGGTGAAGTACTGAACGACACCGATGAGTGACTGCGCGAGGATAAGCCCCAAGAGGACCT
This sequence comes from Rhodococcus baikonurensis, assembly GCF_040489275.1. Lineage (NCBI taxonomy): Bacteria > Bacillati > Actinomycetota > Actinomycetes > Mycobacteriales > Nocardiaceae > Rhodococcus > Rhodococcus baikonurensis. The sequence continues at coordinate 52,774 of NZ_JBEUOQ010000008.1, read as the reverse complement.
TCAAGCGGATCTTCACCGCCGCGGATGTCCCGACCGCATACAGGCCGAAGGTCAGACCCACGACCAGTGCGAGGTATCCGACCAGCAACTGCGAGTGCAGATGAACGAGCGTCACGATCTCGATTTCCAGGCGGGGCACCGTTCGGTCCAGTCCCTTGTCACCCGCGTGCGGGCCTGCACCCGTTACGAGGGTGCCAGCGACCAGCACGCCGGCGAGCGCAACTCCGGACAGCGCGGTCAGCCAACGCAGCGGCTTCGGCATCACGATCAGAGTTGTTGCCTCGTCGGGTTCGGCGATCTTCGCGTACATCACCGTGGCGACCCAGACCATCAGCATCGACGCCACCAGGTGGATTGCCACCGTCCACCACAGCAGGCCTGTGAGGACGGTGATACCGCCGATGACTGCCTGAACGACGGTGCCGAGCGGCATCATCCAGGCGTAGACAAGCACCTCTTTGCGGCGGCGAGCGCGAGTCACCGCGAGCACGATTGCGGCCGCGACAATCACAACCAGGAACGTGAGCAGGCGGTTGCCGAATTCGACGGCTTGATGAATCACCGCGACCTGTCCGTGGCCGACCGGGACGAAGCTACCGGGGAAGCACTGCGGCCACGTCGGGCAACCGAGTCCCGAGTCCGTCACGCGCACCACCGCGCCGGTGACAGCGATGCCGCCCTGCGTCAGGATCACGATGAACGCGATGATTTTCTGCGTTTTCAGCGAGGGGAGAGGTAGTCGATCCACCAAGCGTAAAAATCCGGCATACACACGATTCACCACGCCAACGATCGTAGTTCCCCATCAACTACACAGTGTCGTTGGGGGCAGGCGTTGAAGCAGGCGCGAAGCGAGCTGCCCCGCGTCGTCGGGACCAGCTCGCGTCAGTTCGCGCGAACGCGCACGATTCCTGAGATCGTTCCCTGGAAGTACTCGCCGGACTCGGTGATGAGTGCCGACATCTGCAGGGTGTCGTTGAGGATGGTCGACGGCAGGGGAGTCGAACCGATCTGTGACCCGTCCTTCGAGTCGATCACCACGAACGAGTAACCGTCCAGCGGAGAGGTGTTCGCAGCGCCGTCCCGTGTCACGGTGTAGATCGAGCCGTCAGCCGTCGACAGGTGCGGTACCGCAGAGCTACGAATGGTGTTGTCCCACACGACATGGCAGCCGACCGGATCGATGTCGACGCGGGTCATTCCGCCGTTGAAGGGTGCCGTGGCGGGGACTGCTGGACCGGCACCTTCAGGAGTCGTGGGGTACGGGTATCCGTAAGTCCCGGCGACGTAGACCGAATGACCGATGCCGACGGGGGAGTTCTCGCTGCCGCTCGGCGAGCCGTCCTGGCTGGCCGCGGACAACACCGGCTGCGTGCACACTTCGGCGCCCGTGTCAGCGCGATAGACGTGCAAGCTCACCGTCGGATGAGCGTTGTCGACGATGGTCAAGAAATCGCTGCCCGTCGAAGGTCCGAAGTACGTCGGCGTCGATCCGGTTCCCCAGCTGAGCTGACCCGGATTGCGGGCCGGCCCGCGGTCGTACGGCTGACGCCAGTCGATGACGACCTCGTCGCCGCTTCGCTTCAGTTGGTAGAGCGCGTGGGTTGTCGCGATCGCAGTACCCGTCGGTGAGGTGGAGATGCTGTTCTGCACCTGTTCACCCTCGGGAAGCGCAAGGCTGTGCGCGATCCGATCCGTGCCGACATACCCGACGGTGCCGTGCCCGGTGGCGAACCAGACATTGCCTTCCCAGTCCGGAGCGAGGCCGGTGACGTTGTCGTCGGAGGCAACCGCGCCACTGAGATCGACTACATCCGCAAGTTCCAGCCGCCAACTGCCGTCCGGATTCTGAGCATGGGAAATGCGAACCAGTTGACGGTTTCCGTCGACGGCGACGAGACGGTTCTCGTTGTCGAGGTAGGCGTAGACGCCGCCGAGGAGGCTGCCCTTCGCGAGCGGCAGTTGCGCGACCGACCGGCCCAACGGCGTGGCGTCGGCCTTCGGATCGATCAAATGGATGGTCGGGATCTGGCCGATCATCGTCGTGCAGAGCGAAACGACCATGCCGTCGGAACCCTGGAGGACCGTCGGGCAGGCGGCCATCATCGGGAAGGCAGTGACCTCGTGGGGGCCGGTTCCGGGACCAGGCAGCGGAGTGACGTCGGACGAGCCGGCGTCACCGTGCATGGTGGAGGTGCCGACGGGACCGAGGTACGGATTTGCAGGTGCGAGTGGACCGGACACCGAAGGGGTCGCCGTTGCGGGTCCGGCACACAACATCACTGTTGCGGCGACACAGCCGACGATCTGAGCTGTCCGTCGTGTACTCACGTGAACTTGAACCACCTTGCTGCGCAGACACCGGCCACCGCGGCCCAGATGAGAAGTACGAGAATCGAGAACCAGTCCATCGAGGTGTCGAGGGCCGCTTCGAGTGCATGCGCGAGAGCGCCGGAGGGAACTATTCGCACCAGCGTGTGAACAGCGGTCGGCAGTTCGCCACTGGCGAAGACCACACTGCCGATGCCCACCATGATGAACCACAAGACGTTGGCGAGCGCGAGAACGATCTCTGCGCGCAACGTGCCGCCGAGCAGCAGTCCGAGCGCTGCAAAGGTGACGGTACCGATGGCAATGACCACGGCGCCGAGTAGAAGTTCGACGACCGACGGACGCCACCCCAACGCCAAGCCGATGGCACCGAGCAGCAGTGACTGCAGGGCAACAACGATGATGACGGCAGCGCTCTTACCGGCGATGATTCCCCACCGTGGGAGGGGAGTGGCACCGAGTCGTTTGAGCGCGCCGTATCGGCGATCGAATCCGACGGCGATGGCCTGTCCGGTGAACGCCGTCGACATCACGGCAACCATCATGACACCAGGGAGCACGGTATCGACCCGAGAATCGCCCAAATCGCCGATCGGAAGTAGACACAGTCCGATGAGGAGGGTGATCGGGATGAACATGGTGAGTAGCAATTGCTCACCGTTGCGGAGCAGAAGTGTCAGCTCCAGTTTGGTCTGCGCCGCCAGCATCTTGGCCGCCGAACTGGGGCGGGGATCCGGCGAGAAGGTGCCTGGCTCGAAGCGGTTCTCGGCGAGCCGCCGGTCTCTGGCAACGCTGATGGGACTGCTCTGGCCGTTCGACGCTGTTTCGTTCATGACCTTGATCTCCGTCATCCCCTCAGTTCCCGGCCCGTCAATTCGAGGAAGACGTCTTCCAGACTCCGTTGATCGACGCGAATGTCGTTGATCAGCACGTCCTGATCGGCACACCACGTCGCAACTGTTGCCACGGTTGCCGGATCGATTGCACCTTCGACGACGTAGGTGCCGGGGTTGGATTCCTCGATGCGGAACCCGGCGAGTGAACCGGCCAGCGAATCGAGGCTCAAACCGGGAACCGTCGTCAGACGGAGTTGTCCTTCGGCGCCCTTGCTGGTGACCTCGGCCGGCGTTCCCGACGCGACGATCTTGCCGTGGTCGATGATGACCAGTTCGTCGGCGAGTGCTTCGGCCTCGTCCATGAGGTGCGTGGTGAGCAGGACGCTCACGCCGTCGCGTCGCAGAGCGTCGATGAGTTCCCACACGAGTAGACGCGCCTGAGCGTCGAGTCCGGCGGTGGGTTCGTCGAGAAATACCAATTCGGGACGGCCGACCAGCGCGCATGCCAGGGACAGTCGTTGCTGCTGGCCTCCGGAGAGACGACGGTACGGGGTCTTGCGCGCATCGGTGAGGCCGAGTTTGGAAAGCAGCCAGGCGGGATCGAGCGGGTCGGCCGAGTATGCGGCGACGAGGTCGAGCATTTCTCCGGCCTTGGACCCGGGGTACGCGCCGCCGCCTTGCAACATGACGCCGATTCGCGATCGGACTTCACCGGAGTCGGCGATGGGGTCGAGACCGAGCACCCGAACGGTGCCGGCGTCTGGGGTGACGAACCCTTCGCACATCTCGACGGTGGTTGTCTTACCGGCTCCGTTGGGGCCGAGCAGGGCAACGACCTGGGCCGTCTCGACAGTGAGATCGATACCGTCGACGGCTCGAACACCGTCGAAGGACTTGACGACACCCTGGATCTGTACCGCCGGCGTCGACGATCTGGAGGCTCTCGAGGTCACGGGGAATCAGCGTAAGCCCCCGCCGAGTTGTCTTCGTCTACCGGTCCGCCTTTCGTGATCTCCGCTACTGGCTTGTCGCTACGCCAGGGGAGTGAATTGCGGGTGAAGACGATGAGCGTTCCGGCGGTGAGGATGGTCGCGATGACGGCCTGCACGATCATGAACGGAAGATATTCGGCGCCGTTGGACATCAACATGACGCTGACGATCGAAGTGAAGACCACAGCTGGGATACGGAAGATCGGCGCGGTGGCCCACGCGGCCAACGGGAGAATCGCCCACAGCAGGTACCACGGCTGAACGACGGGGAACAGGAGAACGATCGCGCCGAGAGCGATGCCGAGTCCACCGACCGGATGAATGCGACCCATGTATACCGAGATCATCATCCGCGCGGTGACGAGCATGGCGACGAGAGTCGCGATGGGCCGCGTGATCGTGAGGATCGCGGTGGTGTGGTCACCGAGCCCGAGCAGTACGCCGGCCAATCCCGTGCCGACGCCCAGCAGCGTCGGGATGGACATCCAACTCCGGACTGCGGTGGCGGTGTCGAGGGTGTTGATCCAACCCATACCGAGCCCACTGGCCACGCTGATGACGAACGTGACGACGGCGGCAACGATGCCCAGAAGAATCGCGGCTCCCGCCAGGGCTTTCCAGGTTCCACCCCAACGCCGGGCCAAGGCCATGCCGACAAATCCCAGTGCAAGCAAAGACGGAATCTTGACCGTCGAGGACAACGCGATCAACCCGGATCCCGCCACGAGATAGAACAGTGCTTGCCCACGGATGGGCTCGGACCCTTCGACTGCCCGGAGGGCGATCTCGATTCCGGCGAGCATCAACCCGAGCATGAGAGCTTCGTTGTGGATGCCGGCCACCAAGTGGAAGAGCAACAGCGGGTTCGCGGCACCGAGCCAGAGTGAACTGACGGCAGAGACACCGCATCGCTTGGCCAGGCGCGGTATCGCCCACACGATGAGCGCGACGCCGGCCAATGCGAGCAGGCGGTGCAAGAAGATTCCGGCAACGATGTTGTCGCCGGTCAGCGAGCTGATCCCGCGTCCCAGCCACAGGAAGAACGGTCCGTACGGAGCTGGGGTGTCGCGCCAGATCGTCGGAACCGTGCGGGTCAGAACGTGGTCGACGCCCAGCGCCGCCTTGGGGCCGATGGCATACGGATCGAGTCCACGGGCCGCGATTTCGCTTTGTGCCAGATACGAGTAGACGTCGCGGCTGAACATCGGCGGCGCGACCGAGAGCGGCAGGATCCACAGCAGAAGTGTGCGGTCCAACTGAGAACGGGTCATACGCCGCGGCGCGCCGGAACGGCTGCGTATGTCCCCGACAGCAAATCGGCCCATCATCAGCCAGGCGAGAACGACGAGCACGGTTCCGGTCATCGTCATGGTGAGTGAGACGGTCGGCATACGTCCGGGCAGGCTGAGGACTCGAAGTCCTGCGGTCGGATTCTGAAGGACGGGTTGTGCGCCCGCGCCGAGTGCGCCGACTGCCATCAATACCGCGCCGGTTGCTCCGAATCTGCGGATCCCGCGCAGTTGTGCAGTTTCCTTCGCATTCAGGCCCGGGCGCTCGTCTTCGTCGCCGTGCAACACCGCGGCCATACTCTGCCGGGGAGCGGAACCGAAAGGCCGAACGCCGATCGTGGAAAGCGCGAGTGCCTTGGGTTTTTCCAGCAGGATCGCGCGCGCCGATCGCGCGGTCGTCGTCTTCTCGGGGGTCTGCGGCACACCAGGCAGCGTAGCGGCTCCATCCAGCCGGACAGACAAGCACAAACAACGTACGTTGTCCGGATATTCCCGAATGTAATGCAGGTTGCCCTTAGTAGACCTGCGAAAAGAATTCCGTCACACTTGTGTTGTGAAAAGAAATGCGTCAGACCCTCGAAGCAAGGAAGTTGCAGGTCAGCCCACTGTAGCGACCTCGCAGAGTGCTGTCGCAAATCCGGTGACGGTGGGCGTCGAAGGCCAGACCCGGGCCGCAGTGGTCAAGCTGCTACTCGAAGAAGGCCCCATTACCGCCTCCGAAATCGGCACACGCCTCGGTTTGAGTGCAGCAGGTGTCCGACGTCACTTGGATGCGTTGATCGAGTCCGGCGAAGCCCGAACGGCTTCGGCGTCGTCGTTGCGCCAGCGCGGACGAGGCCGTCCCGCCAAGCAGTTCCAGATCACCGCGACCGGCCGCGGGCGCCTGGGCCACACCTACGACGATCTGGCGGGAGCCGCCATGCGGCAACTCCGTGAAATCGGCGGAGATGCGGCAATCGAGGAATTCGCCAAGCGTCGGGTTCAGGCGATCGTCGGAGACGTCGAACCGGCTGATCCGACGAATGTCGACAACGTCGAAGCGACAGCGGACGCAATCGCCGAAGCTTTCAACGCGGTGGGGTTCGCAGCGTCGACCCGGCCGGTCGGCAACGGTGTGCAGATCTGCCAACATCACTGCCCGGTTTCCCATGTGGCAGAAGAGTTTCCGGAACTGTGCGAGGCAGAGCAGCAAGCATTCCGGCAGTTGCTCGGAACGCATGTCCAGCGTCTGGCAACCATCGCCAACGGTGACTGCGCCTGCACGACGCACGTGCCCCTCGTGTCCACCGGGAGTAGATGACCGGACCACAGTGTTCTACCGAGCGTTGCCACCGTGCAGCGTTCGAATAGAGATTTTTCAGCTAGTTCTTCAAAGTCAGAACTGCTCGACCGCAGCGACCAGCCCTCGCTGAAACCGAGCAGCCGTCAAGAAACAAGACTCCGGAAGGAGCTCGCATGACCGTCACATCAGACCAGGCGACTACCACTGCGGCAGCAGGCACCGAGCCGCTCACGCAGGAAGAGACCATCGCGTCCCTCGGTCATTACGGCTACGGCTGGTCCGATTCCGACGAAGCCGGAGCCAGCGCGCAGCGCGGGTTGTCCGAGGCTGTCGTGCGGGACATCTCCGCCAAGAAGAGCGAGCCCGAGTGGATGCTCGACATCCGTCTCAAGGCGCTGCGCACCTTCGACAAGAAGCCGATGCCGAACTGGGGCAGCGACCTCGAAGGCATTCACTTCGACAACATCAAGTACTTCGTCCGGTCCAGCGAGAAGCAGGCCGAGTCGTGGGAAGACCTGCCCGAGGACATCAAGAACACGTACGACAAGCTCGGCATCCCCGAGGCGGAGAAGCAGCGCCTCGTTGCCGGCGTCGCAGCTCAGTACGAGTCCGAGGTCGTCTACCACTCGATCCGTGAGGATCTCGAGGAGCAGGGCGTCATCTTCCTCGACACGGACACCGGCCTCAAGCAGCACCCGGAGCTGTTCAAGGAGTACTTCGGATCGGTCATCCCGGCCGGCGACAACAAGTTCTCCGCGCTGAACACCGCCGTGTGGTCGGGCGGCTCGTTCATCTACGTTCCGCCGGGAGTCCACGTGGACATCCCGCTGCAGGCGTACTTCCGCATCAACACCGAGAACATGGGTCAGTTCGAGCGCACCCTGATCATCGTCGACGAAGATGCCTCCGTGCACTACGTCGAGGGTTGCACCGCGCCGATCTACAAGTCCGATTCACTGCACTCGGCCGTAGTCGAGATCATCGTGAAGAAGGGCGGCCACTGCCGTTACACGACCATCCAGAACTGGTCCAACAACGTCTACAACCTGGTGACCAAGCGCACCAAGGTCGAAGACGGCGGATCCATGGAGTGGGTCGACGGCAACATCGGCTCCAAGGTCACCATGAAGTACCCGGCCGTGTGGCTGATGGGCGAGTACGCCCGCGGTGAGGTTCTCTCCGTCGCGTTCTCCGGTGAGGGCCAGCACCAGGACACCGGCGCCAAGATGCTCCACCTCGCGCCGCACACGTCCTCGACCATCATCAGCAAGTCTGTCGCCCGTGGCGGTGGACGTGCGTCGTACCGCGGTCTGGTTCAGGTCAACAAGGGTGCCCACGGCTCCAAGTCGACCGTCAAGTGTGACGCTCTGCTCGTCGACCAGATCAGCCGCAGCGACACCTACCCGTACGTCGACATCCGCGAGGACGACGTCACCATGGGTCACGAGGCCACGGTGTCCAAGGTCAGCGACGATCAGCTCTTCTACCTGATGAGCCGCGGACTGACCGAGGACGAGGCGATGGCCACCATCGTGCGTGGGTTCGTCGAGCCCATCGCGAAGGAACTCCCGATGGAGTACGCGCTCGAGCTCAACCGCCTTATCGAACTTCAGATGGAAGGGGCTGTGGGTTAGTGACCACGCCAGAGACCGGAGTCATCGGAGCTGTTGCCGGGGAGAACCCGACCGCTCCAGTAAAGGGTGCAGCCACCGGCTCGCCCATCACGAACAAGGGTGAGCAGTTCTCCTCGTTCGACGTCAATGCATTCGAGGTCCCGGGCGGACGTGACGAGATCTGGCGGTTCACCCCGCTGCGTCGTCTGCGCGGATTGCACGACGGCAGTGCCGTTGCCAACGCTCAGGTCACCGTCGAGGTGGACGGGGGAAGCGACATCACCGTCGAGACCGTCGGCCGTGACGACGAGCGTCTGGGCAAGGCTGGTGTTCCTGCGGATCGCATTGCAGCGCAGGCGTACTCGAGCTTCGAGACTGCGACGGTCATCTCGGTTGGCGCCGAGGTCGAGGTCGAGAAGCCCGTCGTGGTCACCATGACCGGCCCCGGAGTCGACAATGTCGCCTTCGGACACACCCAGATTCGTCTGGCGCAGTTCGCCAAGGCGACGTTCGTGATCGACCAGCGCGGCAGCGGAACCTTCGCGGAGAACATCGAATTCGTTCTCGGTGACAGCTCGCAGTTGACCGTGGTGGCGATTCAGGACTGGGCGGACGATGCAGTTCACGTCACGTCACACCATGCTCGCCTGAACCGCGACGCAGTGCTTCGGTACACCTCGATCAGCCTGGGCGGCGACCTGGTTCGCCTGTCCGCCACCGTCAAGTACGACGGACCGGGCGGCGACGCCGAACTGCTCGGCCTGTACTTCGCCGACGCCGGCCAGCACCTGGAACAGCGTCTGCTGGTGGATCATTCGCAGCCCAACTGCAAGTCCAACGTGGTCTACAAGGGTGCGCTTCAGGGCGATCCCGGATCCGGCAAGCCCGACGCGCACACCGTGTGGATCGGCGACGTTCTCATCCGCGCCGCAGCGGAGGGCACCGATACGTTCGAGCTCAACCGCAACCTGGTGCTGACCGACGGCGCCCGCGCCGACTCGGTTCCGAACCTCGAAATCGAGACCGGTGAGATCGTGGGAGCCGGCCACGCAAGTGCAACGGGACGTTTCGACGACGAGCAGCTGTTCTATCTGCGTGCTCGTGGTATCCCGGAGGATCAGGCTCGCCGTCTGGTCGTACGTGGGTTCTTCCACGAAATCATCAACAAGATCGCTGTTCCCGAGGTGCGCGATCGCCTCGAAGCCGCAGTCGAAGCCGAACTCGCAGCCGTCGGCTCCTGACCGCCCCGCCGGCGACACCACCCCGTCGCTACGCTCGCCCGCCTCATCTTGAAGGAATTTCATGTCTACCAGTGACAACAACACCACCTCGGTCCTCGAGGTTCGTGACCTGCACGTCGAGGTCGCCAACTCCGATGCGAACGCCGAGCCCATCCAGATCCTCAAGGGCGTCGACCTGACGGTCCGCTCCGGCGAGACCCACGCGATCATGGGCCCCAACGGCTCGGGCAAGTCGACTCTGTCGTACGCCATCGCCGGTCACCCCAAGTACCAGGTCACGTCCGGCTCCATCACACTCAACGGTGAAGACGTTCTCGCGATGAGCGTCGACGAGCGTGCACGTGCCGGGCTCTTCCTGGCTATGCAGTACCCCGTCGAGGTTCCCGGCGTATCCATGTCCAACTTCCTGCGCACCGCCGCTACGGCCGTGCGAGGCGAGGCTCCCAAGCTGCGCCACTGGGTCAAGGAAGTCAAGGAAGCCCTCAGCGAGCTCGAGATCGACCCCTCGTTCATCGAGCGTTCGGTCAACGAAGGTTTCTCCGGTGGTGAGAAGAAGCGCCACGAGATCCTGCAGTTGGGCATGCTCAAGCCGAAGATCGCGATCCTCGACGAGACCGACTCCGGCCTCGACGTCGACGCTCTGCGCACCGTCTCCGAAGGTGTCAACCGCTACAAGGAGCGCGAGAACGGCGGCGTTCTGCTGATCACGCACTACACGCGCATTCTGCGCTACATCAACCCCGACTTCGTTCACGTGTTCGTCGGTGGCCGCATCGTCGAGTCCGGCGGACCGGAACTGGCCGACGAGCTCGAGACCAACGGCTACGTTCGTTTCACCGCGGACACCGCAGCTACCCAGGGAGCGTAATCACGATGACCACCTCGGTGCGCGAGCTCGACGTCACAGCGGTTCGGGCCGACTTCCCGATCCTGGCGCGAACCGTGCGCGACGGAAAACCTTTGGTGTACTTGGATTCCGGCGCTACCTCGCAGCGTCCGGTCCAGGTTCTCGATGCCGAACGGGACTTCCTGACCACGTGTAACGCGGCAGTACACCGGGGTGCTCATCAGCTCGCAGAAGAGGCGACGGACGCGTACGAGAATGCTCGCGCCACCATCGCTTCCTTCGTGGGCGCGGATTCGGACGAGTTGGTGTTCACCAAGAACGCCACCGAGGCACTGAATCTCGTCACCTACGTTCTCGGTGACGATCGCTTCGACCGCCATGTCGGTCCTGGCGACGAAATCGTCATCACCGAACTCGAACACCACGCCAACCTCGTTCCCTGGCAGGAACTTGCGCGCCGAACCGGTGCGACGCTCAAGTGGTACGGCGTGACCGACGACGGCCGGATCGATCTCGATTCGCTGGAGTTGACGGACGCGGTGAAGGTTGTTTCGTTCACCCACCAGTCCAACGTGACCGGCGCTATCGCACCCGTCGAGGAATTGGTGCGACGAGCACGCGCCGTCGGTGCTCTGGTCGTGCTCGACGCGTGCCAGTCGGTGCCTCACATGGCCGTCGACTTCCATGAACTGGGAGTGGACTACGCGGCGTTCTCCGGTCACAAGATGCTCGGCCCTTCGGGGGTCGGAGTTCTCTACGGCCGTCGTGAACTGCTGGCAGCGATGCCTCCGTTCATCACCGGTGGCTCGATGATCGAGACGGTCACCATGGAGGTCAGCACCTACGCGCCGCCACCTCAGCGTTTCGAGGCCGGCGTACCGATGACCTCACAGGTGGTCGGACTGGGCGCTGCCGTGGATTACCTGAACACCTTCGGGATGGACGCAGTCGCCGCGCACGAGCACGTGTTGGTCGAGGATGCTCTCGAGAAGCTGTCTGCGATCGAAGGTCTGCGCATCATCGGACCACAGACGTCCGAGAACCGCGGCGGCGCGATTTCCTTTGTCGTGGACGGTATTCACGCCCACGACCTCGGGCAGATCCTCGACGACGAGGGCGTCGCGATCCGCGTCGGACACCATTGTGCGTGGCCGCTGCACCGTAAGTTCGGTGTCGCTGCGACGGCCCGTGCGTCGTTTGCGCTCTACAACACCACCTCGGAAATCGATGTTCTCGTCGCAGCGATCAAGCGTGCGCAGGAATTTTTCGGTGTCGCAGGGGAGTTGAACTGAATCATGCGCATGGAGCAGATGTATCAGGAAGTGATCCTCGATCACTACAAACATCCGCACGGCCGCGGACTCCGTGAGCCGTTCGGCGCCGAGGTGCACCACGTCAACCCGACGTGTGGCGACGAGGTGACGTTGCGCGTCCAGATCTCCGAGGACGGAACGGTCTCCGACGTCTCGTACGACGGGCAGGGTTGTTCGATCAGCCAGGCATCGACGTCGGTGCTCAACGATCTCGTCATCGGGATGCAGGTCACCGACGCACTGAAGACGGTGACGGCGTTCAACGAGATGGTGAGCAGTCGGGGCACCGTCGAAGGGGACGAGGACGTTCTCGGTGACGGCATCGCGTTCGTCGGTGTCTCGAAGTATCCGGCACGCGTGAAGTGCGCCTTGCTCGGATGGATGGCATTCAAGGATGCTGTAGTCCAGATCGTCGACGGCGGTGCTGTAACGACGGCGGACAGCAGCAGTGAATTGGTCGACACGACTGAAGGACAGGGATCATGACCGAGACACAACCAGTGCAGGACGCCGAGGTCGGCGCTCCGGTGAATCCGAATCCCGATTCCACTGCGGAATTCGGTGGCGCACAGGGCAGTGGCACTGTCCCGTCGCCTGAGCGACTCGACGAACTCGAAGAAGCGATGCGCGACGTCGTCGACCCCGAACTGGGAATCAACGTCGTCGATCTCGGCTTGGTCTACGGACTCTTCGAAGACGACGGCGTCGTCACGATCGACATGACTTTGACGTCGGCGGCGTGCCCGTTGACCGACGTGATCGAGGACCAGGCACGCGGCGCACTGGTGCGTAGCGATCTGTGTACCGACATGAAGATCAACTGGGTGTGGTTGCCGCCGTGGGGACCGGACAAGATCACCGAAGACGGACGCGAGCAACTGCGCGCACTCGGCTTCACGGTCTGACAAGCAACCTCGGCACGATCAACTGAATAGATTTCACCGGAGCGTCGGTGCCCGTTCGTCGGGTACCGGCGCTTCGGTTTGTTATATAGGGCCGTTTTAGCCATGATATTCAGGACAATAGTCCCAAATGGTTGTTTGATGAATATTTGCTGGAAGCTGACTGATCGGTAACATCGCAGCTGATTGTCACGATGTGATCTCCGGCGGGCGATTTGCCAGTTTCCGCCCGAGCTTTCCAATGTATTCGTCTCATTTCGAAGTGCCCCGATCAGTTCGAGGCGTCCAGCGGACGCATATACCTGTTTGCATCATGATCAAGTTGTAAGAGGGAGATTCGTGTGGATGGCAGTCCCGACCGAGGAATCGTTTCCGCAGCTCGTCCGGACGACGAACTCACCTTCCCTCTTTCTGCCGCGCAACTTTCCCTGCTTGTCGCACAACAGCTTCGGCCCGAGATTCCCGTCAGCATCGCTCAGTACGTCGACGTGGACGGCCCGCTCGACATCGAGCTGCTGACCGCTGCCAGTAAACAGACCGGCCGTGAGATCGGCTCCGGATACCTGCGCCTGGTCGAGGTGGACGGAGTTGCGCGTCAGTGGCTCGATCTCGACATGGACGACTCCCTCGACGTGGTCGATCTTCGAGACGAATCGGATCCGGAATCGGCGGCGCGAGAGTGGATGCGCAGAGAGCACACTGCTGCCATCGATCCGTTCACCGATCGCCTGGTCCGGCTGGCGGTCTTGGTGCTTCGCGACGACCATTCCTACTGGTACAGCCGTATTCACCATGTAGCGCTCGACGGTTTCGGCGCGATGTCGATGATGAACCGCACAGCCGAGATCTACACCGCCGCGGTGCGGGATCTGCCGGTTCCCCCAGCGGTAACTGCCCCCCTCCAATCGTTGGTGAAGGCGGAGTCCGACTATCTGGGCTCTTCCCGGTGGGAGCGTGATCGCGACTACTGGAACACCAAGATGGCCGACAAGCCGGGCGGAACTTCGCTCGCGTCCTCGACTGCTCCGTCGCAGGCGTGGTCACGCCTGCGGTCCGCGACGGTGCCTTCGGAACTGCGAAGCTCTCTCGAACGGCTCGCTGCCGCCCACGACGTGACGACGTCGTCCGTGGTGATCGGTGCTCTGGCGTCTTACCTCGCCCGAGCCACCGGGACCCGCGACGTGGTCCTCAGTCTGCCGGTGTCGGGGCGGACGACAAAAGCTGCTCGCCGGTCCGGCGGAATGATGTCGAACGTCGTTCCGATACGTGCGAGTGTCGACCCGCACTTCGCGGTCGGGGACTTGCTGCACGAGGTGAAGATCGAACTCACCGGCGCACTGCGTCATCAGAAGTATCGCCACGAGGACCTACGACGCGACCTCAACGCCGGCGATCACAGCATCGCCGACGGACGCGGCTTCCACGGGCCTTTGATCAACCTCATGCTGTTCCATTCCGGAATCACTCTCGGGGACGCGCACGGCGAACTGAACGTGATCTCGACCGGGCCGATCGAAGACCTCTCGGTCAACGTCTATCAGACTTCCGCAGCCGAAGAGATTCAGATCGACTTCGCCGCGAATCCGGACCTCTACACTGACGAGGACATCTCGCGTCACCACCGACGTTTCCTCGAATTCCTCGACTTGTTCTGCGCCGCAGAAGCGGGAACTCGATTGATGGACATCGACCCCGACGCTGCGGGGAAGTGGATCGCCGAAGTCCAACACGCCCGCAACGTCGAGTACTGGTCTGCGACATTGTCGAGCCCCGCCGAGGATCTGGGTTTGCCGGTCGTCGCGGGAACCGGTCGAACGTCCACGCCTCTCGAGATCGAGGCAGACCTCTGCCGGCGCCTCGAGACGATGGCGACGACGATGAACACGAGTCTGTTCGTGCTGTTCCAGTCCGCGATGACCGGACTGCTGCGCCGCGTCGGTTCGGCTGACGAGGTGTCGATCGGAGTTTCGGTCCGCGGGTACGGAGCCTCGAACCCGGACGACTTCGTCTCGATGTTCGCCAACCAGTTGGTGCTTCGTTCCACGGTGTCGAACACCATGACGCTCACCGACCTGGTCGGTGCTGTGGACACCGTCGCGATCGAAGCCTTCGAGCACGCCGACATCCTTCTGTCGTCGGTGACCGCCGCACTCGGTGACGGTCGCTGGATGGAGACGGGCCCGTTGTTCCGGGCGATGGTCTGCTTCGAGGAACCACTGGACGCTCACCCGAGATTTCCGGGCCTCATGGTCGGTGCGCCGATCGGATCCGACTTGGCTACAGTGCCGGAACTGTTTGTCTCCCTGGCAATTCCGACGGGCGAGCATGCCGATCTCGATCAGCCGATCTCCGGTGTTCTCGATTGGCTCGGCACGAAGGAGCAAGCCGAGGACCTCGCCGACCGTTTTCTGCGAATCCTGACCGCGATGGTCGGTGCTCCGCACTCGGTGCTCGGCGCCGTGGATCTGCTCCGCCCGGACGCACGCCAGGCGCTGGTACCGCCGGTGCTGCCGATTACCCCGGTCCGAACGCTCTCCGACATCCTTGCCGACCGCACTCGCGCGACCCCGGACGCGATCGCCGTCGTCGCGGGTGGCGAGCGCGTGTCATACCGCGAACTCGATCGACGATCGAATCAGTTGGCGCGCAAACTCGTCGATCACGGCGTGCAATCCGAGTCGTTGGTCGGAATCATGCTGCCCAAATCCGTCGACATGATCGTTGCCGCAGTCGCGGTGGTGAAGGCCGGCGGCGGATACCTCCCACTCGATCGTGCGCACCCGGCCGAGCGTTTGGCGTACGTGGTCGAGGATGCGCAACCGGTGTGCATCGTCTCCGATTCCACCTTCCCGAACGCCGATGTGGCGGTCATCGGAATCGACTCCGACGAGTACTCCGGGGAGAGTCTGGAAACCGCTGAGCGCCCGCGCGGGCACGGAGCCGACAATCTGGCGTACGTGATCTACACCTCGGGGTCGACGGGTCGACCCAAAGGCGTCTCCGTCACCCACGCCACCGTGGTGCGATTGTTCGAGAACACGCACGTCGAATTCGGATTCGACGGCAACGACGTGTGGACGATGTTCCACTCGTTCGCCTTCGACTTCTCGGTGTGGGAACTGTGGGGCGCACTGCTCCACGGTGGAACCCTGGTGCTGGTCGATCACGAAGTCTCACGCGACCCCGATGCCTTCCGAGCGCTGGTCGCCGCAGAAGGCGTCACCGTGCTCAATCAGACGCCCTCGGCCTTCTACCAGTACATCGAAGCCGACCTCCGTACCGATTCGGAGACTCGGCTCCGGTACGTGATCTTCGGTGGCGAAGCATTGGACCTGCGCCGACTCGGACGCTGGTACGACAATCACCCCGGCTACGACAATCACACGAACTCCGGGCCTGCACTCGTCAACATGTACGGCATCACCGAGACCACGGTGCACGTCACGCATCTCGAACTCGACCGACTGAGCGCGAGTTCGGTGACGGGCAGTCGGATCGGCGACGCGATCGACGGACTTCGCGTGTACTTGCTCGACGAGCACCTCTCGCCGGTCCCGGTGGGAATCGCGGGGGAGATCTACGTCGCCGGCGGCCAACTCGCCCGTGGCTATCTGGGCCGACCCGACCTCACCGCGGGCCGGTTCGTCGCCGATCCCTTCAACGCCGGCGGCCGGCGGTTGTACCGGTCCGGCGACCGAGCACGGTGGATTGCGCCCGGGCAACTCGAATACCTCGGACGCGGCGACGCGCAGGTCAAGATCCGCGGATTCCGGATCGAACTCGGTGAGATCGACTCCGTCATCCTCGGCGCACCGGGAATCGACGACGCAGTGACGGTTGTGGCACCGACGCCGGCGGGCGGCGCTCTCGTGACGTACGTGACCGCTTCTGATTCCGTCGACGCCGAGGTCCTTCGCGCCCACGCCGCCGAAGTTCTCCCGACCTACATGGTTCCCGATGCCTTCATGGTCATCGATTCGATTCCGTTGACCACCAACGGAAAACTCGACCGGCGTGCGCTGCCGTCGCCGATCCTCGCCTCCACCAAGGTCTTCCGGCCCCCGACGACGCCGACCGAGGACAAGGTCGCCGCGGTTCTGGCTGACATTCTCGGTAGCGGGCCGCTCGGACTCGACGACAATTTCTTCCATCTGGGTGGAAACTCGCTGGTCGCGACGACGGCTGTGGCTCGCTTGACCGAAGCCACCGGAGTGCGGATGCCTCTGCGAGCACTCTTCGATCACCCCACGGTCTCCGGGATCGCGGCGACGATCGAGCGTGCCGCACAAACTCCGGACGCCGACGGTATTCGGGTCGTGGCTCGGCCGGCGGTACTACCTCTCGCACCCGCCCAGCAGCGACTGTGGTTCCTCAATCGCGTCGCGCCGGAATCGGGCGCGTACAACATTCCACTGGCGGTGTCGTTGCGTGGTGGCGTCGACGCCGACGCACTCAGCGCTGCGATCGTGGACGTCGTGACACGTCACGAGTCACTACGCACCCTGTTTCCTCAGGTCGGGGACAACGCGACGCAGAAGGTGCTGGGCCTGGGCGAGGGGATCGCAGGGCTCGAGTCGATCGACGTGGAACGCGGAAGCCTCGAGAGAGTGATCTTCGAATTCTCTTCGGCGGGTTTCGATCTGGTCCGCGAACGCCCGGTGCGCTACCTGCTGATCACTGTCGCCGACGAGAAGGAAGGCGATGACGAGGAAGCTGTCCTCGTCGTGGTCCTGCACCACATGGTGGCCGACGGTTGGTCACTCGCGCCGCTGGCTGCTGATCTCACCGGCGCCTACGCCGCCCGTGTCGGCGGCAACAGCCCGCAGTGGGCGCCGCTTCCAGTGCAGTACGCCGACTACACGCTCTGGCACCGGGAGCACCTCGGGGACGCGGCATCCACCGATTCGCTTGCCCACTCACAGATCACGTTCTGGAAGCAGCAACTGGCGGGAGCGCCCGAGCAACTCCACCTGCCGACGGACCGTCCGCGCCCACTCGACCCGACCATGCGCGGGGCCGGCGTCGACATCAGGATTGGCGCTTCCACGCATCAGAAGCTCGCTGTACTTGCTGCCGATCACGACGCCACGCCTTTCATCGCCCTGCACGCGTGCTTCGCGCTGCTTCTGGCCCGCTACAGCGGCACAGACGACATCGTCATCGGAACACCGGTGGCTGGACGAGGGGACAGGTCTCTCGACCTGCTCGTCGGCATGTTCGTCAACACCCTTGCCTTGCGGACCGTCGTCGACCGTGATGTGACCTTCGGGGAGTACCTCGCGCAGGTCAGAGCTGTCGACGTGGATGCCTTCGACAATGCGGACATACCATTCGACGTCGTCGTGGACGCGCTCGAACTGGACCGCTCGCCCGCACACCACCCGGTGTTCCAGGCTGCCATCACCTCTCGGATAACCACCACTCACACAGCTGAACTGGCCGGGGTGTCGATGACGGCCCGGGCAGTCGAGACGGGGTTGACCAAGTTCGACCTCGAGCTCACGGTCACCGAGCGCCGCGAGGCCGGGGCCGCAGCTGGGATCGATGCCACGTTCACCTACTCCACCGACCTGTTCGACGGCTCGACCGTCGAAGCGTTGGCGCGAAACTTCGTGACACTCGTCGAATCGGCGGTCTCGGAACCGACTGCACCGGTGGGTGACCTTCGTGTACTCGGATCCCGGGAGAGTGCCGCGATATTGCCGCGCCGCGGTGTGGCTTCGGTGGGCGAATCGACGCTGGCGCAGATCCTCGGGGATACCGCGAGGACGTATCCCGACACGATCGCCCTCGAAGACTCCGAGCGTTCACTGTCGTACGGGGAGCTGGAGCGTCGATCGAATCGGATCGCTCGATACCTCATGGACCTGGGCGTCGGCCCCGAGACACCGGTCGCATTGGCAGTCGCCCGATCGGTCGACTCGGTGCTCGCAGTCTGGTCGGTCACCAAAGCCGGCGGCGTTTTCGTCCCGGTCGATCCCCGTTATCCCGCAGATCGAGTTGCGCACATGCTCGAGGATTCGGGTGTGCGCATTGGAATTCGGTCCGCCGAGGTCGCGGCCGGTCCGGCAACCGGCGGGAATGTCGCAGTTTGGATCGACCTCGGCGACGCGGACACGGTTGCAGAATGTGCCGCCTACTCCGACGCCGCCATCGACGACGCGGACAGAACAGGATCGATCACTGCGGCGTCGGCCGCGTACGTCATCTACACGTCCGGGTCGACCGGAGTGCCGAAGGGCACCGTCGTCACCCACGCAGGTTTGGCGAATCTTGCTCGCGAACAACAGGATCGGTACCGGATCACCGCCGCGTCGCGAACTTTGCATTTTGCATCGCCGAGCTTCGACGGTGCCGTCCTCGAGCTACTGCTGGCCGGTTCGACCGGCGCGACGATGGTGATCGCCCCTCCCGACATCTACGGCGGGGAGGCTTTGAGCGAGTTCCTCCGACGCCGCGAGGTCACTCATGCCTTCATCACTCCGGCTGCTCTGGCGACTGTCGATCCGGCGGGCGTGACGGCACTGGAATGCGTAGTCGTCGGCGGCGATGTGTGCACTCCGGAATTGGTCTCGAGCTGGGGCAACGGGCGCAGACTGCACAACGGATACGGTCCGACCGAAACCACTGTCATGGTTGCCATCAGTGACGCACTCTCACCGGGCGAGCCGATCACCATCGGTGGTCCCATCCGCGGAATCGACGCCGTGGTGCTCGACGCTCGGCTGCAACCGGTCCCGATCGGCGGCGTCGGCGAGCTGTACATCGGTGGGCCGGGCCTCGCACGGGGTTACCACCTCCGTCCAGCACTGACGTCGGATCGTTTTGTCGCGCATCCGTACTCGACGCCCGGTGCGCGGATGTACCGCACCGGTGACCTGGTCCGCTGGACGAAGGACCTGATCCTTCGCTACGTGGGCCGCAGCGACCATCAGCTCAAGATCCGCGGGTTCCGCATCGAACTCGGCGAGATCGACGCTGCTCTGATGGATTCCCCTCTCGTTCACTTCGCCACGACGATTCCCGTCGAATCCGTCGCAGGCACCACCTTGGCGTCGTACGTGTTGCTGAGCGGCGACGCTGATATCGAGTCGCTCTTCGTGGGACTCGCCGACAGCTTGCCTCGGTACATGATTCCGTCGTCGATCACCCCGATCGACGCGATTCCGTTGACCCCGGTCGGCAAACTCGATCGCAGAGCATTGCCGACGCCGGTTCCACGCGAAATCCTCGGCACGGGTCGTGAACCCGAGGCCGGGCTCGAACGAACCGTTGCCGACGTGTTCGCTTCACTGCTCGACGTACCCGAGGTCCGGGCCGGAGACAGCTTCTTCGATCTCGGGGGCAATTCACTCGTCGCGACGCAGGTGTCCGCGCGGTTGAGCGCGGCGACGGGACTCGCCGTGGACGTGCGCTCGATCTTCGAAGCACCGACAGTCGAAGAGCTCGCCGCACATCTGGCCACAAGCGCCGAAGAATCCGACGATCGACCTGCCCTGACCGCCGGCGCTCGCTCTGCCCGCCTACCGCTCTCCGCTGCGCAACAGCGACTGTGGTTCGTCAATCGCTTCGATCCGCAGTCCTCGGTCTACAACATCCCGTTCGCGATCCGGATCACCGGGGACATCCACGGCGAAGCCCTCGAGGAGGCGCTCTCGGACGTCATTGCGCGTCACGAGGTGCTTCGAACGATCTACGTCGACAGCGCGGACGGACCGAGCCAGGTCATCCGAGCAATTTCCGATGTGCAGTTCTCCGTCGAGCGCTATTTCGGCTCTGAAGGTGTCGACTCGGCGACGACGGAGTTCGCATCGCGTGGGTTCGATCTCGGTTCGGATCTGCCGATTCGGGCAATGCTCATGCGCGAGGACGCCGATGTTCACGTACTGGTCGTCGTCATCCACCACATCGCCTTCGACGGCTGGTCCCTGACTCCCTTTGCCGCAGATTTCATCGCGGCGTACTCCGCACGCCTCGTCTCGGATGCGCCGGTGTTTGCGCCGCTCGAGGTGCAGTACGCCGATTACGCAGTGTGGCAGCAAGACTCGCTCGGGCAGATCGACGACCAGGAGTCTCTGGTTGCCCGCGAGCTGACGTTCTGGACAGCTGCCATGGCGGCTGCCCCGGACGAAGTACTGCTACCCGTGGATCGCCCACGCGGATCTGTCACCACGACCGCCGTCGGATCGGTGCCGATCGTCATCGACGCGGCGACGGTGGAGCAACTCGCCGCCTTGGCGAGGCGCAGTGGTACGACGCACTTCATGGTCGTACACGCGATCCTGGCGGTTGTTCTCGCGCGTCTCGGTGCTACCGACGATGTGGTGATCGGTACCCCGGTGGCCGGCCGCGGGCGACCCGAACTGGATTCCCTGATCGGGATGTTCGTCAATTCGGTACCCCTTCGCACACCGGTCGACCACCGAGCGTCGTTCACCGACCTGCTCGAGGGCGTCCGCGACCGCGACCTCGCCGCCTTCGCCCACTCCGAGTTGCCCTTCGAGGTGTTGGTCGACGCCCTCGACCTCGACCGGTCCACCACGCGACATCCACTGTTTCAGGTCATGCTGTCGTACCACCAGAATGTGGTCTCGCCGCAGGTCACAGTTCACGGCGCACGTCTCGAAGCGCAACCACTCGAGCCGTCCGTCGCGAAGTTCGACCTCGAGTTCACTCTGCTGGCAGGCAATTCCGAGAACGCGGAGATCACCGGATCGCTCAGGTTTGCCGAGGCGCTCTTCGACATCGCCACCGCGGAAACGATCGCCGCCCGTGTGCAGTCGGTAGCCCGCGCCGTCGCCGCGGAGCCGGACACCGCGATCGACGACATCGAATTCCTCAGTGCCCTCGAGCGAGATTCACTCGTGCCCGTACGCGGTCCGGCATGGACCAGCTCGCGCACCTTGGCTGAAATATTGACGCAGACGGCCAACCGTTCAGGGGATTCGGTGGCCCTTCGATCGGGTGACACCACCGTGCTCTACCGAGATCTGTTCGCCCGTGCATCGGCGCTTGCCCGCCGTTTGACCACGGAAGGAATCGGTGCCGAAGACATTGTGGCAATAGCGATTCCGCGTTCGATCGACTCGATCATCGCGTTGTGGGGCGTTTCCTTGACCGGCGCTGCGTTTGTTCCTGTCGATCCGCGATACCCCGCCGATCGCATTCTGCACATGCTCACCGACTCCGGAGCCACTCGCGGAGTGACAACGCAAGCAGTGATCGAATCGCTGCCCCGGCCCGTTCCGTGGATGACGATGGACGACATCGAGGACGACGGTACCGGTCAAGCGATTCCCGCAGCGCCGATCCGAATCGACAACCTCGCCTACATCATCTACACCTCCGGATCGACGGGAAAACCCAAGGGGGTCAGCGTTACTCACCGTGGCCTGAGCGCATTGGCTGCCGAGCAGACGGCGCGCTACGGCATCTCGGCGCAGTCGAGGACGCTGCACTTCTCCTCACCGAGCTTCGACGCCTCCATCCTCGAACTGCTGCTCGCCGTCGGTGAAGGCGCGACGATGGTGATCGCATCTCCCGACGTCTACGGCGGCGAGGACCTCGCCAAATTGGTCACCGATCAGCAGGTGACCCACGCGTTCATCACACCGGCAGCGCTGGCCTCGGTCGATCCGACCGGGCTGGACGCCTTGCAGTCGATAGTTGTCGGCGGCGAGGCATGCCCACCCGAACTGGTCCGCAAGTGGGCACCGGGTCGCCGGTTGTTCAACGGATACGGGCCGACGGAAACCACCGTCATGGTCTGCATCAGCGATGCGCTGAGCGTGGGGGAGACCGTGACCATCGGCGGACCCGTCCGCGGCGTGTCCGCGGTGGTTCTCGACGGTTCCGCCCGGCCGGTCCCCGTCGGAGTCACCGGCGAGCTCTACATCGCCGGCCTGGGACTTGCCCGCGGCTACCTCGACCAACCCGGGTTGACGGCGACGCGATTCGTGGCAGCGCCGTTCGGCCCGGCCGGTACTCGCATGTACCGGACCGGAGACCTGGTTCGGTGGACACCGCTCGAGACGATCGAATACGTCGGACGCTCCGATCACCAGGTGAAAGTGCGCGGATTCCGCATCGAACTGGGCGAGATCGACTCTGTCCTGAGCGCATACCCCGGCGTCGAGTTCGCGGTCACCGTGGGCGTCGACGCAGCTTCCGGTGAGACGATGTTGGCGTCGTACGTGGTGCTCGGCGACGATGCGGTCGACATGGACGAGTTGCTGAGCCATGCGCGCCGCTCTCTGCCCGCCTTCATGGTGCCGTCGGCGATCACCCCGATCGAGCACGTTCCGCTGACCCCCGTCGGGAAACTCGACCGATCGGCGCTGCCGGCGCCGACACTGCGTTCGTTCGAGCGGAGTGTCGAGCCGCTGACCACCGCGACCGAACTCCAGGTTGCCGGCGTCGTGGCAGAACTGCTGGGTATCGAACAGATCGGTGCGTCGGACAGTTTCTTCGAGCTCGGTGGCAACTCACTGCTCGCCACCAGACTGTCCCAGCGACTCGGCGAATCATTGGGCAGGCAGGTGGCTGTCCGAATGCTGTTCGAGCACCCCGAAATTCGGGAACTTGCCGCAGCACTCGACACATCCGCCGGGGTGAAGGCGCTTCCGCCGATCACCGTCGCCGACCGCCCCGATCGAATTCCGCTGTCCTACGCGCAGGCCCGCATCTGGTTCCTCAACCAGATGGATCCGGGCTCACCCGCATACAACGTCCCTGCCGCGATCTCCCTCGACGGTGCACTCGACGTGCCGGCCCTCGAAGCTGCTGTCCTCGATGTGATCGAAAGACACGAAATCCTGCGCACGGTGTTCCCAGATTCCGACACCGGCCCACACCAGGTGATCCAGGATGCATTCACCTCCTTGGAATACGGAACTGCGGACACCCGTGAACCGGCAGAAATCGCCGGAGAATTCGCATCGCGCGGATTCGACATCACGACCCAAGCCCCGATCCGGGCTCTCCTGCTCGAGTCGACGCCGCAGCAACACACTCTGGTCATCGTGATCCACCACGTCGCGGCGGACGGATGGTCGATCGCGCCGTTGATGAAGGACGTGCTCACCGCCTACGTCGCGAGAAGTTCGGGACACGCTCCCGAGTTCACGCCACTCGAGGTGCATTACGCGGACTTCGCCATCTGGCAGCGGGAAGCGCTGGGCTCTGTGAACGAATCCGAGAGCGTGCTCGGGGCACAGGCGTCGTACTGGCGGGAGACGTTGCGGGGAGCACCTGAGCTGATCGACCTTCCGAGCGATCGAGCACGCCCGCTCACCCAGTCGTTGAGCGGCGGCCACACCGCGGTCTCGCTTCCGGCGCACACCCGGATCGCGGTCGAGGCGGTTGCCGGCTCGAATGCGGCGACGCCGTTCATGGTGTTGCACGCTGCCTATGCCGTGCTGCTGTCCAGGCTGAGTCGAAGCACCGACATCGTGATCGGATCTCCGGTCGCCGGGCGAGGACACCGAGCTCTCGACGACCTCGTGGGAATGTTCGTGGGCACGGTCGGACTGCGCACGACGGTCGATCCCGGGGCGACGTTCGTCGACGTTCTGCGTACTGTCCGCTCCGTCGATCTCGACGCCTTCGCCCACGCGGACATTCCGTTCGAGCAGGTCGTGGACGTGGTGGCGCCGACCCGGACCACCGACCGTCATCCGGTGTTCCAGATGATGATCTCGTTCCACGGCGCCCACCCGACGACGTGGGACCTGCCTGGACTTGCCGTTCGTGCCCACGAGATCACACCGGACATCGCCAAGTACGACCTGCAGTTCACCGTTGTCGAACAGACCGCGGAGGAAGGCGGCGGCTACGAGGCCTCCCTCACGTACGCGAAGGACCTCTTCGACACCGATACGGCGGAGTCGTTTGCGGTGATGCTGGAAACGATCATCGAGACACTGACTGCCCAGCCCTCCGCCGTCGTCGGTGACGTCGATCTTGCGGGACGTGGCCTGCGTGCGTTGCCCGGACGTCCGGCCGGCGATGCTTTGACCTTGCCGGAGTTGCTGCTTCGCGGCGCGGCCGATCCGCATGCTCCGGCAATCGTCGACGTCGCGGCTTCCGCCACGCTCACGTACGGCGAACTCGACCGACGCTCCGACGCAATGGCGTTTGCGTTGATCGCTCGCGGGATTGCGCCGGAAATGATTGTGGCACTCGCGCTTCCGAGGTCGGCCGACTATGTGATCGCGCTCTGGGCCGTAGCGAAAGCCGGCGGGGTGTTCCTTCCCGTGGATCCGGCGTACCCCGCCGAGCGGATCGAGCACATGCTCACCGACAGCGGGGCAGCACTCGGTATCACCAGAGGCGAGTATCTGACCGGTCTGCCAGACGTCACATCGTGGATCGAGCTCGACGCGGTCGAATTCACCACCGAAATCGCGGCCGTCCATTCCGAGACACTGCCGGACGCGCCACTAGAGCTCGACAATCCCGCCTACCTGATCTACACCTCAGGCTCGACCGGAAAACCCAAGGGAGTGTTGGTCACTCACGCGGGGTTGGCCGCGTTTGCCGACGAACAGCGCGACCGTTTCGGCGTCACCGCGCATTCTCGCGCTCTGAGCTTCGCCTCGACGAGCTTCGACGCGTCGGTCCTCGAACTCCTTCTGGTCTTCGGCGCCGGCGCAACGATGGTGATCGCACCTCCGACCGTTCTCGGCGGTGTCGAACTGCACGACCTACTCGACGAGCAGACGATCACCCATGCTTTCGTGACTCCGGCAGCCTTGGCGACTGTCGATCCCGCCGGGCTCGACCATCTCGAAGCCGTCGTTGTCGGGGGCGACGCCTGCTCCGCCGACCTCGTATCTCGGTGGGCGCCGGGGCGCCGTATGTTCAACGCGTACGGCCCGACCGAGGCCACCGTCGCAGTCACCATCAGCGATTCACTGGTCGCGGGGGAGCCCGTGACAATCGGCGGTCCGATCCGCGGCGTGGACGCGATGATTCTCGATTCCCGACTGCACTCGGCCCCCGGACAGGTCGTCGGTGAACTCTACGTCAGCGGCGACGGCCTCGCCCGCGGGTACCTCGGCAACCCCGCGCTCACCGCCACACGGTTCGTCGCCGACCCGCACGGACCCGAAGGCGCTCGGATGTACCGCACCGGGGATCTGGTGCGCGAAGATCGCGCAGGGGCGCTGATCTACCTCGGACGCGCGGACCAGCAAGTCAAGGTCCGCGGGTTCCGGATCGAACTCGGCGAAATCGACGCGGTGCTGGCGTCCGACGCATCCGTGCATTCCGCTGTCAGCGTGGTCGTCGGTGACGGCGTCGACGCTCGGATCGTCGCCTACGTCGTCCCCGCACACGCGGACGTCGACGTCACCGCGCTACGCCGTCACGCAGGTATGTCCCTGCCTGCGCACATGATCCCGTCCGCCTTTGTCGCGATCGATGCAGTCCCGACCACACCGGCGGGCAAATTGGATCGCAGCGCTCTGCCTGCTCCCCTCTGGGAGGCGCCGAGTGGACGCAGTCCGGAGGGCAGCGACGAGATTGCAATCTGCGCTGCTTTCGCGGAGGTACTCGATCTCGCCGACGCCGACACGTACGCCGATTCGAGTTTCTTCGAACTCGGCGGAAACTCGCTCATGGCAACGCGCTTGGTCGCTGCCATCAAGGAACGCACCAGCCTGACCGTCCCCGTCGCGTGGATATTCTCCGATCCGACTCCGGAGGCATTGGCGCGCAGACTCTTCGAACTCGAGGAAACAGTTGTGACAAGTGACGCAGATACCTCGGCGCTTGCAATAGTCCTGCCACTACGCCCGGAAGGCCGCGCCGAGCCTCTGTTCTGCATCCATCCGGCCATCGGATTAGCCTGGTGCTACGGGGCACTCGATCGCTACGTCGATTCCAGCCGGCCGCTCTACGGCCTGCAGTCGCCGGTTCTGACCGACCCCCAATTCCGGGCGGAGCTGATCGAGGATTTCGCGGCGCGGTACGTCGAGGAGATCCGCGGAGTCCAGCCCCACGGTCCGTATCATCTGCTCGGCTGGTCGATCGGCGGATTGATCGCCCATGCGGCGGCGGTGCAATTGCAAGCCGCAGGTGAAAGCGTCGCCGACCTGATTCTGCTCGACAGCTTCGTACTCGAAGACCCGATGATGGCGGGCGCGCAGCCTTCTCTCGCCGAACTGATCGGCGGGTTGGGGATCTCGGTCCCGGACGCCGACGAGCGCGATCTGACACCCGAGGACGCCGAAGAGCTCTTGCGCGATGCCATCGGCGATCACCCCTTGGTCTCGAGCGAGCGGATCGAGCGACTGTTCGAGGAGTACTCGGCCGGCGCGGAGCTGGCTCACCGCTACCGCCCGGGCAGGTTCGTGGGCGATCTGCTTTTCTTCTCGGCACAGACCGACACTTTCGACCCACTGCGAACGGCGTCGGCGTGGCGGCCGTTCGTGTCCGGGGTGATCATCGACCGTCCGGTGCCCACCTCACACGCCGAGATGTTCACCGAAGCAGGTCTGGAGGCGATCGGCCCTGTCGTGAACCTGGCGGTCGGAACAGGCCGTCATGCGGCCCCGGACGTCGACGCAGAGCTGGACGCTTTGATCGAAGTTCAGGACGTGCGCGGCTGAATCAGGCCCGTTTCTTCCTCGGCGTGGTCGACTTCGAGGAGCCGGCCTTGGAGGCGTTCGACTTCGCTTCGTCCACACTGCGTTGCAGTGCGGCAACCAGGTCGACCACCTCTGCATCGGTACCCTCCTGGTCGACTTCGGCGGCAGGGATGACCTTCTTGCCGCCGTTCTCGATCATCTCGTCGAGCAACTGCCGCAATTGGAGTTGGTAGTCGTCGGTGAACTCGGTCGGATCGAAATCGCCGGCCATGCTCTCGACGAGCGTCTGCGCCATCTTCAGTTCCTTGGCCTTCGGCTTCTCCACGTCGTCGAGCGAAGGGAACTCTGCTGCACGAACTTCGTCGGGCCAGAGCAACGTCTGGATCACGAGGACGCCGTCGCGAGCGCGCATCGCGGCCAGGCGCGTCTTCTGTCGCAGAGTGAAATGCACCAGTGCCGTTCGATCACTCTCGGTGAGCACAGTCGAGAGCAGGACGTACGCCTTCGGCGACGCCGAATCGGGTTCGAGGAAGTAACTCTTCTCGAACAAGATCGGATCGATCTGATCGTTCGGCACGAATTCCAGCACCGGAATCTCGTGCTTCTCCGCGGCCGGGAGCTTGTTGAAGTCCTCGTCGCTCAAGATGACGCGCGATCCGTCTTCCGAGTCGTACGCCTTGTCGATGTCCGCGAACTGAACCGTGTTTCCGCACTCGGAACACACACGGTTGTACTTGATGCGGCCACCGTCTTTTGCATGGACCTGGTGAAATCGGATGTCGTGGTCCTCGGTCGCCGAGTACACCTTGACCGGAACGTTGACCAGACCGAAGGCTATCGAGCCTTTCCAAATCGAGCGCATGTCTCCCATGATGGTCGCCCCCAGCCGATTGCGCGAGGCAAACGCTCACGGTTGATCCCGAACCGTTGCGTGTGGACGGGCCGGTTCGGGGCGTATCGAGCGGGTATCCGCTCCGAGAACCCGACTCGCACACCTGGGGGCACGCTCCGATGAGAATCCGAACCTACCGTCGACGCGTCACCGCGGCGCTGGCAATTTCACTGGTTCCGTTGCTGTTGGCTCCTTGGCACGCGGCCGCAGATCCAGCCCGTACTGTCCGGATCACCGTTCATTCGGAAGCGATGGACCGCGACATACCACTCGAGGTGATCTTCCCCGCCGACACCAGTGCGCCACGCCCGACGCTGTATCTGCTCAACGGCGCCGGTGGCGGCGAGGACAGCGCAACGTGGGAAGGGCGGACCGATGTCCTGGACTTCTTCGCCGACAAGAACGTCAACGTCGTGACGCCGTTGGAAGGTGCGTTCAGCTACTACACGGACTGGCAGAAGGACGATCCCGTACTCGGGCGCAACAAGTGGCAGACCTTCCTCACTCGCGAACTGCCGCCGGTGATCGATGCGCAGTTCGGGACCGACGGGGTCAACTCCATCGCGGCGATCTCGATGACCGCCACCTCCGTTCTCAACCTTGCGATTTCGGCGCCGGGCCTCTACCGCAGTGTCGGGGCGTACAGCGGGTGCGCGGAGACCTCCACCCAGCCGGGTCAGGACTACGTCCGACTGGTGGTCGGCGCGCGGGGCGGCGCTGATCCGACAAATATGTGGGGACCGTTCGACGGTCCGGGATGGCGCGAGAACGATCCCGTCGTGAACGCGGAGAAACTGAGGGGGACCGAACTGTACGTCTCCACCGGCTCCGGGCTGCCAGGCCCACACGACAACCTTCAGGCGCCCGATGTGAACGGAAATCCCGGAGCGCTTCTGAATCAGATCATCGTCGGCGGCATCATCGAATCCGCGGTCAACGGGTGCACGCACGGATTAGCAGACCGACTGAACGCTCTGGGCATCCCAGCGACCTTCGACTTCAAACCGACCGGAACCCACTCGTGGGGTTACTGGCAGGACGACCTCCACAATTCCTGGCCGATGATCGCCAGTTCGATGGGAGTGCAGTAGCCGGTGCTCATTGCTCACCGCAGAAAGGGTGCGCGCATCAACGTCTTTCGAACATGCCACGGCGACGTCCGGAACAGGGTTGCCATCACCTTCGCGGTCGCAGCCGCGTCCCGCCGATCGGAGAGGTAGGACCGCTGAGCCTCGACCGGTAGATCGAAGAACCTGTCGAAGAATGTCGCGACCTCAGCTGGGTCGAGGGTGAGAAGTGCATTCAGGCCAACGCGGCGAAGAGCAGCCACCCCCTTGGCCGAGCGGGGCCAGAGCGCCGCCTCCGGATCCCCACCGTCGGCGATTGCTTCAGCGACCGCGTCCGCCTCGGCGAGTGAGGTAGCAACGCTGTATCCGGTTCCCGGATGCATCAGACCGCCTCGCCCGCCGAAACGGAGGACATCGCCGGGGGACGAGTCCTTCGGGCCTTCGACTGCGAAACGGACTCGCTCGACCGGCGCGTCCTCGGGGACTTCGCAGCCCCGATTGTGAAGTCGGGTGCGCAGACGTGCTTCGAGTTCGCGCAACCCCAACGCCGGCCGGCCGACGAGGCAGGTCTCCTCGAGGAGGACTCGTTCGTCGTCGAGTGGGACTGCATAGAGAAACGACGGAGTGTCGGCGTCGGAGGTGCCGTTGTCTCTTCGCCAGTCCATGAACCAGGCTTCGCCGCCGCCCAGAATCGGAGCTGTCAGGGCGCGGTCGACGATCACTCCGAAGGCGGTCTGCTGCGCGGTTGTCACCGTGAGATCGGTGCCTCGAGCGTCGACGACGACGGAACCCGTCAGCTGGGTTCCGTCGGTGCAGACAACGCTGTTGGGGGACAGTGTTCTGGCAGTCAAGGCTCTGAACTGTGCGGATGTATCCGAGAGAAATAATTGCAGTGATGATGTATTCAATACGCAATATGCGCGATCAAGCGTTTTCTGCTCCTCGGCCCACACACTCGGACGTTGGATTCGGCTCGCGATCACCTCGTCCGGCAGCCACGACGGCAGTTCGTCCGCCCACGCCGAATACGTCGGAGTCCACACCCGACGAGGATGCGGATCGGCGATGACGACCGCGAGTTGCCGGGCGATACAGCGGGTCGCGAGCGCCCGCCCCGCCGGCCCTCCGCCGACGATCACCACGTCTGCGGAGGAGTTGCCTGTGCTCATGATCGGCGCACTACATCGATCCCGTCGCGAGTAGGCCGCCGTCGACGCGCACGGTTTCACCCGTGATCCATGCCGCCGCGTCGGAGACCAGGAAGCCGACCAGACCGGCGACGTCTTCGGGGGTGCCCAGTCGCTTCATCGGGTAGCCCGCCGACGCCTTGTCCTCGCCTGCAGCGACCAGGGCTGCCGCGAACTGCGTCTTGACGATCCCGGGAGCTACGGCATTGACACGAATCTTCGGTCCCAGTTGCCAGGCCAGTTCTTCCGTCAACCGGATGAGCGCAGCTTTCGACGCTCCGTACGCCGCGATGACGCCCGTCGATCGGATCCCGGCCACACTGGCCAGGTTCACGACGGCTCCACCGTGTTCTCCCATCCATGCCCGATGCGCTTGCTGGACGTAGCCCAGGGCGGCAACCACGTTCACGTCGAAGATCTTGCGTACGGCGTCGAGGTCCGCCTCCATGAGCGAACCGAAGACCGGATTGATGCCGGTGTTGTTGACCAGAATGTCGAGTGAACCGAACTCGGCGACAGCACGGTCGACGGCACCGGAGCGGGCTTCGGCATCGGCAGCGTTCCCCGCGAATGCGACGACCTTGCCGCCGCGCCCCAGAGCGGACAGTTCGGTTGCAGCGGCCTCGAGAGGCTCCGCCTTGCGGGCTGTGATCAAGACGTCAGCGCCGCGAGCGAGGAGCTCGGCGGCGACAGCTTTGCCGATTCCGCGACTTGCGCCGGTGACGATGGCGGAGCGGCCTTCGAGGTCGCGAGGACGAGTGCTGTTTTCGCTAGTCATGTCCCGAACGTTAGCGGACTCACACGCTGCTGGTCGGAACGACCGTCAGGTCACGGTAAAATCGATAGTTCTTGTGTCTGTAGTCAGGCATTGTTTACCCGTATTCGTCGTTTTTCCTGAGGAGTTTGCTTGATTACCGCCACTGACCTCGAAGTTCGTGCCGGTGTCCGCACCCTTCTCACAGCTCCCGGGCCTTCGCTGCGCATCCAGCCGGGCGACCGGATCGGTCTCGTCGGACGTAACGGAGCCGGTAAGACGACCACACTGCGCATCCTCGCCGGTGAAGGTGAGGCATACGCGGGAAGCGTCGTACGCACCGGTGAACTCGGATACCTCCCGCAGGACCCCAAGGAGGGCGACCTGAGCGTCCTCGCCAAGGACCGGGTTCTCTCCGCACGCGGCCTCGACACGATGCTCCGCGAGATGGAGAAGCAGCAGATTCTGATGGGCGAGGTGCTCGATCAGGAATCGCAGGACCGCGCGGTCAAGAAGTACGGCCAGCTCGAAGATCGATTCTCGGCCCTCGGCGGATACGAAGCCGAAAGCGAAGCCGCACGTATCACCAGCAGCCTCGGCCTCGAAGACCGTATTCTCGGGCAGCCGCTCAGCACGCTGTCCGGCGGTCAGCGGCGTCGTGTCGAACTGGCGCGAATCCTCTTTGCCGCCTCCGACGGCAGCGGTGCCCGCTCGGACACGACTCTGCTTCTCGACGAGCCCACCAACCACCTCGACGCCGACTCCATCACCTGGCTGCGTGGATTCCTCCAGAACCACGAGGGTGGACTGGTGGTCATCAGCCACGACGTCGACCTGCTCAACGACGTCGTCAACCGTGTGTGGTTCCTCGATGCCGTCCGCGGTGAGGCCGACGTCTACAACATGAACTGGAAGAAGTACCTCGACGCCCGCGCCACGGACGAGCAGCGTCGCCGCCGTGAGCGTGCGAATGCCGAGAAGAAGGCCGGCGCGCTGCGCATTCAGGCAGCGAAGATGGGCGCGAAGGCAACCAAGGCCGTCGCGGCTCAGAACATGGCCAAGCGAGCCGACAAATTGATGGCCAACCTCGATGCCGAACGTGTCTCGGACAAGGTTGCGCGTATTCGTTTCCCCGAACCCGCCGCTTGTGGCAAGACGCCGCTGATGGGCAAGAACCTCACCAAGGTGTACGGCTCGCTCGAGATCTTCACCGGTGTCGATCTTGCGATCGACCGCGGTTCTCGTGTGGTCATCCTCGGACTCAACGGTGCAGGTAAGACCACGCTTCTCCGCATTCTCGCGGGTGCGGAGAAGGCAGACGCGGGTGAGCTGATCGCCGGTCACGGACTCAAGGTCGGCTACTTCGCTCAGGAGCACGACACCCTCGACGACGACGCGTCCGTGTGGGAGAACATCCGCCACGCCGCCCCGGATACGGGGGAGCAGGAACTGCGGTCGCTGCTCGGTGCCTTCATGTTCACCGGCCCGCAACTCGAACAGCCGGCCGGAACGCTCTCGGGTGGTGAGAAGACACGTCTGGCCCTGGCCGGTCTGGTGTCGTCCGCTGCGAACGTTCTGCTTCTCGACGAGCCCACCAACAACCTGGACCCGATCTCACGCGAGCAGGTGCTCGACGCGCTCCGCAGCTACACCGGCGCCGTCGTCCTGGTCACTCACGATCCGGGTGCTGCCGAGGCACTGAACCCCGAGCGCGTCATCCTCCTGCCCGACGGCAACGAGGACCACTGGTCGCAGGAGTACCTCGAGCTGATCCAGCTCGCCTGACCCCCTGTGAGTGGTTAGGGAGTCCCCGCACTCCTCAACCACTCACAGGGGCGAAGCTCCTCAATCTCTCCGCCGCACCGATTCCTCGACCAGATCGAGAACAGCTGACAGGTTGTCGACACCGTGGCCGGAGGCGATTCTCGCGACCAGGCCGTCCATCACCAGATCCAGGTACCCGATCAGGATTTCGGTGGGAACGTCGTCACGGAGTCGGCCTGCCGATTTCTGTCGGGCGAGACGCGCACTGGTCGCTTCCGTCAGTTCTACAGAGCGCTGTGACCACTTCTCGCGGAAATCGGCGTCGTTGCGCAGTCGACGCGCTATCTCCAGTCGCGTTCCCAGCCAGTCGAATTGATCGGGCTGCGCGAGCATGTCCCGCATGACCTGGACGAGGCCCTCTTCGGCGACGACATCTGCCATCCGGCTCGCATCCTCGCTTGCGAGAGCGAGGAACAGGCCGTCCTTGTCCTTGAAGTGATGAAAGATCGCTCCTCGGGACAAGCCGGTGACTTCTTCGAGACGGCGAACTGTGGCGCCGTCGTAGCCGTATTCCGCAAAGCAGCGGCGGGCGCCGTCAAGGATCTGACTGCGCCGTGCCGCGAGATGGTCTTCACTGACCTTGGGCACGTTGTTGTCCTCGTCTCGCGCTTTCTTTGTGCTCCGAACGCACGTGGCGGACTCAGCACCTCGCTGAGTCCGCCACGTGGGTTAAAGCAGGGCTCGGTTGACTAGCCCCGGATCATGTTGCGAAGCACGTACTGCAGGATGCCACCGTTGCGGTAGTAATCCGCTTCGCCGGGGGTATCGATGCGTACGACTGCGTCGAACACGACCTTCTCGCCGTTCTCGCGCGTCGCCGTGACCTTCATGGTCTTCGGGGTGACGCCCTCGTTGAGCTTCTCGACACCTTCGATGTCGAAGGTCTCGGTGCCGTCGAGCTTGAGCGAACCTGCGGACTCGCCGACCGGGAACTGCAGCGGGACAACGCCCATGCCGATGAGGTTGGAGCGGTGGATGCGCTCGAACGACTCGGTGATGACGGCCTTGACGCCGAGCAGGCTGGTGCCCTTGGCTGCCCAGTCACGCGAGGATCCGGAGCCGTACTCCTTGCCGCCCAGGACGACCAGCGGGATGCCGGCTGCCTGGTAGTTCTGCGACGCGTCGTAGATGAATGCCTGCGGTGCGCCTTCCTGCGTGAAGTCGCGGGTGTATCCACCGGAGACGTCGTCGAGGAGCTGGTTGCGCAGACGGATGTTCGCGAACGTTCCGCGAATCATGACCTCGTGGTTACCGCGACGCGATCCGAGCGAGTTGTAATCCGCACGCTCGACGCCGTGGGAGTCGAGGTACTGCGCAGCGGGGGTACCGACCTTGATCGGACCTGCCGGGCTGATGTGGTCGGTGGTGACCGAGTCGCCGAGCAGTGCGAGGACGCGAGCGCCCTTGATGTCCTTGACCGGAGCCGGATCCATCGTCATGCCGTCGAAGTACGGTGGCTTCCGCACGTAGGTGGAGTTCACGTCCCACTCGAAGGTGTCACCCTTCGGGGTTTCGAGGTTCTGCCAGCGGCTGTCGCCCGCAAAGATGGTTGCGTACGACTTGCGGAACATGTCCTGGTCGATCGAGGACTTGATCGTCTCTTCGATTTCCTGCGTGGACGGCCAGATGTCCTTGAGGTAGACGGGGTTTCCGTCGGTGTCGTTACCGAGCGAATCGGTCTCGAAGTCGAAGTCCATGGTTCCGGCGAGGCCGTAGGCAATCACGAGCGGCGGGGAAGCCAAGTAGTTCATCTTGACGTCGGGGGAGATGCGTCCCTCGAAGTTACGGTTACCCGAGAGCACCGCGGTGACCGAGAGGTCGTTGTCGTTGATGGCCTTCGAGACTGCCTCGGGCAGCGGTCCGGTGTTACCGATGCACGTGGTGCAGCCGTAACCGCCGAGGTAGTAGCCGAGCTTCTCGAGGTACGGCCACAGGCCGGCCTTCTCGTAGTAGTCGGTGACGACCTGCGAACCGGGAGCCATGTTGGTCTTGACCCACGGCTTGGTGGCGAGGCCCTTTTCGACGGCGTTGCGTGCGAGCAGTGCAGCACCGAGCATGACCGACGGGTTGGACGTGTTGGTGCAGGAGGTGATACCTGCAACAACGACGGCGCCGTGGTCGAGAACGAACTCACCGGCGTCGGACTTGACGACGACCGGCTTGCTCGGACGGCCTTCTGCACCGTTGGCAGCGGAGAGAACGTCGACCGCTCCGTCGTCGGCAAACGACAGAACCGCGGGATCGGAAGCCGGGAAGGATTCCTCGACTGCCTCGTCGAGCTGGGTGTGCTCGGTCGGGTAGTTCTCTTCCACGTAGTTGTGGATGTCCTTGCGGAACGCAGTCTTGGACTCCGACAACAGGATTCGGTCCTGCGGGCGCTTCGGGCCGGCGATCGAGGGAACAACGGTTCCCAGATCAAGCTCGATGTACTCCGAGAAGACAGGCTCCTTGTCGGGGTTGTGCCACAAGCCCTGTTCCTTGGCGTACGCCTCGACGAGAGCGAGCTGCTCGTCGCTGCGGCCGGTGAGGCGCAGGTATTCGATGGTCTCGGCGTCGATCGGGAAGATCGCTGCGGTGGAACCGAATTCGGGGCTCATGTTGCCCAGTGTCGCGCGGTTCGCGAGCGGAACCTCGGCAACACCGTTGCCGTAGAACTCGACGAACTTGCCGACGACGCCGTGCTTGCGAAGCATCTCGGTGGCGGTGAGCACGACGTCGGTTGCGGTGACGCCGGGCTTGATCTCACCGGAGAGCTTGAAGCCGACAACGCGGGGGATCAGCATGGAGACGGGCTGGCCGAGCATTGCTGCCTCGGCCTCGATGCCGCCGACGCCCCAGCCGAGCACGCCGAGGCCGTTGACCATCGTGGTGTGCGAGTCGGTGCCGACACAGGTGTCGGGGTATGCCTGTCCGTTACGGGACATGACGGTGGGCGCCAGGTACTCGATGTTGACCTGGTGGACGATGCCCATTCCCGGGGGGACGACCTTGAAGTCGTCGAATGCGCCCTGGCCCCAACGGAGGAACTGGTAACGCTCGCCGTTGCGCTCGTATTCGAGGTCGACGTTGCGCTCGAGTGCGTCGGCCTGGCCGAAGACGTCGAGGATGACCGAGTGGTCGATGACCATGTCGGCGGGGGAGAGCGGGTTGACCTTGTTCGGGTCGCCGCCGAGGGTGGTGACGGCCTCACGCATGGTGGCGAGGTCGACGATGCAAGGAACGCCGGTGAAGTCCTGCATGATCACGCGGGCAGGCGTGAACTGGATTTCGATGCTCGGCTCGGCCGAGGGATCCCAGCTTGCGATTGCGCGGATGTGATCCGCGGTGATGTTGGCACCGTCTTCGGTGCGGAGAAGGTTCTCGGCGAGAACCTTCAAGGAATAGGGCAATTTCTCGGTGCCGGGGACGGCCGAGAGGCGGAAGATCTCGTAAGAGTTCTCACCGACCTCGAGGGTTCCCTTGGCTCCGAATGAATCGATACTGGTGCTCACGTCTGCTCCACTCGTCTATGAGGGTCGCTACCGACGGGGCTGTGTCGGCAGCTGAAGCGAGGTACTTCGGCCGGGAAGATCCTCCGTAGCTCACGCCAATCGCACAGTTCGCGTGAGAACTGTCCGAACATCGGAGCTGCAGTAGAACCCGTCCTGACCGGTGGTACCTCTTGGTCCAAGTCTAACAGTACGCTTGTCCTGTGAGAATTCAGGGCAAGTTGACCGAAACAATCTTCATGCAGACCGGGGGCCTGCGCAACGCAGGCTTGGCTGGGTGACCGCACCCACAGCTACCGCTCGGGCGGCACGCGCGGCGGTTGTGTGTGACGCCTGGTGGCAGTCGACCTGAAGTAGGGTGCATGCAGGCCCGTCGCGGGTCGGCCGCCGAAAAACGACCTCGGAAGAACTCCCCGCATCTCAGCGGTGGACGGAATCCGAACAGCACCCGGATGAGAGATGTCTGCTCCTACCAATCACGCTTTTGCGCCTGTGCACGTGAAGTCCCCGTTGCACGTCGCCGTTCCGTCGGACGTCGATCTCGACGACGTGCTCGCGGACATTTCGACGGACGGTGTCTCCGCCCCAGAATCCGATGTATCGGGGCTGACTGCGGTGGTGACCGACGCTCGTGAACGTGGTGTCGACTTGAGCGTCGTGGTCGTCGACGCGAATCCGGGCCGGCCGTCCGATCTTCGCGATCTGGCCACGACAGTCGGCAAAACCGAAGGCGGCACGGTTCTCGTTCTGAGCCCTGACTGGATGGGTAGCTACAGCGACTCGATCAGTCGCGTACAGCTCGAAACTGCACAGGACCGATCTTTCGGCGAAAGCGCGAGCGTGACCGCGGACCGCTTCTCGCACGAGATCGTGGCGCCAGGTCCGCCGTGGACGCTGTACACGGTCCTTGTCATCGCAGTGGTGGCGGTTATTGCCGGGATCACCTTTGCCGTGAAGTGGCGGCGCGGACCGGAAAATACGCAAACCAGACATACCGCGTCAACGTCAGAGACCGCGACACCGTCCGACCACCGGGCCGATTCCGTCTGACCTTGGTCCTTTTGCGAGATTTTCAGTAACTCGTCGAAAACAGGTACTCACCGCTGTTTGCAGTGAGTACCTGCCCTTTTTGGTGTCTGCATGCCATTCGACCAGCTCAAATACCGTTTGTGTTATTTGTGGCTAAAGTTTCCAAAGAACGCTTGAGTGTCGTACGGTACAACTGGCACTTTTTGGGGAAGAAGTGTCGCAGACAGGCTGATGTTGTTCGACGCGTACTTGTCGGTTGCCTTGTTCCCGAGGTGTCGACAGTGGCGTTGTGACGGCACGCCCGGGTCGACGAGCAGCTCTCGGGCTGTGGGCGACCGGTGCTTGGTCTGCGCATTCCCTCCCCGCACGGATCGGCGACCCAGCGGGCCGTGGCGTTACACGCGAGGGAGAGTTATTTGTGAGGCAAGTAACACGTGGCGGCAAGTCCCGTCGTGGTCCTTCCCGTAAGTCGATGCGCCTGGCGCAACTGGTCATCGGATTCGGCGTCGTCGGCTCCCTGATCGTCGGAACGCCGGCCATGTCCTCGGCCGTACCTCCACCGCCGCCGAATCCGAGTGACTCGGACATCGCTGCGGCCGATTCGCAGGTCTCGTCGAGCGTCGGCACCGTCAGCGCGCTCATCAATCAAGTCGCATCGGCCAACGAACAGTTGTCGGCACTCGACAACGAAGTCGCGATCAAGCGTGAAGACGTCAACAAGACGCTCGTGGATCTGCAGAACGCTCGCGGCGCCGCAGACACCGCGGCGCAGGCCGTCGGCGTCACCAAACAAGCTCTGAAGGACGCCTCGGCGCAGATCGAGGTCGCTCAGACGGACTTCGACAAGTACGCACGCTCGAGCTACGTCAAGGGCACCAACACCGCGTCCATCTCGTCATTCCTCGACGCCAAGGGCCCGGGCGACGTTCTCGACCGTGCACAGGTACTCAAACTTCTCGCCAACACGCAGAGCGCAGTGCTCGACGGTCTTCAGCGAGCACGTACCGAGCAGGCGAACAAGGACTCCGCGACCCGCCAGGCGAAGCAGCAGGCCGACGCCGCCGCCGAGGTAGCCGCCCAGCTGAAGGATCTGGCCGAGCAGGCGATTCAGATCGCACGCAACGCCCTCGACCAGCAGGTAGCCAAGAAAGCCGCGATCGAAGCCGAGCGCAACTCCGCTCAGGCCCAGCTCGACGCCGCCCGAAACGCAGTCGCCGGCTTGCAGGGCCAACGCCAGGCGTACGCGACGTGGGACGAACAGCGTCGCGCCGAGGAAGCTCACCAGAAGGCTCTCGAAGCCGCCGCCAAGGAAGCTGCCGCACAAGCGGCCGCCCGCGCAGCAGCCGACCAGGCAGCCAAGGATCGAGCTGCGGCACTGGCAGCGGCTCAGCGCCCGCACACCGCAGTCGAAGACCCGACTCCGACCGTCATCCCGGACGACGACGACACCTGGACGGACGAGGAGACCGGGACCGACGAAGAAACCGGGACCGACGAAGAAACCGGCACGGACGAAGAGACCGGCACCGAAGAGGAAACGGTCACCACACCCAAGCCCACCACTCCCAAGCCGACGACACCGAAGCCCAGCACGCCGAAGCCTTCCGTCACCGGAAGCGCTGCAATCGAATCCGTCATCGATCGTGGAATGTCTCAGCTCGGCGTGCAGTACGCCTGGGGCGGCGGCGACGAGAACGGGCCGACGCGAGGCATCCGTGACGGCGGCGTCGCAGACAGTTACGGCGACTTCAACAAGGTCGGTTTCGACTGCTCGGGGCTGATGATTTACGCCTTTGCCGGTATCGGCATCTCGCTGCCGCACTACACCGGCTATCAGTACACCGCGGGCACACAGGTTCCGTCGTCGGAGATGAAACGCGGCGACATGATCTTCTACGGTCCCAATGCCAGCCAACACGTGGCGCTCTACCTCGGTAACGGGCAGATGCTCGAGGCGCCGCAGTCCGGTTCGAGTGTCATGGTCTCCCCGGTTCGCTGGGGTGGAATGACGCCGTACGCCGTCCGACTGGTGTCCTGATCGCTGCATCGTCAGAACACTGATGCCGGCATTGACGGGAGAAGTATCAAGTTCCCGACGTGGTGTTACGGCATCGAGCGCAACTACCTGGAATAGTTGACGGGGAACACGTTACTGTCGGTACTTTTCTAGGTGAAAGCGATGGATTCTTGGTGACCTCACGTGAAGATTCGGTCGGAACGGTCGACGTAAGCAAGGCGAGCGGAAGTGCGGACGGAGCAGCACCTTCCCTGGCAGCCGACGTTCAGACCTTGGAACGAGCGATCTACGAGGTCAAGCGAGTCATCGTCGGGCAGGACCGGCTGGTCGAGCGCATTCTCGTCGGACTTCTCGCCAAGGGGCACGTCCTCCTCGAAGGCGTCCCCGGTGTCGCCAAGACGCTGGCTGTCGAGACTTTCGCGAAGGTCGTCGGCGGTTCGTTCTCCCGCGTGCAGTTCACCCCCGACCTGGTGCCCACCGACCTCATCGGCACGCGCATCTACCGTCAGGGCCGTGAAGAGTTCGACACCGAACTCGGACCCGTCGTCGCAAACTTCGTCCTGGCCGACGAGATCAACCGTGCTCCGGCCAAGGTGCAGTCCGCGCTCCTCGAGGTGATGGCGGAGCGCCACGTCTCGATCGGTGGCAAGCGCTACCACATGCCCGACCCGTTCCTGGTGATGGCGACGCAGAACCCCATCGAGAACGAGGGCGTCTACCCGCTGCCCGAAGCGCAGCGCGACCGCTTCCTGTTCAAGATCCTCGTCGACTACCCGACGGTGGAGGAAGAACGCGAAATCGTCTACCGGATGGGCGTCGCGGCCCCGGAGCCGCACCAGATCCTCGGTCCGGAGGAGTTGGTCAGGCTTCAACGCGTCGCCAGCAATGTCTTCGTCCATCACGCGCTGGTCGACTACGTGGTCCGAGTGATCGCCGCTACGCGCACGCCTCGTGAGGTCGGACTCGAGGACGTTGCAGGCTGGATCGCGTACGGTGCCTCACCCCGCGCGACGCTCGGCATCATCGCCGCGTCGCGGGCCCTCGCTCTCGTCCGTGGCCGCGACTACGTCGTGCCGCAGGACGTCATCGAGGTGATCCCGGACGTGTTGCGTCACCGTCTCGTTCTTTCCTACGACGCCATGGCCGACGAGGTGACTCCCGACGCCGTCATCGCTCGGGTGCTGCAGACCGTCGGACTGCCTCAGATCGCCGCGCGGCCGGTTCCGACCGTTCCCGGTCCGCCTCAGCAAGGCGCACCGCAAGCACCCCAATTCAATGCACAGGGCCCGGTCACTCCACAGGGCACAGCCACTCCACAGGGAACAGCCAATCCACAGGGAAACGGCGCGCCGATCGCGACC
Organism: Rhodococcus baikonurensis; assembly: GCF_040489275.1. Lineage (NCBI taxonomy): Bacteria > Bacillati > Actinomycetota > Actinomycetes > Mycobacteriales > Nocardiaceae > Rhodococcus > Rhodococcus baikonurensis. The sequence continues at coordinate 11,918 of NZ_JBEUOQ010000008.1, read as the reverse complement.
GCTGAGACGATGAGTCGCCCGCAGTGACCGATGGCCGCGACGGTGGCCAGGCGACACCCGCCGGATCCACCGGTTCTCCGCCGTCGTTCCGATCCGGCGAGCTCAGCGATCCCAAACTCACCGCCGCGCTGCGCACCCTCGAGCTGACGGTTCGTCGTCGTCTCGACGGTGTGCTGCACGGCGACCATCTCGGCCTGATTCCCGGCCCGGGTTCGGAACCGGGGGATGCTCGCGAGTATCAGCCGGGAGACGACGTACGGCAGATGGATTGGTCCGTCACCGCCCGGACGACGCACCCGCACGTGCGCCAGTCGGTCGCAGATCGTGAGCTCGAGACGTGGCTCGTCATCGACCTGTCCGCAAGTCTAGACTTCGGGACCGCCGGATGCGAGAAGCGCGACCTGGTTGTGGCCGCAGCCGCAGCCATCACGCACCTGACCAGTTCGGGCGGTAACCGCGTCGGCGCCATCATCTCGACCGGAGCTCAGACAACTCGAATTCCGGCCCGCGGTGGGCGAATTCACGCACAGGCGATGCTCCGCAAGATCGCGACGACTCCGCACGCTCCGGACGGGGTACGCGGTGATCTGGTCGGTGCGATCGAAGCACTCAGACGCCCACAGCGTCGGCGCGGACTCGCGGTGGTGATCAGTGACTTCCTCGGACCGATCGACTGGGAACGGTCGCTGCGCGCCATTTCGGGACGACACAACGTGCTCGGCGTCGAAGTGGTGGACCCGCGCGACCTCGAACTTCCGGACGTCGGCGACGTGGTGCTCCACGATCCCGAGTCCGGCCGGACCAGAGAATTCACCACGACGCCGCAACTACGCGCCGACTTCGCCAGAGTCGCCGCCGAGCACCGCGTCGAGGTCAGGCAAGCTCTTCGTCGCTGCGGCGCACCGCTCATGTCTCTGCACACCGACAGGGACTGGATCGCCGACGTCGTGAGATTCATCTCGGCACGCCGCCACAGTTATGGTGCCGGCGCCGGAACTGGGGGCGTTCGTTCGTGAGTCTTTCTCAATTCACCGCACCGTGGTGGCTGCTGTTCCTCGCTGTCATCGCCGCGTTGGTGGTCGGTTACGTCCTCGTGCAGAAGCAGCGGGCCAAGCACACACTTCGGTTCACGAACTTCGCACTGCTGGAGAAGGTGGCGCCTTCTCGGCCCGGCAGGTGGCGTCATATTCCGGCGATTCTGATGGTCGTCGCGTTGGTGTTCTTCACTGTCGCCCTTGCCGGTCCGACGGCGGACAAGAAGGTCCCGCGAAACCGTGCCACCGTCATCCTCGTGATCGACGTGTCGCTGTCGATGCAGGCCACCGACGTCGAACCGACGCGATTGGCAGCAGCGCAGGAAGCAGCAAAGTCGTTTGCCGACGGTCTGACACCCGGAATCAACCTCGGGTTGGTCGCATTTGCCGGAACAGCGTCGGTTCTGGTGTCGCCCACCACGAATCGTGACGCGACGAAGGTCGCGATCGACAACCTCAAGCTCAGTGAGCGGACGGCGACGGGCGAAGCGATCTTCACCTCCCTGCAGTCGATCGACACGCTGTCGGCTGTTCTCGGCGGTAGCGATCAGGCGCCTCCGGCGCGCATCGTGTTGCTGTCCGACGGGAAGCAGACCGTTCCCGAGAACTCGGACGATCCGCGGGGTGGATTCACTGCTGCCCGTCAGGCCAAGGACAAGGGCGTGCCGATCTCGACCATTTCCTTCGGAACGACCTACGGCCGCGTCGAGATCGAAGGTGACCGAATCCCCGTCCCGGTCGACGACGCGTCACTGAAGGAGATCGCCAACCTTTCCGGCGGAAGTTTCTTCACGGCATCGAGCCTCGAAGAACTGCGCCAGGTCTACGACACGCTCGAAGAGCAGATCGGTTTCGAGACGACACGCGGCGACGCGAGCCGACCGTGGCTGATCCTCGGCGTAGTCTTCGCGACCGCTGGTCTGACGATTGCCCTGGTACGCAGGCAGCGTTTGCCTTGATCGTGAGCAGTTCCGAATTGTCCAAATACCGCTGGTACGCGGCTCGCAGAGAATTGATAGGTTGATCGCCATGTCTACCCCTCCCACGACAGTGGTTTCCGAACGGACCGTCACCACACCGCGCTCGGTGCTCGTCACCGGCGGCAACCGCGGAATCGGCTTGGCCGTCGCTCAGCGACTCGCTGCGGACGGTCACAAGGTAGCCGTCACACATCGCGGTTCCGGCGTCCCCGAAGGGTTGTTCGGCGTCGTCTGCGACGTCACCGACACCGAGTCGATCGACCGTGCGTTCAAAGAGGTCGAGGCGCACCAGGGCCCGGTCGAGGTCATCGTCGCCAATGCCGGCGTCACCGACGACACACTGATCATGCGGATGAGCGAAGAGCAGTTCACGAGCGTCGTCGACGCGAACCTCACCGGAACGTTCCGCCTCTCCAAGCGCGCAACCCGTTCGATGCTGCGCGCGCGCTTCGGACGGTTCATCTTCCTCGGTTCGGTCGTAGGCCTGGCAGGTCAAGCCGGGCAGGTCAACTACGCCGCGTCCAAGGCCGGCATCGTCGGTATCGCACGTTCCCTGACAAGGGAACTCGGGTCGCGCTCGATCACCGCCAACGTCGTCGCTCCCGGGTTCATCGAGACCGACATGACTGCCGCCCTGGGCGACGACGTCAAGGACAAGGCCACCGAGTTCATCCCGTTGCAACGCACCGGAAAGCCGGAAGATGTTGCAGCAGTAGTCAGTTTCCTCGCCTCGGACGATTCGGCTTACGTCTCGGGTGCGGTCATCCCCGTCGACGGCGGACTCGGCATGGGGCACTGACCCGCTTTTTCGCACACGCACACCTTTCTCGTACGTCTGAAATCAGGAGGACATCTCATGGGCGGTTTGCTCGAGGGTAAGACCATTCTTGTCACCGGCATCATCACCGATTCGTCGATCGCGTTCCACGTGGCCAAGGTCGCGCAGGAGCAGGGCGCGAAGGTGCTGATCACCGGATTCGATCGTCTGCGCCTCATCGACCGCATCGCCCAGCGCCTGCCGCAGCCCGTGCCGCCGGCAATCTCGCTCAACGTCCAGAGCTCGGAGGATCTCTCAACTCTCGCCGAGCGCGTGCGCGAGCTGGCTCCCGAGGGTATCGACGGCGTGGTCCACTCGATCGGCTTCGCTCCCCGTTCCTGCCTGGGCAGCCCGTTCATGGACGCGCCGTGGGAAGACGTGGCGGTCGCACTCGAGGTGTCCGCATACTCGTACAGCGCACTGGCCAAGGCATTGCTGCCGGTGCTCAACGACAACGCGTCCATCGTCGGAATGGATTTCGATCCGGCACGCGCAATGCCCTTCTACAACTGGATGGGTGTCTCCAAGGCAACCCTCGAGGCCGTCAACCGTTACGTGGCCAAAGAGGTCGGTGTCCGCGGCATCCGCTCGAACCTGGTGTCCTCCGGCCCGATCAAGACCCTGGCCGCCAAGGCCATCGCCGGTGACAGCACCGGTCCGGGCGCGGAGTTGGACAAGCTGAACACCGCATGGGACGGTGCTGCGCCCATCGGCTGGGACGTCGACGATCGCGAGCCCGTGGCCAAGACCGTCTGCACCGTGCTCTCGGATTGGTTGCCCGGCACGACCGCGTCGATCATCTACGTCGACGGCGGCTTCCACGCGATGGTCGGCTAGTAGCACCCCTTCTACTACGCAGGTGAGTACCCGGGTGACCCCCGCCGAACGGCATCACGCAAGATTGAACTCATGACCGCAAGTATGGACATGCAGTTCGATGCTCTTCTCGTTTTGTCGTTCGGCGGTCCCGAAAAACCCGAAGACGTACGGCCGTTCCTCGAAAACGTCACTCGCGGTAGGGGAGTGCCACCCGAACGGCTCGACGCCGTCGTCGAGCACTACATGCATTTCGGTGGGGTTTCTCCCATCAACGCTCTCAACCGAGACCTGATCGAACGGGTCGAAGGTGAGCTGGCAGCAGCCGGTGTCGACCTGCCCGTGTACTTCGGCAACCGCAACTGGCACCCGATGGTCGAGGACACCGTTGCCAAGATGCGCGAGGACGGTGTCCGCAACGCCGCCGTGTTCGCCACGTCGGCCTGGGGTGGTTACTCCGGATGTCGGCAGTACCACGAGGACATCGCCCGCGCCCGTGACGCGGTCGGTGACGGCGCACCGACGCTGACAAAACTTCGGCAGTACTACGACCATCCGCTGGTCGTCGGCGCGTTCGCCGACGGTGTGCGCGCGGCCCGCGCAGAGTTGCCCGAAGCTACTCGCGATACTGCGCGCCTGGTGTTCACGGCGCATTCGGTTCCGAGTGCCGCAGACCGCAATGCAGGGCCGCCGGCAGAGGGCGGAAACCTCTACAGCCGACAGGTCGCCGAGGCTGCGAAGTTGGTGGCCGAGGCCGTCGGCGTCGACGATTTCGATCTGGTGTGGCAATCGCGATCAGGTCCGCCGCAGGTTCCGTGGCTGGACCCCGACATCTGTGATCACCTGGATACGTTGGCCGCCAAGGATGTTCGCGCCGTGATCGTATGCCCCGTCGGTTTCGTCTCCGATCACCTCGAAGTGGTGTGGGATCTGGACACCGAGGCCAAGGACAAGGCAGCCGAACTCGGTATGGATTTCGTGCGCGCCGCGACACCCGGCCGCGATCAACGTTTTGCGCAGCTGGTGCCCGCGCTCGTCCGGGAGTTGGCCGACGCCGAGCAACCACTGCGACTGGGGGTCGAGCCGCTGCTCGGCTCGACCACCAATGGTGCCTCGTGTGCGGTGAACTGCTGCGCCGCTGTTCAGCGCCCCCGCTGACGGTCAGGAGTTCGGCTGCTTGAGCTTTCCGCAGGGCCCCGGAACTGTAGACGTACTGCGCGAGGTCAGGAGCGTCTCGACGATCTGTCGATCCTCCGGGCTCAGGGACGGGTCGATGTAGTTGAGTTTGGGCGCTCCCAGTTCGCGGACTCGCCCGGCAAGGGTCGCGACGAACGAGACTCGCTCTTCGTCGTCGTCGTTGACGTCGTGGATCTGAAGCACCGACACCGGGAACTTGCGCAGCGTCACAGGCAGGAATCGGGCGCCGAGCACATGGTCGACGTTGAATCCCGCCCACTGCCCCTGATTGGCTTCCACACACTCGGCGTCGGAGTGAACTGCGCTCTCGCCGATGTACTTACGTGCGGGCAGCATCTTCTTCGGTGCAAGTTCGGACGCGCCCTGCTGCAGGACGGGAAAGTCGCCGTCCGTGTACAACCACGGTTGGTTGGCCATCGCGATCAAGCGACCGGCGTCCAGATCCGGGAGATAGCGGGACTTGAGGAGAAACGCGACGCTGTCGACCGAGATGCCCAACAGTTCGGCGGCCTTCTGTCGGCTCATCGCAAACGTCGGGGCATTCTTCGGGGCGATCTGGATCAAATTGACCATGCGAACTCCTGTAAGTGTTCAATTGTTGCGGGCTTGGTACAGCTGACATGACTATTCGCCGATTATCAACCTCTAGCTGATTTCCGACTTGTAGATGAGTCGGTTGTCACCATCCGAGTTCACGCAACCGGGGATCACCGATCCCGAAGTGGTGGCCGATTTCGTGGATCACGGTTCGGCGAACTTGCTCGATCACCTCGTCTTCGGTGCTGCAGATCGCACAGATTGCCCTGCGGTAGATCGTGATGCGGTCCGGAAGGACGCCGGCGTACGTGGTGGTTCTCTTGGTCAGAGGGATGCCCTGATACAGCCCGAGCAGTCCCGGTCGTCCGCCTTCGAGTTGAACGGTCACCGCGACGTTTGCCATCTCCGCACCCAATTTCGGCGGCAGGCTGTCGAGCGCCCGCTTGACCATGTCCTCGAACTGACTGTCGTCCACGTCGATCATCTGCCCATTGTGCGTGCGGGTGCGGGATCCGGGTGTGTCCATGTGGAAACAGTGCAGCTTACGGCTATGTTTAGGGCGTGGCCGAAGATCTCTATCACCGTTACGAATTCACATTCATCGTTCAGATGCTGACAGTCTCGCAAGAGCAGGCGATCGAAGAGAGCTTGGGCGGAAGAGTCGAGGACCGACGCGGGCTGCAGTTGCTGACACTCACCTCGGAAGGCATGCGGGCAGCGACGACGGCGATCACCGTGGTCGACCAGTTGGTGGCCGCAGGTGTGCGGCCCCAGAGGACACATCCTGATCTGGTGTCGCGCCAGGACATTGCCGACCGTGCGGGGGTGACGCGGCAGGCGGTCGGACAGTGGGTGCGAGGGGTCCGGCAGGCGGCTACTCCTTTCCCGATTCCGTACAACTCGGTTGCCGGGGGGATCTGGTTCTGGGGCGACGTCCTGGATTGGTTGCGCCGTCAGGGATACAGCCAGGACACCGGTTTGCGTTACCCGACGCTGGATGAACATATTCGCATCGACCGCCATATCGCGATCAATCACAAGACTGCGCGTTGATCGATTGAGTGGTTTGCTTGAAAATAGCTATTGAAACAAACCGACGGTAGGTATAGAGTCCCTAAATACCTCAATCAATCTATCGGTGCGTTGGTCCTGCTCTGGGGGGAGTCTGGTCTGCGCTGCAGATACCCGAGCATGCGAGCAGGAATCCATGGTTTCGACCCCCGAAGTAAGACCGATGCCCAAATCGGCCGCTCTCACGACTTCTGTGGCCCTTTCCAGCGATGTAGCAACGGCGAAGTTACGCGAAAATGCAACGGGCAGGGGCCGTCTGCGTGCGGCGACGGCGGCGCTGTTCCGGCGCTCACGCCCACGCGCGAGTTCCGCGCCACCGTTGAGCCTGCTGCTTCTCGTCACCTCCGACAACGGTCTGTCGCAGCGGGCTGGTCTTGTTCTTCGTGAGGCGGGGCACCACGTCCGCACAGCCGTCGTCGCCGACGCGGACGCGGTGCTGGCCGCGACATCTGCGGGAGATTTTGATCTCGTCATCTGCCCGTTTCTGAAAGCCTATGTACCGGAATCCGTTTGGCAGCGGTGGACAACGATCATCATTCACCCTGGCCCGCCCGGCGATCGCGGACCGTCGTCGCTGGACTGGGCGATTGCAGATGACGAACCGATCTGGGGAGTCACCGCGTTGCAGGCCGCCGAGGAACTCGACGCGGGAGCGGTGTGGGCGTGGCGGACGTTCGAACTCCAGAGCGGTGCAACCAAATCCTCGGTGTACAACGGGGCAGTCACCGACGCGGCGATGGAGTGCATTACGGAGGTCGTCGAACATTTCCGTACGCCCGACTACCAGCCGATCCCGTCCGACCGCGTCGCACGGCCGGTGGCATCGGCCCGATCGCGGCCGACCATGAAACAGTCCGAACGCGCGTTCAGTTGGGAGGAGGACGCGTCGAGCATCGTCCGCGCCGTCAACGCCGCCGACGGGTTTCCCGGTGTCGCCGTTCAGTTGGGGCTCGACCGGGTCTACGTCTACGACGCTCACCTCGACGCCCACGTCGATGCAGCGCCCGGCACCATCGTCGAGTACTTTCACCAGGCAATACGTGTTGCTACCGGTGCCGGCTCCGTGTGGATCGGACATGCGAGGCTCGTCGGCGCGGGCAATGTCAAACTTCCGTCGACCGCGGTCGTGCGTCCGGACGTGTTCGTTCCACAGGTCTGGGAGAGCCGCTATCCCGAGACCGACTATCACCGAGACGGCGGTATCGGTTATCTCTCGTTCCGTTTCTACAACGGTGCGATGAGCACGAAGCAATGCGCGCGACTGGCGGCCAGGCTGCGTTGGGCGATCGCGCAGGACACAAAGATCCTTGTCCTGACGGGCGACTACGACAGATTCAGCAACGGTATCCACCTCAACGTCATCGAGGCGGCGTCGGATCAAGCCGGAGAGGCGTGGGCCAATATCAAGGCCATCAACGAGATCGCGAAAGCGATCGTCACCTGTACGGAACAGGTTGTGGTTGCGGCCTTCACCGGCAATGCCGGGGCCGGCGGGGTCATGCTCCCGCTCGGAGCCGACGTAGTCGTGGCCAGGGACGGCGTGGTTCTCAATCCTCATTACGCCACGATGGGCTTGTTCGGTTCGGAACTGCACACGTACACGCTTCCGGCCCGTGTCGGGGAGGAACAAGCTCGCAACCTGCTGACCGCGTGCAGTCCGATCGGTATCCGTCGAGCGTTGGACATCGGGCTCGTCGACGCGATCGGCCCCCGGCGGCCGGATTTGTTCGAGGCGTGGTTGAACGAGGTCGCCACCGACCTGCTCGAAGGTGGTCGGCTGGATTCGATACTGGAGCGCAAACGTCCTCGGCTGGAACGTGATCCGGTGGAGCCCTACGAGGAGCGCGAACTCGAGGAGATGAAGATCGACATGTTCGGGGACCGCAACGGCTTCGCCGAGAAGCGCCGGAATTTCGTGCTCAAGCTCTGATCGACACGCTGTTCGCCGACGCGACGCGAGCGGTGCGAACGACGTCCCACAGTCGTCGCAGCAGGTCGTCGCGCTTCTGAGCGGTGGACACGCTCGGGGCCTGATTGGTCGAGGTCGACGCAGCGACTGTAAGAATGGCTGCGACGTTGTCGGCGGTGTCGATCACCTGCAAATGCCGCGGTGACAGTGTCGACGGCCAGCGGTATCCGGCCTGCGCCTGCAGCGCTTCGGCGACCAGGGTGCGCGCGTCACTGCCTGGGATTCCGGTGGCAACGGTCGGAAGTCCGCCGAGCACCTCTGCTGCGTCCCGAACAGCTTGGCGCAGTTCGTATTCGGCTTCACGGAGCCCGATCGTGTCGGCGCTGCCCGCGACAGTCGGGATGGAGAAGACCGTCCAGCGCAAGACGTCCGGGCCTTCCTTCGACGGTACGAGACCGACTCCAGGTTTGCCGACGGTGCCGATCTGGATCCCTTCACCCGCTGTGATCGCGGCGCGTGCGAACTCGGTTCCGGTCGGCAGGCCGCGTACGTCACCGGCAGTGGGAAGGACCAGGCGGATTTCGGCAGCCTCCGATCGAGCGATTCTCAGCAGAGTGGACACACCGGATGCCGTGACTCCCGGCCACTCGAGATCGTGTCGGACCGCGGTTTCCGCATCGGCCGCCCCGATCAGGTGCATCTGTGCCCACGCGGCAAGGGCATCGATGACATCGTCCGGCGCAGTGTCGCCGGCGAGCCATGACGCTGCCCACACGGTGAGGGTTGCGCTGGGAGAACTCATGACCGTGAAGTTTAGTTCGGCGTGGCGACATGCGCGGCCCCGGCGTTGTGACCTAGCGTGATCCGGCGTGAGCGGTGGCAACGGATACGGTGACATTTTTGCGGGTCATACCCGTAAACAGAAGCGCGTGACGCCCGAAGTGGCAGCCGAACGTGATCTGGTCGTCGAAGATGCGGCGACGGGATTCTGTGGGGCGGTAGTCGGGTTCGAGCGCACGTACGACGGCGATTTCGTGCGACTCGAGGACGGGCGCTCGCGGACGCGGTTGTTCGCGATGCGGGAGGCGGCTTTCCTGATCGACGGCTCACCGGTCACGCTGGTCCGACCGGCACCCAAACCCGCATCCACCAAGCCCGCACGGTCGGCTTCGGGTTCGACGCGAGTCGAAGGCTTGCGGGCTCGCACGGCTCTGCCCAGCCGGATCTGGGTGGAGGGAGTTCACGATGCTGCCCTCGTCGAGCGGGTGTGGGGTCACGACCTTCGTGTGGAAGGTGTGGTCGTCGAACATCTCGAAGGCCTCGACAATCTGGGGGAGAGGCTTGCCGAATTCGGTCCAGGGCCCGGCCGTCGTGTCGGTGTTCTGGTCGATCACCTGGTCACCGGCTCCAAGGAAACGCAATTGACTCAGGGCCTCGGTCCTGACGTACTGGTGACGGGTCATCCCTACATCGACGTGTGGGAGGCCGTGCGTCCCAAGTCCGTCGGAATCGCTGCCTGGCCGAAGATTCCACGCGGCGAGGATTGGAAGACGGGAATCTGTCGCGAACTGGGCTGGGGAACACCTCAGGAGGGTTGGCGGCGGGTCTACAACTCGGTGGAGAGCTTCCGCGATCTCGAAGCTCCGCTGATCGGTGCTGTCGAACAACTTGTCGATTTCGTTACCGAGCCGAACTGACGTAGCAGCGGCCTGGGTCACACTCTCTGGTTAGATGGTGTTGTGGCTGCACTTATTTGGCTGATCGGAGCACTGGTGCTCGCCGGGGCCGAAGCTTTGGTGGGAGATTTCTTCCTGCTGATGCTCGCCGGTGGGGCGCTCGCTACTGCCGGTGTCAGTGCTGTCACCGACTTCCCGGTGTGGGTCGACGCCGTCATGTTCGGGGTTTTTTCCGCCGCCCTCGTCCTGGGTGTGCGACCGATCATGTTGCGTCGCTTCGGTAGTCCGCCGCCGACCCCGACCGGAATTCAGGCACTCGAAGGTAAGCACGCTCTGGTTCTGGAAGAAGTGGGCGAGCATTCCGGGCAGGTCAAGTTGGACGGCGAGGTGTGGACTGCCAGGCCGTACGACACCACCGAGGTGTACCCGCCGGGCACCAAGGTGACGGTGATGGAAATCAACGGCGCAACAGCAGTCGTCTGGAGGGGACCTTAATGGCAGCACTCATAGTGCTCGGTGTGTTGGTGCTATTCGTGATCTTGGTGGTCGCGAAGTCGGTGGCACTGGTACCGCAGGCAGAAGCCGCGGTCATCGAACGGCTCGGCCGATATTCGAAGACGGTGTCCGGGCAGCTCACATTCTTGATCCCGTTCGCCGATCGCGTACGTGCCAAGGTGGACCTCCGCGAGCGGGTGGTCTCGTTCCCGCCTCAACCGGTGATCACCCAGGACAACCTGACCCTGTCCATCGACACGGTGGTGTACTTCCAGGTCACCAACCCGCAAGCTGCGGTGTACGAGATCAGCAACTACATCGCTGCCGTCGAGCAGTTGGCGACCACGACGCTGCGAAACGTCGTCGGCGGAATGACCCTCGAAGAGACGTTGACCTCGCGTGATTCCATCAACGGTCAGCTTCGCGGTGTCCTCGACGAGGCGACCGGTCGCTGGGGCCTGCGAGTGGCCCGCGTCGAGCTCAAGAGCATCGATCCGCCGCCCTCGATCCAGGAGTCGATGGAAAAGCAGATGAAGGCGGACCGCGAGAAGCGCGCGATGATTCTGACGGCTGAAGGTCATCGCGAATCCGCTATCAAGACTGCCGAGGGCGCCAAGCAGAGCCAGATTCTTTCTGCCGAGGGCAACAAGCAGGCCTCGATCCTGAACGCCGAGGGTGAGCGTCAGTCCCAGATCCTTCGTGCTCAAGGTGACCGCGCGGCCAAGTACTTGCAGGCTCAAGGCGAGGCCAAGGCCATCGAGAAGGTTTTTGCTGCCATCAAGTCCGGTAAGCCGACTCCGGAATTGCTTGCATACCAGTACCTTCAGACGTTGCCGCAGATGGCGCAAGGCGATGCGAACAAGGTGTGGCTCGTCCCCAGCGACTTCGGGGACGCACTGAAGGGATTTGCGAAAACCCTTGGCGCGCAGGGTCAGGACGGCGTTTTCCGTTACGAGCCGCCGGCGGCCGAAGAGAATCTTCCCAACCCTGAGGACGATTCGGCCGAGGTAGCAGAGTGGTTCGAAACGAAGTCCGACCCGGCCATTGCGGAAGCAGTCCGCGCCGCTGAAGTTGCTGCACGTACTCCCGTCGAAGATCCGGCAGCTGCGGTCAGGCATCGCCGTGAAAGTGCGCCCGAGCAGCCCGGATTCGTCGATCCGGCGCTGCCGCAGCAGGGTGAAAATCCGTGGCCCGGTCAGCTGCCGCTGCCGCCCGAGCGTGAAGATTTCCAGCAGAAATACCCGTACCAGGGGCAGCCACCCGAGGGCGGCCAGCGCCAGTAGGCACCTTTCGGAGTAAACGGACGGGCGCTCATCACCTAGGTGATGAGCGCCCCGCCCCGTCCAAAGACAACAAAAGCCCCAAAGACGAAGACACAAGTTACCA
>NZ_JBEUOQ010000007.1:0-373836 GCF_040489275.1 Rhodococcus baikonurensis | reverse complement strand
GGGATCAAGTGTTTCGGTCATCGTCGATCCTTCCCGCCAAGCTCAGCTCGGCGTGTTGAATCAAGGACCGGATCCACCGTTATTCAGACAGTCCCTGTGAGATGGCGGGCACCAATTCTGGTGCCCGCCATACCCGTATCTATAGAAGGGCATGTTGTGAGCGGACCGTGTGAGTGGCCGGTGAAGTCGTCGGCGAAGGAATGGACTGACGCCACGGACGACGAGAAGGTGACACCGAGTGCATTGGCGACGAACATCTTGTGGGCGTTGACCGGTCGTGTGTTTGGACTGTGTGAGGTGACGGTGCGCCCATGCTTCAGTCCCACTGACTATTCGACGTACCGCGGGCGGTCGGGTTCGGGCGCCGACTGGTTCCCGGGACTGGTGTCGGGTTCGTGGATGCCAGGTTCGTGCGGCTGCGCTGACGGATGTAATCACCCATCCGAGGTCGCTTTGCCCGGGCCGGTGCATTCGATCGTGCAGGTGATGATCGACGGCGAAATCCTCGACCCGTCGGAGTACCTGATCCGCAACAATCGATGGCTCATCCGCACAAATGTTGGGGTGTGGCCACAGGATCAGAACCTCACCGTCCCCGACGACGCCGTGGGCGCATTCACGGTGACGTACAAACAAGGCATCGAAGTTCCACTTGCCGGGCAGCTGGCGGCCGGTGATCTCGCCGTCGAGTTCCTGCGGGCCCGCAAGGGTGGTACGTGCAAGCTCCCGGATCGGGCACAGCACGTGTCCCGTCAAGGCGTGGATATTCAGTTGGTCGATGCGGCAGTGCTGTTCGAGCAAGGGTTGACTGGCGTTGCGTCGGTTGACCAATGGATCGCCGCCACCAATCCGCACAAGGTGAAGTCTCGGCCACGGGTCTATTCCCCTGATTCGCCGCGCGTAGCGAGGATCCGCTGATGGACGTCTACGGCAAAGCCACCCAACTGCTGAACGAACTGACATCGCGACTCGAATCGACGCGCGCCGGCCAGGTTGAGTACGCGGCAGTGCATACAGGGGACATGGTGCCCGCGTACGGGTGTGAGACGGCATTCGTTCGGCCGGGACAGATCTATCCGACGGTCGCGTTCCCGGCGCCATTGAATCCCGCACAGATCGATGCGTCGCAATCTGTCCTGTACGTGGCAGACCTCGAGGTGGTGGTGTTTCGTTGTTATCGCGGCACGTCAGATAATTCGATGCCTCAATTGCAGGAACTGGATTCGCTCGCACGTGACACTCTCGATGACGCACGAGCGATGATGCGGGCAGTTTCATGTGCATTCGATCGTGGCACACAGTTCTTCTGCGGTCCGTGGATTCCGCGGGGCCCGTCGGGCGGTATCCATGGCGGTTCGATGACGGTCACTGTCGGTGTGGACTTGTGGTGCTCGTGCGATGCGGTGATCCCGGAATTCGATTCCGTATTCGCACCGTTGGATGGCGATCCTCGCATCGAATTGTGATCGGTAGGCACAGTTCAACTGTGTCCGCCGTATGATCTGGTTCATGACCACTGTGCATGTTCGTGCGAATCAGACCACAGTCGATTGGGCGGAGGGCGCCGAGTTCGTGTGCGAGCGCACTCCGTTCGTCGACAACCTCATCAAACACGGAGGACTAACCGAACTCGAGTCGGTTTCCGAGTTCTCCATCGACACCTTCAGGACCGACCCGAGCCAGCCGTACGTGACCTACCGCGACAGCGTTCCCGAAGGCAACGTCGTCGACGCCCAGGACAAGGTTGCGGCTGTGAATGCGGACGTGGACTCCTCGTCCGAGGAACGTCAGGACGCGGAGAAGATCCTCACTGACGCCCAGGCGAATCTCGCCGATACTCAGGCGAATGCCACTGCGGCGCAGGAAAACCTGACTGAGGCACGTACCGATGCCGCCGACACCATTGCCGAGTTGAACACCGAGCTCGACAACGAACCACCGAAGACCACCCGGCCCCGGAGAAAGAGCAGCTAATGCCCTCCCACGTGGTGATGTACCGGGAACGGATGGAGCAAGGCCTCGCGCACGACGCCATGGCGCGGATGAACGACATCGGCCGGCAAGTCGTCAACCACGCGCGCGCTGACTGCCCCGTCGACTCCGGGCAGCTCCGCTCGTCGATCACTCATCACGTGACCCTCGTCGGCCGAACTGCACGGATGCGGGTCGGTTCCCCGCTCGAGCGGGCGAAGTGGATCCATGAGGGCACCGGCATCTACGGCCCGCACAAGAAGCCGATCGTCCCGGTGTCGGCGAAGGCGTTGAAGTTCCCGACGCCCAAGATCTTCGGGCCGATGCCACGCGGCATGTCCCGCAGCCCAGGCGGGTTCGTGTTCGCGAAGTCCGTCAAGGGAATCCCACCGAACCCGTTCCTCACCGAAGCACTGAAGACAGTTCTCGGCACCACCAGCGTCACCATCCGCCCCGTCACCAGCTAAGGAATCCCAATGCCTCCACGCGCACGCAAAACTGCTACCAAGCCTTCACAGGCTGACGGCAACCCCACCGTCGCCGAAGTCGAAGCAGCAGTCGACATCCTCGAAACCCCGGACGTTGAACTCGACAAGCTCGCCGCGGTCAAGGACGACGAGAACCCGATTCCCGAAGAGCTGCAGTTCACTACCAAGGGCCGGACTGCGCCGGCGCGGGACAAGTCGGACTCCGAAGTCCTTTCCGTCGACGGCACAGAGTTGATCGCATTCCGGCCCGAACCAGCAGCGTGGAACCTTCTGATCGGTGCAATGTCGAAGTCCTCCAACGCAGCTGACAAGGCTCACGCGGTGTGGCGTCTCATCACGCACGTCTTCGACGACGCGTCGTTGATGTACATCGAGGATCGGTTGATGGCGCCGGGAGATGATTTCGACCAGGCAATCCTGGAGAAGATTGTCCTCGCACTGATCGATCGTTGGACTCCGCAGTTGAACCGAGCGCAGCGTCGTGAGCTCGCCGGACGCAACCGCCGCTAGGTAGTGGCTGAACCGTGGGGCTCTGACCCCACAGCATGGAAATTGGATGGCCGGGTCATGCACGTGACCCGGCCTCCGCTCGTGCAGTTGGTGAGCCTTTTGATGGCACACAGCCCGATTCACGTTGTCTTCGGAACACTCGAGAATTCAGAAGACGAGAGGTTCTTGTACGAGCAGGTAATGGATTTCGAGTCACCGGTCGGGAACGACTTGCTCAACGACGTTGCCGATCAGCTCGTAGCGGCCTGGTTCGGAATGCCGCGATGGACAGTGCAGGAAATCTGGTGGCGGGTGCTCGGTGCCTGGGCCGAGATCGACGGAGAGCTGCAGATGCGCGGCGTTGATCTGATCTCGCTGCCACCTGCGACGGCAACGAACACAGCGAAATCTGTCCTCACAAAGTGGGTTTCGGGGGACGAGGACAAGCGTGCCGCGTTCTACTCGGACCTCACCACTGAACCGCCTCGCATCTTGCTGAAGTCCCGAACCGACGAATCAACCACCGAAGCGAACGAGGCTGAGGGCTACGACTTCATGGCTGCGCTTGAGTTGGCGAACCAACACCAGCGGTGACTTTCCGCTAAACCCGCCGGGTACAGATACCCTGCATATAGAACTTTGCTGCTGGCTATGGGCCGGGCATCACCACTGTGTGATCCCGAGGAGCCCCCGGCGTGACAGCCCCGTACGCAAAAGCCGTTGTCGAAGCTGAGCTTCGCTGGGGCAATGTCGGCTCTGAGTTCGAGCGTCGTGTCCGTGTCGCTGCGGAGAAAGCAGCGAAAGCAGCGCAGAAGCATTTCGACCGGATCAAACTCGCTGCGAAGGTCGATCTCAAGGCTGATACGGGTCTGTTCGCGCGAGAGACGCGGGAAAAGCTCAAGGCGATGAAGTTCGCCGCAGACGTTTCCTTGCGCGCGGACACGTCCCGATTCCACGCCGACGTGCGAAGAGCAATCCAGAACTTGCCTGAAGCGAACGTCAGGGTAACGCTCGACGCAGGGAGCATCCAGTCGTTTGTCGCTGGGATCGAGGCACGGCTTCGGTCGGCGAGGATTACCGCGCCGGTGTTCTTGGAAGTCGGCAACGAAGCAGCGTTCCGTGCACATTTAGCCTTCCTGACTCGGCCAGTCACGCAGACAGTCAACATCGTTACGACTGGCGGCGGAGCTGGAAGCGGCGGCGCTGCCGGATCCGCACGTGACAACGACCGACTCTCGCGGTCGTTGGGTCGGGTTGCCGTATCAGGGCTAAAAATCGCAGGTATTTCCGCGTTGATCGGCGCTATTGGTGGCGCCGCGGGTATCGCGGCCGGCGCTGTGGGCGCGCTTGTTGCTGGCTTGGGTGCTGTCGGGCTCGCGGGTGTAGCGGGGTTGGCTACGACGTTGGTCGGTATGAAGGGTATCGGCGACGCCTTCTCCGCGTTCAGTGCTGAAACGGAATCCGCCACAGCTGATGCCGAAGCTCAGGCGAAGAAGGTCGCTTCCGCAGGCAAGGGCGTCGAGCAGGCGAACCGTGGTGTCGAGCAAGCCAACCGAGGCTTGGAGTCTGCAGAGAAGACCGTCGCGCGTGCGAACAAGGACTCACAGCGAGCGCAGGAAGATCTGTCGCAGGCTCGTGAAGACGCGGTTCGTCAGATCGAGGATCTGAACTTCGCACTCAAGGGCACCGCGATCGACGAACGGGATGCGGAACTGGCTCTTGCTCGCGCGCGTGAGGCGTATGACAAGACGTTCGCTGATCCCGCTGCGTCCGCGCTTGACCGTGCCGATGCTGCCCTCGGAGTCGACAAGGCTCTGCGTCGCCAGGAAGAAACGATGCGGCGCAACGCCGACATCGAGAAAGAAGCGCGGGAAGCGTCTGAGAAGGGTGTCGAGCAGTCCGATCAGGTTGTCGCGGCGAAGGAAAAGGTGATCGACGCCGCGGACCGGGTGAAGGACGCCGAGCAGGGTGTTGCCGACGCTCAAGTGGGTGTGGCGGATGCTCAGCAGGCCGTTGTGGAGGCGCAGGCGGATCTGCAGGAAGCGATGGATTCCACTTCCAGCGCGGCCGACAAGACTGCGCAGGCGTTGGCGAAGTTGTCTCCGAATGCGCGGGCGTTCGTGTTGGCTATGCGCGAACTTGGTCCGGAGTGGGAAGCGGTCCGTAAGTCCGTTCAGGACAACATGTTCGCTGGGCTTGACGTGACATTCACGAACCTGGCAACGACGTCGATGCCGATGCTCAGGGAAGGCATGGGGCAGGTCGGTACTGCGATCAACGGGGCAGCGAAGGAGTTCGCGGCGTTCTGGGGATCGTCAGGTGCACAGGACAGTCTGCGAAATATTTTCGCCGGCACCGCCGATCTGATCACGGCCATGCAGCCAGGATTGGCGGCACTGACAACCGGCATCCTCGACATCGGCAATGCCGCAGCACCGGTGATGGGGCAGCTCGGCGATTCACTGGGCAATCTGATGGGCAGTATCGGTGAGGCCTTCACCGAGGCTTTCGCCGACGGATCGTTGACGGAGCTCATCGGTCACTTCTCGACGATGATGGATGGCCTCGGCGGCGGCTTGAACGCGTTGCTCGGTGGGCTCATCGATTTCGGGAACATCGTCGGACCTGTTCTCGGGCCGCTGTTGCAGACGTTCGGTGAGTCGATCGCGATGCTCGCACCGTCACTGGGGGCGTTGGGGGTCTCGTTCGGGAATGCGCTGATCGAGATCCTCCCGACATTGTCGGAGTTCATCTCCTCGCTCGCTGACGGTCTGGCACCGGTTATGCCGGTGATCGCGGACTTGCTGAAATCGCTCGGTGCAGCGCTCACTCCGCTGATTCCGCCGCTGTCCCGGATTCTGCAGACCGTCGGCACTGCGCTCGTGGGCGCGATTGATGCCCTCGCGCCGGCTATCGGTCCACTCGGTGAAGCGTTCGCTTCGCTGGTCGATGCGCTTGCGCCGATACTTCCCATGGCCGCGGAAGTGATTTCCGTTCTGGTGCAGGCCCTTGCGCCTGCGCTGAAGACGATCTTCGATGCACTCGGACCGGTCATCAAGCAGTGGCTTGACGGGATGAAGCCGGTGCTCGAGCAGTTGGCACCGATCCTCGCTGAAGTGGCAATGCAGTTGGGGCAGGCGATTGCAGATGCGTTGATCCAGTTGATGCCGGTCCTTCCGACGTTGATCGATTCGTTCTCGCAGATCGTGTTGGCGATCGCTCCGTTCATTCCGCAGTTGGTTCAGATCGCGGCGGATTTGTTGCCGAAGTTGATCGACGTCATCGTGTGGTTGGTCAACACGATTCTCCCTCCGTTGACGAAGGCCATTGTCTGGATCGCCGAGCACGTCTTACCGCTCGTGATCGAAGGGATCCGGAACTTCGCTCAGACCTGGGGCGACAAGCTCACACAGGCCAAAGATGCGATGCAGAAAGCGAAAGACTTCCTGTCCGATCGATTCGAGGACGTCAAATCAGCGCTGACGAGCCTGAAGGAATTCTTCAGCACGGTCGTCGACACCATCGGAAACATCTGGGAAGGACTGAAGGAGAAGGCTGCCGGTCCTATCAACTGGATCATCGACAACGTCATCAACGGTGCCCTGAAGACGGCGTGGAACGCGGTCGCGAGTGTGATCCCAGGGCTCGATCAGTGGGATGGCGTGGCTCGGATCGAAACGCCCAGTGCCGGTAAGGCTCCTGGTGGCATGAACCTCGTGCAGCGGTACGCCACGGGCGGTCATGTTCTTGGAGCCGGTGGTCCGACCGACGACCGCATTCCCGCGATGCTGTCCAACGGTGAGTTCGTCATGCGGGCCTCGGCGGTGAACACCATCGGCGTCGACAACCTCAAGATGCTGAACAGCAATCCCCAGGTCGCCAAGGGGAAGGTGCTCACTGAGGGGATGTTCACCGGCATCCGCATGAAGGTCGGCGGATCGGTTGACGAGGCTGTCGCTCGAGCTAAGGGCTTCATGCAGCACGAGCACGGAAAGCCGTACCAGTACGGCGGCATCGGCGATCCTTCATGGGACTGCTCGGGACTCTGGTCGGGCATTGTCAACGAGTTGTCCGGGCGCCCAGCCACTTCGGGACGTCTGTTCAATACGGAGTCCGACTTCGAGTCGATGGGCTGGAAGCCAGGCCTGAACGGGCGTGTGACAGTCGGCATCATGCGCGGCGGCGGCGGCGAGAACTCACACATGGCCGGCACCATCGACGGCAAGAACGCGGAGTCGTCCGGCGACAACGGCGTTCAGTGGGGTGGCGCTGCCCGCGGTTCGGACAACTCGATGTTCGGACTGCAATACACCCTGCAGGAACTCGCAGGACAGTTCTCCAGTGGAGGGTCCGGCGGCGGCATCGGCCGGGCGATCCGCAGCGTCCTGAACACCGTCTACAAGCCCGCAGCCGCCGCATTCGACCTGGCAACCTCGACCATCGGATCGGGAATCCCGGATTTCGGGCCGTCGATGATGGGGCAACTACCGAAATCGATGTTCAACGGCATCACGGCGGCAATGAAGAATGCTGTCCAAGGCGCCATGAACGCTCAAGCAAGCACCGAGTCCGGTAGCGCATCGTTCGAACCGGGCGCGGGTGCTGAGCAGTGGCGTCAGATGATGATCGATGCCTACAAGAACCAGGGCTACGATCCGACACCCGAGAAGATCGATGCCTGGGTTCGGCAGATTCACACAGAATCCGGTGGTGACCCGAACATCGCTCAGCAGATCGTCGATGTGAATGGAACGGGCGAAGCTGCCGGTGTCGGTCTGGGGCAGATGATTCCGACAACGTGGCAGGCATACCGTGACCCCGCACTGCCGGACAACCGCCGCGACCCGTGGGCAATGACGAACGCCATGGCGCGGTACGGCGAACAGAAATACGGCGATAGCCTGCTCGGCGTTATCGGCCACGGACACGGCTACGACCAGGGCGGTATCGCGAACGGTATCGGTCTGATGCCGAAGTTCACGTTGCAGCCTGAGCGGGTCCTCTCTCCTGAGATGACAGCTGATTTCGAGCGGTTGATCTCGGTGCTCGAGCGGCCGGACTTCATCGACGTGCTCCGTCAGATCACGAGCGATGCGGTGACGAACGCGGCGACAGCGGCATCGGTGTCGAGCGGTGTGACTGCTCCTGCGCCGGAAGTGAGTATCGCGGCATCTGCGTCGGGTCCGCCAACGGCGTTCGATCCGAACAACACCGGCTATGACGACACGTACTACAACGACACCGTCGCTCGCGGTGGCGTTGAGGGCGCGAATGCGTGGCTCGCGCGGCAGGACTTCGGGCCACAGATTCGCACGTGGGGGATCAACGCGCTCAAGGAGATCGGCGGCGAGTTCGCATCACCGCTCGGGCTGGAACGTCGGTGGGGTGAGGCAGTCGATCAGGGCGCCGCGAACGCGATGCGCGCCGCCAACAGCGGTGGAGGCGACACCTACAACATCACGCAGGAATTCCACGGCTACAACGGCACACCGCAACAGTTCGCCGCCGAGATGGAACGCGCTGCCCGCCAGGGTCTCGCGACGCTGACGCCGGTCTAGGGGAATGGATTATTGATGAACAACTGTGACCCCGACTTCAACGGCGGCTATCCCGTCCTGTTGATCATGCGCGACTTCGATCCTACGAGTCCGACGTTCGAGCAGGACATCGTCACCGTGCCGATCTTCGGACCGGACTTTGTGGGACAGGGTATTTCACTGCTGGAAGGGTATTCGGGTTTCTACCACACCCCGATCACCCAGATCCGGGAGAACTACGCGTACCAAGCTGGGTCGACACCGTCGGACTATCCGCGCGTGGAGGAACGGATCCTCGACTGCGACATCGGCGTGCAAGGCCGGAACTGGGCTGAATTCGTACAGGTCGAAACCCTGCTGTGGAAGATCATGAAGCCACCGAAGGGGAAGCGCCCGGACTTCGTGTTGCGCTTCTACTTCGGCCCCGGCGAGGACGACTGGCGCGAGATCACCGTCCGTTTGGAACGCACCCCGAAAGACCTGTTCAGCCGCGGGCCGGGGTTGACCACGAAGTACAAGTGGTCGTTGACGTTGCTGGCGTGCGATCCGTACTGGTATTCGCGGACCTTGCAGGACACCGTCACTTTTGACACTGGCACAGGATCGGGCGCGAACCGGATCAGTCAGCGGACGTTGGTGATCGACAACATGGCGGACCAGGAGTGCTGGCTCGAGTACGCCTCGAGCGAGCTGACCACGACGTCGACGTTCACGTTGCCCGATGCGCTGGGTGTGTACCCGAAATGGCACACCTCGGCAGGTCAACGCATCTACGTGCCGCTGCCACCACTGGGCGCCGGCAAGCAGTTCCACGTCCAGACGAACCCGATGCAGATTGCACTCGAGGCCCTCGACGACAGCCAAGAGGTCGCGAACCTGCAGGGCGACTTCAACAACGCGCTGCCACCACACACTGTCGGCGCCGAGCTTCCCGTCACGTTGAAAGGCGGCACCGCGCAGACACAGCTCAGTGTCTACGCCGTACAGCAGTGGGACCGCTACTTCGGAGGCGAGGCTTTGTGACTTCAATATCGGTACACAGAGACAACTACGCCTACCGTCTTCGAGGTGGCTGCTGATGCCCACCACGTTGATGACACCGGACGAAGTTCGGAAGGCCATTCGCCAACGAACCATCGAACGCATCTCGATCATGCGCTCGCGCCCGAAGATCACCCTCTACGACAAGAACTGGCGCAACCCCGTCCCAATCATGGGCGAGGTCACCGCGTCTTTCGAAGAGAAGCTGAACGACACCGGTGAAGGTGACCTCACACTCTTCGGCAATCACAAGGTCCGCGAGTGGATCATCGAGGAACTCGGCGACGACGAGGACCTTCACATTCGCGTGCAGATGGCAGGCAAGGAGTGGACAGGCAAGGCCGTGTCGATCACCAACCGCGGTGATGACAAGGGGTTCGAGTACATCGACATCAAGTTCCAGCACGAGTACCAGCACTGCAAGCGGATCACCTGCTATTCGAATCCACTGCTGCCGGCGGAGCTACAGGCGCCCAAGATTTGGGCGTACGCGGGACCCTCGATTTACGGAATCAAGACCCTGATTTTCCTGAACCTGCTGCGCCGCTTCGGGCCACTGTGGGGACTGCCGGAGAATCTGTTCGATCCGTCGTCGTGGGCGTCGAACTTGAATCCCGCGAACTGGCCGATCGTCGTGATTCCCGGCGACTTCTTCGGCGACACGTCGATGTGGCAGGTCATCACGACCAGATTCGGGAATCTGCACGACGTTATCGCACCGGTCCTCGCGGACGCGGGCCTGCAGGTTGTCGTGAAGCGCTGGTTCCCGGGGATGCCGCAACCGGCGCCGAACCACTTCATCCTGACCGAGCCGACGCTCACGATCGACGTCGTCGACAAGTCCGGGTACCGCGGCAAGAACGGCAACATCTTCGACGGCCTGCTTCATCTGGTGACCGACATCGCCGACGATTTGATCAACGAGGTGGTCACCGAGGTCACCGGCGCACCGAACCCGCCCGAGTACTCGCTGTCCGGGCACCTGGGTACGAACCCGCAACGCCCGTTCGTCACCTGGCGCAACGCGCAACGCACCGGAGTCTCGGGTATCGGGCAGTGGCAGGCGACTGTCCACAAGGCGTTGGCTGGTGCGATCGTGACCGGCGGCCACTCACCTGACTGGGTGAACGCCGGTCTGAAGCTCATCGCAAATGCGATCCTCGGCTACATCGGAGCGATGTTCGGCAACGCCGGCCTCGCGCTGGGAATCTTCGATTCGGTGATCGAAGACGTCGTGCTCGCGTTCCATCGGATGGCGAATCCGATGCGGCAGAACAGGATGGGCATCCGCGGCCCGGGCTACGGCGAATGGTGGGAAGCATCCGGCGGCACCGGTGCGTCCTTGTCGGCGTTGATGGCTATCCGTGCCGGCTTCGACAAGACGAAGGCGTACCGCTCGTACAAGGTGTCGGTGGTCAACTTCGCGCCGTGGCGCGTCGGCGAGCATTTCGATCTCGGTGACCGGACCGCGGTGGAGATCGGTAAGCGCGGCACCTACTACATCGACCATGTGTACGGGCTGAAGTTGTCGTGGAGCCGAGATCAGGATCCGCGGTACGACATCGCGATTGGCGATGATCGGAAGGAGCAGACACCCGGGGCGATGTTGTCGCGGCAGGTTGAAGGGTTGAAGGCAATGCTTCAGGCAGTGGGAGTTTCGTCGTGAATTCACAATCGGTAGATACAGTGAACAGTGACTACCGTAAGGAGCGTGGCTGTGGCGAAGGCTGACAAGGACGGGATCATCCGGGATCGCCGGACGGGGATCGTGTTGGCGCGTAAGGACCGGCATCCGCTTGCGGACCTGTTCAAGGACATTCCGATGGGGGAGGGGCTGCCCGGTTTGCACATGGGTTTGCCGGAGGTCGAGCACCTGTTGGCGATCCATGTGTTCGACAACCTCGGATGCTCACCGCCGCAGGAGCCGTTGTATAAGGCGGTTCCTGATCGCGAGAGTCTGACTGCGACAGGTTCCGATCGCGTGTTGTGGGTTCCCGTCGCAACACCGGATCCCGTTCCGGCGGAAGAAGCGGACGAGCAGATCTTCGTCGCCGACATCTCCGATTACAACGCGGATCAGATGGCGGCGTTGGAGTTTCAGATTCAGCAGAAGAAGATCGCCGACAAGATGCTCGAGCAGGCCGACCCGCATGTACGTGGGGAGGGTGAACTCTGATGGCGTGGGACGTTCCGAAAGACCCCTCCCTCGTCCCGGATTATGTTCCGCAGAAGGCGTACACGAAGAGCACCGTTCACAGTCTCCAAAACGTCGACCCGTATAACTTCAGCGGCGGCCGGAATCGCGAGATCCGTGACGCGGCTGAAGGCGCGCGAGGAAACCTCCTCACGCGTCTGCTCGGCGGTTTCTTCAACATCGGGCAAGTGTTGGACAACATCGCGACCGCAATTTTCGGCGGTGGCCCGTTCGACCCGAATTCGCCACTCGGGCAAATTCAGTCCCGCGGAATCGTCATCAACAACCTGCAAAGCACCACGCAGAAACTCGAAGGCATCATCGGCTACGGCTCGTGGGTCGCCGGTCAAAACAAGTTCATCGGCATCATCAACAATGCCACCGAGCGAGTGATGGAATTCGACACCCAGCAGGGCCCGATTGAAGGCGTCGAACTCTATGCCGATCCCAAGTTTGGCAACCGGAAGATAGTGCGCCTCAAGTCCAGAGGGCTCTGGGAGATCAAAGCTCAGACCAAAGGGCGACAGACCGGATACACCGGGCTCGACAAGATTAACCTCGACATCGTTGTTCGAGATCCGCACGGGTCAGAGTTCTATCGCCGCGCCGCAGATGCAGTGGCCCACAAGGATGACGGCGGCGTGGCGAATCTGACTCGGGTCGGTGACGGCGAGGCGTGCGTCAAGGGTGATCTGTTCGTCGTTGTGCCAGAGGCCGATTACACCGTGCATGTCGAATTGTTCACCGGTCGTTGGCGCTGGTTCTACGGCGGCTCGTTGTGGTCCGGGCTGAGCGTGCTCAAGCACTCCTCGGAAGTTGAACACGAGGGAACCATCGACCCCGGAACCCCGCCCGTCGCTGGCTAACAAGCGGCCCGATGTCAGGAGAAGGTATGACAGGCAAGGTTGTTCCCATCAAGGGCGGATCCGTTGGTTCGGGTTACCGCAGTGCAGGCAGGCCGGACCACCGCGGTGTGGACTTTCCAGCCTCATTCGGCACCCCGATCTACGCGGCAGCCGATGGCTTCGTCGTGCGATCTGGTCCCGCAACCGGTTTCGGTAACTGGATCGTCCTCGACCATCAGCGTGAACTCGGCGTCGACACTGTCTACGGGCATATGGCTGCACGCGATCTCCTCGTCCGGGCCGGTGACACTGTCACGGCGGGGCAGGTCATCGCCCGCGTCGGTTCGGAAGGTGAATCCAGTGGGCCGCATCTGCATTTCGAGGTGTGGGGTCCACCGGGCCGATTCGGTGGCGCCGACCAGAACCCATCCACCTGGTTACGAGATGCTCGACAACCGGGTACATCGACAGCGCCGCCGCTCCCGCAGACGAAGGGCGACAAGCAGCTCATCGCCGACGTCACCGTGCTCACCCGCAACGACTCCGGCTGGCGCGACCCGAACACCTGCACACACATCTGCCAGCACACCAATCAAGGACCAGCGTTCGGTTCACTCGAGGGACTCCTCGACTGGTGCGCCAATCCGATCTCCGAAGCGTCCTACAACCTCATCGTCCACGGCGACGGCCGGATCGGCCGATCAAACGACGACGACTACATCCCGTGGGCGGCAGGCCCCACCTCCAACCGCAAAGGCCTCCACGTCTGCGCCATGGGATACGCCGAAGAGACTCGCGAGCAATGGCTCTCCAGGCCAGCGCAACTCGACTCCCTCGGTGAGATCTGGGCCGACTGGGCAGTGCGGCACTACATCGCCCTCCAGAAGGTCGATGCCAATCAACTCCGTGCCGGCGCCGAAGGGATCTGCGGACACGGAGACACCGCCCGAGCGTGGGGCGAAACGAACCACACCGATCCCGGTGTCGGGTTCCCGTACGACGTCGTGCTGCAGATCGCGCGCGACAAGATCAACCAGGAGGACGGTTTGAGTGCCGCAGACGCAGACAGGGTTGTAGCGAACCTGACTGAATTCATCAAAGGCTATCTCGCGCCGGTCATCTCGGACGTCAAAGACCTCCGAGAGCAAGTCACCGGATCGAGAGACCTCCACTACAAGGACCCGGAGCGCAAGGTCGTGGATCTGCAGAAGTCCTACCCGGGCTTGAAGATCCTCGGAAACCGGACCCTCCCCGACACGGTCGCCGCACTCGCACAGGCAGCCGGTATCAAAGGCACCATCGACCCGAAACCAGGAGCATGAACATGACCCATCACGAATCTGTCACGCCCACAGCGGCGCTGGGTAGCATCAACACCCGATCGTTCTGGCTCGACGTCCTCGACCGAACTAGCAAGACGTTCATCCAGAACTTGCTGATCTTCTTCGGTGCCGGTGTCACTATCACTTCGGTGTCGTGGCCGGCACTGCTCGGGTCTGCGGGCCTCGCGGCACTCGTGTCGCTTGTCCTTGCGATATCGACGGCGACCGCGATCACGTCGGGCAACTTCGTCATCGACCTAGCTGACCGGGCACTACGGACCGGCGCAGGTTCGTTGGTTGCAGCGATCCCTTTGACTGGCAGTATCGCGGACATCAACTGGCCTGAATCGCTGACCATTGCTTTGACCGCGGTGGCGGTGTCGGTGCTGACGTCGTTGCTGACGATCAATCTAGGTTCTGCGAAGGGCCTTCCCAGTGTCGCGCCGGTGGCGCCTCCGGTGCTGAACCCGACGGGATCGTTCACCGAGCACCGCGACTGATCTAGTTGGCGGGGCGAGGGGCGGGGCCGTTGTGGTCTCGCCCCTTTCTCGTGTCCGCTACAGTTGCGGTAGATACAGTGGACGAAGGGGACACAGTGAGTCGTGCATACGGTTGGAACGATACGAATGACGCCACCATCGACGAGGAAGCAGAAGTCATCCGCATGATGGCCACCACCCTCCTCGACGGCGGCTCACTCCGCGGACTCGTCGACCACCTCGAAACCGAAGGCATCTCCACCGTCTCCGGCAAAGCGTGGAAACCGATCACCATCAAACGCGCACTCACCAACCCCCGCATGATCGGAAAGAAACAGAGCGGCGACAAACTCGTCGCGACCACCATCCCACCGATCCTGCAGCCCCGAACCTACAAACGGCTGTGCGAACTGCTTCTCGATCCGGAGCGCGCGAAGTACACCGGCGACCGAACCCAAGTCGCACTCCTCGGCGGCGGGCTCGCAAGGTGCGGAGGCTGCGGCCGACCCATGTACGCCGCATCAACCGTCGGCCGACCAACCGTCTACGCCTGCTCCACCCGCAGCAGTGACTGCCCCTCGATCGTCTCCGTCCAAGCTGAACTGCTCGAGGCGGACGTCATCGAGCGGGTCCTCGCGCGGTTGTCGTCACCGAAGTACCGGAAGGCGTTGACGAAGTCGATCAACGAACTCGGCTCCCGAGAGGAAGGCGAGAACCTGGTCGCAGAACTTAATGCCCGGTTCACCGCGCTGGGGGAGGACTTCGCCGACGGACTCATTGATCGCGAAACCATGCGCGCCGGCACTGTCCGAGTCCGCGCGAACATCGCCGCAACCGAACTAAAGATGGCGCAACGGGAAGTCCTCATCGACCTCCCCGAACCGTCAGGGGATGACATCGTGAAGTGGTGGGAGGAAGCGGATAAACGCCGACGCCGCGATGTCGTGTCCATCGTCGTCGACCACCTCACCGTCAAACCCACCGACCGGCGAGGCCGCGACGGACTCGACCCACACCGCGTCGACTACGTCTGGAAAACGCAATGACTACAGCGTGGCCGGTATATTTCCTGATCTATTTTCAGCCAAGGAATTACATCCGAAAACGCAGGAGCCCCAACATTTCGATGTTGGGCGCTTGGCTAGATGTCACGAAGAACGTCCCGAGGTGATACGCGCCAGAACGCAGGCCCGGTGTGATCGTGCAAACGGCGCATTGTCTGCAAGTGGCGGCCCAGAATCAGCGCTTTGGATTCCTTGGTTAGCGATGCTCGGTGGTACGAAAGCACTCGGGCCCCGTGCTCACGTATCGCCTGAGCTTCGTGCTGAACGCGGGCAATGCGGAAGTTCTGAGTGAGTGCGATCAGTCCCTGCTTCGCACTGTCTTCGATCCACGTAACGTCTTCGATTTCTTGCCCGACGCCCACGCCATAAATATCGTCGAGTGTCCTGTACTCAATGTCGAAGTGCGTAAGAGCCTTTCCGACTCCAGATGGAATGCACCTATCTAGAAGCACAACCGGCTTACGCGACTTTGCTGAGCTTCCTCGCCGATTGCTCAATTGCCAGTACCTCCGCAATTTCTAGGTCGTAGTCGGCGGCGACGGTTATCGGTCGTTCTCCAGCCTCCAGCGCACCCAGGACGGCAAAGGCCGGCACTCGATTGCGAAGAAGAGATGGGCGCCCGCCGTTGAAACGCGGATCGAGAGTCAGATCGATCCCCTCGGAAAGAGAGATTCGAAAGGATTTCGGATGTTCGTCGGAGTCCAGTTCGATCTTCTGCAAATACTTTTCGATCACTTGCTCGATTGGCTGCTGTCCGTCTTCGACGCGGAACAGGTCCCCGCGTCGGCGTCGATAGAGGTCGATACCGTCGGTGAACAACAGGGGCCGTGCAAGCACGTAGGGGTCCGAGAACTCCTGACGTAAGTCTTCCGCGACTTTCACGAGTTTCGACATTGGGATGCCCGCAGTTCGCAGAGCCCGCATCGACCACGTCTCGACCAGGCCCACCAGTGGGACGGTCGGCCACCCTCGGCGCTCGTTCTCCACTGTGTGAACCATGGCTGGCCGTGTCTTCGTTGCCTTTGTCCAACTGTGCACTGTGTTCGGAGGCATCGACGACAGCGCGGCCGCCTGCTTCGCGGTGCAGATCCCCGACCGGTACCGGATGTCGGTCTGTGTGTTCGGAGCATTTGTTGTTTGCATTACGTCTACACGCCTCCTTCCATGGTCGGATCTGATCATCGAATTCTTGCACCTGGCTGCCAAGACTCACACGAGTTCGCCTCATGTTGTCACGTCGAAGATACAGTTGCGTTGTCGATGAGCTCCACCTCGTCGGCCGGGCCTCGGGGGGTGTTTGCCGCATCCGCCGGGGCTGATCTTTGTGGTCCGGGAATCATCGCATGCCGCAACCGGCAAGCATCACCCGAACCGTACTTACCGGTCTCAAACTCGACGAAGGCCCCACCAAATGGTGAGGCCTTCGTTGTGTTTGAGGGAACTACGACTCGATAGGAGGGAGAAGTACAGGCTTCGTCCCGGGCGGTGCGTACTGAGGCAGATATGAAAGTTTCGACTTTCTGTCGCTTACGTCCAGAAGGACCCAGCCTTCGTACTTGCTTGACGGCTGCAGCGACGTGTCGAACTCGTCGCGTTCTTCGAGGCAGTTGTACTCGTTGCTGTCAGCGCTCTTTGTGATTCCAGCTGGTGTAATCTCCGAGAAATCGCGGCCGGTCGTGCGCATGAATTCGTTTTCATTGTGATTTGCAGTCGTCTCGACCTGCATCTTGACTGCGACGTAGATGCCTTTCGGTTTCTGGATTTTTCCGTACTTCTTGGTGCAGTGCGGGGTCGTTTCGATCTCCAGGAAAGTGACTGTGCCAAGAGGGCGATCCATCGGGGCGACGATCGTTACGGGAACACTGAACTCTGCCTGCGTTGGGCCGGCCGGGACTGAGGGCTCTGCGGCGTTTCCGGCTTTAGTGGACGAGCATCCAGCAGCGAGGCAAGCTACTGCGATCACAGCAAGC
Source organism: Rhodococcus baikonurensis (assembly GCF_040489275.1). Taxonomy (NCBI): domain Bacteria; kingdom Bacillati; phylum Actinomycetota; class Actinomycetes; order Mycobacteriales; family Nocardiaceae; genus Rhodococcus; species Rhodococcus baikonurensis. The sequence continues at coordinate 356,436 of NZ_JBEUOQ010000007.1, read as the reverse complement.
AGAGTTCGTTTCATGGCAAATACATACCAGACAGTCCGGACACTGTGGAAACTTTGTCGGTAGTCCAATGCACCATGCCGCTATGGCGATTCCATTGGCTACTCGAATCCTGGGGATCTACCCCTTCAGTGAACTGCACGCCCGCGGCTGGGTACTTGAGAACATGTCCGAACCGTTCGCTCGGTTGCCTGGCAGAGATCCGGTGAGAACTGCGTACTTCTCGTGGGGGTACGCCGGGTTCACCTTCGACGTGGACGAGACCGGACAGATGAGCGAGTTCGCGACCTTCGTGCGCGACGACGACATCACCCTCGTGGCTGATACTCCACAGGCCGTCGCCAGTTTGGTCGCCAGTTCACCGAAGGCCAGTCTGGAAGAGTTGTGCGCGATACCTGACGTCGCCGACTTCCATCAGAGACACAAATAGGAAATTGTCACGTAGTTGTCACAACTCGTGCGCCGGTGACCCCCGACGGCCCCCGCTTGCCCCCGAGATTCCTAGATTCCCCCGGCTAGTCCCGCCCCAGTATGCCTTTGACCTGGACTGTTAATCGGACGGTTGCTGGTTCGAGTCCAGCCGGGGGAGCAGCAAAGCCCCTCACCTGAGAAATCAGGTGAGGGGCTTTCTTGTATTCGTCTGACCTAGTGCGCTCGCAGCAGGTCCACCGATCGAAGTGCCGATTCGACGTCTGTCGCGTTGTTTGCTTGTTCTGCGAGAATTCCCAGCCGTCGAGCGCTGAGGACGTTGACCGGGTTGTCGTCGACGAAGAAGGTCTGCTGTGGACGCGCATCGAGAAACTCCAGCGCAGCCACAAAGGCCGCAGGGGCGGGTTTGGTAGCTCCGAGCATGCAGGAGAAAACATGCTTGTCGATTGCCGATGGAGTTACAACACTTTCGATGGCGGCCAACAGGACAGGTCCATTGTCGGAGAGCGTGGCGGCCACGACGCCCTCGCTTCGAAGCGCGATTGCGAGATCGATGACTGCGCGATCCGGGACGAAGGCCATCGCCCAGGCTCGGCGTAGGTCGTCGCGGTCACCAGAAAACCCGAGCCGTCGAAAACGTTCCAGGATCGCGGTTTCGGAGTGAAGGCCGAGATCGCATTCCTGGTCGAACCCGGACGCGAACACGAGTGCACGGACTTCGTCTTCAGCGACGCCGATAGCCGTTGCCAGTTCTGCGGCGCGACGATCGGGCTCGAATCGACACAGCACGCCACCCAAGTCGAACAGAACGAGTTCGGGTCGTCCGCTGCCGTTCGCCATGTCGTAGAGGGTAGGCGTCATCAGTGCCCGTGAATGCGACTCGAAGACGTCGGCGACTAATACGCCGAAAGCCCGACGCAAGTGCTTGCGTCGGGCTTTCGGCGAAACCGTCGAACTGATCGGCCGGTGCGCTTACTTCGCTGCGCGATCCGAAGGCTCGAATAGTCGGATGATGTGGCTGGGGTTGATGTAGTAGACACCGTTCGGAGAATTGAGAACGAGAGTGTCTTCGGTGAAATCGGTGACGGTGCCGTTCAGCTTCGCGCCGTCGGACATGATGATCCGGATCGTAGCCTTCGAGTTCTTGAATTCGGTCAGTGCAAGCTTCATGTGGTGATCCTGTTCCGTGGGGTGTGCACTCCCACGGTATCGGCTCAACGCGCCTGTGCCGACCAACCTTGGAAGACTCGACTCGAAAGAGTGCAACGCGTCACCGCCTGCCCGATTGTGATCCGCGTCGGATGTGCCGGTAACATTCGGATTCGCCGCGATGCATCGCATCCGGATGGGGCGGTAGCTCAGTCGGTTAGAGCCGTGGACTCATAATCCATTGGTCGCGGGTTCGAGCCCCGCCCGCCCCACGTTCGGGCGCCGTGAGCCCTGTTGCTCCGACTTCAATGACACTTGTCGAAGACCAGAATGCAAACGCAAGGGCAGTTGCCCACTGGTTGTCGGGCTTGAATCGCGAGGCACGCGCCTACGGTGCGATTGAGTGATCCTTGGTAGTTACCCAAGAAATGTCGCACCTTCGTCGATCCCAGGCAAGGTGAAGGTCTCGGAACCGGATGCGCAACCCCTGACAGCGTCGGAGGATCAGTGCCATTAGGTGAGACCGAGGCAGCGACATGTCGGACGATGAAGGAAAGCAGGTACCTATTCAGGTATTTCGGCGTATGTGCTCAACGTGCCGATGTGTCACGCTTTAGATGTGCCTACCGGTGTAGGTACAAGGCAGTCGAGCCGTCCCCCCGCGGCTCGGCTGCCCCCAACAGGCGGCATCGGGCCCGAATGGCCGCGTTAGAACTGGCGACTGCAAGTTCCGACTCGGGGTTGGATGCGACTTGGGATCGTACGTGTAGCTACAGCTCGGTTGTCCGACGCCACAGGTGTGATCACCGGCCCCATCATGGACAGCCGACTTCAGTCCGAGACTGCGTTCAACGTGAACGATCGAAATCCGTTCGACTGCCGAGCAATACACGCTACGTTTCATCGACGCGTTGACCGGGAGCAGACCGTCGGTACCCACTCAATGCGAGGAATAGAAACGGAAATGGGCCCCGCAAGTGTGGGGCCCATTTCCTTTGTCTGAAAAGCGTTGTCGGACGAGGGCTTTCAACGTCGAGGACTTTGTGTTCGGTCTCGTTCAGTTGTTTGATCAGGGTGACAGGAAACATTTCTTTGTTCCGATTCCATCCTTGTGTGCTTCGGTGGTGACTCGGGCTCGATTGTCGTTTTTCCGTGCTCTGTCAATCGTGGAATCCGCAGTCCGCGAGTGCTCAGTAGTTACCTCGATCGGATGCAAAAACCGGGCAATCGGAACAAAACACTGTCGAAGAGTTACATTTGTTGATAAAGTGTAACGACATGCTGATAGTCAACAGCAACTTCGAGGCCGCATTACCGGACGCCGACGGGCGCCGGGGGATATCGGTGTGCTGTCGATGGGTGGTGACGCCGCTGTGCGCCGCAACACGGATTCGGCGAACTGTGCCGGGTTGGACCCCTGATCCCACGGACCAAAGTAACGGAGAACGTACTGTGACAATCAAGAACTCGATCGCGCCTGGTTTTATGGACGATCACGGAAACAGGCTGTTCAGCAACACGATTCGATCAGCTGAGGGTGAGGCTCTGGTCGAGCGGCTGAATACCATGTTCGAGCAAGCGAACAGGACAGGTCGGGTTGTCGATCAACGAGAACTCTCGACCGTGCTTTATGCGCAGCGATCCGAGGATTCGGCGGGTGACCGGTCGATTTCGGCGCCCGAAAGGTTGCTGCGTGCAACCGAGGGACTCTCCTACGAATCCTTCTCCCTGTTGATCTTGGCGGCCGAACATTTACTGCGTTCCGAAGGGAAATTCGTCGACCCGCTTCCCTCTCACGAGGGTTGACGAGGTCAGTGGGAGCTTCGTCCACAACGACACAGGCTCGCCAGGCGAGCGTCGAGCCAGGTGCGTGTCACGAGAGCCGGTGGCAGCCGATCACGGATCAACACGTACCTCGCGCCGCCGCATGAAGTGAATTGACGACCACTGTCTGCTGTCGCGGTGTGTACATAGCCCACATGCTGTCTGAATCAGCGAGAGCCGGTACGTCGTTCCATCCAGGGCTCTGCAGCCGTGCCAACGTCGCTTCCACGGTTCCGAATGCCTCGAGCAATGCATACGCGTCGTCACACGTAAAGGCGAGTTCGCGCGGCTCGGCGTCGCCCACTGCCCCGCCACACGCAGTCAGCGTGAGCGCAAGTGGAATCGCGACACCGAGCATGATTCGCTTCATCGGCCAATCAGAGCAGACCGACTCCGCCCTGGCGGACTATTCTCGATCCATGCCGATCACCCCGGATACAAAGAACTGGACCTGGGTCCTCGAACGCCCCTGCGCCGAGTGCGGGTTCGATTCCTCCACCGTCGCATTCACGGATGTTCCTGATCTGGTGCGTGGCAACGCCACATCGTGGGTTGAGGTGCTGGAACGCGAGAATGTGACGGAGCGACCGGACAGTGAAACATGGTCAGCGCTGGAGTATTCCGCCCACGTGCGCGACGTGTTCAGGATCTTCAAGGTGCGGTTGGAACAGATGCTCCAATTCGACGATCCGACATTCGAGAACTGGGATCAGGACGCAACAGCTGAGTCCGAGCGGTACAACGACCAAGATCCGGCAACGGTCGCATCGGAGTTGGCGGACGCCGCGGCGGAGGTCGCGAACGCCTTCGAAACCGTGCCGGAGGGCAGCCGCCTACGACGGGGTCTCCGCAGTGACGGATCGGCGTTCACCGTCGAATCGTTGGCGGCATACTTCATTCACGATCCGATCCATCACTTGCACGACGTCTCGGCGTAGTCAGAGCCCGCGTACCTCCTCGAGGGTTCTTCTGGCTCCGACGGAGTGCAACGAGTCGAGCGTCTTTCGGAAGCTTGCGACAAATCGGCGATCGTCCACGAGATCGCCGAACACTTGGCGGTACCCGATGAACGCCAACGGGTCGCTCGACTGCTTCCGGGCGAGCGGCACAAGAGTGTCGGACAGCTGATCGACGACGGTGATGGGGTCACCGTTCTCGTCTGTGCCCTCGGCGTAGCGGGCCCAGCTGGCGACTATGGCGGTGGACAGGTTGATCGGTCCGCCAGTGTCGAGTTGGGTCCGGATGACGGGCAACAGCCACTTGGGAATTCGATCGGACGACTCGGCACACAGACGTGCAATCGTGTCGCGGACCTGGGGGTTCGAGAATCTTTCGATGAGGGTCTTCTTGTACTGATCGAGATCGACGCCGGGTACCGGATCAAGGGTCGGCGTCGCTTCGAGATTCATGTAGTCGAGCAGGAACCCTGACAAGAGTTCGTCCTGGCACGCCTCGTGGACCAGGCGGTATCCGGCAAGGTAGCCGAAGTACGCGATGCCTTGATGGCTGGCATTGAGAAGTCGCAGTTTCATCAGTTCGTAGGGGCGAACATCCGGCACGAGATTGACGTCGGCATTCTCCAGAGGCGGCCGGCCTGAGGTGAACTCGTCCTCGAGGAACCATGCGGTGAACGGCTCGGCCGCGACCGGCCACTTATCGTCCACGCCAAACGTTTGGGCGATCTCTGCGGTCACCTCGGCTGTCGTGACGGGTGTGATCCGGTCGACCATGGAGTTGGGGAAGGCGCCGTTCTCGTCGATCCACTCCGCAAGTTCGGGATCCTTCAGGGCGGCGAAGGCTCCGACGGCCGTCCTCGCGACTGATCCGTTGCCTTCGATGTTGTCGCAGCTCATGATCGTGAATGGTGGCAGGCCGCGGTCTCGACGGAGTGCGAGGGCAGCGCACATCAAACCGAAGGTGGTGCGGGGGAGCGTTCCCGGCTCGAGATCGTGCACCACATCGGGATTCGACGCGTCGAACTCACCCGTGGTGTGCGAGATGTTGTACCCGCCCTCGGTAATGGTGAGTGAGACGATCTTCGTCGATTCGGCCGCCATCTTCTCGATCACCGCCTCCGGATCGTCCGGAGCGAACAGGTACTCGACGATCGATCCGATGACCCGGCCCTCGAGGGTTCCGTCCGCATGCTTGAGCGCCAGTGTGTAGAGGCCGTCCTGCGCGCGGAGTGCGTCTTTCATTCGCCTGTCCGACGGCATCACTCCCACTCCGCAGATTCCCCAGTCGAAGCCCTCACCGCGTCGCAGGAGATTATCGATGTACATGGCCTGGTGTGCGCGGTGAAAGCCTCCGACCCCGAAATGCACTATGCCGGTGGTGACTTTGCTCCGGTCGTAGTTCGGCACTTCGAGTGCAGCATCGAAGTCGAGCAAGGTCTTCGTGTTGAGTTCCATGAAAGTTCTAGTCTCCTTCGGCGACGATGACTACGGCTTTGATGCTGCCGGGAATGCGATCGGCCACCAGGGCCTCTTGCGACTGTTCGAGTGAAAAGCGCGCTGTGACCATCGAATCCAGGTCGACGCGCCCGGCAGCGACCAGTGCGGCGGCGATCGGCCATGTGTTGGCGTATCGGAACACTCCGGTCAGCACCAGTTCGCGATTCTGAATGATCGGGACCGGCAACGGTATCTCGTCGGCACCCATCCCGACCAGAACGATGGTCCCAGCGGGCCGAACTGCGTGAATCCCGTCGATCACGGCGGCCGTGGCACCCGAGGCGTCGATGAAGGCGTCGACGGCCAGCGAGCGTACGTCGCTTTCGCGGGGGTCCACGACGGTTGTTGCGCCGAATTTCAGTGCCACATCACGCCGGGCCGCATCGATGTCCGAGACGATGACCTCCGTCGCGCCGAATGCCTTGGCCACCTGCGTCGTCACGATCCCCACCGGGCCGGCGCCGGCGATCAACACACGAGAGCCTGCCGTGATTCCCGCCTTCTGGGCTGAGGCAATCCCCACGGAGAGTGGCTCGAACAGCGCAGCTGCCTCGTAGGACACGGAATCTGCGATGGGATGGGCGAAATCGGCACCGATTGTGACGTAGTCGGTCAGTGCTCCGTCGATCGGCGGCGTCGCGAAGAACTCCATATGGGGGCAGAGGTTGTATCTGCCTGCCTTGGATTCGGGGCTTGTCGGATCAGGTTTCTGAGGCTCGATGGACACGCGCTGCCCGATGCGTCCCGGGTCGACGCCGACGCCGACTGCGGCGATGCGTCCCGATGCCTCATGTCCGAGAACAAGGGGCGCGTTGACCACGTAAGGGCCGATGCGACCTTCACGAAAGTAGTGCGCGTCCGACCCGCACACGCCCACGGCATGGATGCGAACGAGGACTTCGCCGGCCTTCGGGGACGGTCGTGGTCTCTCGACCATCTGCATCTTTCCGGTCTCAGCGAGGACGTTTGCCCGAATTGTCGCAGGTAGATCGATGGATTCTCCGGAAACTGTTGTGTGGGTCACAACCTAGATGTTAGCTTAATGAGCATAAGAACATCTAGTGAGCATTTGTTCACGATCGAGAAACTTTCAACCCGATGCACAAGGAGACCGCGTGAACCAGTCGGCTCAGCCCGCAGGACTCAAGTCGTCGAAGTTGCCTGCTTCCGAGGATGTGCGGCTCGCGTTGCGAGCGGCGACCATGTATCACCTCGAAGGCGCTACTCAGGCGGAGATCGCAGCGAAGTTGGGCGTATCGCGGCCCACGGCCGGGCGACTGTTGGCCAGGGCGCGGACCCAAGGTTTGGTCAAGGTCGAGATTTTGGTACCGCCCGAGCTCGAAGGTTCGGTGAACACGGAGTTGGAATCGAAGCTGGAGAAGCACTTCGGGTTGGCCGAAGTGTTGATTGTGCCCGAAGCGAATTCGGACTCGGACGATCCGGACTTCGACGCGCTCGGCCGACGAGCAGCGGAAGTTCTGGTTCGTCGTCTGCAGCCATCGAGTGTTCTCGGATTTACCTGGGGCCCGGAAACCGTTGCGGTTGCAGGATCTTTGCCAGACAAGGCGGCGAAGTGCTCGGCTGTGGTACAACTTGACGGCTCCATGACGGTGACCGACTACCAAACCGGTGTCGACTTCACTATCGGCCGATGTGCACAACAGTTGCAGGCCAATCCTATTCGCCTCAATGCTCCGCTGTATGCCGACCCGGCGACTGTGGAGTCGATGCGAAACGACTCGGTCATCTCGAAGGCGCTGAAAGCTGGAACTGATTCCGACATCATGGTTTTCGGAGGCGGTGCCGTATCGACTGCCACGACCTTGTTTGCCGGTAGCTTCGTCGACTCGACCATGCTGGACGAGTTGGAAAGTCGAGGCGCTGTCGGTGAAATCGGCGGCCGTTTCTACACGATCGACGGCAATCCAGTGGAGGGGCCACTGCCTGAGCGAACGGTCTCCGTATCGCTCGACGCAGTGAAATCCTGCGATCAGACGATTCTGATTTCGGGGGGAACACACAAACGCCAGGCCGTTCTGGGCGCATTGCGCGGAGGTTTGGCAAACGTACTCGTCACCGACGTCGAGTGCGCCCAGTGGCTGCTCGAAGGCTAGCGATCTCACGAGTTTCGCTGTCCGAGCGCGCGACTGACACGCAAGTGTGAAGGAAGGTAATCCGTGAAAACAGGAAGACGAGTGTGGGGCGCTGCCGCGGCGGCGCTCTGCCTCCTGGTGTCGGGATGTGCGGGCGCTGGTGCGCTCGGTGGTTCCGGCGAACGAACAGTCACCATCGCGATGGTTTCGAACTCGCAGATGCAGGACGCCATCAAACTGGCGCCGGCTTTCGAAGCCGAGAACCCTGGCATCGACCTCAAATTCGTCAGCCTTTCCGAGAACCAGGCGCGCGCCAAGATCACGGCGTCGACGGCAACCGGCGGCGGTGAGTTCGACGTCGTGATGATCAGCAACTACGAGACACCTCAGTGGGCTGCCAACGGTTGGCTCACGAACCTGTCCGAGTATGCAGACAAGACGTCCGGTTATGGCGAGGACGACTTCATACCGTCGATCAAGACCTCTCTGTCGTACGAGGACAGTATGTACGCGGTCCCGTTCTACGGGGAGTCGTCGTTCCTGATGTACCGCAAGGATCTGTTCGATCAGGCGGGGATAACAGTTCCCGAAGACCCGACGTGGCAACAAGTTGCGGGTTGGGCAGCGCAATTCGACAACCCAGACGCCAAGATGGCGGGAATCTGCTTGCGTGGAAAGCCTGGCTGGGGTGAGGTGCTCGCACCGCTGAACACCGTGATCAACACCTTCGGTGGACGCTGGTACGACGAGAATTGGAATGCGCAGTTGACCAGTCCGCAGGTCGAGGATGCGGTTCAGTTCTACGTGGACACTGTCAAGGAGCACGGTCAGCCGGGTCCTGCCACAAGCGGATTCGGTGAATGTGCAACACAATTCGCGCAAGGGAACACGGCGATGTGGTACGACGCGACTTCGGCTGTGTCGGTTCTCGAGGACCCTGCGTCGTCGAAGGTAGTCGGCAACATCGGATACGCGAAGGCGCCGAAGGTCGAGAAGTCGGATCCTGGTTGGCTCTACACCTGGGCGCTCGGAATCCCGGAGTCGGCACAGAACAAAGACGACGCCTGGAAGTTCATTTCCTGGATGACGAACAAGGACTACATCCAGAAGGTCGGAACCGAACTCGGCTGGTCGAGAGTTCCTCCGGGAAGTCGCCTTTCGACCTACGAGATTCCGGAGTATCAAGAGGCCGCACAGGCATTCGGTCCGATCACCCTCGAATCGATCAACAATGCAAATCCGAAAAACCCGACAGTGCAACCGGTTCCGTACACCGGCGTCCAGTTCCTCACCATCCCTGAGTTTCAGGACCTGGGCACTCGCGTCAGCCAGCAGATCAGTGCTGCCATCGCGGGTCAGAAGAGCGTGAAAGAAGCACTCGAACAATCCCAGCAGTATGCCGAGGTGGTCGGCAAGACCTATCAGGAGAACCGATGACTACGGTTGCCGAACCCAGAACCACGGTGGACGACGCGCCACCGGTCCGTGTCGAAAAGAAGATCTCCCGCGCCGAGGGTTGGCGTCGTAGAGGTCCCCTGTTGCCGGCGTTGATCTTTTCGATCGTCGTCACCCAGATTCCGTTTCTGTTCACCCTCTACTACTCGACGCAGTCGTGGAACCTTGTCCGTCCGGGATCGCGGCACTTCAACGGGTTCGACAACTACATCGAGGTTTTCAAGGACAGTCAGTTTCGGGAAGTCGCGGTCAACACGGTCATCATGATCGTGGGTACGGTCATCGTTTCGGTGATCCTCGGACTCGCGTTGGCACTGCTACTCGACAGAGCCTTCCTCGGTCGCGGGATCGTGCGGACACTGCTGATCACGCCATTTCTCATCACCCCCGTCGCTGGCGCATTGCTCTGGAAGACAACAATGTTCGACCCGGTATTCGGTATCGTGAACTTCGTCCTCCAGCCTTTCGGTGTAGGCCAGGTCGACTGGGTCAGCAAGTTTCCGCTCGCCGCCGTCATGATCAATCTGATCTGGCAGTGGACGCCCTTCATGATGCTGCTCATTCTGGCCGGTTTGCAGTCCATGCCCCGAGACATTCTCGAAGCCGCACGGGTGGACGGAGCCAAGCCGTTTGCGATGTTCCGCGAACTGACGTTGCCGCACCTGCGCCGCTTCATCGAACTCGGTGCAGTTCTCGGTGCGATTTACCTCGTGAACACCTTTGACGCGGTGTACATGATGACCTCGGGTGGGCCCGGCGTGGCCAGCTCGAACCTGCCGTTCTACATCTACCAGCGCGCGTTCCTCGGCTTCGACGTAGGTCAGGCTGCGGCGATGGGTGTCGTGACAGTGATCGCGACCATCATCGTGTCGACACTTGCGCTCCGATTGATCTTCAAGAGCTTCACCGGCAACGAGGAGGCGGCGTGATGACTGCCGTAGAGACGACAAGCGCGACGGCCGACAAGCCCGTCGTCAAGAAAAAGAAGAGCAGCAAGTTCAGTCCGTGGTCCGTTGTGGCGTGGATCGCCGCTCTCGGGTTCTTCTTCCCGGTCTTCTGGATGGTCCTGACCGCGTTCAAGACCGAGGCAGACGCCTACACGGATCCGCCGAAGCTGTTCTTCACTCCCACCCTCGAACAATTCCGTGCCGTCCTCGACTCCGGTCTCGGCACGACGCTGGCAAACTCTGCATTTGCAACGGCCATGTCGACGATTCTTGTTCTGCTACTAGGCGTTCCGGCTGCGTTTGCATTGTCGCTTCGCCCGGTTGCCAAGACTCAGGATGTTCTGTTCTTCTTCATCAGCACCAAGATGCTCCCAGTCGTCGCCGCAATCGTGCCGCTGTACGTGATCGTCAACGACATCGGATTGCTCGACAACATCTGGGCGCTGGTCATCTTGTACACATCGATGAATCTGCCGATCGCAGTGTGGATGATGCGTTCGTTCTTTCTCGAAGTCCCCGGAGAACTTCTCGAAGCCGCCAGCATGGACGGCGCGAGTTTGTGGACTTCGGTTCGCGAGGTGATACTCCCGCTGATCTCGCCCGGAATTGCTGCGACTGCGCTGATCTGCGTGATCTTCTCGTGGAACGAATTCTTCTTCGCAGTCAATCTGACAGCTGTTCAAGCGCAGACGATTCCGGTCTTCCTGGTCGGGTTCATCACGGGCGAGGGCCTGTACTGGGCTCGGCTCTCCGCGGCAGCGACCATGGCGGCATTGCCCGTCATCCTGGCCGGTTGGTTCGCCCAGAACAAACTGGTGCGTGGCCTGTCCTTCGGTGCAATCAAGTAATTCCTCACCCTCTCAGGAGTTCGTCATGGCTGAAATCTCGTACCAGAAAGCGTCTTGCATCTACGAAGGTGCTGGGACCCTCGCTGTCGATTCACTCGATCTTGATATCAAGGACGGCGAGTTCATCGTGCTCGTCGGTCCGTCAGGTTCCGGAAAGTCCACGGCCTTGCGGATGTTGGCAGGGCTAGAGGACATCGATTCCGGGGCGATCACCATCAACGGCAAGGACATGACCGATGTCCCGTCGAAGGATCGCGACATCGCAATGGTCTTTCAGAACTACGCGCTGTACCCCAACAAAACCGTCGGCGAAAACATGGGGTTCGCGTTGAAGATGCGCGGTGTGCCCGTCGAGGAGCGTAAGAAGAAAGTTGCCGAAGCGGCCAAACTGCTTGACCTGACGGAGTATCTCGACCGCAAGCCGGCCAAGCTTTCCGGTGGTCAACGGCAACGAGTTGCCATGGGCCGCGCCATCGTTCGCGAACCACAGGTGTTCTGCATGGACGAGCCGCTCTCCAACCTCGACGCAAAGCTACGCGTGCAGACCCGAACGCAGATCGCGGCGTTGCAGCGTCGTCTCGGAACCACCACCGTCTACGTCACGCACGATCAGGTGGAAGCGATGACGATGGGTGACCGCGTGGCAGTGCTCAAGGGCGGGAAGTTGCAACAATTCGCTTCTCCCACAGAACTTTACGATCGGCCGGCCAATGCTTTTGTTGCAGGCTTCATCGGATCTCCAGGGATGAACTTGGTAACGGCGCCGGTCAGTTCGGGTGGGGTGCGTTTCGGTGACGTCGAGGTTCCGCTGGACCGCGAGCAGATGGCGGCAATCGCCGCGGCCGGTCTGGCCTCGGTCACAGTGGGAATTCGGCCCGAGCAATTCCAGGTGGTCGCTGCCGGAGACGGAATCGCAGCTCAGATCGACCTGGTAGAGGAACTGGGTAACGAGTCGTACATCTACGCACACGTGCCTGGTACCGAAGCCGACCCGATTTCGCTCGTTGCCCGCACCGGCGGGCGATCGAAGTTGCAGTACGGCCAGACGCTGGGCTTCGAGCGGGTGGACGGTCCTGTTCACCTCTTCGACCCGACTACGGGTGAGCGCGTGGGTAGCTGAATCCCACCACAATCGTGACCTGCTCGGCACCCGAACTCGTTCGTGCCGAGCAGGTCACATCCATCTTCGACTGGTGAGAAGGTTAGGGTCTACCGATGAGTGATACACGCGAACGATCCGTCGTGGTGTGTGGTGAGGGACTGGTCGATCTGGTTCCGGTGGGGGAGAACTTCTCACCTAAGTTGGGCGGTGGACCGTTCAACGTTGCGATCGCACTGGGGCGACTGGGATCCGACGTGGGATTCGTCTCGCGCTTGTCCCTCGACGCGTTCGGAGATCGGATGATCGACTCGCTGGCCGCGTCGAATGTCGACACAACCGGAGTCGAGCGTGGGCCAGAGCCGACAACTCTGGCCGTCGTGAACCTTGCAGCGGACGGAGGTGCGCGGTATTCCTTCTACCTCGAGGGAACGGCGGATCGACAGTTCGCGCTGCCGAAACTTCCCTCTGCTCGGGCGTTCTCGTTCGGGACGCTGTCGCTGGTGCTCGAGCCCGGGGCCTCCGCTTACGAAGCGATGCTGCACGAAGCGCACTCTCGTGGTCGACTCACCATGGTGGACCCCAACATTCGTCCGGCGGTGATCTCCGACCCGGACGCATATCGACGACGGTTTCGATCGTGGTTGCCCGCCATCGATATTCTCAAAGTGAGCGACGACGACGCGAAGTGGTTGGGTTCGGTCGACGGCGCCGAGTGGCTCGACGAAGGCGTCGGCGCCGTCCTACTCACCCGTGGCGGCGATGGATTGAGCTTGATCACCAAGGAACTCGATGTTTCGGTTCCGGCGCCCGCGGTCGACGTCGCGGACACGATCGGTGCGGGCGATACGGTACACGGAGCCCTGTTGGCCTATCTCGATCGTCACGACGCACTCGACGCCGCCGTTGTGCGTGGGTTCTCCGAGGCAGATTGGTCGGCCGCATTGACCTTTGCGGCACGTGCGGCAGCCGTTACCGTGTCACGACCCGGGGCGGATCCGCCGTGGTCAAGGGAGTTGGGCCTGCCCGTCTAGCCCTGGGGACCACCGCCCTACTGCGAGCGCAGTACGTCGAACTGCCTACCTGTGCACGATGTGCGACGGGCCCGTGTATCGGCACAGTGATACGCATGTCGATATTCCTGTACAAACTCTCGCGATTCGCGTTTCGTCGCCGCTGGGCAATGGTGGGCTTCTGGGTCGTCCTGCTGGTGGCGGGTGGAGTAGGCGCAGCAACGCTGTCCGGCCCGACCGTCAATACATTGTCGATTCCGGGAACCGAATCGCAAGCTGCGCAAGACCTTCTGGCTGAACGGTTCCCGGAATCGTCCACTGGTGGAGCCAGTGCTCGCATCGTCTTCGAATCTCCCGCGGGCACAACGCTCGCCGATCCGGCCATTCAACGATCTGTCGGTGAATTGGTCTCTGCGCTCGGGAAGGACCCCGAGGTTGCAGCGGTGTCGGATCCGTATGCCTCCGGCGGTGTGTCGCCGACTGGGACGATCGGATACATGCAGGTCTCCTATACTGCCGACTCGATGGACTTGCCGGACAGTTCGAAGGAACTTCTCGAGTCTGCTGTCCATGACGCCTCGGATTCAGGACTGGCAGTCGATGTTGCCGGCAACGTGCTGATGGAAAGCAGCGCCGAATCCATGGGAGAGGTGATCGGAGTCGCGATCGCCGCGGTGGTGCTGACGGTCACCTTCGGTTCGTTGGTGGCGGCAGGGCTTCCGTTGATCAGCGCGCTCATCGGTATCGGTATCGCGATCTGCACGATCACCATCGCAACGGGCTTCATCGAATTGGGTTCGAGCACAACCGTCCTGGCAATGATGCTGGGGTTGGCAGTAGCGATCGACTACTCGCTGTTCATCGTCTCGCGTTACCGCGCGGAACTACGTGACGGGCACGATCCCGAAATCGCAGCGGGCCGTGCAGCCGGGACAGCGGGTTCGGCAGTAGTGTTCGCGGGATTGACCGTGCTCATCGCCTTGGCGGGATTGTTCGTCGTGAATATCCCGTTCCTGACGAGCATGGGTCTGGCCGCAGCGTTCGCAGTTGCTGTTGCAGTGGTCATTTCACTGACTCTGCTACCGGCCACGCTGGGTTTTGCAGGATCGCGCGTTCTGAGTCGCTCCGACCGTCGATTGCTTGCATCCGGTGGGCAGTTGACGCATCGCAAAACGAAAGAGGGCGCAGGATCGCGATGGGCCAAGTTCGTGATCCGGCGTCGAGTTCCGGTTTTGCTCGCGTCGGTCCTCGGGCTGGGATTGCTGGCGATCCCCACCTTCGGCATCAACCTGAGCCTGGCGAGCCCACCAGTCCCCGACACCACTGCGGCCCGAGCCACCGACCGACTTTCCGAGGGATTCGGTGCCGGGTTCAGTGGTCCACTCATGGTGGTCGTCGACGTTGCCGACGCTGCGGATCCGGCATCGGCATTGAGTGGGGCCCAGGAAAAACTCGGTGCTCTGCCCGACGTAGCAGCAGTGACGCCGCCGGCGCTCAATCAGGCCGGTGACACAGCAGTTATCACGGTGGTTCCGTCGAGCGGCCCCGAAACCGAGGCAACAAAGGCGCTCGTCGCAGATATACGTGAGGTTGCCGGATCGCTGACCGACGAGACCGGGGCCACGATGTCGGTCACCGGGCAGACAGCGTTGACGATCGACGTATCGGACCGTCTTGCCGATGCCCTCGTTCCCTACCTCGCATTGGTCGTCGGCCTCGCCTTCGTTCTCCTCATGTTGGTGTTCCGCTCGATCTTGGTACCGCTCAAGGCAACTCTCGGATTTCTGCTCTCCATCGGCGCGACGTTCGGTGTGCTTGTCGCTATCTTCCAGTGGGGCTGGGTCGCCGGCATTCTCGGAATCGAAGGTCAAACCGGGTCAGTTGTCGCGATGTTGCCCATCTTCATGATCGGCATCGTCTTCGGGTTGGCGATGGACTACCAGGTGTTCCTGGTGACCAGAATGCGTGAAGCATTCGTCCACGGTGACGGACCGGACGAGGCAGTCGTGAAGGGCTTCGACCAGGGCGCCCGAGTGGTCACGGCCGCCGCGCTGATCATGATCGCCGTTTTCGCAGGTTTCATCTTCGGTGGCGACGCCTTCATCATGCAGATCGGACTCGGACTCTCGTTCGCGGTTCTGTTCGACGCCTTCGTGATTCGTATGACCGTCGTGCCCGCCGTCATGTCGCTGTTGGGCTCGAAGGCATGGTGGTTCCCCGCTTGGCTGGACCGGTTGGTCCCGAACGTGGATGTCGAGGGGGAGCAGTTGACTGCGCTGCTCGCTGATTCGAGGGAATCCAGTGAGCCCACGAGCGACAAGCTGTCGGTGTGACCCGGATACGGTAGATCGATGACTTCGACATCGACGTGGGGTCGATGGTGTGCGGAACACCCGCGCACCATCGACCTGGCACTGACGATTCTCGTGCTCCTTGCCACGTGGACGGCGCACCGCATCGCGCTCGACGGCAATGACACCCGCGAAGTAACAGTTGTAGGAGTCCTTGTAACAGCGATCGCAGCGGCAACCATCGTGTTCCGCAGGTGCTATCCGTTCTCGGCGCTGGCGGTGGCAGTACTCCTCGGCGTGTTGATGATTGCACTGTCAGCGCCGCCGAATGCCGGGACAGGTTCCGCAGCGATGGTGTGCCTCTATTACGTTGCCAGCACGAGTGACCGCCGGAGGACCTTTTTCGCAGCGGCGAGCACCGTCAGCTCGCTGATGCTCGTCACGATCTTCCTGGGAGTCGGGAACAATCTCCTGCAGGAGGCCCTGGGGCTGTTGGCTTGGTTGCTGATGGCGAGTTTTGCCGGCGCCGAGGTCCGTTCTCGCCGCGCCTATCTGGAGTCCGTCGAGGCGCGCGCCGTGCAAGCGGAAAGAATGCGCGAGGACGAGGCCCGACATCGTGTCGTGGAAGAAAGGATGCGGATTGCGCGGGACCTGCACGATGTTGTCGCGCACCACATTGCCTTGGTCAACCTGCAAGTCGGGGTCGCGTCGCACTTGATCGGGAAAGACCAGGAGAAGGCGACGACTGCACTACGCGGCGTGGAGGAAACGTCCAAGGCGGCACTCGATGAAATTCGGGCCACGGTTGGAGTTCTCCGTGATGCTCAGGACAGCGATCGCTCGATGAAGCCGGCCCCAGGGCTGTCGGATCTACCGGCGCTGGTGGATCAATTCGTCAGTGCAGGAATGGAAATCGACGTGCGCGCTGTGGGTTCGCTGCGCCCTCTCGGGCCTGCGGTAGACCTCACGGCGTACCGAATCATCCAGGAAGCACTCGTGAATGCGAGCAAGCACGCGCTGCCCGGTGCCGTCACCGTGACGTTGTCGTACGAAGCCGAGGTTCTGGTCCTGACGGTCGAAAACGCCGGAACGGCAGTGCCTTCGACTTCGCCACCCGGGTACGGACTGCTGGGAATGAAGGAGAGAGCGCAAGCGATGGGAGGCGAGGTTTCGGCAGGATTCCGCGCGGACGGGGGATTTCGTGTGGACGCCCAGCTACCGCTTGTCTCGGTGTCAAGCGGTTCGGAGCGTGAGGAGTCGTGAGTATTCGGGTGGTGGTGGCAGACGATCAGGCACTCTTCCGTCAAACGCTTGCGCTGCTGATCGGTTCGGAAGACGACATGGAGGTGGTCGCCGAGGCAGCAGACGGAGAGCAGGCATTCCAGGCGGCGCTCGCGCACCGACCCGACGTCGTACTGATGGACATTCGCATGCCGGGCACCAGCGGCGTCGAAGCAACGGCAATGATTGCCGATCATCCGGATCTCTCCGACGTACATGTGTTGATCCTGACGACCTTCGAAGTGGACGAGCATGTGGCACAGGCGATTCGGGCGGGAGCCAGCGGGTTCATCGGCAAAGGAATCCGGGCTGAAGACCTGCTCGATGCCGTGCGGACGGTCGCGAGTGGGAACTCCTTGTTGTCGCCGATTGCGACCAGTGCGTTGATTTCTCGATTCCTTTCCACCCCGTCGCGGGCCGACTCGACGTCTGGGATTTTCGGTCAATTGACCCCACGTGAACTCGAAGTGGTAACTCTCGTTGCCCTGGGGATGTCCAACGACGAAATCGCCGCGGAGTTGGTGATCAGCGCTGTCACCGCAAAAACGCACGTGAACCGGGCGATGACAAAACTGGATGTCCGTGACCGCGCGCAACTGGTGGTTCTGGCCTATCAATGCGGTTTGGTCGTTCCGGGACGTTCGGTGGATTGACTCGAGAAACTCTTGACTCGAACGGGTGTTCGAGTACCCTGTGTTTCAGGGGATCGGGGGGTTCAATGAGTGTTTTGTTGTCGGATGTGGTGTCTGGTTCTGCGGTGGGGTTGCGTGGACGTCTGTGGCGGTTGTCGGCTGCTGAGTTGCGGGCTGCTGCGATCGAGGCGAGTGGGGAGATTCTGCGTCTGGAAGCCGTGCGGGTGGCGGTGGTGGACGAGTTGTCGTTGCGTCCGGATGATCAGGTGATCGCGAGCCGCGGGGTGGGTGCGTGGTTGGCGTCGAACACGATGCTGCAGGTGCGGGACGGGAAGAAGATCGCCGCGTTGGGTGCGGCGCTGCGGCCGTTTCCGGCGGTGGCGGCAGGTTTCGATTGCGGGGATTGTTCGTTCGATCATGCCGTTCTGATCGTCTCGTTTTGTGAGTCGCCGCCGAAGGGGATGCCGGAGGAGGCGCTGCCTCGCTGTATCGATTTGTTGTTGGCTGCCGCGTCGGGAGTGGAGGCCACGACGACGAAGGTCCGATATGTGATCGCGACGTTGGAGCGCGTTTTCGAATCCGATGAGATTCCGCCCGCCGAAGACGTCGACCGCAACGAACTCCGCATCGCGTCGACGTTGAATGGTCGGGTGGTGGTGCGTGGGGATTTCGATGCCCTCACCGGCGAAATGTTGTTGTCGGCGTTGTCGAATTTGACGATGCCGACCCCGGCACCGGATGGGACGCCGGATGCTCGGTCGGCGGCGAAGCGGACCGCGGATGGGTTCACGGAACTGATCCGCCGGTATCTGGACTGCGCCAAGACCGGAATGGATGGTGGTCAGCGGCCGCACGTGAACGTTCACATCAGTGCCCGGGATCTCGCTGAGCACCGGGACTGCGCAGCGTCGGCTGCTGCTGCCGCTGATGCCGACGAAGGCTCGCTCGATCTGAATCTGTCGGATCTCGATGTGGGGCACATGCCCTGGCTCGGACCACTGTCGGTGTCGCAGACCGGGCTTCTCGGGTGTGATTGTTTCCTGTCCACCGTCTTGCTCGATGATCACGGCGCGCCGCTCGATGCGAAACCCGGAAAGCGGTTGGTCACCGCCGAACAGAGAGTGGCATTGATCGCCCGAGACAAAGGCTGCGCGTTCCTCGGCTGTACGTGTGTGCCGGCGTGGACGGATGCGCACCATATCCGGCACTGGGCCAACGGTGGCCCGACGGTGATGAACAACCTTGTCTTGCTGTGCCGTTCGCATCATCGGTTGATGCATCGCAAATCCGGGTTCGTCGGAAAGTGGGAGATCCGGATCGGCGTCGACAACAAGCCGTGGTTCATTCCGCCGCCGTCGATCGATCCGCAGCGGCACCCGCGGCCGGCGAACACCACCTTCACAACCTGAGGACGAACCTCAGGCACAACAGAACACGGCCAGGCTCCGCGTCCGACTTATCTGTTGGAGGCGGAGCCCAGGGAGCGTGCCTTCGTTGGGGATTGCTTTCAGTAGGGCTGTGCTTTCCGGGGTGCCGTGCTTTCAGAGGTGCCGTGCCTTCGGGGAGAGACAGTGCCGTTGTCCCACTCAGTGGGTCGTTATTTTCGTGCTCGCCGCGCCGATTGTGCCAGGTCATTTGGACGTCTGACCTGCAGTGCAAAATCTTTCGTTAGAACACGTTCCAATTTCGCGGATTTGTGGCTATGGTCACAGAGATAGATGCGGGTGTGCGAATGAAAGGGTGAAGTGACGTGAAGACCAAGGGTGCAATCCTGTGGGGCCTCAACGAAAAGTGGTCCGTCGAGGAGATCGAGATCGGCGAACCGGTAGCCGGCGAAGTTCAAATTCGCATGGAAGCGGCCGGAATGTGCCACTCCGATCACCACATCGTCACCGGCGCGACTCCGATGCCGTCGTTCCCCGTCATGGGCGGGCACGAGGGTTCGGGCGTCATCACCAAGCTCGGCCCGGAGGTCAAGGGCCTGGAGGTCGGCGACCACGTCGTTCTGTCCTTCATTCCGGCTTGTGGAACCTGTCCGGCGTGTTCGGCCGGACATCAGAATCTGTGTGACCTCGGGATGGGCCTCCTCAGCGGCCAGGCCATCAGCGACGGCACGTACCGGATCCAGGCTCGCGGCGAAAACGTGATCCCGATGTGCCTGCTAGGGACGTTCTCGCCCTACATGGTCGTGAACCAGTCGTCGGTGGTGAAGATCGACAAGGACATCCCGTTCGAGGTTGCCGCACTCGTCGGTTGCGGTGTTCCCACCGGTTGGGGATCGGCAACCCACATCGCCGATGTGAAGCCGGGCGAAGACGTGGTGATCATGGGTGTCGGCGGCGTCGGTATCAGTGCCCTGCAGGGTGCAGTTGCCTCGGGTGCTCGGTACATCTTTGCCATCGACCCGGTGCCGTGGAAGCGTGAGCAGGCTCTGAAGTTCGGTGCAACGCATGCTTTCGAAAGCGCCGCCGCGGCCATTCAGCCGATCATCGACGCTACGTATGGACGCATGGCGCAGAAGACGATCATCACCGTCGGCGAAATGAAGGGTGAGTACGTCGAAGAAGCGATGATTCTGACGGCCAAGGCTGGTCGTTGTGTTGTCACCGCAATGGGGCATCTGACGGACATGGATGTGAAGCTGAACCTGTTCCTGATGTCGATGCTTCAGAAGGATCTTCAGGGCAACATCTTCGGTGGTGGCAACGCTCGCCAGGACGTCCCGAACCTTCTCGCGATGTACAAGGCGGGCAAGCTGAACCTCGACGACATGGTCACTCGGACCTACACGCTCGAAGGCGTGAACGACGGCTACCAGGACATGTTGGATGGCAAGAACATCCGCGGCGTCATCCGCTACACCGAAGCTGACTGGTGATCGGAAGCTCGCAACTCTTGTGCCAGTAGTCTGATCGGGTGCCCAGTACTCACAGTCTCGACGTAATCCAGCAGTGGCCGGTCGACAACGCGGCAGCGGTCGTCCTCTCCGGGAAGAATCCGGTTGAGGGCGACCGCGTTCGTGGTTTCAGCGGCGACCAGTCGCACGTTTTCCCCCTGGCTTCGGTGACAAAACTGTTGTGCGCCTACGCGATTCTCGTGGCAGTGGAGGAAGGGGCGGTCGAGTTGGATGGGCCGGCCGGGCCCGAGGGGTCGACCGTTCGTCACCTCCTCGCGCATGCCTCGGGGTTGGCATTCGCCGAACGTGTCGTTCAGGCGCCAGTGGCGTCGAAGCGGATTTATTCGAGTGCGGGTTTCGAAGTTCTTGCCGAGTTGGTTTCCCGGGAGACCGAGATCGAGTTTGCCGATTATCTGGCCGAGGCGGTGTTCGCGCCGTTGGGGATGACCAGCGCGGCTCTTGTCGGTCCGGCCGGCCACGGTGCGCAGGCATCGGCAGACGACTTGGCCAAGTTCGCGGCCGAACTGCTCTCGCCGACGCTGATCTCGACGCAGACGTTCGCAGAGGCGACATCTGTTCAGTTCCCGGGGCTCAACGGAATTCTTCCGGGTTACGGATCTCAGCGCCCCAACGACTGGGGACTCGGATTCGAAATCCGCGCCGACAAGCGTCCGCACTGGACGGGGCTCGAGAACTCGGCTGCAACCTTCGGTCATTTCGGCCAGTCGGGGACGTTCCTGTGGGTCGATCCCACGATCCATACTGCGTGCGTCGTGCTGACCGATCGTGATTTCGGTGATTGGGCCAAGCCTTTGTGGACTGAATTGTCCGATGGTGTGATCGGCGAAGTTTCCCGATAGAGCACAAATTTCTCTCCTTCCACTGGCGCAACACGGGTAACACAAGGCACACTGTTCAATCGAGCGTGCTGCACGAACTCGACAGAGGTCGTTGGGGAAGACGTCCCTCGTCGAAGCAGGAGGCTCGAGTGCGCGAAATGAATCAATTCGCGGACGTGACGACTGGTGTGGTGTACATCCACTCGTCGCCCGCGGCGCTGTGCCCGCACGTGGATTGGGCTCTGTCCGCCACGTTGGACAGCCCTGCCAAGCTCAGATGGACCTCACAGCCCGCCTACGACGGGCTTCTCCGGGCGACGACGGACTGGACAGGTCCCGTCGGAACCTGTGCCCGCCTGGTCGATTCGCTACGCGCCTGGCCGATGTTGCGGTTCGAGGTCACCGAGGACCCGAGTCATGGCGTCGACGGCGAACGGTACAGCCATGTACCCGGTCTCGGCTTGTGGCGCGGATCCACCAGTGCGAACGGTGATGTCGTCGTCGGGGAGATGAAGCTACGGTCCATCATGAATTCCGGAGGAGACATCGCCGCGGAAATCGATCGGGCGATAGGCGCACCGTGGGACGAAGAACTCGAACCCTTCCGGAGTTCCGGCGAAGGTGCAGAAGTAACCTGGCTGCGGAGGCGTGTCAGCTGATCCAGGTCCATCCTGAACCCGGAGTGAACCTTTCGGCTTGAACGACACAGAGTTGAACGACACAGAGTTGAACGACCAAGACTTGAATGACAAAAGGTGGGCCCCGCCGTATCGGCGAGGCCCACCTTGCTGTCAAGGGTTGTCAGAGCGGAATGTTCTTGTGCCGCGCGCGGACAGATGGTGCAGATGCGAGCGCAGCGGTCACGATGCTGCGAGTCTTCGCCGGGTCGATTTCCTCGTCGACGACGCCGATTTCAACCGCGCGGTCGACGCCGCCCGCGATCGCCTCGTGTTCGGCGGCGAGACGGTCGTGCAATGCTTCACGCTCGTCGTCCGGTGCCGCAGCGAGAGCCCGCTTGTGCAGGATGCCGACCGCGGCCTTCGCGCCCATCACGGCTACTTCGGAGTTGGGCCAAGCGAATACGGCCGTGGCACCGAGTGCTCGCGAGTTCATTGCTATGTAGGCGCCGCCGTAGATCTTTCGAGTGACGACGGTGACGCGGGGGACGGTTGCCTCGGCGAAGGCGTGAAGCAACTTCGCTCCGCGCCGAACCACGCCTTCCCACTCCATCGACACGCCCGGCAGATACCCGGGAACATCGACGACGACCACGAGCGGCACGCCGAATGCGTTGCACAGTCGCACGAATCGAGCGGCCTTCTCGGCGCTTTCGGAGTTCAGGCACCCCCCGAGTCGCAGTGGGTTGTTCGCGATGACGCCAACGGTGCGTCCGGCCATCCGACCGAAACCGGTGACGATGCTCCGGGCGTAATTACCTTGCAGTTCTTCGAAACTCGACTCACCTTCGACGTTGTCGAGCATTTCGTGAACGATCGGACGAACGTCGTATGCACGTTTTGCGGACGCAGGCATCATGGCGCGCAGATCACTGTCGCCGAGTTCCGCTGCCCGCTGATCGAATTCGCCCTGCTCGCACATCATCGAGACCAGGCGGCGCGCGCGGTGCAATGCGTCGGCCTCGTCGTGTGCGGCGATGTGCGCGACACCCGACTTCTTGGTGTGTGTGTCCGGGCCGCCGAGTGACACCATGTCGACCTGTTCGCCGGTGACACTGCGAACTACGTCTGGGCCGGTGACGAACACTCGGCCTTCCGGCGCCATGATCACGACGTCGGTGAGGGCTGGACCGTACGCGGCTCCACCGGCGGCAAAGCCGAGCACGACCGAAATTTGAGGTATGAGACCCGACGCGCGGACCATGGCCTCGAAGACAAGTCCGACGGCGTGGAGCGCTTCGACGCCTTCAGCCAGACGCGCGCCACCGGAGTGCCAGAGGCCCACGATGGGGGACTCTTCCTCGATGGCGGTATCGATGGCTTTGACGAGGTGTTTGCAACCGTCGACGCCCATGGCGCCGCCCATGACGGTGGCGTCGGAGCAGTATGCGATGGTGCGCACGCCGTCGATGTTTCCGGACGCAGCGAGCACGCCGGACTTGTCGCGGGCGTGGAGCGGCACTGTCGTGCCGGGGTCGAACAGATTTTCCAGGCGCGCAAGAGGATCGCGCGGGTCTGTCGATGATTCGGACTTTGTCACGGGGGCCAGGATGGTCATCGCGTCCTCCTTCAGTACGAGCCTTGGGTGGAACGAAAGGTCGGTGTTGTCCGCGGGTGACGTTGTGTTGCAACGACACCCGCGGACAGGTGCAAACCGCGGTTCGGGCTAGGCCCGACCGAAGGCGAGCGCGACATTGTGCCCACCGAAACCGAACGAGTTGTTCAGTGCGAAATCGAAAGAGCCGGTTCGGGGTTCACCCTTGACGACATCGAGATCGATTTCTGGATCCTGGCTGTCAACGTTGAGCGTGGGCGGGATGATCCCGTCACGCACTGCCAGAACCGTCAGGACTGATTCGAGGGCGCCGACAGCGCCGATCGAGTGTCCCAGCGCGGATTTCGGGCCGTACACCGCAGCGTGGTTGCCAACCGCTGCGTTGATTGCCTTTGCCTCTGCGATGTCACCGATCGGCGTCGCAGTGGCGTGGGCGTTGATGTGCTTGATGTCGGACTTCGTCAGTCCGGCCATCTCGATTGCTCGGGTCATGGCTCGCGCCGCGCCCAGGCCTTCCGGATGCGGTGCCACGATGTGGTACCCGTCCGAAGTGATTCCGGAACCGAGCAGGCGGGCGTGAATCGTTGCCCCGCGTGCCTTTGCATGTTCCTCGGTTTCGAGGATCATCAGTGCGCCGGCTTCGCCGAAGACAAATCCGTCGCGGTCCTTGTCGAAAGGACGTGAAGCTGCGGCCGGATTGTCGTTGTTGGTGCTCATCGCACGCATCATGGCGAAGCTCGCGATCGGAACCGCGTCGATGAAGCTCTCGACTCCACCGGCCACAACCATGTCCGCGTCACCCATGACAAGCATGCGGTGAGCGTGAGCAATTGCCTCGGATCCCGACGAACATGCCGAAACCGGGGTGATGACGCCACCGCGGGCCCCGAGTTCGAGCCCGACCGTTGCGGCTGGTCCGTTGGGCATGACCATCTGCACCGAGAACGGGGACACCTTGCGGTATCCGCCGCCACGGAGCTTGTCGACGGCGTCGATGAGCGTGTCGCCGCCGCCGAGTCCGGTGCCGATGACAACCGCGAGGCGGTCCTGATCGACTTCGGGGCTGCCGGCGTTGCTCCAGACCGTGCGACTCAACGTGAGGGCAAGGCGTTCCACCCAGCTCATCCGTCGAATTTCGACGCGGGACAAGCCCTCGTCCGGTGAAACCTTCAGGTGCCCGCCGATGCGAATGGGAAGGTCGAACTCGTCGATGAACGGGTCATCGAGGATTCCGATGCCGCTTTCGCCGGCGAGTAGCGCCTTCCACGTGCCATCCACATCACCAGCCACCGAGGTCGACGTCGCGAGGCTCGTGACGACGATGTCGGGGAATTTCCCTTTGCGGGTAGAAGCGGAAGTCACGGTCGGCTCACTCTGCGTTCTTGGCTTCGGCGCCTTCGGCTTCGAGCTTCTGGATGTACGCGACGATGTCGCCGACGGTGCGCAGGCCTGCGAGATCCTCGTCGGGGACCTTCACGCCGTACTTGTCTTCGGTCTGAACAGCGATCTCGACCATGGACAGGGAGTCGATATCGAGGTCGTCCACGAAGGACTTGTCAACGGTGACCTCGGAAGGCTCGATACCGGTGACCTCCTCCACGATCTGGCCGAGTTCCGCGATGATTTCTTCCTGAGTGTGGGCCACTGGTGTGGCTCCCTTCTTGATCGATTGAGGTGGGGTGAAACGTCCGGCCGCCGTTCGGGCTGATCGGCCGGGTGGGCGCCCGAGCTAGGTCAGCTCGGACAGTGCGGAGATATCCTCCGGGTTCTTGAGGGCCACCGTCGGTGTGCCACGCATTTCGCGCTTGGCAATTCCGACGAGGGTTCCGGCCGGCGGGAGTTCCACGATCGCGCTGACTTCTGCTGTCCGCAACGACGCGGAGCAGAGGTCCCAACGAACGGGGCGGGTTACCTGCGCGGCAAGTTTGGTGAGGGCGTCGGCACCCGAGGAGACAGGTGCGCCGTCGGAGTTGGAAAGCAGCGTGCGCGTCGGATCGGACGGGGTGATCTTGGCGGCAGCAGCTGCGACGGCATCCTGGGCAGGTGCCATGAAGCGGGTGTGGAAAGCGCCGGCGACGGGCAGTGCGCGGACGCGGGCCTTCTCAGGTGCGTTTGCTGCGAGTTCTTCGAGCGCGGTGAGCAGTCCGGCAGCCACGATCTGGCCGGCCGCATTCCGGTTGGCCGGTTCCAATCCGAGTTCTTCGAGTCGTGCGAGCACTTCGGCTTCGTCGCCACCGAGAACGGCTGACATGCCGGTGGGCTCGAGCGCACAGGCCTTGGCCATCTCGGCGCCGCGGAGGGCGGCAAGCGCGACGGCGTCGTCGGCGGAAATGACACCGGCGACCGCAGCAGCGGCAAGTTCACCCACCGAATGGCCGGCAGCGATGACGTCGGCGCCGAGGAGCCCACGTGATTCGATTTCCTCATATGCCAGCAGAGCAGCGGCAACGACGAGGGGCTGGGTTACCGAGGTGTCGGTGATTTCTTCGGCGGTCGCGGTCGTGCCGAGTCGCACGAGGTCCAGGCCGGCTGCCTTCGACCACACTTCGAGGCGGTCTTGCGCTCCGGGCAGTGCCAGCCAGGGGCCGAGCATGCCGGGTGTCTGAGAGCCCTGTCCCGGGGCGAGCAACGAAATCACTTATTAAGAGAACACCGCCGCGAGTGACCTGCGAGATGTCGGTCGCGATGAACTCTGGCGAAGTGTTTTGTAGGGTTCCCACAAAATCCCACGTCGCGCTCGGCCATCGAAATTGGACGCTCCGGGGTTACAGGTTTGTTTGTCCGGATGTTAAAGATGTGACTGAAGTAACCGAATTGTTCGATTTGAGATCGATTTGTGTCAATCGGCCCACGGTAGCGGCGATTCGTAGTACGTACGCGTCGCGTGGATTCGTAGGATCCCGGCCGGTAACTTCGGCGATCCGCTTCAAGCGGTACCGAACGGTATTTGGATGAACAAACAGAAGGCGTGCACAAGTCTCAACCGCACCTCCACAGTCGAGATAGCTGTCTAAAGTATCGGTCAAGACTGTGCCGGATTCAGCTAAAGGTGCGACCAGGAACTCGCGGAGAGCCTTTACGGCAGCGGCGTCTCCCAGTAGTGCCCGTTCGGGGAGTAGTTCAGTCGCAAAAACCGGACGAGGTGCGCCGCGCCACCCGGCGACGGCCTTGATTCCCGCCAGAGCTTCGGATGCACTGAAGTGCGCGGCGCTCAACGAGGGCGTGGTCGGGCCGATCACCACCGGCTCGTCGGCGAAACTCATGAGCAGATCCTGAAGGAATTGGCTGCCCTCCGTCTTGCTGCTCAGCTCGCCGCTGACGATCATCACCAGTCGCGGACCCTGCACCACGGCAAGAACAGCGCGCCCGTGCGCGGCGGCGGTCGCGTGGACGGTGCCGGCAACCGAGACGCGCTCGTCCGGCGGGGGAGACCCGACGATGACGGTGGCCGGAGCCGTCGCATCCCAGTTCAACGTCGCGGCACGGGAAAGCATGTCCGATCCGGTGTCTCCCTGCACGACGGCGTCGACGACGAGCGCTTCCAGTCGCGTGTCCAGCGCGCCACGAGATTCGGCGGCGCTTGCGTACACCGTCGCCGCTGCGAAGCCGAGTTCACGCCCGTAGCGCAGGACGGCTTCTGTCAGCGCGATCAGCTGTTGATCGTTGCGGGCGAGAGCCGGTAGCCACTTCTCGAAGAACTCCATCGCCACCCGGACCATGTCGACGGTCTGGCGCAGCGTGAGCTGTCGAGCAAGATCCTGAGGGATGACCGGAAAAGACTCGTATCCGAAGCTGATCTCCGAGTCGAGTTGCCGCAGCCATTCCAGGAAATTCACTACCGACGTCTGCACCAGGAGTTGAACGTCGGCACGTTGCGAAGCGTCGAGACTGTCGAAGAACGGAAGCTGCTCCTCCATCACGGTCACGGCCTCGGTGGAGAGCCGACCGGAGAACTGTTTGACGCGGCGGAGCAAGGCCTCGGGAAGTGGATCGCGAACCTGACGACGGCGGGCGAGGACAGCCTGCAACCCGGACGACTGTGGTCGAGTGCGGCGTACGCCCTCTTCGGGTTTCTCGGGATCAGGTTCGGACATGAGAAAAACCTACGCCCATCGCCGCAGCGGATGTCGAGATGACACCCGCGGCGATGGGCGTAGGTCTGTTTTCGATCGCGCGGACCGGTGCGCTACGGCTTAAGCGCTACCGGTGTCCCCGGTCTGCTCGGGAGCGGCATTCACGTCGTCGATGCGGTATCGGCTCGCTGCTTCGACGGCCTTCGACCGCTCGATCGATCCTTCCTTCGCCAAACCGATGAGCACCGCGACGACGATGGACTCGGCATCGACGTTGAAGTAGCGACGCGCGGCAGTACGTGTGTCGGAGAACCCGAACCCGTCCGTGCCGAGCGTGGTGTAGTCGCCGGGAACCCACTGACGAATCTGATCCGAGACCGCCCGCATCCAGTCCGAAGCCGCGACGACAGGGCCCTGCGCCGAGGACAACGCCGTGGTGACGAAGGGAACGGGAGCATCCTCGGACGGATTGAGCAGCGCCTGACGTTCGCACTCGACGCCTTCGCGGCGCAGCTCACCCCAGGACGTGACCGACCAGACGTCGGCCGAGACGCCCCATTCGTCGGCGAGCAATTTCTGCGCCCGCAGCCCCTCGGGCATCGCGACACCGGAGACGAGGATCTGTGCCTTCGGGCCGGTTGCTTCAGACGTCTTGTAGAGGTAGATGCCCTTGAGCAATCCCTCCACGTCGAGACCTTCGGGCTCGGCCGGCTGAACGTACGGCTCGTTGTAGATGGTCAGGTAGTAGAAGATGTTCTCGCCACCGAAACCGTCGACGCCCTCGGTGCCACCGTACATGCGGCGCAAGCCGTCCTTGACGATGTGCGCCAACTCGTACGAGAACGCGGCGTCGTACGTGACAGCGGCCGGGTTGGTCGATGCCAGGAGCAGCGAGTGTCCGTCGGCGTGCTGGAGACCTTCGCCGGTCAGGGTGGTACGACCGGCAGTCGCGCCGAGAACGAATCCGCGAGCCATCTGGTCGGCGGCTGCCCACAGGCCGTCGCCGGTGCGCTGGAAACCGAACATCGAGTAGAAGATGTAGAGCGGAATCATCGGTTCACCGTGGGTGGCGTACGACGTGCCGACTGCGGTGAACGAAGCCGTCGAACCTGCCTCGTTGATGCCCTCGTGCAGGATCTGGCCGATCGGGCTCTCCTTGTAGGCGAGCATGAGTTCGGCGTCGACGGAGGTGTAGAGCTGTCCGTTGCGGTTGTAGATCTTCAGTGAGGGGAACCACGAGTCCATACCGAAGGTGCGAGCCTCGTCCGGGATGATCGGCACGATTCGCTTGCCGATCTCCTTGTCGCGCAACAGTTCCTTGAGGATGCGCACGATCGCCATGGTGGTGGCGACTTCCTGCTTGCCCGAACCCTTGCGGATGACGTCGTACGTCTTGTCCTCGGGGAGCTTGAGCGGAGCAGCGTCGGTGTTACGGGACGGCAGGAATCCGCCGAGTGCTTTACGCCGGTCGAGCATGTACTTGATCTCGGGAGCGTCCGCGCCCGGGTGGTAGTACGGAGGCAGGTACGGATCCTTCTCGAGCTCGGCGTCCGAGATCGGGATGTGCTGCATGTCGCGGAACGCCTTGAGATCGTCCAGCGTCAGCTTCTTCATCTGGTGTGTGGCGTTGCGGCCCTCGAAGTGCTTGCCGAGGGTGTAGCCCTTGATGGTGTGCGCGAGGATGACCGTCGGCTGGCCCTTGTGTGCCATGGCGGCTGCGTAGGCGGCGTGGACCTTGCGGTAGTCGTGGCCACCACGCTTGAGGTTCCAGATTTCCTGGTCGGTGAGGTCCTTGACCAGTTCCTTGGTGCGGGGGTCACGTCCGAAGAAGTGATCGCGTACGAACGCGCCGTCGTTGGCCTTGTACGTCTGGTAGTCACCGTCCGGCGTCACGTTCATCAGGTTGACCAGTGCGCCGTCGCGATCGGCGTGCAGCAGTGCATCCCACTCGCGACCCCAGACGACCTTGATGACGTTCCAGCCGGCACCGCGGAAGAACGATTCCAGTTCCTGGATGATCTTTCCGTTGCCGCGGACCGGGCCGTCGAGGCGTTGGAGGTTGCAGTTCACGACGAACGTGAGGTTGTCGAGGCCTTCGGTTGCCGCGACGTGAGCGAGGCCGCGTGATTCGGGCTCGTCCATTTCGCCGTCGCCGAGGAACGCCCACACATGCTGATCGGTGGTGTCCTTGATGCCGCGGTCGTTGAGGTAGTGGTTGAACCGGGCCTGGTAGATGGCGTTCATCGGGCCGAGGCCCATCGAAACCGTCGGGAATTCCCAGAAGTCGGGAAGCAGCCGTGGGTGCGGGTAGGACGGCAGTGCGCCGCCGAAGTCCGCGTGCGACTTCTCCTGGCGGAATCCGTCGAGCTGTTCCGCGGGGATGCGGCCCTCGAGGAAGGCGCGCGCGTAGATGCCGGGGGAGGCGTGACCCTGGATGAAGATGTGGTCGCCTCCGCCCGGATGGTCCTTGCCGCGGAAGAAGTGGTTGAAGCCGACCTCGTACAACGCTGCCGAGGATGCGTAGGTGGAGATGTGACCGCCGACGCCGACGCCCGGTCGCTGGGCGCGGTGGACCATGATCGCGGCGTTCCAACGGATCCAGGCGCGGTATCGGCGCTCGACCTCTTCGTCGCCGGGGAACCACGGCTCGTTTTCGGTCGGAATCGTGTTGACGTAGTCGGTCGAGGTGAGCGCGGGGAGAGCGACGTGCTTCTCACCGGCGCGTTCGAGCATGCGGAGCATGAGGTAGCGGGCACGCGTGGGTCCGGATCGATCCAGAAGTCCGTCGAATGATTCGAGCCATTCGGTGGTCTCGTCCGGATCGATGTCCGGCAGGTACGACGCAACACCTTCGCGAATGACGCGAACGCGACCGTCGGTTCCCCCCGGCGTGTTCGATGCGGGCGAACCCGACTCGCCGGCGGCGCCGGAATCGGCGTTCTGCCCGGACGCGGGACCCTGGATCAGGTCAGACAACGTGTGCTCCTCATTGGTTTGGGGACGCGTGGTGGGGCGTCCTTACATAGGTGATCGAGGCCTTGTTAGGTCCGACGCACTTCCATCGTGAATATGGCGCGTACCTCATCTTTCACCATCCCGGTCGGTCCGGCACACCTCGCCTCTGGTTACTCTCGGGTAGCGTTTTTCGGCGTGACGCAGGGGTGTGATGGTTCCCCGTAGTCACAGGCTTGGGGGATCGATCGGAACGTATGAAGGGGTGGGAAAAAATAAACAAAGAAATCAATTACGGCAGGGTCGGGGCGTGGGTTTCGATCGGATCGATCGCAGTGGGACTGTCAGTGATCGTGGGGTGCTCGGCGGCGGTGACCGGATCGGCGGTACCGAATGAAGCGCAAGTGGCTGCATACCGATCCGAGGTGAGTGTCTCGGTGGCCGCGGCGTCCTCGTCGAAAGCGGCGGCAGATGCGGCGGAGGCGGCTTTCGCGATCTGTGAGGAAGCGGTCTCTCGATCGAAGGACGACGTTGTCGCGTTCAATGCCTACGTCGACGCCGGAAATCACGGTGAGACGGATCTGAGGGCTGAAGCCGGCGCCGCTGCTTCGTCCGCACGCGATACCGCCTCGTGGTTCGACTCGGTCTCGAGTGAACTTCCGGCGCAACTTTCCGGACTGTTCGACGAATTGGCCGCGAACCTGCGTTCATCTGCCGTCGTCATCGAGAGTGATCATTCG
Source organism: Rhodococcus baikonurensis (assembly GCF_040489275.1). Lineage (NCBI taxonomy): Bacteria > Bacillati > Actinomycetota > Actinomycetes > Mycobacteriales > Nocardiaceae > Rhodococcus > Rhodococcus baikonurensis. Next base: position 325,193 of record NZ_JBEUOQ010000007.1, on the reverse strand, counting down.
GCGGATGAAATCAATTCGATCAGCGATACGAGCAATTCGATTCGCAAGTCGATCTTCGATGAATGTGGATCCCTGTGACCTGCGGTAATCCGCAGGCGTAAGGTTCGGCGTGTGTCAGAAGACGATCTTTGGTGAAAGTTTTCGGCGTGGTCGGCTTGCGCTAACGCCTCAGACCATGTTCGCTTTCCCTAATTGATCGTCAAACGGTAGGTGTGCGGGGTCGCCACACACCATCAACAAAAGGAGGACCCCACCGTGGTCGCCGCGGCGGATGCCCAGAACTACGCTCAGAAACTCGGGATTACCACTGACATGGTGGTGCAGGAACTGGGCTGGGATGAGGATACCGACGACGGCATTCGTGCCGCGGTTGAGGAAACCATCGGCGGGGAAATGCTCGACGAGGATTCCGACGAGGTCATCGACGTCGTGCTGCTGTGGTGGCGCGACGAGGACGGTGACCTGGTGGACGCCCTGATGGATGCCATCGGGCCCCTCGCCGACGAAGGCTTCGTGTGGGTTCTCACTCCCAAGACCGGTCTCGACGGACATGTCGAGCCCAGCGAGATCGCCGAATCGGCGCCGACTGCCGGCCTGACGCAGACATCGGCAGCCAACCTCGGTGACTGGTCGGGAAGTCGACTGGTTCAGCCGAAGGCTCGTCCAGCCAACAAGCGCTGACCCGGTCCTTTCCGCACTTTCCCAAGGAATCGCACATGCCTCTCGAAGTTGGTGCCCAGGCACCGGATTTCACCTTGAAGGATCAGAACAACCAGGAAGTTTCGCTCGCAGATTTCCGCGGTAAGAAGAATGTTCTGTTGGTCTTCTATCCGTTGGCCTTCACCGGGACTTGTCAGGGGGAACTCTGCAAGGTCCGTGACGAGCTTCCGAAGTTCGAGAACGACGACACTGCCATTCTCGCGATTTCTGTCGGTGCTTCGCCGACGCACAAAATCTGGTCGGCCGAGCAGGGGTACACATTTCCCTTGCTGTCGGACTTCTGGCCGCACGGTGAAGTCGCTCAGAAGTACGAGGTGTTCAACGACAAGTTGGGCTTCGCCAATCGTGGCACCTTCGTCATCGACAAAGACGGAATCATTCGTTTTGCCGAGATGAACGGCCCCGGAGAAGCTCGTGACCACGGACTTTGGGCAAACGCGCTTGCCGCGCTAGAGTCTTAGAGCACTCCCGGTGAGGGTCTCACCGGGAGTTCGGGCGTGTAGCTCAGTGGTAGAGCTCTGGTTTTACACACCAGCGGTCGGGGGTTCGAAACCCTCCGCGCCCACAAAAACCCCTCATCTGCGAGTGCAGGTGAGGGGCTTTTTTGTGCCGCAAATCAGCGTGGGCTCAGCGAGAGCGGACAGTTTTCGGACAGCCTACGAATTGATGACGGCCAGTCGAGCCCGGTCCAGTGCGCTCGCGACGGTGTCCAGATCGTCGTCAAACAGTTCTGCGTACACGTCCAAAGTGAGCGCCGCGGACTCGTGACCGAGCATCCTTTGCACAGCCTTCACGTTTGCGCCCGCTGAGATCGCCAGTGACGCCGCGGTGTGCCGAAGGTCGTGCGGAGTGATCGTCGGGAGCTCTGCAGCCTCTACGGCTCGGATGAACCACCCGCGTGGCGTCTTCGGCCTGCGCATGAAATCGCCGTCCGGTCCCGAGAAGACCAGCGCCTCGCGACCCTTCCCGACGCACTGCTTCGAGAGCTCGTCGACGAGGAATGCGGGGATGGGGATCGAGCGGGGCTTGTTCGACTTCGGCGTCCCCACGACGATCTCCGATCCAACCTCTACGGCGTTCCGGTTGACGCTCACGCGCCGGCGCAGAAGGTCGAGGTCGCCAACTTGCAGTCCGATAGCCTCACCCCATCGGAGGCCGCAGTACGCCAGGAACAGGACGAGGGTCGACCATTCCCCGGCACTATCGGCCAGTGAGGCGACTTGAGCGTGTGTCAGATAGATCTTCCGCTTCGCAACTTTCCGCGGGAGGTTGTCTACATCGCGAGCCTTGTTCGCGAGGATCTTCCGGTCTCGGACCGCCCGGTCGAGCAAACCGGACAGAACAGCGTGCGCACGGATCACCGTCGTCGCGCTCGCGGCCTTCTTGATGATCACTTCCGGATTGGCTGGGTCTCTCTGATCGGTGACTAGGTCCGTGATCCAGTCCTCAACCATCGTGACTTCGATGTCCGCAATTCGCACGGTTCCCCACTCGGGCTTTACGTGAACCCTCCACGCCGATTCGAGCGGCTTGTAGGCCGAGGCCTTCAGCTTCGCCTTCTTGGTGTCGAGCCACGGTTGCGCCAAAGATTCGATTGTCAGCTTCCCGTGCTTCGGGTCCACGAACTCGCCGTCGAGCTTCCTGACCTCGATGCGATTGGCGAAACTCTCGGCCGCAGGCTTGCTAGGAAAGCCTGCTTTGGATCCTTGGGAGCCGTCTGGCTTCATGTACCGAACCTTGTACCGCAGGCCCGACTTCGTGTCGTACGACTTGATGGTTGCCATCGACGACTCCTTTCAAGAAACGGACCAATAGCGGACCGATGTCGCCGTTGTGTGCGAACATATGTTCGAACTGTTCGAGGTTCGAATGGTAGGGAAGATCCAAAGGCGGAGTAAATGACAATTGAGGCGGAGCTGCACCGAGCAGTAGTTGTTGATCGATCCATCAGTCTCGAGCGCGTTGCGAGGCTGACAAAGCGATCGGCGCGACAGGTGCGGCAGCAGATCCTTGGAGAGCGTGAGTTCTCGGTGTCCGAGATCGTGGTGATCGCTCACGCTCTCCAGTTGGACTGGAAGCTATTGATCCAGTCTTGCAATAGCGCGACCTAGCAACTCAGGTATCTGCTCGCCGAAGACTTCACAGATCGCCCCCATTTGAGCCATGTCCGCGGGACGCTCACCATTCTCAAGGCGCTGGATAGTCTTTGAACTCAGGCCCGTCTTCGTGGCCAACGCTTCCCTGCTGAGGTTCATACGCGCGCGAGCTGCTCGAATCTCGTCGCCGATCATCCTGTTCAGCTGTTCTATATCCATAGGTCACATTAGACTACATTTAGGACCGAAAAGAAACTTCTTTGTCCCGTACGGACCAAGGCGCGTAATTCCATGCTTGACATGTGGTCCGTATGGTCCTTAATCTAGTCCACATGGTCCCAATCAACGAACTCACCGCAGCGGCCGTGCGAGACGCCAAAAAGGCAGCCGGCGCGACCATTGAATCTCTGTCAGACGCCACCGGCATCCCCACATCGACCCTGAAGCGTCGACTGAACGGGCAGGTCTCGTTTGGCCTCGATCAGATCGTACTGATCGCGATCGCACTCGACGTTCCTTTCGAACAACTCATCCCGACATCAGACGCCCTCACTCGGAGCGCGGCATGAACGCCGAGATTCCGCAGACCCCGAAGCAGATTGCGCACCTGCTCGGCTGGCAGGGGCCGGGCACGTACACCAGTCCGTCATACGACGCAGTCGTGATTGCTTGCCAGCGAGGCGAACTCAAGGCCAGGCAGACCGGAAGCCGCAAGAGTCGGTGGCTGATTCTTCCGTCCGACGCGATCGCTTGGCGATCTGGCGTCAACCCTCAAAGGCTCCGGCGCACCGCATGAAAAAGCCGCCATCTGCGCGAACAGATGACGGCCAATCGATCACCCTCACGAAAAGGAATCTGATGTCTGATACTACGACACACAGTCAAGCTCCGCACGATCCCGTCGAACCGAGTCGCATCGACAAGCGTGCTGACCAGGCAAACGTCATCGACGGAACTATCTACGTGACCCAGGCAATCCCCAACGAGGGCGCGTACATCACGATCGCTGGCCGTGGCGATGACATCAAGATCGTCGCATTCGATCTGGAAGACCTGAAGTTGATCACGGAAATCGCACAAGAGCTTGGAGTAACAGCATGAGCGCTCTCGCAACCATTCAAGCGATCGACACTGGCGTTGAGCGGATCCCGTTTCATGGGGAACTGATCGAAGCACATCGTGCCGACGACGACCTGTGGATCGTCTTCCGTCCGATCGTCGAACAACTCGGCATTGACTACTCAAGCCAGCTTCGGCGACTTCGATCGGCGGCATGGGCCAACTGTGGTCGTATCACCACGGTTGGCGCGGACGGAAAGTCTCGCGAGATGATCACCGTCAACCGACGCACACTCACGATGTGGCTGGCCACGATCCAAGAAAACAAGATCAACGAGGCCGCTCGCCCCTTACTGACCCTGTATCAGTCTGAGTCCGCCGACGTTCTCGATTCGTACTGGCACGACGGCGGCGCAATCAACCCGAGGGCGACCGTCGATCAGCTTGACATGATTGTCACCCGCGCTACTGCCCAGGCTCAGCTGATCGCATCTTTCAAGGGCATCATCGACGACAAGCACCTCGAAGCGAAGGCGCGCATCGTCCTCGCGCGCGGACTGGGTGAGACTCCCGAGCTCGACCCGGCAAGCATTCCTCTCTATGTCAGCGACTATCTCAAGTCGCGGGGTCTCGCGTCAGACATGATCTCGGCGAAAGCGTCTGGATTCGGCAAGAGACTGAAGGGCTTGTACGTGGCCGAGCACGGCGAGGCTCCGGGTCGTGCGTACCAGGAACTGCCCAATGGAACCGTGCGCGAGGTCTATGCCTACACGCAAGCTGATCGAGAACTCTTCGACCGCATCTGGATTGGTCACTACGAGGGCGTGACGAGGGCAGCGGCATGACCCTCACTTTCAAGGGCCTCCCGATCGAGACTCTCGATCGCGTGAAGCCTGCCCAGCAGTCCGATCGTGAGTATGGCGGATTCTTCCGCTTCGAGTACGTCGGCGGTGGAACAGATTCCGCTTATGGCGACGAGCTGCACATCGTCCCGATGTAGCCCAATGACTCCGGTGGCGTCACCACTGTAGGACCGTGCCGGTCCCGATGGCCGGCAACCCGACGCCACCGGCCCAGACTTCCCACACTCCCATTTCTCCTGCGAAGGACATTTTGCGATGACGCATACCCAAAACACCCCGCCAGACAACGCAACTGACTCGAAGATCGCCGACTTCTGGGAGCTTCGGCCGCAGCGTGTCGAGCCTCAGTACGTCGGCAAGCGTCGTGCCGAGCAGACGATCATCGAGGCCCCGGAGGTCGCGTGGTGGGTCTACCTGGTCTGCATTGTGGGTGCCGCCGCGTTCACGGTCGCGATGGTCTGGCTCTACTCGATCGCGCCCATCGGCGGTGTCCGATGAGCGACACCAGGTCCACTGTTGGCTCGATCGCCGAAGCAATCCGCGAAATCGCTAAGCGCGATGAGGAACTGACTCGCGAACTCGAACGACTTTCGAACTGGCACAGCTACGACGGGCCTGCTCTGCACGCTCGTGACGAGTTCCGGCGCATCACATTCGAGCGCCTACTCGCTCTGGCGTCGAGGGCGGTCGACGCATGAGCCCCTTTGACCCGCTGCAGGATCCCGTCACCCGAGACGATTGGTACGACACCGAACCGGGACTGTTCGACCTCGCCGATCACCACTACGACATCGCGAAAGATCAGGGCCACCAATGAACTCCTCACTCAACACCTGGCAGTGCGGAACCTGCTCGATGGTCCGCTCGTCAGTCTGCCGTCCCGCCGGCTGCTACGGCGACACCCTCGACCGCCGAGACCTCAACGAGCACGCCCGATCGCAGGCGGTGGAGGAATGAAACTCAACGAAGCCATCGTGTGCATCGGCAAGCCTGTGATCTACACGCACCCAGCAACTCTCGAAACCGAGCCCGGAATCATCCGCAGCGTCGACAGGGGCGGCCGACAGCTCGTGCACGTCCAGTACGGCGCCAACATCTGGGCCACTCACCCCGACAACCTCATGATCGATTGGAGCCGACGATGAACGTCACTGTCCTCACCAAACCTGATTGCGTCCAGTGCGATTTCACGAAGACGCATTTCGACAAGCATGGCATCGAATACGACGTCGTCGACATCACCGTCGATGCGGACGCCCGTCAGAAGGCGATCGATCTCGGATACTTCTCGGCGCCCGTCGTGATTGTCGAAGCTGATGGGGAGGTCGCGCACTGGTCCGGTTTCAAGCCGGATCGGATCAAGTCCCTCGGCGCGGAAGCGGGGGTGGCGCAGTGACCTCGCGGATCGTCACCGACAAGGCTGAGCCCGGATCGCCCGAGTGGCTGAAGCTGATCACCGCGTCGAAGATCCCGTCCATCCTCGGCATCTCACGATTCAAGTCCCAGTACACGCTCTGGCATGAGATGGCCGGCAACCTCGAACCCGAGCAGATCGGTAAGGCGCAGCAGGATGATTTCGACTACGGCCATGCAGCCGAGCTGGCGGCGGGGGAGTACTGGAAACTGCGTAACCCGGGCTGGCGGCTGTCTCCGGGCGAGGTGCAGTACACCGACATAGCCCTGCCTTTCGGCAACGCGGCAACGATCGATGCCCGCGCCTCGCGTGGAACTCACAGACGTGTGGTCGAGAAGAAGACTGCCCGCGACATCTACGAATACGGCGACGACGGAACAGGCATAGTGCCAATCGATTACGAGGCGCAGATCATCTTCCAGCAGATGGTTTCCGGGTGGCTCGATCCGGCGGATCTCGTTCTGTGGCCGCAGTACGGCAAGCCGAAGATATACCACATCGAGTACAAGGCTCACGTCGCTGCCGCGATCCTGGCAGCCGTCCAAAAGTGGAACGACAGCCTGGCCAACGGTGTGGCACCGGACCTCGACGACTCGATCAGCACCTACGAGACCGTGCGTCGACTGAATCCCAAGATCGATGGAACGACAGTTCAGCTCACCCCGAGCCTTGCCGCTGAGTTCCTCCAGGTGGATAGGGACTTCGAAGCATTGGAGGCCCGCCGAGTGGGACTCAAGTCGAAAGTGTTGAACGAGATGGGCCTCGCACAGCATGCCGAGGTGATTCGGCACATCGACGGCGCTGAGGTTCACGAACATATCGCGCGTCGACAACCCGCTCGGGGCGGCTCGATCGCGCTTTACGCAGACAAGAAAACAGACATCGCAGCAATCGAAAGGCTCTCCGCATGACTAATGAACTCGCAGTACGCGGCAACGCAACCGATCTCGTCATCGACCCCGCGCAGTCGTCGTTCACCGATGCACAGGTCGCGGCACTCCGGCAGCTAGGCATCGAGGATGCGCCGAAGGGTGACCTCGACCTGTTCTTCCACCAGGCGAAGCGCACCGGGCTCGATCCGTTCGCGAAGCAGATCTACATGCTCGGACGCCGAACGAAGATCAAGGTATGGAACGAGCGCGCGAAGCGCCAAGACGAAGAATGGGTCATGAAGTACACGATCCAGACGGGGATCGACGGCTACCGAGTGACCGGACATCGCCTGGCGCGCATCGCCGGTGACGACATCGCGGTCGAGGGTCCGTTCTGGCGCGGCGCCGACGGCGGATGGGATGACGTCTGGCTCGACCCGAATCGTCCACCGCTCGCCGCGAAGTACGTCGTCGTCAAGAACGGCGTCAAGTACGCATCCGTAGCGATGTACGGCGAGTACGTGCAGACGTACTCCAAAGACGGCCAGCAGCACCCGAACTCAATGTGGGCGAAGATGCCTGCCAACCAACTTGCCAAGTGTGCGGAGGCCGCAGCGTGGCGCAAGGCGTACCCGAACGACTTCTCAGGCATGGTGCTCGAGGATGCCGTCCAGATCATCGACGGAGAATCGACGTCCGTCACATCGGAGCGCGTGCCCACCACCAAGCGCGGCGGATCTGGGCTCGAGGAAGCTCTCGGTCTTGCGTCTGAGGTTGAACCGAGCCCGACTCCAGCCGACGAGCCTGCGCCGGCAGACGTTACCGATGCCGTCGAGATGGCCAGCAATGAGCAGCAGCTGACACTCGCGCGACTGCTCGACAAGGACGGATGCGACACGAAGGAAAAGAAGCTCGCCTGGCTCAAGAAGCAGTACGGCCGTGACTTCGAGAGCGCCGATGATCTCGCTGCCGATGAGGCGGTCGCACTGATCACATTCCTGGAATCCGAGCAGCCCGCCTGATCCCCAACCCCGCAACAGATCCGGGCCGCCGCCGAGGTGGTGGCGGCCCGGCTTATGCACAGGAGCTATTCACATGAGTGACGACATCGATTGGCGCGCACGTGCCAAGTGTCGCGATCACGATCCTGAGCTGTGGTTCCCGAACCAGGTCCACAACAAGAAGGCGCGTCGCGAAGCGAGCTTCCCCGCCCGCGCGATCTGCTTCGAATGCCCTGTCCGCGAGGAGTGCCTCGCGTGGGCCATCAAAACGGACGAGCGGTGGGCTATCGCGGGAGGCCGAGACTTCGGTGCCCACAGCAACAAGCATGCGGCCACGAAAGGCAGCTAGTGGGACTCCCATGGGCGCGGTCGGACACCAACCTTCCGACGCACGACAAGATCCTCGACCTCCTGAGCGAGAGCCCGAAAGGCAAGGGCGCAGCGTTCGTTTACGTCTGTTCCTACCTCTACTCGGCCGGAAACGGCACAGATGGGCTCATCAAAAAAGCGGCCCTTCCGTTCATTCACTGCACGCCAGGCGAAGCGAAACTGCTGGTCATTTGTGGGCTTTGGGAAGTGGTTCCCGGCGGGGGATTTCGGATCAAGAACTACGGCAACCGGAACGTCGTTGGGTTCGCTCAGCAGGCATTACACGACACACGAAGCGCAGCAGGCAAGAAGGGAGCGGAAGCAAAATGGGGAAACTGAAGGCACTTTTGCCATATGGCAAAACCGATGGCAAAACGATGGCAAAACTCGATTTGCCATTCCAGTTTGACAATGGCACTACCCTACGTACGAACGTACGGACTTACGTAGATAACTACTCAAGAGAAATCTCTTCTTCTTACGTAAGAGACGCGTGCGAGAAACGACCGAAATTTGCTCGGGGTGTGGGGGATTCGCCGGCGCTTCGCTTGCCGGCATCTGAGTTATCCACAGGGGTTTGCGTTCTCGGCGGTGCAGCATGACACGCGCCATGACGCCCAAGGAATGGTTCGATCGCGATACCGCCGAGCATGAGATGACGATCCTTCACGAGGATGGCGTGTACCGGCACGTCCGGTTCGCCCAGCCCGGAACCTCGATGATGCACTGGGATCTCGTCACCTGGCCGGGGCACCTGTGCATCGACGGTGACCTCGACTCGTTCACGTTCTCCCGTGAGCACGACATGTTCGGGTTCTTCGCGATGGACCGCGGACGGATCAACCCGCATTACTGGGCAGAGAAGATCACCAACCGCAGTGTCCAGACTCGCGTCTACGAGGCCGACAAGGCCAAGTCTCGGATCGTCGAAGCGTTCCTCGAGCAGCGGCACTGGATGTCCGACGCGGCCGCGCCTGCCTGGCGGTCACTGCGCGAGGAGGTGCTCGACGAGTTCACCCTCGGCGACGAATCCCTGACCCGCGACGCACTCGCTCGCTGGAGTTTCACCGACGTGGACTCCTCTGAGAGATGGGAGTTCTCGGACACGTGGGAGTGGGATCTCCGCGATTGGGACTTCCACTTCCTGATGGCCTGCTACGCGATCGCCTGGGGCATCCAGAAGTATCGGGCAGCGAAGGCGCAATCATGATCGCGCGCATCGATCTGCCGTACTCGAAGCCGCCGCTGTCGATGAATGATCGCCAGCATTGGGCCGTGAAGGCCCGAATCACGGCAGGGGTTAGGACGAGTACCGCACGGCTCGCAAAAGCCGCCAGCGTGCCCACAGGCCTAGCGCACGCAACCGTCACGCTCTGCTACCGACCGAAGGCAAACCGCAAACGAGACGCCGACAACCTCGTCCCCGTCCTCAAGGCCTGCTGCGACGGACTCGTCGACCACGGACTCACCGCCGACGACACACCAGACCTCATGACCAAAGCGATGCCCGTCATCCACCCAGCCGTCAAAGGCCGACCACCCGCACTCTGGCTCGAAATCGAATGGAGCACGAAATGATCGATCCCGTGAACCGCCCGGCGCACTACACCGAACATCCTTCGGGCGTGGAGTGCATTCAAATCACCGAGCACATGGGGTTCAACCTCGGCAACGCCGTCAAGTACATCTGGCGGGCAGACCTCAAGGGCTCGGCAATCCAGGACTTGGAGAAGGCGCGCTGGTACATCGATCGTGAGTTGGTGAAACGTGGTGTGGCAACCGAACCCGCAGCAGTCCGTGACGGCAGCGACCTCGTCGTCGTGCAGCGTTCGCACACCGCGAAGGCGGTTCAATCGTGGATGACTCTGGACCTGTGGACTGACCTCGGGAAGAACGACAAAGACTTCGACGCCGAATATGAGCGCCAAGGGTTCGGGGACTTGTGGGCCACCCTCCTTGGTGAGGTCCGGGCCCTAGTTCAAGCAACCACTCCCGCCCCTACCGAACCCGCCAAGGAGGAGACGAAGGCGGAGGGTGTGCCCGATTGGGTTCGCCAGGTATCTGAGATCCTCGACGAACACGCCCAAACGCGTTGCCCGTCCGAGATCGAGGGCTGGGGCTGCTCGCTGACGAACGGTCACGACGGCGATCACACCGCGCATGACCAAGACGGACCGGCCTACGTTTGGCCTGCCTCCTCGCCGGTTGTCCCTGCCCCCACCGAAACCGAAGCAGGTCACGCATGAGCCTGGATGTTGAGCACACGAAAGCGCGCCTGTCGGAGATTCGCAAGCAGATGGACCTCGTCCGATCATTCGGGATCAGCATCGGGCCCTCGACACCGTGGGAGCTGATAACCATCGCCGTTGGCCTGGTTGCGGCTGTCGAGCGAGTCCAAGCACTACACACGCCCGACGAGTTCGGGATGTGCGAAGGCTGCGGAGACAACGAACACGGATACGCCATCGTCCCTCACCCCTGCCCCACAATCCGAGAATTGGAAACACCATGAACGCCAACACAAGTACCGTCACCATCTACGGAGCGTCTGATGACCTCGTGGAATTCGAAGGTGCAATCAGCGAAGAGTTCAACACTTATGGCCCGTGGACGGGATTGCTCGTCGATCCGAAGCACGGCGATAGCCTGATCGTCCGCGCCGAATACTGCAAGGCTGGTAGCGATTCCGAATGGACACTCTCGGTCGAGAACACTGACCGCCCGTGCGAATGGCCCATCCGGTTCGGGAAGCGCCCTGATCGCGAGGAAGACCCCGCAATCCACATCACGGTGCCTGATGGAACGACTATCACCGAGGTGTCGTCGTGACCGCTACCGACGCAGGCAGGGTATCGATCGATTGCATTCTGATTCGCGAGGCTGAGCGTGAGACTGGCTTTCCCTGCGAAATCATCGATAGGGATTGGTGCATTGCAGCGCCGATCCTCACGCCCGCTTACGTCGGTCACGTCGTCGGACAGATAGCCGATGAGCTGGGCATTGAACTTCCCGAGGTGTCGTCGTGACCGCGCCTGATCCGGTAGCAATCGCACTCGCCCGTCAGATGCCCTGGACCGTAGCCGAACCCGAATCCATCTGGCTCGCATCAGGTCACATCAACCCGAAATCCTCTTTTGTGGACTGCCTGATCTACGCGCTACCTCACGAGGTCACTGACGGCGGTGTCCTGTTCGTCTACATCGGCGCGCTCAGTTCCAGTCGTGAGTACATCGAGCCGAGCATGATCACCAAGGCGCATGAACTGGTCTTGACCTACGCCGCCGATCCGCTCACTGCATACCTGGACCGCGATCAGGATGCCATCGACAGAGCGTTGAAGCAGTGGTGACCGCGCCTGATCCGGGGAAGTCCAGCATCGTCGAACCGACCCGCTTCGGCTTCAAATGGGGGCCACTCGAAGTGGAACGCACCTCAACATTCCACGGCTCACACGTCCTCACGATCGCACCCAATGGGAAACGAAAAAGCAAGCAGGCCATAACTGTGTACGTCTCGAAGGCGGGCCAGTCGGTGCGAGTTTTCAAGAACGGCAAGGAGATGAAGGTGAACGATGATGACTGACGCGTCTGATCCGGGGTTGACCGACCTCATCGCAGCGCACCGGGAAGGCGACTACGGACGGTTCGGCCGCCAAACCTGCGAATGCGGCTGGACTGGCGACAGTCATCCCGCGCACCTCGCGTTGGTGGTGGAGCAGCACACCAACGGGCGGATAGCGGAGTTGGCGACGAAGGTCAGGGAACTCGAAGCCGACATCACGCACCGCAAGGTCCGAAACACACTATCCCGCATGGGGCGTGACGACGATCCCGAAACGATCGCAGCATGGCGCGAAACTGTCATGGGCTGGATGGACCGCGCCGAGAACGCCGAGATCGAAGTCGAAGACCTAAAGTCCACGATCGCCAGGGTGATTACGGCACTTGAAGCGGCCGAGAAGTCCGTGCCTGACGACTGGGGCGTCACGTACATCTACACCTCACAACTCCGCGCAGCTTTGGAAGGGGAACAGCAATGAGCGCATGTGAGGAATGCTGGTCAGCCGCCTACATCAAGTCCCGGATGACTGGCCGATCCCAAGTTGATTGCTACGCCGAGGAACTGTTCGACCATCCCGAGCACGCTAAGCCTTCTGAGGAGTCGTTGTGAGTGAGATCCGATCACAGGCCACACCCGCGAGGGACGAACTGGCCGCGGTGCTGATGAAACTGTGGGGCTGGCTTGGCCCGGACGCAGCGAAAATGTTGGTGGAGCAGGTGGAGGCTGCTGGTTGGTCGAAGCCTCGCATGGTGAACAGCACAGTCGAGTTAATGGCACTGCCGTTAGGGAGCCTGATCCGGGCGTTACTCCATGGGAATCAAAGCCCCGGAACGGTGTTCGAACGGGTAGGGAAAGAGTGGCTCGAACTGGACCCATCCGACCGGGGCGACGGCGAACAAACCATCCCATCGGCGGCAATCTTTCGTGTCTACAAACACGGAGTCTTCGTCCTGTTCACCCCGGGCGGTGAGTGATGGCGCTGGAACGGAGCGCAATCGACTGGCAGCAGGCAATCAGCAGGGCGCTCGGATGCAGGCCCGGTGAGATGACGTATCAGTTGGAAGAGTGCGTCGAGAAGATCGAAGGATTGCGGATCGCAGCCACTCCGGATGGTGAAAACGTGAGCGGTTGGGTGAAGGCCGTGTTCCTCGAGCCCCACGGCCAGCGGTTCACTGTGGACCTGCCCCGCACTCCACCGACGCTCCTGGTGGGCAAGCGGACATATCGCCGCGTGGACGATCCCGACGACTGCCAGTTCCTCGGCTGCTACGTGCATGACAGTGAGGCGAAGTGATGAGCAAGTGGGTAGATATGGGCGCCGGCGTGCACTGCGCACCGTCTGGAGTTCTCTACATCGACGGGCGTCCGTACGAGATGGTCGGCGTACCGCGATTCACCTCCACGTCGGAGGGTGTCGATCAATTTGAGATGACCGTCGTGCCGAAGGAGTTCTCGGTCTCGTTCACGATCGAGCGACCGAGTGGGGTAGCGGAGTGGCCTGGCGGTAAACCGCCGGCGTGGCTGCAGACGGAGGCATACGAGCACGCGCACGCCTTCGCGAGTGAGTTGTCGGAGTCGAGTGGGATTCCAATGGAGGAGTGCGTGCAGGCGGTGCTGAATGTGATGTCGCCGAGGAAGCCGCAGTCGCCGAAGGTCAACCCTGCCGCGAAACCGAATGTGACCCCGCCGATGTGGGTTCGAGATCCAGCGAAAACACGAAGGACTGCGTACGGGCCGACAAGGAGGGTCAAGTGATGCATCTGCACAAGTGGGGCAAGTGGGAGAACGGGACGCTGATCGACGTCTACAACTACGAGGCCAATGGAAAGCCGGATGGGCAGAAGATGCAGCAGAAGAAGTGGTGCACCGTATGCGGCCGACTGAAGGTGCGAGTTGTGCGACTCTGGTGAAACATGTTGTGGCGCAATGCAACTAGGTGTGATATGTGGTAGAATCGCACCAGAGTTGCGGACTGTTGGGAAGGTGTGACCATGAGCGTTGGGACGACCGAAGCGGATCACTTCTACCTACTGAGAGTTGATCAGAAAGCTCTACTGGATCTGCTGAAGAAAATCCCTTCACTCGCGGAGGACCTCGCAGTCACGACCTATCGACAGGATCGGATCGGCAAGGGCGGCATGAAAATCGCATCGGGTACCGATGAGCAGCCCTTGCCGTTCAATCTCGGCGCAAGCAACGCGATCGACCTACTGTTCAACGAGCTGGCAGGTTGGGCTCGGCACGTCTGCGAATCACGCGGGATCTCATACATGCCGACTGGGTTCACGCACGACTTCGACTTTGTGGGCCCACTCCGCGAGAGCGAAAATCGCCTCCCGTCCGGCTATCAGGAATCGGTGCTCGGGTTGGCGCGGTGGCTGCGGCGAAACATTATCTCGCTCGCGATGACCGAAGGTGCCGACACCGCATACGTCGACATCAGCAAGGTGATGGATCGCTGCTGGGCGACAGTCGACATCCCGGCCGAAGATCCGGTGCCTGTCCACGAGAAGGATGAAGTGCTCGAGCGCGTACGAGCCCGGATGCTGCACCGCGCCGGCATCGTCCAGGTCGCCGAACTGTTGGCGCGGCAGTACCCGGAGTATCGCGGACTGACAGCCAATCGGGTTGACGCGCTTCGGAAGGGCGGGCATATCGTGGCCAAGTGGTGTGGAGTGCTGTCGAGAGCGGAAGTGTTCTTAATGGGTGAAGTGCTGGACAAACACATGGATGTGCCGGTTCGAGCCAGGAGGGTGGCGGCATGACGATCGTGGAGTTCCTTGAAGCGCGACTAACTGAAGACGAAGCAATAGCCAGGGCAACATATTTTGATGACGTGAACGGGTTCGGGTATGCGTGGCCGAACGCGAAAGGCGAGGTGAGATCTAATGAGTTAGTCCATTCCCGCCGTCATGACCCTGCCCGAGTCCTCCGCGAGGTAGCGGCAAAGCGGGCGATCATGGCAGAACATGGCATCGACCAAGATCCTTGCGACGCTCACGATGCGATGTATGAATCAGCCCCATGTGACGTGATCTTGAATCTTGCAGCCATCTACTTGGATCATCCGGACTACCAGGCGGAGTGGGCGATTCCTTAGCCGCACCTCGCGTGTTACGCTAGGCGCGTTGGCGCGAGTAGTGGATGGAAGTCCACCTCGCGCCTTTGTCGTCCAGGGGCGCGTCTGGATCGTCGCCGACAAAACGCCTTGCAGTCATTGCGACTCGGCACGGCGAGCTCAACGCGCACAATCTTCCATCCAGGTTCAGTCACCGCCCCGTCTGCGAATTGCGGGGATAGCGGAATCCAAGCGGCTCACTATGGCGGTGTTTTCGCCGAGCCTCTGCCTGGGTGGAATCAACTTGCTGCACACCGCGCCGGACCGTGAGACGACGGCGCTCCCTTTTGAGGATGGTGCAGCAACCCCGGACCGATGACGCTTGCCAGCGCACGTCCGGGGCTCAACTTCACAGGAGGTTGCCATGATTCGGCATGACACAAGGCCGGCGCTTGTGATCGCCGCCGTATTGACGCTCATCCCGCTGGCGATCCTGGTCGCCCACTGGCCGATCGAGGTAGCGCTGGTGGTGCTGCTTTTCGCTTACGTCTTGTGGATCACGTACGTGGTGAATCTCGCTGTACGTCTTGCAGATCGAGCATGGAATGGCAGGAAGTTCCGATGATCTTCGACCTGATTGAAGCGATCCGAATCCTGTGGGCACTCATTGAGTTCTGGGTGATCTGATGCCGAGCCTCGCGCTGATCAAGTGGACCCTGACCCGAATCTGCATGATGTGGAGGCCTTGGTGACTGAACGCGAAGACGGCAAAGAGGTCATCAAGGAAGTTCGGTTCAACAACGGACGGCCACCCGGCTACGTCGAGGACCCGAACAACCCCGGGGTGTGGACTTCACCGAAGCATGCCGACTGGCTGCGTGAACAACTCACCGGTGCTATCGCCGATCAGACCGCCCTCGCCAAAGTGGACCCCGAAGTCAAGGCGCTCTCCGACGAACTGGCCGTCGTCCACCTGCCCGAGTACGACCTCGGTGCAGCGAAGAAGGCAGAGCCGACACGGTTCGAGATCAAGCAGCCCACACGTCTTGCGGCATACCTACATTCGCGAGGATGGCGACACCACCCTGAATGCGAGGAAGTCCGCTGGGTTCCCACACCCGACGGCCAAGCCCACGACCTCGGCATCCACATCACCAAGGCTGACGACGGAACCTGGCCCACGCCGAATCCCGAAGACTTCTACGACGCCGAGAAGATCGACCTGTCGCAGACGCCCGGTGGTGAGTGGGTGGCCGCGCATCCATGTGGCGCCAATGCCAAGCATCCATCGAAGGCCAAGGCACACGCCGATGTGGTGAGGCAGCTGCTCGTCAAGATCGAGGAGGCCAACGATGCCGAGTCTTAAAGACCAGCCCTTCGACGTTGACGTACTCATCGGACGAGCTACTCGCATGGGCAACTCCGACGCGGTCGACCGGTTGAACGAGCAGCGAGCCCGAGTGAAGGCGCAGATCGAAGCGAGAGGCTGATGGCAACAGCCAAGTCGACAACTGAACGCGGACTTGGTTGGTCACATCAGAAGCAACGTGAACGACTCATTCGATCGCATGTCGATGGGTCGGCGTGCTGGTGGTGTGGCGTGCCGATGTACCGAGATGCGGCGAGGAATCGCGATGGCGAATCACTGCATGCCGATCACTCGCGAGCGAGGGCTCATGGCGGAACCAAGGCGGATCGCCTTCTTCATGGCACCTGCAACAGGGAGCGGGGAGAGGGGTCGCGAGACCATCTCAGACCTGCACTGACGGGGGTCCCCGTCGCCGAGGCGAAGGTCGACCTGGAAGCGCTCGGACATCGGGCGATGGCTTGGCCCTGATTCGAGGCAGGAACTGAATGCCTCAAACAATAAGTGCCCCAGAAGGATTGCATTCCCTCTGGGGCATTGCCGACTGTGAAGGAGTCGACATGACAACGATAGTAGCCGGTGTTCAGGTCTGCGCATCATGCGCAAATGTGAAGCCAGCCTCCGAGTTCTACTACAACAGGCACCGAGGTACCCGCTTCAAGCGGTGCAAGCAATGCGAACGAGAGCGTTCGCTTGCCCGGTATCGGTCGAATCTTCCCGTCACAGCGCAGGGCAGGCAGCCAGCAAGGCTCGTTGTTCCCGATGTGACATCAGCCAACACGACTGAACGGGGACTTGGATGGATGCATCAACAGCAGCGTCGTCGACTGCTTGATCGACATGTCGATGGCTCGACCTGCTTTTGGTGCGGCAATGCCATGTATCTCGATGCGTCGCTGAATTGGGACCATAACGGGCTCGAAGCGGATCACAGCCTTCCCCGCTCGCACGGAGGAATGCTCGCGGATCGACTGCTTCACAAGCGCTGCAATCGCGAACGGGGCGACGGCGAAAGGGATGAGGTTCGGCCCGCCGTCACTGGCGCGCATTCACCCTCTCCGGTCGCTGGACTGCCCGCATGGATCGAAGTCTGACCTCGGCGAACCCCGCCCCCGAAATTATTCAGGGGGTGGGGGTCTCCTGACTGGCCTCGGTAGTCTGGAACTTTTTTTACAGGGGTCCGAAACGCTGCGTGCAAATTGGGGGTGGCGGGGTGGATCAGGCCGATGAATTGTGCGACGCCGGCCGCCGACTTTTCGATTCCCTCTATGACGAGCTGGATCCGTACTCGTTGACGGTGATGATCCTCGAAGCGGCGCGAATCAAAGATCGCCTCGACCTTCTTCATCGACTCAATTCTGGCGATGAGGATCTGTGGTTCCGTTTGGCGCCGACGCGCGGCGATGGCGATGTGCTCGAAGTCAAGATCGACTCCGGATTGCAGGAGGCGCGCCAGTTGGCCGCCGTTCTGCGGCAGATGCTCGTCGAGATCGGCCGACAGAAGGGCACGAAGACGGAGGCTGACAATTATGACGGCCTCGCTGATCTGTGAGGACTTTCCGACTCTGACGGGGCGGCAGGAGCCGCACCATCTGTCACTCTTCACCGGCGACATCAGTCACGGCGAGAAGGCGATCGAGCTGTCGCGCCGCGCCGGAGCGAAGTCGATGCCATGGCAGAAAATGTCGCAGCATGCGATCTTGTCGACGACACCTGAGGGTCGGTGGACGCACCCGGATTGCTGCCTGATCGTTCCCCGTCAGAACGGCAAGTCCGAGATCCTGATTCAGCGCTGCATCTACGGCCTGTTCAAGCTTAGTGAGACGATCATCTACACGGCGCAGCGCTGGAAGACGGCGCGCGATGCGTGGAAACGCATGATGCAGATCGTCAAATCACGAGCCTGGCTACGCAATCGCGTTGTCCGCTCGACCTGCTCACAGGGTGAGGGTGTCATCGAGCTGGCGACGGGCGAGTCGATCTCATTCGGCACGCGATCGAATGACACTGGCCGAGGGTTGACCAAGGTCGACCTGATCATCTACGACGAGGCGTACAACCTCACTGACGGCGAGCTGTCGGCGATGTCGTTCGTGCAGATGGCGGCCGAGAATCCGCAGACCATCTACGCGTCGTCGGCGGTCAACAAGGATGAGCATCCGAATGGCGCTGTGCTGGCGTCGGTTCGGAAGCGTGGCCTCGCACATGACGACGGTCTGTACTTCATGGAGTACATGGCGCCCGAGGATATGGACCGCGAGGACGAGGCGACCTGGCAGTACTGCAATCCGTCGTATGGAGTGATCCAAACCGCCGAGAAGATCCTCAAGATCATGAAGACGCTCGCGACGGAGGCGGGCCGCAAGGGTTTCGACGTCGAGGCGCTCGGCCGAGGTGACTGGCCGGTTGATGTCGAATTCGAAACTTGGTCGGTCATCTCCGAACAGGAGTGGTTCGCGATGGGCGATGCAGCTCCGGACCTGATCGGTCCTATCGGACTGGGAATGGATCGCTCACTCGATCGTCAGTGGTGGTCGATCGCCGCGGCGCAACGCACGACGGACGGCCGAATTCACGTTGAAGTCGGCTACTTCCGCTCGGGATCGAACGCGGAAGTCGTCGATTTCCTGCTCGACGTCATCACGGCCTGGGATCCCTGCGCGTTGGTGACGGATGGCAAGTCGCCGGCCGCGGTACTCGAGCCATTGCTGCTCGATGCCGAGGTTGAACTGATCAAGACGACGGCGAATCAGATGGTTACCGCCTGCGGTGGCTTCTACGACGATTCGGTCTCCGCGGTTCTCAGCCATACGGAACAACCTGTAATGACGAACGCGCTCGAGAATGCCGTCAAACGCACTCTTCCCCGCGGCGATTGGGCGTGGAATACGCAGGCGGACGCCGTCATTGCCCCGCTGGTCGCCGCAACCCTAGCGCGCTGGGCATTGCTCACGTTCGGATCGCGAGTTTCGACGCAAAAGGCTGTCGACCCGGCGTTCGAAGAGCCTGTCGACGCCAACTCGTTCGACGAATTCGATGCGCTTTCAGCCGCATTCTAAGGAGGTGACTCATGGCTCGAACCAAGACTGACGATCCTTCTGTCGAAGTCGGCTACGTCAATGGACGCGGAACCGATTGGCAGCATTGGGATGAAGACGAGAAGGTCCCCGAGCTGCAGTGGCCCGAATCGGTTCACGTCTACTCGCGGATGCTGAAGGAAGACGGCCGTGTCGCCTCGGTGATACAGGCAATCGGACTGCCGATCCGGCGAACCGCCTGGCGTATTGACCAGAACGGCGCGAGAGACGAGGTTACGGCCTTCGTTGCTCAGAACCTTGGACTGCCGATCGCTGGACAAGAGCCGACACCGAGGCCTCGCTCCAAGGGTAGGTTCTCGTGGAATCAACATCTGCAGACCGCACTGTTGATGTTGCCCTACGGCCACTCGTTCTTCGAGCAGGTCTATCGCATCGACGAGAACGATGTGACTTGGCTTCACAAGTTGGCACCTCGTCCACAGAAGACGATTTCGAAGATCAACGTCGCTCTCGATGGCGGACTCGAATCGATCAGGCAGAACCCGCCGGCACTTCTCACCGCCGCATCGTTTCTCCCTGACGGATTCGACATCAAGGTGTCGAGACTCGTTGCATACATTCGAGATCCCGAGCCGGGGGACTGGACCGGGTCATCGCTTCTGCGGCCTGCGTACAAGCATTGGATTCTCAAGGACGAGTTCATGCGCATCCAGGCTGCAACAGCTCGGCGAAATGGCATGGGACTTCCGGTTGGCACCGCGGCGAGTGAAGATCCGGACGAGGTCAAGAAGATGCAGAAGCTTGCATCGTCGGTCCGTGGTGGCATGAACTCCGGCGTGGGGTTGGCGCCCGGTCAAACCCTCGACTTGAAGGGTGTCGAAGGCAATCTTCCCGACATGCAGGCAGCAATCACCTATCACGACAAGGCGATTGCCCTTGCTGGCCTCGCGCACTTCCTCAACCTCGACAAGGGTGGCTCTTACTCGCTCGCGTCGGTGCTCAACGACACTTTCGTGCAGTCTGTGCAGACGTTCGCGGAATCGATCGCAGACACCGCGAATGCTCATATCGTCGAGGACTTGGTCGACATCAACTTCGGCGAATCCGAACCAGCGCCACGAATCGTGTTCGACGAGATCGGATCCCGTCAGGATGCGACGGCCGCCGCGCTGACCATGCTTCGACAGGCAGGCCTGCTTGACGACGACGACGAAGTCAAGATCGCTGTTCGCCAGAAGCTCGGCATACCAGCCAAGCGTGAAGAGGAAACGGACACCGAGGAGGTTCCCGTTGACTGATGTCACGGCACCCGAGCGGCCAATCCTTGTGACAATTCCGAATGTCGAACTGATCAAGGCCGGGTCGTGGGAAATCTCGACGGGAACATGGAATCCGACCACCGAGGACCTCTATGCCGCTGTCGCGGCGCTGAGTTCGCCCGCCATACGGCGACCGACACTCAAGCTCGGGCATACGGATCCTCGCTTCGACGGTGAGCCAACGATCGGTTACATCGACAATCTGCGCGTAGAAGACAACGGAACCACGCTCGTCGGCGACTACTGCGGCATGCCTGGGTGGCTCGGCGACATCATGGCGTCGGCATACCCCGACCGGTCGATCGAAGGGCGTCACAACTTCACCGACCAGACCGGTCGAACTCACCCATTCGTTCTCGAAGCGGTTGCGTTACTGGGCGTCACGGCGCCTGGGGTCGGGACGCTCGGGAGCATCATCGACGTCGCCAAGCTGTACGGAGTGGCGGCGACTTCCAGCGGAAAGGAGTCATTCACGATGCCAGTATCCAAGGACGGATCACCGCACGCTTCCGCTGTTGTGGTCGCGGCTTCGGTGACCGTTGCAGACCTTCAGAGTTCTTTCTACAACGGTCCCGCCGCAGACAGTTGGTGGTGGATCGAAGACATCTTCTTGGAGCCCCCAGAAGTGGTGGCAATCAACGACGAGGACGGCACCCTGCATCGGGTGCCGTTTGCCGTTGAAGGCGAAGAAGTCACATGGGGCGAGTCCCAAGAGGTCAAACGCGAGTACGTCGCCGCATCCTCGGGACTTCGTAAACCGCTGGCCCACTGGGACAGCAAGGAAACTTCTCGGGCCGCCGCGCCCGGGACCAGCGTGTCCGACACCTCGGGCACGGAAACATCCGAGACAGAAGGAGGCTCGACTGTGGCATTCACGGATGAGCAGATCAAGGAACTCCGCGAGGCCCTCGACCTCCCGGAAACGGCAACAGATCAGGAGCTTTTCGACGCGCTCCTCGAAAAGGCCACCGCACCGGACACCTCCGACCCCGAAACGGACCCCGCCACCGACACCGGTGTTGCGGCATCCATCTCGAAGTTGACCGAGGTCGCCAAAGCCAATGGACTCGTGCTCGTCGAGGCCAGCGGATACGAGCAGACCCGCACCATGGCCGCGCGCGGCGCACAGGCACTCGATCGCCAGGAATCCGCCGACCGCGAGAAGTTGGTCTCCGAAGCCATTCATGCCGGCAAGATTCCGACCGCTCGAAAGAGTCACTGGCTCAAAGCTCTCGAAGCGGATCCCGAAGGCGTAGCCGCCTCGCTCGCAGCGCTCGAGCCCGGATTGATCCCAGTCTCCGAGGTTGGCCACGGAGTCAATGCCTCTGCTGAGACAGCCGAACTCGGCTGGTTCGGCGCAACCACCAAGAACGGAGCCTGATCATGACGAACGACAACATCGGCGTCTACGAGCCCGGTCGGAACCTCTCCGGTCGCGCGAGCGCTGCCATAACCGGCAAGCGTTTCCTCAAGATTTCCGGCAACCGAAACGGAGGCAACATCGCAGTTGCCCACGCCGACGCTGCCGGCCGAATCGCTGGTGTCGCGCAGTACGACGCAGCCTCCGGCGATCTCGTCGGTATCGCCCGCGGAAATTCGCGTGTCACGTTCGTGACTGCCGGCGGGGCAATTGCAGCTTTCGATGAGGTCGAGGTCGGCGCAGCCGGTGTCGCCATCAAGAAGGCATCGGGTGTGGCCGTTGGCTACGCCGTCACCGCAGCAACGTCCGGCGGCGACGCCGAGATCAGCCTCTACTGAAAGGGAATGCATAATGCCTTCTCCCTCTCCCGTGGCGTACCCCCTCGGCGCGCCCACCCTCATCGGGAATCAGCTCACCGTCGACACGGCGCTCAAGCAGCCGCAGCGCATCACCAAGCGCATCGCCGACCTGACGCTGCAGAAGTTCATCGTCGACAAGATCTTCGCCTCCTCGGGCGTATCGGTCGCGTCAGGCGCGGTCATCTACGACCAGGTCACCAAGAACGAGCTTTACCTCTCCCGTGACGTCGAAGAGCGCGCGCCCGGTAACGAGTACCCGCTCGTTGGGTCCGAGCGGCTAGAGCCCAAGGTCGCAAAGGCCGAGGACTGGGGTGGAAAGTTCTTCATCACCGACCAGGCGAAGTCGCGCAACAACGTCGTGCACTTCGACAACCAGGTCACCCAACTCGCCAACACGATCGTGCGCAAGGTCAACCAGCGCGCAGTCGCAGTTCTCGAGGCGGCTATTGCGTCCCTCGGCGGCGCCGGCGTCGTGCCCGGTCATGATTGGTCGGACGTGACACTGACCGGAACGACTCCGACCCCGAACAACGCGCGGCCGGCGGCGGACTTCGCCAAGGTGCAGCTCGCGGCGGACGTCGAAGAGTTGGGCGTCATCTACGACCTGTGGATCGTCAATCCACAGGAGAAGCACAACCTTTCGATTGCCTACGGCCCGGACTACATCGAAGTCCTCAAGTCTGCTGGCGTCGAGGTCTTCGACTCGAACCGAGTCGCGGCAGGCACTGCATACGCGGTGGCCCGCAACAGCGTGGGCTTCCTCGACTACGAGGAAGGTCTGACGACCGAGTCTTGGCGCGAGGAAGAGACCCGCCGGAACTGGGTCCAGTCCTACGTTCAGCCGATCTTCGGAGTTACGAACCCGTACTCCATCAAGAAGGTCACAGGATTGGCGGGCTGACATGGCTGAGAAAACGATTCGCGTTGCGGTATGGGAGTACCTCAATGCAGAAGGAAAGCGACGGCTTGCCTACTTCGGTGACACCGTCGAGATTCCGGAGTCGGAGATCGCCAAGGGCGAACTCGTCGATGCTTTCGGCATCGACTCGGTCGAGCCTGACGACGATCTGGAGGCGGAACCCGAACCCGCGACCACCCCGGTCGAGGTTGAGCCGCCTGTCCCGGCTCCGCCCACCGCTGGCGACCGGCCGAAGAATGCAGCGCCGAAGCCGATTTGGGAGGCCTACGCGCTCAAGCGCGGAATTACGAATGCGGCCGAACTCAACAAGGACGAACTCGTCGCGGCGGTCAACGCACTCGACGCGAAGTGAGATGAGGGGGCGTCATGCAGCAAGCGTTCGCGACCTACACGGACATTGAGAATGCGTGGCGCCCCCTGTCGGCGACCGAGAAGGATTGGGCGGGACAACTGCTCGATGCCGCGGCGAGATGGATCTACCGGAACACCACGATCACAGACCCGCAAGACGACGACGGCAAGCTCGTCTCGATCGCCGTCGTCAAGGGCGCGCTCATTGCCGGTGAACACGCGGGGCACTTGTCGTATTCGAAGACACTCGGACCTCGCACACGTTCAGGAACCCTCACAAACCCTGATGCGGCGCTGGTCTGGGCCGACTGGATGAAGGAGCAACTCGGCATCCCGATCCACCCCGAGCCGAGCTACTACTTCGGGGACGGTGATTTCCGTGAGCGATGGTGAAACCGTCGTCGTTCGCCCCGGCACGCGCCGCGATGGAAACAACGATCCAGTTCTCGCCACCGGCGCGGTGTTGACCATCGAGGATTGCGTCATCGAGCCACTCGGCAGTGAAGAATCTGCCGATTACGGGCGAGATGGAACGATCACCCGGGTCAGGGTCTACACGCCCGGCCCGGTCGCTCGGCCAATTCTGGAAACGGACATCGTCGAATTGCGCGGCAAGCGTTGGGAGATCGAAGGGTTTCCCGACGACTGGTATGACGAGGACCCCGAGCTTTCGGGGCCAGTCTTCACGGCATCGAGGAGGCTCGGATGAGTGACCCTCAACTGAAATGGGACTACAAGGGCGCCGGTGAGGTGCTGAAGAGCCCTGCCCTTGCTGTCGAGATCAACAAGATCGCGCAGCAGGTCGCAAGCAAATATGGGGACGGTGCAACGGTCAAGCCGTACACCATCGACCGCGCTGCGGCGCACGTGATCGTTCCGATCCAGGACCAAGCACTCAAGGGTGCGCTGCTCGCCGCGGCATCATCGGTCGGCCTCGAAGTGAGGCCGCGATGACCGGGCCTGTGCGTGTACCGCAAGACTCGGCGGCTCCGATCCGCGATCACCTCCGAAGCTTTCTCAGCAGTCGCGGCGAGTCGGCGACAACCGACCTTGCGATTCCATCGAGTTGGTCACCCGTCACCGACGCTCCGTTCGTTCACGTGCTGAATCTGCCCGGCCCCCTGGTGTGGCCGGTGTTCACTCAGCCGCCTGTGCATGTCGCGGTGTACGCCAACGGACGCACGGAAGCTCGTCGGATTGCCGCCTTGTGTCAAGGGCGCTTGCTGATGGTTCCCACGCCCGGCGTTGCACAGGTACGAGCTGCGACGTCGATCGTCGATGACCGAGATCCGAAAACCGGCGCGATCGTCGCAGGGTTCGACGTCAGCACCAAGGTTCGAACCGCTCTCATCTGAGCGGCCACACATTCCACCACCCTCCGGGTGGCGAACTCGCACGTTCACATTCACCACCAACCCGAGAGGGGCTATTTGTCATGGCAAGAAATCCCGACAACGTAAACATCTGGCAGGACGCACGAGTGTGGACTGCCCCCGGCAGTGCGGCACGGCCGACCCTGCCGACCGACGCGGACACCGCAGTCCTCGAGACTGCATGGTTCGAGTTCGGAATCCTCGACGGCGACGCCGGATTCGGCGAAGAGCGATCGATGGACGAGACCGAGCACTTCGGCTGGGGGATCGGGCTGATCAAGATCGGCACGAAGAACTTCGCACTGAAGCGCACCCTGTCCGCGCTCGAGGACAACGAGATCACTCGCTCCGTACTGTGGCCGGGCTCGACAGCATCGAAGCTCGTCATGCCGAAGCCTGTGTCCCTGTGGCTCGGCTTCGACACCGTGAGCGACACCGGAAAGGTAGAGCGCCTGTGGACGACTCGACCCTCGCGGCTCACGGTCCCGAACAACAACCGCAACGAGTCCGACATCACCAAGCTCGAGATCACGGCGAACGTGTTCGCTAACGGTCTCGGTGAGGTCTTCGATCGCCAGGTCTCCGAATGAGCGGGACCGTGAAGGTGAAGTTCATCAAGGACCGTGGCCGCCGCAAGGAAGGTGATGTCGTCAGCTACGACGACGTTTCCGCGGCGCACATCGTCGAAGAGGGCGCGGCGGCGTATGTCGACGACTCGCCCGTCGAGGCTCCAGTTCCGGTGGTGACCACCGAGGTGACAACCGTCGCTGCAGCGCCGCCGAAAGTTACTCGCCCGCCCAAGTCGGACGAGTCCTGATCGTCAGTGGCGCGGACTTCCGTGCGGGTTCGTCCGCGCCACTGATTCCCACTCCCGCAACCCGCACAAAAGTTGTGGAATCCGGACCAAAGTTGAGGAACCCGCATGTCCAAACTTCCGACCGAGGATGAAATCCGACACTTCGCCGAGGAGATCGGCGCTGTCGATGAGAACGGTCGATACACCGAGCCTCGCGCCAAGCTCGCAGCCGGCGCGCAGCGCCATGCCGAGGAAATCGCCCAACTGGCCGAACAACAGCCGAACGGCACGACCGCCCAGCAGCTCCATCGCCTGGCGGAAGAACTGAATCCATTGTTCGCCCGCGAAGTCGCACTGGATCTCCTCGTCGCCATTGCACCTGCCCTTGTCAAAAGGCAAGGGCTCCAGTTGAACCCGAAAGGAACCCGCACCCATGAGTAAGCGAAACGATCGACACTACGACGAAGACGGCATCGACGGCGAGGTCATCGACGGATCTTGGGGTAAGGATCTCGACCGCCGCGCCGAGCGTGAGCCCGACTACGACGATGGCTACGAAGACGAAGATGTCGACCCTGACATCAACGAGCCGCAGCCCGCCGCCCGCCGCCGACCGGCGAATCGTCGCGAGCGGCGCTCTGCTGGACGAATCCCACGCAATGCCCCCCGCCCACAAGATCGCAAGGCGCCGAAGAGGTCGGCAGCTCAGCGCGAGGCCGAGGCTGACGAGTTCCTGCGCATCGACTTCCATGGCGAGACCTTCGATGTCATCGCCGACCAGGAAGAGTGGCCGATCCTCGCGGCGCAGGCGTTCTCGAAGCGTCAGTCGATCGATGCAATCGAGCATCTCCTCGGCCCGCGCCAGTGGGCGCTCTTCGTGACTCGCTTCCCGAAGACGCGACAGTTCAATGAGTTCGCCGAACTGGTTGCGGAAGAGTTCGGGTTCGGCACCTCGGGGGAATAGCGGTCCTCCTCGGCTTACTCCGAGATCACGAGGACCTCGTCGAAGCGGACTTGCGCCGCATCTTCGGGGTCCGTTACTCGGACCGATGGAGGTTCGCAGAGGACGGCACTCGCCGACTGACTCTGCGCGAGATCGCGGTGTATCTCCGAGATCTTCCCGGCGACTCGTCGATCGTCAAGAAATTCAACAACGGCCGTCCGCGCTGGGATGACGACACTTATCTGCTCTCGGACCTGATTCACGTCATGTCCGGAAAGCCTCACCCCGCGCGCCCGAAGCCGCCGAAGAACGCACCCGATCGTCGAGAGACGCCGCGGCGCGCAGCAATTCGGCGCAAACGCATCGCCGACCGCAATCGGCGTCTTCGCGAAATGGCGACGGCCACGGAGACAACTTCATAGAAGAGAGGGGCGTCAAGAGTGTCCACGATCGGTTACGCGACCCTGCAGATCATTCCCTCGATCGAAGGTCTGGCCAATGCTGTTTCGACGCAGGTCGGCGCCCCTCTCGTTTCCGCTGGCAAGAAGGCCGGCGCCGACATGGGCAAGGCTGTCGGCGACGGTCTCGCCAGTGCGAAAGCGGCTGTCGAGAGCGCATCTCAGAAGCTCGCGGACGCGCGCCGCAAGGAAATGGACGCGGCAGACAAGGTCGGTGTCGCAGAAGCGAAGCTGCAAACTCTGCGAGACAAGGGCGTCACCGATGCCGGTCGTCTTGCCGCAGCAGAAGCGGCCGTCGCGAAAGCGAAGCGAGACAGCGAAGCTGCAACGGGCAAGGCTGCCACTGCCGCAACGCAACTGACCCGCGCCGAGGAAGCGGCAACAACCGCGTCCATAAATCTCAGCACCGAATCAGCCAGGGCCGCCGACAATGTCGAGGAGGTCGGAAAGAAATCGCTGATCTCTGGCGACAACCTCGTCAAATTCGGCGCCATGGCCGCCGCTGGGGTTGCGGCAGCGGGCGCGGCGCTGTTCAAGGTCGGTAGCGATTTTGCCGAGATGTCGAACAGTATCCGCATCGGTACCGGAGCCTCGGGAGAGGCGCTCGGAGGGCTTGTCGACGTTGCTAAGAACCTTGGCAAGCAGGTCCCCGCGTCATTCTCCGACATCGGCACCACGGTCGCCGATCTCAATACGCGACTCGGATTAACTGGAGCCCCGCTCCAGACCTTGGCTGCACAGTTCCTCGAGCTCGGAAATATGGGCATCGACGCCGACGTCAACAACGTGTCGGCGGCGTTCCAGGCGTGGGGAGTCACCGGCGAGGGCACATCCAAAGCGCTCGACGAGCTGTTTCAGGTATCCCAGGCCACCGGCGTTTCGGTTGATGCACTCGCGGTCTCGGCCACCAAAGGCGGCCCGGCACTGCGACAATTCGGTTTCGGTGTGGGCGACTCGGCAGCGCTTGTCGGCACCCTGGACAAGGCTGGACTCGACGCCGATAAGACTCTCGGCTCAATGTCGAAAGCGCTCGTCAAGTTCGCCGACGATGGCAAGAAGCCGCAAGAGGCTCTGTACGGCACTGTCGTGGAGATTGAAAAATTCCTCGAATCAGGCAACGAGGTCGGTGCGCTCGACCTGGCCGGCAGCTTGTTCGGCACCAAAGGTGCACCACAGTTTCTGGACGCCGTCCGCAATGGAACCCTGTCCGTCGACGATTTCGTGTCGGCAACGGGGGCTACGTCGGACACGATACTTGGGCTAGCGGACGAGACGCGGACTTTCTCCGATCAATGGGTCATGTTCAAGAACGAGGCGCTCCTCGCCATCGAGCCGCTGGCGACTCGCGTCTTCGGCGTAATAACTGAGGGGATGGGCTGGTTTAAGGACAACGCCGTCCCTGCCATCTCAGAGTTCGGTGACACAGTCTCCCGAATCTTCCAAAGTGATACCGTCACTGGATTTCTCGACACCGTGGTGCCTAAGGTCCAGTCGTTTGCTACTACGGCACAGGATTTGGCCACCACGGCATTGCCTGTATTACGTGATGTCCTGATTACGGTCAAGGACGTCTTCGTGGATGTGGCGACCGCAGTCGGCAACGTGGTCGGCTGGTTCTCCGACCACGAGGTGGCCGCGGGAGTTCTCGCTAGCGTCATAACTATCGGACTGCTACCCGCCCTTACTTCGATGACAGTTGGATTTGTGACCTCGACAGGGTCCGCTGTCGCCAGTGGCGTCACGATCACCGGAGTGTGGATCTCAACGCAGGCAAGTGCGGTCACTTCGGCGGCGACTCAGGTTGCCGCGCAGTACCGAACAGTTGCTGGCTGGGTAGCAACGGCAGCCTCTGCTCTGACGAGTGGTGCGATCATCGTGGGGCAGTATGTTGCCGCCGGTGCGTCTGCAACTCTTCAGGCGGGAATCTCTGCCGCGGCATGGGTTGCCTCGTCAGCTCGAACCGTTGGCGCCTTGGCCGCACAGGGTGCAGCGTTCATTGCGCAGAAGATCGCGATGGGCGCCGGCGCAATTGCAACAGGCATCATGACTGCCGCACAGTGGGCACTCAATGCAGCGATGTCAGCGAACCCGATCGGCCTGATCGTCGTCGCCCTCGGAGCACTGGTCGCGGCCGTCGTTGTCGCGTACCAGAATTCGGAAACATTCCGAAATATCGTTCAGGCAGCGTGGCAGGGAATCCAGGACGTCATCTCGTTCGCCTGGAACAACGTCGTTCAACCCGTCCTCGGATTCTTCGCAGATCGGATTCGTGAAGTCGGAACGGTGGTGACGTTCTTCTACGACAACGTCGTCAAGCCGTACTTCGAACTCGTTGGAACTGTAATTTCAACAGTCGTTGACGGTGCGAAATCTGCGTTCGGGTCGTTCACTGATGCACTCGGCAAGGTGGGGAATTTCTTCACCAGCACTGTTGACGGGATCGACAGCAAGTGGTCGAGTTTGCGAGGCCTACTGGCAAAGCCGATCAACTTCATGATCAATACGGTCTGGAATGACGGAATCCTCAAGGCCTGGAACATGGCGTCGGGTCTGATCGGCATGGAGCCGACAGGAAGACTGCCATCGATTCCTGAGCATGCCACCGGTGGTCGAATCTCCGGGCCTGGCACCGGCACATCCGACGACGTCTTGATGTGGGGATCGAACAACGAGCACATGCTCACCGCACGCGAGGTGCAACTCGCCGGCGGCCACAACGCTGTCTATGCGATTCGCGACATGATCATGCGCGGCGTCCCGTTCTCGTGGGATGGCGGGCAGATTATTCGAGACCTTGGCCGGGACAATGTCAACGCTTACGGTGCGCAGGTCGCGTCCAAGGGCGTCGGCAATGTCGACCCGCAAGGGATGTTCGACTGGATACTTCCGAAGTACAAGGACGGCGGCGAGATCCGCCCGGCCTGGGAGTCACAGCTCGAAAACGGTCACCGTGCAGCGAAGATGCGCAACGGCAATCCGTACACGTGGGGCTTCGAGGATTGCTCGGGCTATATGTCCGCGATTGCCGACGCAATCATCAATGGCGGCGACGGCAAGTGGTCATGGGCAACAGGGTCCTTCCCTGGCGGCCAGCCATGGGTACCCGGCCTTGGTCAGGGCTTCTCAGTAGGTGTTCATGACAATCCGGGTGGACCGGGTGGTGGACACACTGCCGGAACACTGACCGGCGTCGGACCGTACTCGACGACCAATGTCGAATCTGGTGGCGGACATGGGTATGTCGCCTATGGCGGACCAGCTGCTGGTGCCGACAGTGGTCAATTCGTCGGAGTCAACCCGGGGCAGTACCACCTTGCTATCGGTGCGGACGGCGCCTTTGAGTCAGGCGGCGGAGGGGGTGGACCGAGTCCGCAGCAGAAGCAGGATTTCCTGCAGCGCAAGATTGCGGAGATTTTCGACAAGGGCCTCAATCCGATCAAGGATTCGATCGCTGGTGCGATTGGTTCGCCGCCTCCTGAAGTTCTCGGCATTCCGCCGAAGTTCCTGGATAAGGGACGGGACATGGTCTCGGGCTACCTGGCGGAAAAGGTGCTCGGCCTCGGCGAACTGCTGTCGAGCGCATGGGACAAGGCGAAGGATCTCGGCAGCAAGCTGACGTTCGGGCTTTTCGACCAGGGCGGCCTAGCAAGTGGCACCGGCTTCATGCCGAAGAATGTGATCGCTCCCGAGCGGGTACTGTCGCCGGCCGAAACGAAGGCGTGGGAACTGCTAGTTCCGCATCTCGTTTCGCTGGCACCGGCGCTCGAACACTTCGAGAGCGTTGTCACCTCGCCAGCGTTCACCAGTGCGGCGAACTTGGTTCAGGACGGGCAGTTCACTCCCGCACTGCGAGATTCGTTTGGCGTCGAAGAGGACTCACCGATCGTCAACGCCGTCCTCGGTGTCCGAGATCAACTCAAGGGCATTGTGCCGGACTTGTTCAGTGCAACCTCTCCGGTCGCCGGTGATACGACAACTGCGGCGGACACATTCGGGGCAGCAGAACCCAGTGCTGCAGCCGAACCTGCCGAGCCGGTAGGTGGGGCGGGTGTCGCGTCATCCTACGGCGAAGGCGCAGAGGGCAATCCCGAGACTGACAAGTGGGCTGAGTGGGCGCAGAACGCTGGCAAGCAGTGGGAGGACTACTTCAAGGACAACTGGAAGGAAATGCTCAACACCGCTGTCGGCGTAGGCCTCGGCGGCCGCGGGGGTGGCGGCGACACGTTCAACATCAACGGCAGCAATGACACCGAGATCGCGCGCGTGATCCAGCGCAATCAACGTCGGAAGTCATTGGCGCAGCAACGGTCAGGAGGTTTCGGACGTGGCTAGCATTCTCGAATCCGAGGCCACCAAGTTGGTGTACATCGGTCCACCGAAAGCGGATGGCTCGCCAGGTAAATGCTGGCACCTGGCGGGCCCGAACGCGGGCGACGAAGGCGTGACTCTCGAGAAGGGCATGAAGGGTCACGTCTTCGCGTCACTCGGCCTGCTCACTTCCGAAGGGGCCAAACAGGACGGGGCGACGTTCCTGAGGTCAGTGCGAGGCAAGCGTGAATTCGACATGCCGATCTTGATCGAAGGGCGGAACTTCCGCGAGTTCTTCTCACGGCACGACGAGTGGTGGCGTGATGTCGAGGCCGATCGCCCCGGGCATCTCGGATTCTTCACCCGCTACAACGGGTGGAGCTTCTCCCAGGTGCAGCTCGACTCGGGCCCGGAGCCACTGGGCGATGTCGACCCGGCGGGCGATTGCAGTGAGACGTACCTGATGGGCGTCACTGCCATGGATCCGGCGTATCGATCGTTCGACGAGCAGGTCACCTGGAAGAACGACCTCGGGTCCGGCACAGGCAAGGTGAACGTGCGTAATGCGGCAGGCATGGTTCAGTGGCCGACCTACACGATGAACGGCCCTGGGCGCTGGTGGATTCAGGATCCCATCGACGATCCCGATGCCGTTCGGATGGTCGCCACACCAATGCTCGAAGCGGGGGAGACCCTGCGAATCGACACCGGTAAGCGCCGTCCTACGGCTCGCGTCTATTCCGCGACAGCAGGTTTCAACGGACGCAATGTGTGGGGTCAACTCAAAGGCCGCCGCTGGCTGTATCCGATCCCGCCCTGGACGAGTAAGGAGATCATCGTGCGCGTCGAAGGTGGCACCACTGCATCGAGTTTCATCGCCACTGGCACGCCTCGTGGCGCGAGGCCTTACTGATGACGGCGCCTGTATGGGATCCATATGTTGAGTCACGCCGGATGGACCAGGCGTACATCGACGAGCAGCAGAAGTGGCGCGCGCCGGAAGCGTATGTGCGCATCTGGTCGAAGACCATGGTCGAGGAGGGCGTCGAGGGCTCGTACCTGAGCCTGCAGCATGGCAAGAAGCGCAACAAGGTTGGCGCACTGGCGATGACATTGCCGCACGACACTCAATTCCGTGACCTGCTTCTGAACAATCCTGATGGCGAAGACGCCATGATTCCGATTACCTCGGACACCACCGGCGCGCGATGGTCCGGCAAGGTCGACCGCGTGGCGCTACTGCGCGACAAGGATGGCACCGAGACGATCGAAGTGTCGGCGCTGTGCGACTGGAACCACATCGCGACGACCTGCCTGTGGGCTTCACCCGGCGGCTCGTTGTATGCGCAGCTTCCGCGTCACGATTTCAAGATCGGCCCGACTGCAACCGTCGTCACGTCATACCTGTCGACGAACATCGTGTACCGGCAGCAGAACGGGGCAGTCTTCCCCATCGCGGTAGTACCGGTGAATGCGGCAACCGACACGACGAAATGGTGCGGTGGCGCAGCGAGATTCGACATGGCCTCACCATTCATCGATCGATGGCTCGACGACGCAAACCTGGTACTCACTGCCGAGATGTTCCTGCCCGAAGAGGACGAACAGCCGGCACCCGAGTACTTCTGGCTCGAGGTTCCGACCATCGTCATCCGCATCAAGGACAAGTCAGGCGTCACAGGCCCCACGGGCACGGCACTCGACGGCCTGATCTCCTGGGTCGAGGACTTGCTCGAGGACGGCACCACGCCGGTGCGGTACCCGAACTTCGGCGCCGAGTTCGACTACGAGGACGACAAGGCGTACGGCAAGACCGGCATCCTCGGCACACACAAGGCGTTGCCGTGGGTGTGGTACTTCCAGGACGAGTTCGACGGCATCGGGGAATCGGAGATCGCAGTCCACAAACCGATGGCCTCTGACATCTATGTCGGCGGCCGATCTCCGTCGTACGTGAACGCTGCCATCGAAATCGCCATCAAGCAGATGCTCTCATTTCTCGGAATGTTGATCGGACTGCCAGGCCTCGATGCGTTGTATCGCGGTCAACTCGACGACGTCTTCTTCGCCTTCGATGTGGGCATTGACCGCGGGCGAGTGCAACGCTCGGGTCCATACCGATGGAGAGATCACTTCGTCACTGGCTCCGAAAAAGCGTTCACTATCGATGGACAGATGGCGAAACTCCAAGGCCTGCACGACACTCGCGGCTACACAAGCCACAAGGTCACCGTGCATGACAACGCGCCGTACATCTACGGCTTGCATATGGAGAACGGCGATCAGATCGGTTTCCAACTCGGTGACCTGATCTTCACCGACTACATCACCGAGGACTTGTTCACCGACAACCGCACCGTCGCAGGCACGTGGACGCTGACGATCGGCGATGGCGCCGCCGACGAGGATCCGACCGTCATGGGTTGGAACCGTCTCGGGCAGCTCGCGAACGTGATCTCGGTTCTCTCGAAGGACGTGGGCATGGAAGCCGACTTCTTCGGACTCTTCTGACCGAACCCGCACAACGCCGACAAGGAGGCCCTGTGTCTGACGTGACATTTTCGGCGAAGGTAACTATCTCGCGAGAGGTGGATCCGTACGGACTTCCTGTCACGACCGCCGACGTCGAGGTTGACGAATACGCCGCGGCACTACCTCTTCCGGCCGGGCGTGAAGGTCCACAGGGGACGCGCGGTCGGCCGAAGCCGACGTGGCGCAAGCGTGGATCCGTGACGAATGCTTCGGCTCTGACGCTGCTCGATCCGGCTGACCGTGAATATGGGCATTGGTGGCACAACCTCGCTACGAATGGCATGGAAACGTGGACCGACATCGGCTGGGTTTCTTCGCCGGGAGCTGTCGGCCCCGAGGGGCCGCGACCAGGCCCGTATTCCTTGTCTGCCACCGGTACGACGTCGGAACCAGCACTCACGGTGGCAGGTGCGCAGATCGTCGACGGGTCCGGACCTCAGCAATTGAAGGTCACCGTGCCGGCAGGCGCAAAGGGAGGCAAGGGCCCGATTGGTACGGCCGGCCACATCGTCGAATCTGCCGACTACGACGACACCCTGGGACCTTCCAACGGTTCGCTTTTCGGATGGAATCGCGGAACCAAGAAGTTTCGACCATTGCCCTTTCCGAACGGGTTCGGGCCCTGGCAGAGCGCAGATGCTGACTTCCGCGATGACGAGGCAGGCATTGTCGACGACGTTCGGACCATGGGGTCGTTGACCATTCCGCCTCAGCCGTTCGCGTGGCGGCCCTACGTGTACGGGATGTGCCGCGCCGCGGCGGGCGGCACCCGAGGTCAGTCCTTTGTTCACGCGCATGTGCGCATGAACACCACCGACGGGGTGGTGGTGGCCTATGGCATCAACCCCTGGTGGGACGCAATCGCGGGCACGATCGGAGGCGAGGTCTTCATCCGACCTTCTCTCTCGCGCAACGCTTCGACTGGACTCACCGCAAGCGTTGTCCCCGCCGGCGTTCCGGTGACTCTGCTGCTGACGATGGAGCGACAGTCCATGGCGAACGCTTGGAAATGGTGGAAGTCGCCCGGATATCTCTCCTGCTACGCACTACCAGTGATTTGAGGATATGAAATGGCCACGGTCGGTGAATACATCGCAACAGTCGTCATGCGCGGCGTCGACGACGGTGTCGGACTCGAGAACACCGTCAATAGTTTTCAGGTCACACCCCGCGAAGGGCTGCTCGAGCTCCGTGCCGGGAATCCGGGCGGGCCGGGTCCAGAGGGACCGGCTGCGTACCCGTGGAAGTGGCGCGGTGACATTGTCGACCGGACTGCGCTCGATGCCCTTCGCCCCACTTTGGGGATTGCGCATCGCGGCTTCGCGTACCGCCTCGTCTCCGAAAACTCGGTGATGTACTGGGATGGAGAATCCTTCTACCCCTTCGTGAATGCGTTCGGCGCCGAAGGCCCTGCAGGGCAACCGACAGCGCTGAGCATCGGAACTGTGACCACGTTGGCGCAGGGAGCATCCGCGACGGCCACAGTGACAGGTGCGCCGCCGAATCAGGTCCTCAATCTCGGAATTCCTCGAGGTGGGCCAGGACTTCAGGGCGACCCGGGCGGGCCGGGACCGATCCGAACCGCTCCTGACTACGACGACAGTGTTGCGCCGGTGCAGGATTCGGTTCCGTCATGGAACTCGGCGACTTCCAAATGGAGGCCCATCGCATATCCGGCGTGGCGTGGGCCTTGGGTCGTCGGCGAATCCGCTTTCGGTACCGCGTCCAACATCTCGGGCACGACCGCCACGGTCGCATCGATCTCGATTCCGGCGCAACCCTTCGCGTGGCGCCCGTTCGTACAAGGCGGCGTGTGGTCGATGCCGAACGGCGCAGATGGAACCCAACGCATCGATGCCGAGGTACGCCTCGGTTCAGCGACAGGGCAGATCGTCGCGATCGGGCCGGGTGTGGCATTGAAGTCCTACACAGGCTGCAGCTTCCGACCGCACTTTCGTTCCGGCACTTTGGATCCAAGCTCCACTGTCGGCGTTGTCGCCGCGGGGGCAACTACAACTCTTCATGTCGTCCTCACCCGCCAGGGCAGTTCGTCGACATGGTCGTACCTCAACAGTGGAGCCGAATTGAGCGTATGGGCTCAACCGTTCTACGCACCGTAAGGAGATTGAAAATGACATGGACAGGAGATCCCGTCTGGCTCGCAGATGTCTTGCGCGCCGAGGGGCTCAACGTCATCGAAACGCCCGGCTGGAAAGAGCGCGGTCACGGCGACTTCCGTGATATTCGCGGCGTGATCTGCCACCACACCGCAGGCGGCGGCAGCAACGACTGGCGCATCGTCCTCAACGGCCGTCCAGATCTGGAAGGACCGCTCGCGCAACTCGTTCTGGAGAAGGACGGCACCTTCCGCGTGATCGCAGTCGGCGTGTGCTGGCATGCAGGTCGCGGCTCCTGGCCGGGCTGGCCGACCAATGACGCCAACTGGCACACCATCGGCATCGAAGCAGTCTCGCGCGGGACCGCCCCCTGGGACTGGACCCCGGCACAGCTCGACGCCTACAAACGCGGCTGCGCCGCGATCATGCGCAAACTCGGACGGAGGGCCGACTGATGGGTGATGTTGTCGGACACAAGGAATACAGCAGCGAAGGAAAGATCGACCCCGCGGGAATCGACATGCCTTCCTTCCGGCGGGAAGTACAGAAGATCATCGACACCCCGCCCGGCTCGAAAACGAATCCCACCCCCACCCCTGGAGGAATCCCCGTGTCTGATCAGCAGATCGCCGAAATCCACAATCAGATCGGCGTCAGTCACCCAGTGCGCCAGGTCTTTCAGAAACTGTTCTACAACACCAAGGACGGCAAGATGTGGACGCGAGCCGGACTCGCGGACATCTTCAACGAGGTCGTCTGGGACGGCTTTATCAACCCTGTCGACATCATCGACGGCAAGGATGATCCCGACGAAAAGCCGGACTCGGCCAACAAGGCCCGCCGCGGCTCGCTCATGTCGTACGTCCTGGGCGCCTACCGTGACGCTGCGATTGCGCGCCGCAACACCGAAGACATCCTCAAGCTCCTGAAGGCAGGTAAATGATCATGGCTGAATCAGCACCCACTATTACGGTCGGCGTCGAACTCAACGGCGCGTACACCGTTGACACGAAGTCGTTCTGGCTCGACCTTCTCGACCGAACCATCAAGACATTCATCCAGACGCTGCTGATCTTCCTCGGCGCTGGCGCTACCATCGCGTCCGTCTCCTGGACGACCGCACTGTCCTCGGCCGCGCTCGCAGCACTCGTCTCGTTCCTGATCGCACTGTCGACATCGACGGCGCTCACATCCGGGAACTTCCTCATCGACACCGCAGACCGCGTGGGACGCACGTTTGTCAGTGCACTCGTCGGCGCAATCCCCGCGACCGGAACGCTCTCGGACATCAACTGGCGCGACGCGCTGACGCTGGCTGCTACCGCTGCATTGATCTCCGTACTGACCTCGCTGGCATCGACCAACTTCGGACCAACCAAGGGGCTGCCATCGCTCGCGCCAGTCAAGCCAGCGGTCGATGCCGTCATCAATGGAGACGTCGAGGAGGTCGAGGATACGGAAATCGACGCTGACCCAGTCCTGGCCAAAATTTCCCCGGCCGGCGAGCACCGTCGCCCTGACGGGAACTGATCATGCTCGGTGCGCGGTTGACTGCCGCGACAGCCGGGATCATGCAGGTGACAGTCGGATTGCTCTACATCGGCCCCGAAGAGTTGGTGCGTAGACCGCTGCTCCCGGGGCAGGTCTCCGCAGTGGTCTACATCGAGGGAATCGGCCCAGTCTGGACAGTCTCGTTCGTCCTTGCCGGACTGTTCCTGATCTGGGCCGCCGTTCATAGGAGGGGATTCGTTCCCGGCTACATCGCCGCGGCCGGAGTTTGGGGGCTCTACGGGGGAGCTGTGCTTATTTCGGCACTACTGACCGAGCCTCCAGTCCCCGTCCTCACTGGCACCATCGCCTCGTTCATCGCGCTGTTGAAGCTGACTATCGCGCGCGACTGTTCCGAACGGGGGCTCAGATGAACCCTGACCTTATTGCAGCGATCGGTGGCGTCATCACCGCGTCCGGGCTCGTTCTCACGGGAATCCTTGGCACAAGGTCGAAGGTCAAACTCGACGACATTGATCGCCTGAACGACGAATTGGACGAGGCCAGAGCAGATCTCGCCACGGAACGGCAAGAGCGAGCTGCGGACAGGTTGTCGGAGCAGGCCCGGCATAACACCGAGATTGCGCACCTCGAAGGGCGTGTGGCAACTCTCACCGGGCAGCTCGACGCACGCGACCGGACCATCAACAAGATCGATCGTCTCGTCCTGGTGATGCGCACGCACATTGCGCGGCTGAATCGCAAGATCGTCGACCTCGGTCACGAGCCGCCCCCACGCCCTCCGGAGATGGACGAATGACAACAGATCGAGGTGAGCACTGATGGCGACACTGCAGCCTGCGAAGTACGGCAAGGTGGTTGGGCGACTGCTGGCTGTCGTGGCGGACGGGCCCGACGAAGACGAGTACCCAATTTCGGGAGGGTTCCCGGATGCCGTGCCCGTTCAAGGCTCGGTGACGTTCACTCCGCGAGCGACGCAAATTCTTGTGCCACTCGCAATCCCGGCACCGGTGACAGCATTCCCTCATCCGATCACTGTCCAATTGGATCAGAACGGATTCCTGACTCACAACGGCAAGAAGGGCGTCTTCCTTCTGTGTCCTTCTGCCGCAACGAATCCACCGTCGTTCACCTACTCGGTGAGTTACAACCTGACGCTTGATGGTGCTGTCGTGAGTTCGACGAAGTTCGATCTCGAGCTGGTCGAATACGTTCCCGGTCCGGACCCTGCAGATCCGGACGAGGGTTCCACGGCAGTCGATCTCACGCTCGTGACTCCGGTCTATCCCACGCCAGGGGTTCCGGTGGTGCGGGGACCGAAGGGTGACAGTTGGCTCGACGTGCGATTGTCGAATGACGGGCTGGCGCTGGTCTTCCAACTGCAGACTGAGACTGCGATCGTCGATGACGTCGTTACTATTCCGGCATTGGCTGATCTCGCTGTAGCGGTTGGCGCCTCGGAAGATGCGCGCGATGCGGCCGAGGGATTCGCGGGTAATGCTGCGGGCCATGCTTCCGACGCAGAGGACTTCAAGGACGCGGCAGGCACTTCCGCCGGCGCGGCAGGCACTTCCGCCGCAGCCGCTCATGGTTCCGAGGTTGCTGCGCTCGGACATGAGGAGCAGGCGGAGTACTGGGCAGGCCAGGCAGAAGAGGCGGTGTCGTCGGGAGTACCTGACGCAGGACCTTCGACGAAGGGCAAACTGAAACTGGCAGGGGACCTCGGTGGTACAGCAGACCTCCCGACCGTCCCAGGGTTGGCGGACAAGGCGCCGACTGTCCATTCGCATGTGATCTCAGACGTCACGGGACTCAACGCAGCACTCACCGGCAAGTCCCCGACAGGGCACGCGCACGTCGCGACCGATATCTCGGACGCGACGACAGTCGGTAAGGCCATTCTGAAGGCGGCAGACGCGGCCGCTGCGCGAACTGCTATAGGCGCCGGCACCTCAAATCTGGCGATCGGCACGACGGGTTCGACGGCCGCAGCGGGGAATGATGCGCGCCTGGCGGACACTCGCACGCCGACTGCGGGGACTTCGCCGTACGACACGACCCTGCCCGGTGCTGGCGAGACGTCGACTCGCGCAGTCGGCTACAACGATTGTGCGCTCGGCATCAAACTGCAGCGGGCAGTCACGTTTACTTCCGCTACGTTCCGATGCCTCACTGCCGACACGTCCGGAAATCTCGTCGTCGAGCTCCGAAAGAACGGGGCGTCGGTGTCCGGAACATCGACAACGATTGCCGCCGCCAATCAGGTGGCAGGTGCCACTAGTACGGGCACTTGGACTTTCGCCGCTGGCGATGTCTTGACGGTCTACGTCTCATCGATCGGTGCGACACCGGGCAAAGGTCTCGTCGTCGACCTTAAGGGGCTGGCCTGATGCCACACATATTTGTCCGCGGTGGATCTTCCATGGCGATGCCGGATTGGGTCCGCTACTACCCAAATATCACGACGTCACTGTCGGTCGCTCCACCGTCCGGGGGTTGGTCTGCGATGACAATCGCGGCGATCTACAACTCGGGACACACTGACCGGCAGATCATTGGCTCAGAAAACTGGATCTTGCTCGAACAGAAGGGGTTCAACATACCCCGGGCGGCAGCCGGCAACGGTTCGAGCTTCTTTCCGTGGTTTCTCGAGAAGGACGGCGTCAACCAAGCGCGAAACCAGTTGATCGTTTCGCGAACCCTTGCTGGCGCTTGGGCGAGCTTGAATGGCGTCACCGCCAGCGTTTCTGGACGAACCGAGAGTCCGGTGACTGCGAATGTCACAGTCCGGTCGGACATCGCGCAGTTGAAAGCGGTCGCCGTTTGGAATCGAGCGCTCACACCAGACGAACAGACCGCCGCTCTCGCGTGGCTCAACGCGCAGGCACCGGCCTGACTCGGCGCAAAAATGCCCCCCACCTTGCGAGGTGGGGGGCATTTTTTGGTTTCTACCGAATGCGCCGATGGCCAAGCGGAACACCAAACGGTGGATACAACAGATGATCGATGACTGCACGCCGGAGCAAGAGTGCTCCAGTAAGTAAC
The DNA here is from genome assembly GCF_040489275.1 of Rhodococcus baikonurensis. Lineage (NCBI taxonomy): Bacteria > Bacillati > Actinomycetota > Actinomycetes > Mycobacteriales > Nocardiaceae > Rhodococcus > Rhodococcus baikonurensis. The sequence continues at coordinate 284,327 of NZ_JBEUOQ010000007.1, read as the reverse complement.
GAGACCGAATATATTGCAAACTTCTTCAAGGATCCTCCACTCCCAACGTCCCGACAATCACAGATTGCCGCAGCGGGTTGAAAGATTACTACACCTGTGCTGTGAGATTACTGTGAGTCGGACATCTGAATCAGTTCAGATGAAAATAGAACGTATTACACGTTCTAAGGAGCAGAGTGTCGAGTTGCCCAAACTTCGCAGGAAAAGTGCTGAACCAGCGACGCGGAGGTCATCGAGGTCTCGCCCCCTAGACGAACAACGTCCTCTCACGAATGCTGCCTTGCACCTTGCCTGCAAAGAAGCCCGCATGTGTCACCCATTTGCCACGTGGCATCTTGGTGACTGATTGCGGCAAGGCTGGATTCAGAAGGGTCAGCCCCGCGATCTCAGTAAGGAGCGCACGGCCGGAAGGCTTCTTGAACCCGTGACCCTTGTACTTCTTGTGCAGCATCGCCGAAGCGCTGCCGTACATACGCATCTGCTTCCACACGCTGGCGATCTCCGACCTGAGCCGATACGCCACGACAGCCTTGGGCTCGTGCGCAAAAGTCATTCCCGCCATCTGTGCTCGCCAACAGAAGTCGATGTCGTCGCCAGCTGCGGTCATGGACTCGTCGCATCCGCCGATCGATTGGTACTGGGTCTTCCATGCCCCGAAGTTCGCCCCGAATGCGTATGGCAGGAACGAGCCGTATGTATGCGGAGTTTCGCTGGGGACAAACTCTCTCCAACTGTTGACTCGGGGAGAGTTAATCGACGCTGTCTCCAGCCCTCCGCCGACGACATCAGCGGTTTTCGCGGCCGTCGCCATGTGCTGTAGCCACTCCGGATGGACGCGGTCGTCAGCATCGCAGAAGGCGACGAATTCGCCTGCTGCATGATCGACCCCGACGTTGCGCGCATGCGAGACGCCACGCACCGACGACGAGTCGACCCATCGCAAGCGAAGCGCCTCAACGAGAGGGTGACTCTCGATGTAGCTGCGTAGGCCGTCCGTCGAGCCGTTGTCGCTGACAATGACCTCGAACGCGCCGTCATATTTCTGTGCGTCGAGGGCCGTGAGTTGCTCGCCGATGAGATCGACGGCATTGAAGGTGGGAATGACGACGGAGAGGAGGCTGATCGTCCGTGAAGGGTGGGCGCTCATGCCTCTATCAAACCAGACCGACCGTTCGCGCCGTACAACCCAGGTGTCCACCGATGCTGAGCGTGACCGCAGCTCGGTGGGCGGCGCGCTCGAACTGTCGGGGACGGGCGCGCGGTCTTGGTGGTCCGCCGACGGTAGCTGTGAACATCCAGTCGGCGGACCATGCGTGTCGGGACCGATGAAAGTTCGACACGCAGATCAGTGGTCCGCCGGGCATCAGGTGGGGTTCGTTCCGGCGGACCAAACCGGAGGTGCCCCGGCCGTTCGATTTGCAAACATGGGCGGTCCGCCCGTTCGCTAGTCAGCAACGAACGGGCGGACCAGATTGGTTGCCTCACTCGACCTGCGCGTGACCACATTGTGGGTGAGGCGTGCATCGACGTTGGAGGCCAGATGCCGTTCTGACCTTACCGAAGGAGGGGCGAGCCCGCTGATCATCGAGGAGGTGCCCACCGAGCATTTCTTGTGCCGTACTCGGTGGGCGCGCGTGTCGTACCGCTCCCCAGTCTCGACACGCAGTTTTCGGTAGCCCGCCCGATCGCTCGTCAGTAACAACCAGGCGGGCCGTGTGCGCCCAAATCCGACTAAAGAAAAGGCGCACAGTCCATAGGTGGCCCGCTCGAGCTAAATCGGGGGGGACTCGTCGAGCGGGCCTGGTGCGCGTCGCGGGGGGTGCAACGCGCACCCGGGCGATGCTACTTCGCGTCGCGAACGAATGCATATTGGCGGGGCCCGGCTGGTCTTCCCTTACCCTCCGGACCCCGCGGAGCCGAGGCTACCACTGGTCGAACAGGTGTGCGAATCTTTAGGTATGCCGTCAACCGAACGATCTCCGAAGCAGTGCCCACGCGGGCACCCATTGGCGGCCAACACGTGCCTCGTCGGATGGGAGGTCTGCGGTTGCCAGACGGCACACAACGGCGGTCATCGAACGCACTACTGCCGCCGCTGCGGCGAGACGATCCGGACCCCTGAGTGTGTTGGCGCGGAGCCGCAGAGGTCCCGATGGACTAGGGCACGAGGAGCATAAGTCAATTTCCTAGAGCTGATTCTGAAGAGTCAACTCTGAGCGGCTGACAACTGATTGTGTGTCCGAAGCTTCATGTCGCCGCCAGATGGGGCGGCCAGAATGGACAGAATGTGGACAGTGAGGGCATCGAAAGGGTTCGAATGGCATCGAATCTCATGGAATAACGATGCTGGTCATGGCTGTTTATTGACAGCTGAGCAGCATGTATGCTGCCGCTAGAATAGGGTTCGAAACCCTCCGCGCCCACCGAAGTATTCGAACCCCGATCTGCATGTCGATGCAGATCGGGGTTTTTTCGTTTTCGACAACGAATTGTCCGCAATACGCCATTCTGGACGCATGTCCAGTTCTGTGATCGAAGTAGCTGTCGACCCGACGCGCGTGCATCCCACCCGTCCGCACATACACATCGCCGAGATGCCCAGTCTCAGTGTTGTGTTGTTCGCGGGGCAGACGATCCGGGTTCGTTCCCAAAGCGACGCGCTGGCGACCGGGATTGCCCGTGTCTGGGAAATCAACCGAATGCACCGCTTGATCTATCTGACGATCGACTGGGACCGGTAGTGCTCAGCTCGGGCAGACACGTGACGGTTGGCCAGAGAACGAGCGTCGCTGCTACAACTACGCTCGTGCAGATTTCGGTTCGTTCGTCCCAATCTCGATTCAATGCGCGAGCCGCCGGGCTTCTCCTCGGCTACGTTGCGGATCGGGCATTCGCCGATCCGGGGCAGTTCCATCCCGTTGCCGGCTTCGGAACCGCAGCTATCGCGCTGCAGAAGATGTCCTACCGAGACTCACGCACGGCTGGAACACTTCATGTCGCCGTGCTCGTGGCCGGCGCCGCTGGGCTTGGCTTCGCAGCCGAAGCAGCCTCGCGCCGGGCCGGTTGGGTGGCCGTCACCGGTACGACGGCGATAGCCACCTGGGCCGTGCTCGGCGGGACGTCGCTTGCACGCACCGGCATCGACATGGCCGCTCGATTGGAGGCGTCACAGGTCGACGGCGACCTGACGAAAGCGCGTGAGCTTCTTCCTTCACTGTGTGGACGTGATCCGTCGGTGTTGGGCGAAGAGGGCCTCACTCGAGCTGCGCTGGAGTCGGTCGCCGAGAACACCTCCGACGCCAGTGTCGGCGCAGTGTTCTGGGGCGCGGTTGCGGGTGTGCCGGGTCTGTTCGCCTACCGCGCGGTCAACACACTCGACGCGATGATCGGCTATCGCTCCGAGAAATACCTCAGATTCGGGTGGGCTGCGGCGAGGTTCGACGACCTGGTCAATATCGTCCCGGCTCGGCTGACCGGCGCGCTGACGGCTGCGTGTGCACCGGTGGTGGGCGGCTCGGTGCGCGAGTCGCTGACAGCGTGGAAACGCGACGCAGCGGCTCATCCAAGCCCCAATGCGGGCGTCGCGGAAGCGTCGGCAGCAGGGGCATTGGGCATTTCGTTGGGCGGCCGGACCGAGTACGCACACGGGGTGGAGATGCGCCCCGTCCTCGGCAGCGGGCCCGTGCCGACGCCGAACGATCTGCGCCGCGCGTCGAGGCTCTCGTCGGCGGTGCAGATCAGTGCGGCAGTGGTGTCGGCGGGTATTTCAGCGGGTATTGCCGTATCGATCGGCAAGTTTGGCTTCCTGCGCCGTCAGGGGCACTGATTCCGGTTCCGGCTTCTTGCGACGGCTGAAGGTACGAGCCGGTTCGGCGGGGGGTGCGGTCGCTGCCGCATCTGGAGTCTTCTCGGTCGCGGCGTCGTCCGCTGCGAAGCCGTCGACAGCTGCTTGAGCCGCCTTTTCCTTGCGACGTTCGCGCCACTCCGCGCGGATGAAGTAGGCCAGTCCGAGCGGCGCCATGATGCCGAACGCCAGCCACTGGAACCCGTACGAGAGGTACGGGCCCGCGTCGAGTTGGGGGAGCGGAATCGTGCCGAGACCGCCGGGCTGGTCGGGTTCGAGCTGGATGTACGCGTCGATCAGGTCCGTTCCGATGAACTCGCCGATCGGTCGTGCGTCGATGGAGTAGACCTGTTTGGCGCCGTCCTCGAACATCGGAACTCGGCCGGGCGCAGTGCCTTCCGACAGGCGCACGCGTCCGTTGAGGGTGACCGGCTCGGTCGGCGGAGCAGCGATGGGCGGTGCCTCGGCGCCGTTGATCGGCCGAACGTATCCGCGATTGACGAGGATCGTGCGGCCGTCGTCCAGAAGGAAAGGCGTCAGGATCTCGTACGACGGTGCGCCCTCGATGGACTGCAGTCGTACGAGGATGTCGGCGTCGGGCAGATAGGTGCCTGCCGCGGTGATGTTTCGCCATTCGTCGTCCGGTGCGATCGTCGAATCGGCGATGACGTCACTGATCGGCACGGTCTCCGCGTTGATCGAGTTCGAGATCAGATCATTGCGATGCTCGGTCTTCGTGTTCTTGCCGAGTTGCCACGGAGCGAGCACGGTGAAGCACAGGTAGGCGAAGAGCCCGACCACAGCTGCCAGTACCAACCAACCGGGCCGCAACAGGAATTTCAGTCTTCGCACACGTCCACGGTATCCGTTGCCCGAACGGGAGTGAATTTTGCTCCGGGTTCAGGCTCGCTCGCGGATCCAGTCGAGTATGTCGGGAATGGCCGCTTCGATCTGGTCTCGAACCAGTTCGAAGTCCTCCTGATCCCCGTAGTACGGGTCCGGAACCGATTCTCCGTCCGCCTCGGGGTCGAACGATCGCAGTAGGCGCCGGCGCTCGGTGGGCACGCCGAGATGAGCAAGCTCACGTTCGTGCCCCGTGTCGAGGGCGACGACAAGGTCGGCCGCGAGATGATCTGCGTTGACCTGCGCGGCGCTGTGGCCCGTCGGATATCCGGCCGCTCGGAGCACGACGTTGGTCCGCTCGTCGGCGTCACTGCCGGTGTGAAAGCCCTCGGTACCGGCGCTGCTGACACGGACCCGGTCGGCGAGGCCTTCGCGGCCCAGATGCGCGAGCAAGATCTTTTCGGCCATCGGTGACCGGCAGATATTGCCGGTGCACACAAACGTCACATGGAGTGGTTCAGTCACGTGGAGTGGTTCAGTGGCGGCCATCGAGAAGTCCTCCCAGTTCGGATGCCGACGATACGGAGCGAAACGCTTGCCGCGCTTCCTCGGCGGAACCGTAGCCCCATTCGACGACGACGGTGGGGATGCCGTACTTCGCGGCGCCGAGGACGTCGTGATCACGATCGCCGATCATCAACACGTCGGGGGTTCCGCCGTCGGCAGCGAGGACGGGTGTGATCCCGAGTGAGGTCAGCGAGTGTGCGATCACATCGGGTTTCGCCCGTCGAGCTCCGTCGTCACTTGCGCCGCCGATGAACTCGAAGTGCTCGGCCAGACCGAAATGCTCGAGGATACGAATTGCGAACCGCTCCGACTTCGAAGTCGCGACGGCCAGTCGGGTGCCGCTCGCGCGAGCCTTACCCAGGACGACGTCCATGCCCTCGTACACCGAGTTCTCCTGCCACCCGGTCGCGTCATAGCGCTCGATGTACGCGGCGATCGCCCGGTCCACGTCCGCCGGGGCCATACCGAGTGACCTGAAGGTGTCGACCATCGGTGGGCCGATCACCGATGCCAACATCGCTTCCGTCGGCTCCGGATGGCCGACAGTTGCCAACGCATGTCGGAAGCCGCCGTGGATGCCGGGAGCGGAATCGGTGATGGTTCCGTCCAGATCGAACAGAACTACCGGAAAACGGTCGAGGGGTGGTGTCGTCACGGCACTCATTGTCCCGGACGGCAGGGGTGATGTCCGCGCACGGTGCTCGACCGTAGGCTGACCGGGTGAGTACCGGAACGGTTGACCTGGAGAGCTTGAGACATCACGGCGATGTCGAAGCGGAGCCCGGGTTACTCGATTTTGCCGTCAACGTCCAAGGCTCCGGCCCACCGAAGTGGTTGCGGGATCGGCTGGCCACAGGGCTGTCGACGCTCGGTTCGTACCCGTCGGCTGCAGCGGAACTGAAAGCCCGCGAAACGGTCGCGCAGCGGCACGGGCGCCGGCCCGAAGAGGTGCTGTTGCTCTCGGGCGGTGCCGAGGGATTCGCGATGCTGCCGCGCCTGGGCTCTCGTTCGGCAGCGCTGATCCATCCGTCGTTCACCGAGCCGGAACTGGCGCTGCGAGAGGCCGGTGTACCGGTGACGCAGGTGATTCTGGAGCCGCCTTTCGAGCTTCGGACCGCACAGATACCCGAATCCGCGGACCTTGTCGTTCTCGGCAATCCGACCAACCCGACGTCCGTGCTTCACCCCAAGGCCGATGTGTTGGCATTGCGTCGGCCGGGCCGGATCCTGGTGGTGGACGAGGCCTTCGGCGATGCGGTGCCCGGCGAAACGGAGAGCGTCGCCGGTGTCGAGTCGGCGGATGTACTGGTGCTTCGGAGCCTGACCAAGACGTGGGCGCTCGCCGGATTGCGGTGTGGGTACGCGATCGGGTCTCCCGATCTTCTGGCTCGGTTCACCCACGGCCGAGCCCACTGGCCATTGGGCAGTCTGCAGATCGAGGCCATCACGGCATGCTGCGAACCGTTCGCGGTCGAGCAGTCGAGGGTCAAAGCCGAAGCGATTGCCGTGGACCGCCGAGACATGTCCCGGCGGCTGACCGAGATCGGGATTGCCGTGCACGAACCCGCTGCGGGGCCGTTCGTGCTCATCGACGTCCGTGACGGCGCCACGATGCGGGAGCACCTGCGTGCCCGCGGTATCGCCGTCCGCCGGTGCGACACCTTTCCCGGACTCGGCCCGGATCAGTTGCGTGTGGCCGTCCGTCCAGCCGAGCAGGTTTCGGTACTGATCGAAGCGATGAAGGAGATCTTGTGAGCGGCCCAACTCTTGCGGACGTCATAGCCGTGCTGGAATCCGCTTATCCGCCGGCCCTGGCGGAATCGTGGGATTCGGTCGGTCTGGTCTGCGGCGATCCGGCCGACGCGGTGACGCGAGTGGTTTTCGCTGTGGATCCGACCGAGGCAGTGGTCGACGACGCCATCGCCTCCGGTGCCGATCTTCTGGTCGTTCACCATCCACTTCTGCTGCGTGGGGTGGACACCGTCGGCGCTCACACGCCCAAGGGTGCGTTGGTCCACAAACTCATCAAAGCCGGGTGTGCGCTGTTTTCGGCGCACACCAATGCGGACTCCGCCGACCCCGGAGTGTCCGACGCGTTGGCGCAGGCTCTGGGCCTGACCGTGCTGCGTCCGATCGAACCCAAGCCGACGCAGCCGCTCGACAAGTGGGTCGTCATGGTTCCGGTGGAGAATGCATCGGCCGTGCAGGATGCACTTTTCGACGCAGGGGCTGGGCGGATCGGTGACTACAGCCAATGCAGCTGGACCGTCACCGGAACGGGTCAGTTCCTGCCCGCCGACGGAGCTAATCCGACGATCGGGACCGTCGGCGCTGTGGAGCAGGTTCGCGAGGATCGTGTGGAAGTGATTGCCCCGCGGGGAAAGCGAAGTGAGGTGCTGGGCGTATTGCGGGCGGCTCACCCGTACGAGGAACCGGCCTTCGATGTCTTCGAACTCGCAGCGTTCCCCAGTTCACTCGGACTGGGGCGGTTGGGTGAGCTCGACCACCCCGAAACCTTGCGGGAGTTCACGGCGCGAGTAGCGCGCTCACTGCCCTCGACCGAGTGGGGTGTTCGCGCGGCCGGAGATCCAGACGCAACCGTTCGTACCGTGGCGGTTTGCGGCGGTTCCGGCGACTCGTATCTCGACGTGGTGGCGGGACTGGGCGCCGACGTCTACGTCACTGCGGACCTGCGGCATCATCCTGCGGACGAGCACCTACGTGCCGGTGGCCCGGCTCTGGTCGACGTCGCCCATTGGGCGAGTGAATACCCGTGGTGTGCACAGGCGAAATCGGTGCTCGACGCCGCGTTTGCCGACAATCCGGGGTGGGAAAGCCGGGTTTCGACAATTCGCACCGATCCGTGGTGTTTGAGTGCGCATTAGTGCAGCGCTCTGCAAGGTACGGTTGCACGAACAATTCAAGAGCAGTTCTTCGAGAGCCGTCCTTCGCGAGCACTGCCGACATCGGACTTACAGCAGGAGTTATACAGCGTGAACGTCGAACCACAGGTGCAATCCAAGCTTCTCGACCTCGCCGGGGTGGATGCTGAGCTCACTCGGATCACCCACCGACGCGGAGCGCTTCCCGAGCAACAGGAAGTCGAACGTCTCGAGGCCGAGCGAATCAGCCGTAAAGATGCGTCCGTAGCCGTCGAAATTCAGATCGACGACATTGATCGCGACATTCGCAAGCTCGAAGGCGAGGTCGACGCTGTTCGTCAGCGTGAGGATCGTGACCGCACGCTGTTGCAGAGTGGGTCGGTCGGGGCGAAGCAGCTCACCGAACTCGAACACGAACTCGGCAGCCTGGTCAGGCGGCAGGGGCTCCTCGAGGACGAGTTGCTCGAAGTGATGGAGCAGCGTGAGGCATTGCAGGCCGATCACGATCACGCCGGTGCCCAGCTGTCCCAGGCCGAAGAAGAGCTGATCGACGCCAAGCGTCGCCGTGACGACGCCGTCGCCGATCTGGACAAGGCGCAAGAGCGTTGCGCCGCCGATCGCGAACGACTCGTCGGTGAATTCCCCGCCGATTTCCTTGCTGTCTACGAGAAGCAGCGCACCCTGGGCGGACCGGGCGCGGCGCTTCTGCAGGCACGCCGATGTGGCGCTTGCCGGATCGAGATCGACCGCGGCGAGATCTCCCGAATCGCCGCGACACCGGCCGACGTCGTCGTTCGTTGCCCAGAGTGCAATGCAATCATGGTGCGTACCAAGGAGTCCGGTCTGTGAGTCCCACGCAGGTCATCGTCGAGGCCGACGGTGGATCGCGCGGCAACCCCGGCCCGGCCGGCTACGGTGCCGTGGTCTTCGACTCCAACCGCTCGGTGTTGGCCGAACGCAAGGAAAGCATCGGAATCGCGACCAACAACGTCGCCGAGTACCGCGGACTGATCGCAGGGTTGACTGCCGCCGGTGAACTCGGAGCGTCGACGGTCGACGTCCGCATGGACTCCAAGCTGGTCGTCGAGCAGATGTCCGGGCGATGGAAGGTCAAGCACCCGGACATGATTCCGCTGCAGCGACGCGCTGCCGAGTTGGCGACGCAGTTCTCGGGAGTGACCTACACGTGGATTCCGCGCGGCGAGAATTCTCATGCCGATCGTCTTGCCAACGAGGCGATGGACGCGGCTGCCGGTATCGAAACCGGTCCAGTCGCACCTTCGGCCCCCGCACCTGTTGCACCCGCCGCGCCGTCCGAAGAGACATCGGAGCCTCAGATCGCCGGCTCTCCCGGATGGATCGCCACCACCGGCAAGCCGACACGAATGTTGTTGCTACGTCACGGACAGACAGCGATGTCGGTCGATCGCCGCTACTCCGGGCGCGGCAATCCGGAGCTCACGGAACTGGGCCGCGCGCAGGCTGCCGGCGCGGCCGGACGCTTCGGGAACCGCGGCGGTATCGACGCCATCGTCTGCTCGCCCCTCGGCAGAACCCGGGAGACGGCAGAGGCATCGGCGCGCGTGCTCGGTCTTCCCGTCGTCGAGCACAAGGGTTTGATCGAAACCGATTTCGGCGACTGGGACGGACTCACGTTCCGCGAGGCAGCCGAGCGCGACCCGGACCTGCATCGCGAATGGCTCTCGGACACTTCGGTGCGTCCACCCGGCGGCGAGAGTTTCGACGAGGTGCGAGAACGAGTCGTCGCCGCGCGCGACGACCTGATCTCGACCTACGGCGGCGCGACGCTGTTGGTCGTCTCTCACGTCACCCCGATCAAGACTTTGGTGCAGTTGGCGCTCGATGCCGGGCCGTCGTTGCTGTACCGCTTGCATCTGGACCTGGCGTCGCTGAGCATCACCGAGTTCTACCCCGACGGGGGAGCCTCGGTCCGGTTGGTCAACGACACGTCACACCTTCGCTGAAAGAGCCCTGACGGCTGATCAGCCTCTGATCAGATCACCAGCCACAGGGCACTCACGGCGGCGAGCAGCGTCAGTGGCGTCGTGATGATCCCGAGCAGAGTGAATGTCGCCAGCGTGGGCGGTGCGCCCGCGCTGGTGGCAACTCGTCGCCAGAGCATGGTCGCGAGAGAGCCCACGTAGGTGAGGTTGGGGCCGAGGTTGACGCCGATCAACATCGCGAGCACCAGAGCTGGAGGTGCCGCCGTTCCGAGTGCCGCGATCATCAGCAAGGTTGCCGGCAGGTTGTTGACGAGATTGGACGCAACCGCCGCTACCGCGGCGACAAAGAGCAGTGATCCGTAGCTGGTGTCGCCTGGCAGGATCTGCGCAATCCATTCGCCCACCGGCCCGTTCGCGACGCCGGCGACGATGATCCCGAGAACCAGGACGAACGCGCAGAACCAGAGGTCGGCAGCGTAGATCATCTTGGCGGCGGTCGTACGGTGCCGAGCCAGAGCGATCGCTCCCAGGACACTCGCACCCACCACGGCGATCCAGGCGGGTTCGATCCCGAAGAAACCCGAAACCGCGAAACCGAGCAGCGTCAGTCCGATCACCGTCAGCGGCAGAATCGGCGCAGGCGCAGATCTGGCTGCCGCAGGCGGATCTGCGCTGTCGTCCCGCACGAGTTCCGAGCGGAAGAACAGTCGAAAGATCAGATATTCGACAGCGATCGTCACGATCCACGGCAACGCCATCAATGCCGTGAAGTGCAAGAACGTCAAACCTGTTGCAGCAAAAGCGATGAGGTTGGTCAGGTTCGACACCGGCAGGAGCGTCGACGCCGAGTTCGACAGGTGCGCACTGGCATAGGAATGGGGCCGCGGACTTGCTCCGATGGATCGTGCGGCCGCGATCACTGCGGGCGTCAGCAGCACGACGGTGGCGTCGAGGCTCAGCACCGCCGTGGTCAGGGCAGCGGCGCCGAATACGTACATCAGCAACCGGTGCGGATCGGCAAGGGATTTTTGCTGCAGGATCTGGCTGACCCAGCGAAAGACGCCGAGAGCGTCCGCGGCATGAGCGAGAACCAGCACGGCAACCAGGAAGACGACGGTGGGTGCCATGCTCGTCAGTTCTTCGCGGGCTTCGTCGAGAGTGACGACGCCGGTCAGGAGAACGACGACGGCTGCCGGCCCGGCGATGACGATCTCGGGGAGCTCGCGTGGACGCACTATCGCAAAGACGAGGACGAGGGCGACGAGCAGGATCGGTAGAAGAGTCACGCGTTGGTGCTCCGTGTCGGGGCGAGCGTCATTTGAGCAGTTTGTAGAGCGTGTTCAGATTTCGGGTTGTGGTGAAGGCCTTGAAGTTCGGTTTTCCGGTGTTCCTGCCGAACGCGCTCTTGACGGTCTGCCCCTTCTCGACCTCCCAGTACAGGACTCCGTCGCCGGCCACCACGCGTTCGACCGAGGCATCGAGTTGCGCTGCCGCAGCGCTCAATTCCTCGAGGATTTCAGGCTCGGAGGCAACCATCGCGTAAGCATGCCAACCCTCGCGTTCGCGCTCGAACGGGTAGTTGTCCACGATCGCTTGCAGTGTCGGAATGTCGAGGACGAATACCCAAGCCTCGTAGCCGAACTCGCGGGCAAGGGCGGATTCGATCTGTTTCTTCAACGACGGGATGTCGGTGCTCGGACTGTCGAACAGAACGTTGCCGGAGGCCAGGACGGTTTTCACGCCTTCGAATCCGAGGTCACCGAAGACTCTCGCCAGGTCCGCCATCTTGATGTTGATGCCGCCCACGTTGATACCGCGTAGCAGGGCCACGTACCGAGTCATAAGGTGACCATAGTGCCGACCACCGACAGGCGCCCGGTAGCATACGGGGGCGGACGAGTTGGCCGGGCGGCCGCGGCTTCTGGAACCAGCGTGTACCACGCACAGGCCTGGGGCCGAGGAAAGTCCGGACTCCACAGAGCAGGGCGGTTGTTAACGGCAACCCGAGGCAACTCGCGGGACAGTGCCACAGAAAACAGACCGCCTGCCTTTCGAGGCAGGTAAGGGTGAAACGGTGCGGTAAGAGCGCACCAGCACCTCGGGTGACCGGGGTGGCTAGGTAAACCCCGCCCGGAGCAAGGTTGAAGGTCGCATCGCCCGCGGTGCGGCTGCGCAGGTGTTCGAGGGCTGCTCGCCCGAGCCTGCGGGTGAACCGCTCGAGGCACCCGGCGACGGTGTGCCCAGATGGATGGTCGCCACTCGGCACTTCGGTGTCGCAGGACAGGATCCGGCTTACACGCCGACTCGTCCGCCCGCGATCTGCAAGAGAGCAAAAAGGAAGACCCCCACCGGATCGGTGGGGGTCTTCCTTTTTTGGTCGAAAGCTGTCAGACAGGCTTGATGACCAGCAGCGTAGCCCAGTACGTTGCCGCGTCATGGCCCATGAGCGGGAGGAGGTAATCGTAAAGAATTGCGGACATGCGCACTCCATTTTCTGTTCGTAGCTTGTGTTGGGCATTCAAGCAGAACTCACCGTTCGAATGTCCGGTTCTCACCTGCCAGGCCAAGTAGAAAGAATATCAGTCTCACAGCGATCTACAAGCTTCTATCTCACTCTGATGTCACACTGTGGATATGACTGATGAAGATCGACTCTGGTACTTCGACGTGTCCGACGGTTCCGTCACGCAGGGAAAGGGTGCGTCCTCGCTGACGAGGATGGGGCCGTACCCTGATCGGGACTCTGCCGAGCATGCATTGAAGATCGCGGCCGAACGCAACAAAGCCGCCGATCGGGCAGACGAAGACTGGAACAACTGAGGCTGGAACAACTGGGACCGGTACAGCTGCTGGACCGGCCCGAACCGATCATGGAGGACGCGTGCCCGCAGGTCGAATGATGGTGCAGGGAATCGACTTCGGAGTGGTTCGGGCGGAATTCGATTTGCCAGGAGCATTCTCGGCCGCGGCGCAGGCCGAGGCCGAGAATGCCGTGGATCGTTTCGGTGCCGGGCGTGTCGACGAAACGGGTATCGCCTTCGTGACCATCGACCCTCCCGGATCGATGGACCTCGACCAGGCAGTGCACATCGAGAAGACGTCGACCGGGTACGTCGTGCACTACGCGATCGCCGACGTCGCGGCGGTGGTGTCGCCAGGTGGTGCGCTCGACATCGAAACCCGCAAACGTGGCCAAACCTTCTATCTCCCGGACGGTTCCGTTCCGCTGCATCCTCGGGCGTTGTCGGAGGGATCGGCGAGCCTGCTGCCGGACGTGGTTCGCCCCGCCGCGCTGTGGTGTATCGAGTTGGATGCCCAAGCCGAGCCCACGTCGTGGCAGGTGAGGCGAGCTCTGGTGAAATCTGTGGCGCGTCTGGATTATTCGACCGTGCAGCGCGACGCGGACGCGGGCACCTTGCATCCGTCGATCGCCGCACTACCGGAGTTCGGACGATTGCGCAGTGCCTCGGCGGTTGCCAGGGGTGCCATCGAGCTGAAACTGCCCGAGCAGTCAGTGGTTCGGGAGCAGCCGGAGGACGAGTCCTCGGTTCGCTGGCGGATCGAGTTGGAGCCACGCACCGAAGCGGACGACTGGAACGCAGAAGTGTCGCTACTGACCGGGATGTGTGCCGGCCGCATGATGATCGACGCAGGTATCGGGTTGCTTCGCACGCTGCCGCCCGCCGAGGAGTCCGCGGTTCGGACCTTGCGGAGAACTGCAGTGGCGCTGGGTATCACGTGGCCGGAGGGGGAAAGCGTCGGGCAGATTCTTGCCGGCCTCGACTCGGGCGAGCCGTCGACGATGGCGCTGATGTCGGTTGCGCCGTCGTTGCTGCGCGGCGCAGACTACGCGGCCTTCGACGGCCGATTACCGGAGTTGACGGTGCATGCGGGGATCGGAGCGCCCTACGCTCACGTCACGGCTCCGCTACGCCGCCTGTCCGATCGTTTCAGCACCGAGGTGTGTCTGGCGATCACAGCTGGTACGGCGGTACCGGAATGGGTGCGCACCGCCCTTCCCGAGTTGCCCGACATCATGAGTGGGTCCGACTCACTGGCGAACAAGGTCGACCGCGCGTGCATCGATCTGACCGAGTCCACGCTGCTCGACGGCCGGGTCGGCGAGGTCTTCGACGCGGTGGTGATGCGCGCCAAGGACGGAAAGCGCTCGGCGGAAGTGTTTGTCCCGTCGGTCGCCGTGATTGCGAAATGCGTCGGAACGCCCGACGACGGTGAGCGCGCAAAGGTGCGACTCACCGCCGTCGACACCGTCAAACGGACGGTGGAATTCACGTTCCCGGCGTAGGGAGCTACCGGTACGAATCGGTGGCTTCCACCAAGTGATGTGCGATGCCGGGCTCCATCGCGGAGTGTCCGGCGTCGTCGACGATCACGAGCTTGGATTCGGGCCACGCCTTGTGCAGTGCCCAGGCACTGGTGGCGGGGCAGACGACGTCGTAGCGGCCCTGGACGATCGTCCCCGGAATGCCGTGCAGTGCGGAGCTTTTGCGTAGGAGCTGACCCTCGTCGAAGAATCCGCCGTTGACGAAGTAGTGATTCTCGATGCGAGCGAAGGCCAAGGCGAACCTGGTCTCGGAGTTCTGTTCGATCTTGTCCGCCTGTGGATACAGGTAACTCGTCGATCCTTCCCAGGCAGACCAGGCGATCGCTGCCCGGGCTGCGACGTCGGGGTCTTCGGAATGGAGCAATTGGTGATAGACCGCGACGAGGTCTTCACCGCGCTGCGCCTCGGGCACCGGTTCGAGGAACTTGTCCCAGCGCTCCGGAAAGATGTTTCCGGCGCCGCCGTTGTAGTACCAGTCGATCTCGCTGCGACGCAGGAGGAAGATCCCGCGCAGGACCAGTTCCGTGACGCGCGTGGGAAACGTTTCGGCGTAGGCGATGGACAGCGTGGAACCCCAGGACCCGCCGAAGACCATCCACTTGTCGATCGACAGATGTTCACGCAGGGCTTCGATGTCGGCCAGCAGCTTGTCGGTCGTGTTCACCGACAGGTCGGCGCCGTCGGCAACGTGCGGGGTGGATCGCCCGCAGCCGCGCTGGTCGAGGAGAACAATTCGGTATGCGGCCGGATCGAAGAACTGGCGCACCGCCGGTTGTGCACCGCCACCGGGGCCACCGTGCAGGAACACCACTGGCTTGCCGTCCGGATTGCCGCTGACTTCCCAGTACATGCTCTGGCCGTCACCGACATCGAGGAAGCCGGTGACAAAGGGCTCGATCGGGGGATACAGACTCCGAAGAGCCGACGGCTGCCCTGAAGTGGCTGACGTGTCGGTCATCAGAAGCCCACCAGTCCGGAGGCGAGATCGGGGATCTCGAGTGCGGAAATCGCGCCGCTCCGGACATCGGGGCACGCGGCCGAGGTTGCCGCGTCGATGCTTTCGCGGTTCTGGGCGAGATCGAGCAGGTTGATGCCGTTCTGCGTCGCCCACGTGATGACGATCGTGTTCAGTCCACCCTTGCCGAGCGTCGGGGTGACGGTCCGCCAGTTCTGCAGCTGCCCTTCCATATCCGAGCACAACTGCTGGACCTGAGCGTCGGTGAACGTCGAACCGGACGCGGAGCTTGTTGCCGGCGCCGTCGTGGTGGAACTCGCGGGCGTAGTGCTGCTGGGCGCGGGAGAGTTGGTGGACCCTCCCGCGCATCCGCTCAGCACCGTGACGAGAGCTGCCGCACCGACTACAGCTGCGGCAGTAGAACTTCGACGGTTACCGATCATTGAACGCACCCCTGGCTGGTTGAGAGACAGGCGGCGTTCGCCGGTCTCGGATCAGAAACTGTGTTCTGCGGCCGGGAAAGCGCCAGTGCGAACTTCTGATGCATAGGCTGCGGCTGCGGAACGCAGTTCGTCACCGACGTTACCGAAACGCTTGACGAACTTGGCTGTCTTACCACTCGTGTAACCCGCCATGTCCTGCCAGACGAGTACCTGCGCGTCGCATTCGGAACCGGCCCCGATGCCGACGGTGGGGATGGTGAGTTTGCGGCTGACCTGGCCCGCGATCTCGGCCGGAACCATTTCCATGACGACGGAGAACGCCCCGGCTTCCTGGACTGCAATGGCGTCCGCCACAAGCTGCTCGGCCGCGTCGCCGCGACCCTGGACGCGGAAACCGCCGAGCGAGTTCACGCTCTGCGGGGTGAATCCGACGTGAGCCATGACGGGGATGCCGGCCGAGGTGATTGCCGCGATCTGCTTGCTCATCCGCTCACCGCCCTCGAGCTTGACGGCGTGCGCGAGGCCTTCCTTCATGAACCGTGTGGCAGTCGCCAGGGCCTGCTCGGCGGAACCCTCGTAGGTGCCGAAGGGGAGATCGGCGACGACGAGCGCGTGCGGTGCGCCGCGAACGACGCCGCGCACGAGCGGGAGCAGTTCGTCGACGGTGATCGGCACGGTGGTGTCGTAGCCGTAGACGACGTTGGCGGCCGAGTCGCCGACGAGCAGCACCGGGATGCCTGCGTCTTCGAAGATGCGTGCCGTGGAGTAGTCGTAAGCGGTGAGCATCGACCAGCGTTCGCCGTTCTGCTTCATCTCGGCGAGGTGGTGAATGCGCGTCTTGCGCTTCGGTGCATCGGTAGAGCCTGCAGTGGGTACAGAGCCTGCAGTGGGTACAGAACCGTAGAGAGGTGTTTCGGACATCGTTGTCCCTTTCTGGCCTCGAGGCCCTGAGCGTTGATCGCCTTCGGGTCCCCGGGTGTGGGTGATGACGTGTTCAGTCTGCCACCGGACATCGCCGACACGAATAGTTGACGGGGTGCAATGGGTCACATCACCGCGCGCGTATCAGGTAGGTGCCGAGATGAGGCGAACCGCTGGCTATCGCGGTTTCCTGGCACCATCGATGGCATGTCGAAGTTCGTTCGCCTCTCCGGTGCCCTCGCCGGAAGCGCAGCAGTGCTCGTGTTGGTTGTCGGTTGCACCAGTTCGGAAGGCACTCCCGAATCGGTGGAACCCGCTGGTTCCGCCGCGTCCGCGGTGCCGTCCGGCCTGGAGAAATTCTACGAGCAGACGCTCGACTGGGGTTCGTGCGACCAATTCGTCGAAGAAGGAACTGCGCCGCTGGGGCGAGGGGTCGACTGCGCAGAGGTGAGCGTTCCCGTCGACTACGCGAATCCGAGCGGCGACACCGCGAAGGTGGTGATCTCGCGTTCGAAGGCCACCGGTGACCGCATCGGCTCGCTGTTGCTGAACCCCGGCGGGCCGGGTGGGTCCGGGCTGTCGATGGCCACGTCGGGTTCGGGCACCGAACTGCAGGAGCGTTTCGACATGATCGGCTTCGATCCGCGGGGGATCGGAGCGTCGACGCCGCAGGTTCGGTGTTTGACGCCGGAGGAGACCGACGCGGAGCGTGCGGAGGTCAACGTCGACATGACACCGGAGGGCATCGCCCTCGCCGAGGCGGACAGCAAGGACTACGCCGCCAAGTGCGCTGAGCGGACCGGTACGGAGTTCCTCGCGCATGTCGGTACCTACGAGGTGGTGCGAGACATGGACGTCATTCGGGGCGTTCTCGGCGATCCGAAGATGAACTACCTCGGGTTCTCGTACGGGACCCGGCTCGGATCCACTTACGCGGAAACCTTTCCGCAGAACGTCCGAGCGATGGTCCTCGACGGCGCGCTCGACCCCGAACAGGATCCGGTCGACGAAGTGGTCCTGCAAGGTCAGGGTTTCCAAGGCGCGTTCGACGCCTTTGTCGCCGACTGTGTCTCGCGAACGGACTGCCCGCTCGGTGACGATCCGGCGCAGGCGCAAGCGCGCTTTCAGGCACTCGTCGATCCGTTGATCGAGAAGCCGGCACAGACCACCGATCCGCGCGGACTGAGTTATTCCGACGCGATCACGGGCGTCCAGCAGGCTCTGTATTCGCCACAGTTGTGGACGCCGCTGCGTGGGGGTCTGTCGAGTCTGGCCGACGGACGCGGCGACTCGCTGCTCAATCTCGCCGACATGTACGAAGGCCGTGAGGACGACGGCAGCTACTCCAACATCAACGACGCGTTCAACGCCATTCGCTGCGTGGACGATCCGGCAACCACCGACCGCGCCGAGGCCGGCGAGTCCGATACCCGGTACCGCGAAGCGGCCCCGTTCCTCGACGACGGCCGAGGGACCGGTCAAGCGCCGCTCGACCTGTGCGCGTTCTGGCCCGTTCCGGCAACCGGCAGCCCCCACGCGCTCGACCCCCAGGCGCTCGCCGATGCCGGACTGCCTCAGCTGGTCGTCGTGTCCACGACGCAGGATCCGGCTACGCCGTATCAGGCCGGAGTGGATCTCGCGAAGCAGTTGGGCGCTGCCCTGATCACCTTCGACGGAACCCAGCACACGGTCGTTCTGGACGGAAACTCCTGCGTCGACGATGCCGTCGTCGACTACTTCGTGTACTTGAAGGCGCCGGAAGAGGGCCTGACATGTTAGTCGGCGCGGCGCCGTACGCTGCGCCTATTCGATGGTGACCAATCACTCTGTTAACCGGGACCACTGATGTAACACAGATTTAACGTGGCTTGCTTAGTCTCGCGTGCATGGATCGCCAAAAAGAATTCGTGCTTCGTACCCTGGAAGAGCGCGACATTCGGTTTGTCCGCTTGTGGTTCACCGACGTTCTCGGGTACCTCAAATCGGTGGCGATCGCCCCCGCCGAACTCGAAGGCGCCTTCGAGGAGGGAATCGGATTCGACGGTTCCGCCATCGAGGGATTCTCACGAGTCTCCGAAGCCGACACCGTCGCTCGGCCCGACGCCTCGACATTCCAGATCCTGCCGTGGGCCCACAAGGACGGTGCGCAGCATTCCGCGCGCATGTTCTGTGACATCACGATGCCCGACGGTTCGCCGTCGTGGGCCGATCCGCGCCACGTCCTGCGTCGCCAGTTGAGCAAGGCCAGCGACTTGGGCTTCAGCTGCTACGTCCACCCGGAAATCGAGTTCTTCCTTCTGGAGAACGGTCCGATCGACGGCACTCCGCCGATCCCGGCCGACTCGGGCGGATACTTCGACCAGGCAGTGCACGATTCGGCTCCGAACTTCCGCCGCCACGCCATCGACGCACTCGAGTCGATGGGCATCTCGGTCGAGTTCAGTCACCACGAGGCCGCGCCGGGTCAGCAGGAGATCGATCTGCGCTACGCCGACGCACTCTCGATGGCCGACAACGTCATGACGTTCCGGTACGTCGTGAAGGAGGTCGCGATCGGTGAAGGCGTCCGGGCGAGCTTCATGCCCAAGCCGTTCAGTGATCAGGCCGGCTCCGCGATGCACACCCACATGAGCCTGTTCGAGGGCGACACCAACGCCTTCCACAATCCGGACGATCCGATGCAGCTCTCCGAGACCGGCAAAGCGTTCATCGCCGGCATCCTCGAGCACGCCAACGAGATCAGTGCGGTCACGAACCAGTGGGTCAACTCGTACAAGCGACTCGTCCATGGGGGAGAGGCACCCACAGCTGCGTCGTGGGGCCCGTCCAACCGATCGGCTCTCATCCGCGTTCCGATGTACACGCCCAACAAGGCGTCGTCACGTCGCGTCGAGATCCGAAGCCCAGACTCGGCTTGCAACCCGTACCTGACTTTCGCGGTCCTGCTTGCTGCCGGTCTTCGAGGCATCGAGAAGGGCTACACCTTGCCGCCCGAGGCAGAAGACGACGTGTGGTCGTTGACCTCCGCCGAGCGTCGCGCCATGGGCTACAAGGAACTGCCGAGCAACTTGGACAGCGCTCTGCGCGAGATGGAGAAGTCGGAGCTGGTGGCCGAAGCACTCGGCGAACACGTCTTCGATTTCTTCCTGCGCAACAAGCGTCGTGAGTGGGAGGAATACCGCAGCCACGTGACGCCGTTCGAGCTCAAGACCTACCTCGGTCTGTGACGGTGAAACCGCCCGCTGCGAGATCAGCAGTCCCAGGACCGGGTCGACTCGGGCTGGTCGAGCCCACCGCTGCCGACGAGTTGCGTCAGCTCGGTTGGGTCGACGCCGAGAGTATCGAACTCTTGTGGTCGCTTTCGCGTGCCGCGAATGCCGACCTCGCTCTGCGCACCCTTGTCCGGATCAAGGACGGGCTCGACGACGGGTGGCGCGAGCTCGATCAGGCATTGCGCAAGGACAAAAGCTTGCGGGGCCGGTTGTTCGCACTGGTGGGTGCGTCTTCGGCCTTCGGCGATCATCTGGCCGCGGATCCGATCGGCTGGAAACTGCTCGACGGCACCTCTCTGCCGACCAAGGACGAGGCCACCGCTGCTTTGCTCGAAGCCGTGGGCGCCACCCTCGACGAGGGCGCTACCGAAGGCTCACTGACCTACCGCGCCACCCTGACCGGGCCGGAAGCTGTTGTTGCTCTGCGTAAGAGCTACAAGGACCAGTTGATGCTGCTGGCTGCGGCTGATCTTGCGGCGACCGTCGAGAACGAGCCCGTAGTGCCGTATCAGACTGTGGGTCACCAGCTTTCCGATCTCGCGGACGCTGCCCTGACCGCCGCACTGGCGGTGGCTATCGCAACGGTGTGCCCCGAGGGCAGCTGTCCGATCCGGCTCGCCGTGATCGCCATGGGCAAATGTGGTGCGCGCGAGCTGAACTACGTCTCCGACGTCGACGTCGTGTTCGTCGCCGAACCTGCCGATGCGACGGCCAGCCGCGTCGCCGGTGAGATGATGCGCATCGGTACTTCCGCTTTCTTCGAGGTCGACGCTGCGCTGCGTCCCGAAGGCAAGCGCGGAGAGTTGGTTCGCTCCCTCGAATCCCACATCACGTACTACAAGCGCTGGGCCAAGACCTGGGAGTTCCAGGCACTGCTCAAGGCTCGTCCGATGACCGGCGACATGGAGCTCGGTCGCCAGTACTCCGAGGCGATGAGCCCGATGGTGTGGATCGCCTCCGAGCGCGAGGACTTCGTTCCCGAAGTTCAGGCCATGCGTCGACGCGTCGAGGAAATGGTTCCGCCCGAACTGCGTGAGCGTGAACTCAAACTCGGCCGCGGAAGTTTGCGCGACGTCGAATTCGCCGTCCAGCTCCTGCAATTGGTGCACGGCCGGGCCGACCGTTCGTTGCACGTCCAGAGTACGGTCGATGCACTGACCGCATTGGCGGCGGGTGGATACGTCGGCCGCGACGACGCCGCCAACCTGACCGCGTCGTACGAATTCCTGCGCCTTCTCGAGCACCGTCTGCAGTTGCAGAAGCTCAAGCGCACGCACACCCTGCCGCCGCCGGACGACGAGGAAGCGCTGCGTTGGCTGGCCCGCGCCGCGCACATGCGGCCCGACGGGCGTCTGGATTCCCTCGGAGTCCTGCGCGCCGAGATCAAGCGGAATTCACATCGTATTCGCCGCCTGCACGCCAAACTGTTCTACCGCCCGCTTCTCGAATCGGTGGCGCGGATGGACAAGGAAGCACTGGTCCTGGGACCCGAAGCGGCGGTTCGGCAGTTGGCAGCTCTGGGTTACACGGCACCCGAGCATGCACTCGGACATCTGACAGCACTGACGAGTGGCGCTTCACGTAAGGGTCGGATTCAAGCGCTTCTACTGCCGACTCTGCTCGAATCACTCGCTGACACACCGGATCCCGATGCAGGTCTGCTTGCATACCGTAGGCTCTCGGACGCGCTCGTCGACCAGACCTGGTTCCTGCGCCTGCTCCGCGACGAGGCTGCAGTCGCCGAGCGTCTGATGACCGTACTGGGCTCGTCGGCGTATCTACCTGATCTGCTCATCAAGGCACCCGACGTGATCCGTTTGTTCGCGGATTCACCGAGTGGTCCGCGCCTGGTCGAGCCGAAGCCCGAAGACGTCGCTCGCGGAATCCTCACCGCCTCCGGCCGACACAGTGATCCCAATCGTGCTGTGGCCGCGGCCCGCTCGCTGCGGCGACACGAACTTGCACGCATCGCTTCGGCCGACATCCTCGGCATGCTCGATGTGCCCGCCGTCTGCAAGGCGCTGTCCTCGGTGTGGGCTGCGGTGCTCAACGCGTCGCTCTCCGCGGTGATCAAGGCCAGCGTCACCGAACTCGGAACCGAGGCGCCGGCCAGCTTCTCCGTCATCGGCATGGGTCGACTCGGCGGCGGCGAACTCGGCTATGGATCTGATGCCGACGTGCTGTTCGTGTGCGAACCCCGTGAGGGCGTCGACGAGACCGTTGCGGTCAAGTGGGCCAACAGCATTGCCGACAAGGTGCGCAAGCTTCTCGGTGCTCCGAGTACTGATCCGCCGCTCGAAGTCGACACCGGACTGCGCCCGGAAGGTCGTAACGGACCGATGGTGCGCACTCTCGAGTCCTACGACGCGTACTACGCGAAGTGGGCTCAGGCGTGGGAGATCCAAGCGCTCCTACGTGCGCATCCGGTTGCCGGTGACCCTGAACTGGGACTGCGGTTCCTGCACATGATCGACAAGACCCGCTACCCCGAAGGCGGCGTCAGTGACGCGGCGGTGCGCGAGATCCGGCGCATCAAGGCGCGCGTCGATTCCGAAAGGCTCCCGCGCGGAGCCGATCCGGCCACGCACACCAAACTGGGTCGCGGCGGCCTGGCTGACATCGAGTGGACTGTGCAACTGCTGCAGCTGCGCCACGCCGACAAGATCGAGTCGTTGCACAACACGTCGACGCTGGAAACTCTCGACGCTATCGGGGCCGCGGAACTGCTCAGCGAAGGTGACGTCGAACTGCTGCGTGACGCCTGGATCACCGCGACGAAGGCACGCAACTGCCTCGTTCTGGTGCGGGGCAAGCCGACAGACCAGCTTCCCGGCCCTGGCCGTGTCCTCGCGGCGGTGGCGCAGGTCGCCGGATACGGCGACGACGCAGGGGAGTTCCTCGACAACTACCTGCGCATCACACGACGGGCAAAGGCTGTGGTGGAGAGGGTGTTCGGCGGCGAGTAGTGCCGTCGGTCAGTCCTGTCGAACCGGCGCGTTCGCGGCGAACTTGCGGACTTCGGCGTCCTGCCAGACGTGGGCGGGCACTCCGCCGCCGAGTAGTTCGCGCGCGAGCGACGGTTGCCCGCCGATCGGTACGTCGCTGCCGGCGATGATCATGTTGCCGTAGCGGCGGCCCTTGAGCATTGCGGGATCGGCGATGATCGCCATGTGTTCGAATTGGGCGCCGATGGTCGCGGCCTCACTGCGTGCGCCCTGGAGATCCGGGGTGTCGCCGCAGTTGACGATGTAGATGCCGCCCGGTGCGAGTACGCGTCGTACGTGGGTGGTGAATTGCGCCGTCGTCAGTGGTGTCGGAGTTGTGCTGCCGGCGAAGACATCCCGAATCACGATGTCCCGGGTGGACTCGGTGAGAGTTTCGGTGACGGCGCGGGCCTCGCCGACGCGGATGCGCAGCAGTGGTGCGCGCGGAAGGTCGAACCAATCGCGCACGAGTTCGGCCAGGGCGCCGTCGATTTCGACAACCACCTGACGCGCGTCGGGGTAGGTGGCGGCGAAGTACCTGGCCATGGAGCAGGCTCCGCCGCCGAGGTGCAGAACCCGAAGGCGCTCGGCCTTGTCACGTTCGGAATCGACCAGATGCGCGATCCACCGCATGTACTCGAAATCGAGCACCGTCGGATCTGCGACGTTCACGTGGGAACTGGGCACTCCGTTGATCTGGATGATCCAGCTGTCGTCGGAGTATTGATCGCGGACTAGTTCGCACGTCCCGGTATCGATGGGGAAAGTGCCGGCGACCGGGCCGGACTCGCCTCGCTCGGGAGTACTGCTGCGAGTTCTGGTCTTGCGAGTTCCCTTGGCCACTGTGTCCATATTAGCCGTGTGCCTTTCCGGTAGAGGCGGCTACCAAAAAGGCGCGCGGACCGGCGGTATTCTCGGGCTACTTCAGGCACACTCATACTTGGAGTGTGATCGGCGACACAAATGCCGGCGCGTTCTTTCGTCGTCCGTGCATCACGAAGATTTTCGAGGAGTGCAGGTGAAGGTCAAGGCAGCGGTAGTCAAGGCGCCAGGTCAGGCGTGGGAGATCGAAGAGGTCGAGCTGGGGGACCCGGTCTCGGGTG
This sequence comes from Rhodococcus baikonurensis, assembly GCF_040489275.1. Classification (NCBI taxonomy): domain Bacteria; kingdom Bacillati; phylum Actinomycetota; class Actinomycetes; order Mycobacteriales; family Nocardiaceae; genus Rhodococcus; species Rhodococcus baikonurensis. Next base: position 260,204 of record NZ_JBEUOQ010000007.1, on the reverse strand, counting down.
AGGTGCAGGTCCGACTCGCCGCATCGGGACTGTGCCATTCGGACGAACATTTGCGTACGGGTGCCAGCCCGCTGCCCTTCTTCCCGGCCCTCGGCGGGCACGAAGGTGCCGGAGTGGTGACGAAGGTCGGCCCGGGCGTCACGAGCGTCGAAGAAGGCGACCACGTGGTTCTCGCCTTCATCCCCGCGTGCGGACGTTGTCCGTCCTGTGCGAAAGGTCTGCAGAACATCTGCGACGAGGGAGCCGGCCTGCTGACCGGGCAGGCGATCTCCGACAAGACCTATCGCGTAACGCTCAACGACGAACCGGTCATCCAGATGTGCCTGCTCGGAACCTTTTCGCCGTACGTGACCGTCAACGAGGCGTCCGTGATCAAGATCGAGAAGGACATCCCGCTCGACAAGGCGGCCTTGCTCGGCTGCGGTGTTGCCACCGGTTGGGGATCGGCCACCGCGATCGGCGGAGCCAAGGTCGGTGACACGGTTGTGGTCGTCGGCGTCGGCGGCGTCGGAATCAACTCGGTGCAGGGCGCGGCGTCCGCTGGAGCGCGCTTTGTGATCGCGATCGATCCCGTCGAATTCAAGCGCGACAAGGCAAAGGAATTCGGCGCCACACACACGTTTGCCTCACTCGAGGAAGCGTTACCGGTGATCGGTGAGATCACCTGGGGCAAGATGGCCGACGTCACCGTGATCACCGTGGGAGAAATCCACGGCGACATCATTCAGCCCGCGCTCAGTGCGACGGGTAAGGGTGGTCAGGTTGTGGTCGTCGGAATGGGGCATTACGCGGATTCGCAGGTGACGCTCAGCCTCTTCGAGCTGACCCTTCTGCAGAAGCGTTTGCAGGGAGCCATCTTCGGCGGGGTAGGACCACGGTCTCAGATTCCCAAGTTGCTCGATCACTACCGAAGCGGCGCACTCAAACTCGACGAGTTGGTGACCAAGACCTACAAGCTCGAGGAGATCAACGAGGGCTACGCAGACATGCTCGAGGGAAAGAACCTGCGCGGCATGATCGTCTACACGGAGGACGATTACTGATCGTTCCCTCTGGCATAAGGGTCCGGCCCGGCACCACGCTTCGTGGTGCCGGGCCGCAGTCTTCTGCCTCCGCAGATTTCTGTCGATCGATGAGTCGACTGCCCCCGTAGTGGGCACTCGCAGAGTGCGGGTACCGGGCACCGTGTCCGGACCTCACTCCACGACTCGACAGAGAAGAGCAGAACATGCCCTACATCACCACCTCCGACGGAACCGAGATCTACTACACCGAGCACGGCACCGGCCGGCCGATCGTCCTGAGCCACGGGTGGCCGCTGAGTTCCGACGCGTGGCAGGTCGAGATGAAGCTGTTCGCCGACGCCGGATACCGGACTGTCGCGCACGATCGTCGAGGACACGGTCGCTCGTCGAAGACGTACACCGGCAACGACATGGATACATATGCCAAGGACCTGGCTGAGCTGATCGACACACTCGACCTGAAAGACCTGATCCTGGTGGGCCATTCGACCGGCGGCGGGGAAGTGGTCCGTTATGCGGCGCAGCACGGCAAAGGGCGCGTGGCCAAGGTGATCACCGCCGGCGCCGTTCCGCCGATCATGGTCAAGTCGGACGGCAACCCCGAAGGCACACCGATCGAGGTGTTCGACGGCATTCGCGAGGGAGTTCTGCGAGACCGATCGCAGTTCTACAAGGATCTCAGCGAGAGCTTCTACGGTGCGAACCGCGAAGGGGCCGACGTCTCGCAAGGCGCGAAGGACGACTTCTGGAGGCAGGGGATGTTGGTCAACCTCGCCGCGGCCTACGACTGCGTCAAGGCATTCTCCGAGACAGACCAGACTTCCGATCTCGAAGCCATCGACGTTCCGTTCCTCATCGCTCAGGGAGACGACGATCAGATCGTGCCGATCGGCGCGGCGGCGGAGAAGGCGATCAAGTTGGTGAAGAAGGGCACGCTCAAGGTGTATCCCGGCGCACCGCACGGCATCTACGGCTCATATCAAGAGACACTCGACCAGGACATTCTCGCGTTCATCGAGGACTGACGTCAGCGAGGCGGAAGGACCAGAGTCGAAAAGGATCCAAGGCCATGTCTACACACGTTGCGTCGTTGCGCGATGGTCCCAGCGTTTTCGAAAACGAACTCGGATCGATCTCGCAGCTCGACTCGAGTTCGTTGCCCATCCTGTCCGGTCTGTCGATCAAACGAATTGTTCTCGGCCCCGGCGCGATCCGCGAACCACAATGGAACGTCAACGCGAACCAGATCGCTTACGTCACCCGCGGAACCGTGCTCGTCTCGTTGCTGGGCAATGCCGACGAGTTCGCCAGTTTCGTGGTGCTAACGGGGCAGATGTATCACGTCGAATCCGGCGCGATTTATCACATCGAGAATGTCGGAGAGGGGGAAGCGGAGATCATTGCTGCCTTGCGAACTTCTCTCCCGCAGCACTTTTCATTGCAGAGCAGCGTAAGCGCAATGTCGAACGCGGTGCTCGGCAATACCTACGACCTCGCCGCGTCGGCCTTTGACGTCTTCGGTAGGGCCGATGCGTCCCAGATAGTGCGGCGGGACGGCGCCGCCGTCGTTCCCGACACCGCCGGCTTTCCCAACGCGCATCTCTTCGACCTCGAAGGCCAGATCGCCCCTCTCGCTTATCCGTACGGACAGGCGAAGGTGGCGCGCAAGCAGTATTGGGCGGCGCTGGAGGATCTTTCGATGTACTCGTTGACTATTCGCGAGAGTGGGATGCGTGAGCCACACTGGCATCCCGTCACTGCTGAAATGGGATACGTGCATCGTGGTCACGGGCGGATGACGGTTCTCGATCCGGACGGGTCGCTCGACACCTATCTACTCGAGCCGGGTCAGGTGTATTTCGTTCCGCGTGCCTATCCCCATCACATCGAGGTTCTAGGTGACGAGGACATCAACTTCCTCATCTTCTTCGACCAGCCGACGCCGGGCGACATAGGCTACCGTGCAACGGCTTCCGCGTTCTCGCGCGGCGTTCTCTCGGCCTCGTTCGGTGTTCCGGAACGCGATCTGCCGGAATTTCCTTTCACGCCGGTCGATCCGCTCATTGTCTCGCGCAACAATCCGATCGACCGCCAGCACTGACCGGCAAGGACGCCCATCATGACCGACTCGCTGATCGTGACCGATCACGGTACGACGCTCGACTTCACGTACGAGGATGCTCTGCGCTATCACGGGCCGCAGGCGCCGGGAGGGGTGGCGCATGCCTACAAAGTCCTCGAGCGCGCACTCGGTGTGCTCGGCGGGGAAGGCTCTGTCGAGCGTCGCGAGTTGGTCGTCACCACTGCACACGGCGGACCAGGAGTGCGCGACGCGTTCGAGTTGGTCACGCGCGCGGTGACCGAAGGGCGGTACACCGTCGACAGTTCCCTGGCCCGGCCTGAACGAGGAAATACGCTCGCACTGTACGTCTTTCGGGTCGGCTATCGCGGCGCGAGCGCCACGCTGACTGTTCGGGAGGGATTTGTCGTCGACGAGTTGATCACTCTCTCCCGCAAGACTGACCGGACAGCCGAAGACGAAGCGCGGCTGACAGTGCTCAAACAGGAGATGGCGGACCGAGTGATGTCGAGCCCGGCCGAGAGCGTGTACGACGTCGAGATCGGCCCGCTCCCCGCCTGACTGACGGCGGCGTAAGCGGCGGTGTGCATCTCTCGGCTGTCTGAAGTCAGCGGCTGGCGAACATCCTTATCCGCTGGTCGCGGCTGCGTTCGAGATGGTTGCGCATGTGGCCACGTGCGGACGATTCGTCCCTGGCGCGGATGGCGTTCAAGATCTCGTGATGTTCCGAATTGAGTAGGTCCGGTTCGCCGTAGTTCGACGGCGGGCCGCTGTCGTAGATTCGCAATTGGGTGGTGAGGCGGATCAGCAGTGAGGTGATGGTGGAATTGTGGGCGGCTTGCCACAGGGCCTCGTGAAACTTGAAGTTCCCGGAACGAACTTCGGTTCCTTCTGTTGCAGTGCAGCAGAACTCGTGCAATCCGTCCAGTCGGGCAAGGTCGAGATCGCTGTGGCGGAGTGCGGCAGCGCCGGCAGCTTCCGATTCGAGGGCTACCCGCGCTGCGTAGATTTCGATGACGTCCTCGGGAGTGCCGGAGCGGACGCGAAACCCGCGGGCGGCTCGCTCGAGTAGACCGTCGTGCGCGAGCCAGTTGAGTGCTTCCCGGATCGGGGTACGCGATGCGCCGTACGATTCGCACAATTGAGTCTCGTGCAGCGGAGCGCCCTGGGGAAACTTGCCGGCCAGGATGTCGGCCCGCAGGCGCAGGTACTGCCGCGAAGTCTGATCGGACCGGCCCAGCGCAGCCTCCGGCACCAGCAGATCGGTGGTGCTCGTATCGGCGTCGAGTTCCATGTGTCCCCATTCCTGTGCGTTCAAGTAGAACGCGTTCGATTATGCCATCGACTACGAGTGAGTACTTGCGTATACGCTAGTACTCATTTAGGTTCGTGGTTGTTCGTTTCCGAGGGAGAGGGTCCGAAGTGGCTGGAGAGACCGCGTCGCCGCTGGTGAGTGCCGCTGAACTCGACGCGATGCTGCGTGAGGGAGGCGTCGCTGTGCTCGACGCGACGGTTCATTTTCCTCCCGCGCGATTCGACGGTGACTACCGCCCGGAATCCGGGTACGACGGCTGGGTCTCCTCGCACATCCCGGGTTCTCGGCACATCGACCTCATGGACGTCTTCTCCGAAAGGGAAGCGGCGCTGCATTTCACACACCCGTCAACGGAGCAGTTGGTTTCCGATCTCCAATCCAGTGGTATCGAGCCTGGCGCGACAATCGTGATCTACGACCAGGGTTCGACCACCTGGGCGTCACGGCTCTGGTGGGTGTTTCGCAATGCCGGCATCGAAGCGAGAGTCCTCGACGGTGGCCTCGTCGAATGGACTCGACGCGGCTTCGCTCTCGCGAGCGGCGACGACGTAACCCACACGTCGGCTTCGGCGCGTTGGAGCGTGACGGACCTCGGCCTATGGGTCGATCTACCGCGCGTTGCCTCACTGTCCTCGGGAGAAGTAGCCGGGACGCTGGTGTGCGCTCTCTCGTCTGAGCAGTACGAGGGAACGGAGAAGACGCGATATTCGCGACGCGGGCATATCCCGTCGAGTGTGAATCTGTCCGCGAAGAGTCTTCTCGACGCCGACGCCAGGATGCTTCCGGTGGACGATCTTCTGTCGAGATCTGCCGACGTTGTGCCTGCAGTCGCCGAACCTGTCGTGATCTATTGCGGCGGTGGCGTTTCGGCGTGCTTGACGGCGCTTGCGCTGATCCGAAGCGGCTACGGGGACGTCAAAGTGTACGACGGTTCGTTGGAGGAATGGACTGCAGTTCCGGCATTGCCGATGGTTGTCGGCGGTGAGTCCGAAGGTGCGATTCAGGACGATCGATGTCAGCGATCCTGAATCGTCGCAGTCCCGATAACACCATCCGCTTTGAAGGAAATCTTATGTCTGACACTGTCTCTGTCGAAACCGTCGCCTCTGCGATCGACGCACTCCGCGACCAGGTGCCGCTCGTCCAGTCGCTGACCAACATCGTTTCGGCGAATTTCTTGACCAATGTTCTGCTCGCTGCCGGCGCAAGCAACGCTCACATCGACAATGTTCACGAGGCGGGTGGGTTCGCTGCCATCGCCGGGGGAGTACTCGTCAACCTCGGAACGCCGGACGACGGAACGGCCGAAGCCTTCCTGGTAGCCGCTGAAGCGGCCCGAACTGCCGGTACGCCATGGGTTTTGGATCCGGTCGGTGTAGGCGGACTGCCCTGGAGGAGCGGTATCGCTGTGGACTTGCTGCGCTTTCACCCCAGCGCGATCCGAGGGAACGCGTCGGAGATCATCGCGCTGGCGGGACTCGGCGGTGACACCCGTGGCGTCGACAGTGCGTCCGACTCCGCCGACGCAGTGCCCGCCGCTCTGGCACTCCTGAAGCATGCGGACGCGGTGTCGGCATCAGGCCCGGTCGACTACATCGTGGCCCGCGATAGTGGCGGCGACGTTCGGGGTGTCCGAGTTTCCGGTGGCAGCGCACTGTTGCCGCGCGTGACCAGTACCGGTTGCTCTCTGGGCGGCCTTGTTGCGGCCTACCTCGCCGTGACGCCGACCGCGCTGGACGGATTGGTTGCCGCGCACACGCATGTTGCCGTGGCGTCGGAGATCGCCGAGGAAAATGCCTCGGGCCCCGGTTCTTTCGCGGTCGCGTACCTCGACGCGCTCTACAACGTGAATGCAGACACCATCCGCTCGCGTGCCCGAATCGAATCGTTCGACCTGCCGGCTGGAGTGCAGAACTGATGGGCGTCAAGACATTCTGGTATCTCACCCAGGCCGACGGGGACTACCCGTGGAGCCCCGGCGGACTGTTCCCCGTGGACGGGGCCAGGCAGATCGAGCTCGCGAAGACGATCGACGACGGCGGATTCGAAGGTGCTCTTGTTGCCACCTGGCCGAACGATCCGTTCATCTCGGCGACCTGGGCTGCAGCGCACACTACGCGCATGAAGTTCCTCGTCGCCGTCTACGCGAACATGACGCCGGCGAGACTGCTGGCAGAGAAGGCGTTGACCTTCGACGCCTTCAGTGGTGGCCGACTGTTGATCAACTCGGTCAACGGACGCGAGAACATCCTGACCAAGTACGACATGAACGTGCCTCACGACGAGCGTTACGAGTTGGGGGAGCAGTACTGGGCAGACTTCCGCCGCATCTACTCCGAAGGGACCGAGTCGAACTTTCCCAACACACCACTGCGTATCGATGCGCCCACGGGGCATCAGGTTCCGCTGTGGGGCACCGGTGATTCGCCTGCAGGCCTGGCGAATTCAGGCAAGGTTCTCGATACCTACTTGGCGATGCTGCGGGAGACGTCGTTCATCGAAGACAAATTCTCTGCCGCACGGGCGGCAGCGGAGGCAGCCGGACGTGAGTTCACCGATTTCGGTGCGCTGACCGGTGTGATCGTTCGCCCCACCAAAGCGCAGGCGCACGACCGTTTCCGTTCGTTGTTCGAGAAGACGGGCGTCGAGCAGATCGCTCATGTCCTGGACAATGCAGTGCGTCGTCGTACTCAGGGGAAGCAGGACCTCAAAACTTTCACCGCCCGCGACGCACAGCGGCAGGGTTGGGCGGACAAGATTGCCTCCGGCCGACTTCCTGAACCAGAGGAGTTGTACGTCGGTGACGGGTTGTACGCGGGTATCACAGCGTGGTCACCCCTCGACATCTTCGGCACCGGGTCATCGGCGGTGTACTACGTCGGCGATCCGGATTCGATCACGGACTCGGTGCGCACGCTTCGCAGCCGAACCGGTTTGACTGCACTGATCCTGGCAGGTTGGCCTCTGATCGAGGAAGCTAAGTGGGTTGCGGAGCATCTTGTTCCGCGATTCGACGAACTCAGCTGACTTCGCGCCGCAAGACAGTGGCGCCGAGGCCTAAAGTGTCGCGGAGAAATGCTGCAGCAGTGCCGATTTCATCGGCAGTGCAGTCGAGAAGGATCTTGACTTCCACGTCCTTCTTGTCGATGTCGGCAATAACGGCCATGGCAACAACGCCGTTGCCGACGGCAGAGCCTCGGAACAGATCGATCCCGTCGCCGTCCGCGCTGACGGTCCCGTCGAGATAGCCGTAATCGAGCGGGTAAATCGCAGCGGGGTAACGCGGGTGTGCCGACCCTCGGGGGCGATCGATCACGACAGTTGACGTGGCAGCCAGGTGATCGAGGGCGGAGAACAGGTCTTCGCTCATCGTTATCGGTGCTCGCGCAGTAGCTGAGTCGGTGTCAGGCCTGTCAGCGCTCGCGTATCGCGCGCGAGGTGGGCTTGGTCGGCGTAGCCGGCGCGACCCGCCAGCGACGACAGCGTGAGATCAGCATCGCGGCTGAGGGTCAACAGGTCCTGGATACGTTGCACTTTCTGAATCATTTTGGGGGACAGCCCGATCGACGACGTGATCGAGCGTCGAAAATGACGTTCGGAAACACCGAGGTCTGCGGAGATCTCTCGTATCGGAGTCGAAGGGGAGGAGATGAGCGCGGAGTAACCACGCTCGATTCCGTGGTCGGGTTCCAGTCCCCGCCACAGCTCGCCCAGTAGGCGAGCGTCGACTGCTTCGTGACGGAGTGCGTCGGCAAGCACCCGCGCCTGTCTGGAAGTGAGGATGTCGTCGAAGGCGATCTTCGAATCCTGCACCGCGTCGGCCGCTGCGCCGAGCAGGCTCCGCAGAGCCGGTGGATTGATCCGGATGCCCCACATGGTTGTCCCGGCGGCGACCGAAACCAGATCGGCACTGGTGGCAGGTCCGACGAGCCACGACTTTCCGGTGCTGTCGACGATGAAGTCTGCGCAGAGATCGGGAAGAATTCGTTTTGCTTCCGTTGGCGTATGGGCTTCGGTAGTGCTTTTCCACGTGCAACTGAAGAGGCCGGCCGAATCGGTGATCCGAGTTTCGACATAGGTGTGGCCGTTTTGTTCAAGACTCGACGCCATCGTCCGACTACCGTCGAGAGCGAGGGTGTCAGTGCCGGTCATCAGATCATCGTCACACACTCGCCGATCACTTCTCGACCCGAAACAGGAGAAATACCGTGTCCGTCTCTCCGAGACTCGATCTCGTCGGAATCGTCACCAACGATCTCGCTCGTTCCCTCGCGTTCTACCGAACGCTCGGGCTCGACATTCCGGAAACACCCGCTGACGCTCCGCATGTGGAGTTCACTTTCGACGGTGGCCTTCGGCTGGCCTGGGACGCGCTGTCCACCATTGCGAGCTTCGATCCTGACTTCGCGGTCGGGGAAGGTCGACACCCCGTGGCTTTGGCCTTCGATTTCGGGACACCCGCGGCCGTCGACGAGGCGTATCAGCGCATCACAGCCGACTTCCCCGGGCACAAGGCACCCTTCGACGCGGTGTGGGGCCAGCGTTACGCCGTTCTTCTCGATCCCGACGGCAACACCGTGGATCTCTTTGCCTCGCTCTGATTTCGAACGACACAGGCCCCGAACGAAATTCGGTCGGGGCCTGTGATTGTCGGTGATCGAGTCGTTGTCAGTTCACCAAGCGTCGAGGGTGTCGAGGATCTGGCCTCGCGCATTCCACAGTTCCGCGCCCCAGTACGGCCACGAGTGAGTGCCGTTGGCCGGGAAGCTGTACGTCGCCGGAATGCCCAGGGAGTTCATGCGCAACTGAAATGCGCGTGAGTTCATCAGGGCAAGGGCTTCGAGGCCGATGGCGCTACCGGTATTCACGAAGTCGACGGGTCGACGCGGTTGATCGAACTGTCCGGGTAGGCCGCTCGCGGCGGAAATGTACAGGGAGAGCCCGGCCAGTTCGGGTGCAAACACGAAGGGGTCGTTGCGGAGCCAAGCGGGGTTCCATGGCGGTCCCCACATGGCATCGACATTGAAGGACCCGGCGCTGACCATGGCCACGCGGATCGCTTCACGCATGCCTGGAGCTGAGATGTTGAGGTACCCCGAGAGCGATCCGGCGAACTTGAACTGATCGCGGTGATAGGCGGCGAGCGTCAGGGCCGCGCTGCCACCCATGGACAATCCGAGCACACCGTTGTTGGTTCGGGAGACGCCACGCGATTCCAGATAGGCGGGAAGTTCCTGGGTGAGGAAGGTTTCCCATTTGTACGTGACCGGCTGGCGATTCAAATTGCTGTTCGCATACCAGTCCGAGTAGAAGCTGGACTGCCCGCCGACCGGCATGACCAGGGTGACGTTGTCGCCGCGGTACTGCTCGAGAGCGTTGGTCTCGAAACTCCATGCGTTTCGGTCGTCGCGTGCTCGTAGACCATCGAGAAGATAGAGCGCCGCGTTGCCGCCGCGCGAAGCCCACTGGATCTGGACCTTGATCGGACCCATCGAGGAGTCGACGAACACATCCTCGTAGCCACCGGCCGGGGCGGTACGCGCGGGCGCTGCGGTCGCTACTGATCCGCTGATGAGGCCTGCGGTCAGGGGGAGTGCGAGTGCTGTCGCGGCGAGGCCGAGGATCCGACGCTTGATTCGTTTCGAAATCTGCTTCTTCGAAGAATCTCGATTGTTTGCAAGGCCTGTGTGTATCTCGTGCATGAATCACTCCCGCCCCAAAGGTGCTTGCACACCGAAATCCGACCGAGCCCCCCGAGGCGCGGAATTCCTTAAGACACTAAGTGGTCTGTATTGACCTCGACGGCACCGTTACCGGTTCGTTATCAAACTGGTCCGATTTACGAAGTGCCGTCAGGCGTCGTCAACCGGAGGCTGCGCCTCGATTTTCCAACCTCCACGAATCAAGTGTTCACGTACCCGTGCGACGTCTGCTTCGTGCGGAATATCGTCGGTGACTTTGGTGATGAGGACGCCGATGTCGATCGGATCGACGGGGACCGGAAACTCGGCGACGAGATCGTCGGCAAGAACGGCGATCTCGTCGTCGGACAGTTGTCGCCGGAGCAAAGCCATCAAAGGGACGTAGTCCTGCTCCGGCACACCGTTCGGATACCCGGCACGCAGCCAGCCGAGTATCGAAGCCAGAAGTGGTGGAAGACTCAACGAATCGAGCTTCAGTCGTTGTCGAGATCAGCGAGGGGCCACCCGGCGGCGGCCAGGACGGAGGCAACGCGCGCAATATCGTCGTCCGAGGGAGTCTGGCTCGTCAGATCGGCGATCTGAGCGCTGATCTCGTCGCTCGAGATCACCTGGTCGCTGTTGGCATCGCTCAGTTCTGCGAGCGCAGCGCCGATGGCAATGTCTCGAATTTGCGCGTCCGAGAGCTTGCGTCGAAGCAATGCGACCAGCGGAATGCGATCCTTGGGCGGTATGCCTTCGGGGTAGCCGGCGCGAAGCCATTCCAGAATGGATTGAGGAAGGGATGGAGTCGGTGCAGTCACGGTGATGTCTTTCCGCTCGTGAGGGCGCACGGGATCAGAAGATCTCGATGCCGAATGTGTGGCTGAGGAAGCCCTGCATGATGAAGAGGATTCCGGTGACGATCGCGATGAGCACTACTGCGAAGCACACCACTGCGCCTGCCACGGCCAAGGGGCTGCGAGCCGCGACGGCAGTGCTCCCGCCGCCACTGCCACGTTGCCCGGCGTCGAGGGACTTCAGGCCGATTGCGAAGATCGCGGGAAGTCCGGCGCCCAGCAGGAGGCCGACCAGTACGACCTGCCAGAGCGAGTCGACGGTGTTTTTCAAGATATCCATGTCGATTCCCTCTTTCAGGCTTTGACGTCGGTGGTGACGCGGGCGTCCGGACCGGGGACCTCTGCAGGCACCAGGCCGCCGTCCCACTCGGCGTTGACGTTGCTCGGATCGATGGGCTCCTTGCGGGAGCGCAGGTACATCCAACCGGCCAAGGCGATGAGCACAGCGAAGACGACCAGGACACCGGGCAGGCCGCCGACGATGTTGGCCAGGCCCCAGCACAGAGCGCCGACGATCGCAGCGGACGGGAGAGTGATCAACCAGGCGACCGCCATACGTCCGGCGACGCCCCAACGAACCTCGGCGCCCTTGCGTCCCAGACCGGTTCCCATGATGGAACCCGTCGCCACGTGGGTGGTCGAGAGGGGAAGGCCGAGGTGGCTGGAGGTGAGAATGATTGCAGCAGAAGATGCTTCGGCCGCCATACCCTGGGGTGCGGCGATCTCGACAAGACCCTTGCCGAGCGTGCGGATGACTCGCCACCCGCCGAGGTAGGTTCCGGCAGCGATCGCGAGTGCGCACGTGAGCTTGACCCAGAACGGCATGTCCGCGTCGGCGGAGATGGTTCCGTGGGCGACCAGGGCGAGGAAGATGACGCCCATGGTCTTCTGAGCGTCGTTGGTGCCGTGGGCGAGGGAAACGAGTGAAGCCGAACCGATCTGGCCGAGTCGGAAACCCTTGTCCTTGGTTTCCTCACCGACGTTGGAGGTGATGCGGTAGATGAGCCAGGTGCCGGCCGCTGCAACCAAGCCGGCTACGACGGGGGCGAGAACTGCGGGGATGACAACCTTGCTGAGGACGCCGCTCCAGGCGACACCGCTCATTCCGAGGGACGCGATGGCGGCGCCGATCAATCCGCCGAACAGCGCATGTGAGGAACTCGAGGGGATGCCGAGCAACCACGTTGCCAGGTTCCAGATGATGCCGCCGACAAGGCCGGCGAAGACGATGGTGAGCAGCGCTTGGCCACCCACATTTCCGAGGTTCACCACGCCCTTGGCCACGGTGGCAGCAACCTCTACCGAGAGGAAAGCTCCGACCAGGTTCAAGGAAGCAGACAGAGCGACTGCCACTTTGGGCTTGAGGGCGCCGGTTGCAATCGACGTGGCCATAGCGTTGCCAGTGTCATGAAAACCGTTGGTGAAGTCGAACCCCAGAGCGGTTACGACGACGACGAGGAGAACGATGAGTTCCGCATTCACGAGAAGTCATGTTCCAACACCGGCGGGCCACAAATCGACCTGAGGCGGGGTCGTTCCGAGACATTTCCACCATTCGGCACCTGTTGTTCATCTTCGTCCGGATAATTGTCCGTTTTGAAACGCCTGGGGCAGAGAAAGTTCATTCGCGTGCATGGTCGTCGAGTGTGTGGAGGCATACGCTCGTCTCATGTCCCTGGGCGAAGAGAAGACGATCTCGGTCACCACCTTCCGTAGGAGTGGTGACGGCGTGGCCACTCCGACGTGGGTCGTACCGCTCTCCGGCGGACGTATCGGCTTCTGGACATCCTCGAAATCGGGCAAGGCCAAGCGGCTGCGGAACAACCCACGCGTCACCGTCGTGCCGTGCAACAACCGCGGAAAGGTGACCGACGGTACGTCGCCGGTCGCCGGGACCGCTCAGTTGGTGAGCAGTGGAGCTGAATTCGACGAGATTCGCAGCAAAGTGAAAGCGAAATACGGTGTGATGATGCCTATTTCGAAGTTCTTCAACACTCTCGGCCACATCGGCAAGGGGCCGTTCCCGTACGGCGATACCGGCGTGATCATTTCCGTCGACGCGTAGTCGGTATTGCGCGTCGGAGTAGCCTGAAGGTATGGAACCCACGACCGGGCGCCTCTGCCTGACGGTTCCACGAATCTTCCGTTAAGGAGCGTCGTCATGGCGCACATCAGCACTCTCGACTATGCAACGGAAGCGCCGCAGCGCCATGTCGGGCAACCTTTCCCGTCGCCGACGCGGACTCCGCGATTCCTGCTTCGCGGTCAAGGTGCCGTCAAGGCATCGGTGGACGGCGCGTGGTTCCCGTGGACCACGAACGTCACGGCGGAGCTTCACGATCTGATATCCGCACTTTCGCTGAGGTTGGGGCCGATCGCGCGGGTTGCGTTCGACTGGAACACGATCAGCAGCGCCCAGCGACGTATCGACGAGGTCGACGGACTGGAAGTGCGGGGTCCGTACCCTGGCCAGCCTCACGATTTGATGTATCTCGACGACATCCACGGCCGTCAACTCGTTCTCATGATGATTCCGCCGTACACGGATCCGGACCGTGCGTACGAGATCATGCGGCGGTTGGTGGATCCTGGCCGCAGCGAAATCTATCGGGTGCAGTGAGATCTTTCTGACGGGTGGGATCGAATCTTTCGATTCCTGAACATGCGTCCAGTTTGTCTGGTTTGATGGTTCTCGTAACCACGATCTCAGGCGCATTCCTTCCGGTCAGCGCTTGGGCGCGGCAGCTTGACTCCCTGCCGTGTCGTCGATCCGGCATGCCCACCACCCTCCCACTGTGCGTGAGCGCCGGATCGAAGGAAGCCCCACCCTCCCCACGGGGGTGGGGCTTCTACTTTGTTCGGACTGACCGGCGTTCGCATCGCCGAATCTGCCGGGTTGTTCGGCCGTTCGGGACGCCTTGCTCCGTAGCATCGCCACTGTGAAGATTTCCCTACTCGGTGCGGCGGGGCTTCAGGACTGCGCCGACAGTGGAATGGACTGTATGGACGGATTTGGGGCGTTCGTTCTTCTGTACGTCGGCGGATTCATTCTCGCCTTGACATGGATTTCCCTGTGCCTTGTCGGAACAGCCGATGTGGTTTCCGTGTCCCGTCGAATCGGTGTGTGGCGCGCTGTCGTCTTCTCTGTCGGGATTTGGCTTGTGCCCATCGCCGGGTTGGGTGCGTGGCTTGTTTTCCGACGCTCTCGTTAATTCTCGAAAGTGGAGCCGGGAGACAGCCGCGTTTGCGGAGCCCGGTAACTTGTTGTATCAGTAGCGATTTGGAATCTGGCGAGAGGCTCTTGTCGATGCTGCAGGCGACAACGTCTATCCAGGCCATGCTGGAACTGGTTGGGCCTGGGCCAACTGGCAGTGGGTGGTCGGGGCCGCGCGCTGTCGGCTGCGTTGTCCGCGGCGAGCGAGGTCTTGATCGGTATCTCCGCCGACACTCCCGGCAAGTCGAAGTCGCCGACGAGAAGCAACTCGCCCGCACGATCGCCCGCTACGGCCGTGTGGGCTTGCATCGGCGAACTCAGTTACATGGAACTCGACAAACGAGGCGCCGAGCGGCTTTTCGAGGTGTTGCCCGAACGGGAGGAAAGAACGCCGTCGCTATCGCCTCCAACGAATTGTTTTCCGGCTGGACGACAATGTTCACCGACCCACGACTTTGCGCCGCCATCGTGGATCGGCTCACCTTCGGCGACAACATCATCGAAATCGGCACCGACTCTTACCGGCTCGCCCATACCCGAGCTCAGCAATCCGCTTTGCACACACGAGGTGGGTCCGGATCAAGCTCCTTACTGGACCTGAATGAGACCGACATTTTCACCGAGACCGCACCCAGCCTTGAAACTATGTGGCATCCTGCCGTTCCAGCCAGTTCAAGATCGCTTGGTTGGTTTCATCGGGTCTTTCTTGCTGGATCCAATGACCGCAGTCGAGATTGACTACTTCCACATTGGGCACGAACTCTGTCAGGTTCTCAGCCCTCGCGATCGCGTCACGGTCGCCGTAGATCATGAGTGCGGGCTGTTGGATAATCGGGTCCACCTCCGCCAGCAAATGCCAGTTGCGGTCAAGGTTCCTGTACCAGTTCACGCTGCCCGTGAATCCTGTCGATTCGAAGGCGGAGACGAAAACGGCCAATTCGCTATCGCTCATCAGAGGCTCACCGAGTGGCGTCTCTGCTCTGGCGAGATCGATCAGCGCCATACCCGGCTGAGGCTCCCTGGGGGGTTCGTTCTTCCGGTACAGGTTGCGAAGGAACCGGAAGGTGTTGTCTTCGAACACGGCGTCCGCGACGCCCGGCTGTCGATTGAAGTGGACGAAGTAGAAGTCACCGCCAAGCACGGCTTCCATGAACTCGATCCAGGGCTGCACTCCGCGATCCTGGTAGGGCAGGCTCAGGTTGATCACTTTGTTTACCCGGTCCGGGTGCAACAGGGTCAGGCCCCACACGACAAAGGCGCCCCAATCGTGACCGACAAAGGTGGCATCGTCGTAGCCGTAGTGATCGAGAAGTGCGATGAGATCACCCGCCAAATGTTCAATGTCATAGTCCGTCACTTCGGTCGGACGTGATGAATTGCCGTAGCCGCGCTGGTTCGGGACGATGACGTGATAGCCCGCCTCGACAAGGGCGGGCACCTGGTATCGCCAAGAATAGGCGTGCTCTGGCCATCCGTGACACAGCACGAGAGGTCTCCCGGCATTGTGTCGCCCTGCTTCGAAGACTTCGAGTTCCACGCCGTTGACTGGGATAAGGACGGGCCTGGGGAAGTCGGATGAATTCACGGATGCTCCTTCGAGTTGAGTACCGATCTCGTGTCTGAATCGACCGGTTGCTCCGACGATAGGGAGCATCGTGGACACATAAAGTCCTAGATCGCTGGCAATCTGAAGAAATGCGGAACGATCCCACAGGCCGAGCACTGCAACTGCTCTCGCTCCTTCAGACCCATCGCTTCTGGCACTGTGCCGAACTTGCCGCACGACTCGATGTCACGCAGCGGACGGTGCGCCGCGACATCGATCGCCTACGCGACCTTGGCTATCCGGTTGATTCCACGTCCGGAAAATACGGGGGCTACCGACTTGCAACGGGGGCGCACGTGCCACCCTTGATCCTCGACGATGACGAGTCCGTGGCGGTAGCCGTCGGACTGCGCTACGCCGCCGAGGCCGCCATCGGAGGAATCGAAGAAACGTCGCTACGCGCGCTGACGAAGATCGAAACACTCCTGCCCCATCGACTACGCCGACGTGTGTCGGCACTGCATTCGAGCGTCAGTTCCATGCGGCGGGTCGACGACGACATCGTCGACCCCGAAGCACTCAGTGTGCTCGCTGCGGCATGTCGTGACCACGAGCACGTTCGTTTCGACTACCGGCGAGGTGATGGCGAGAGCAGCAGACGGCTCGTCGAGCCGCACCGCCTTGTCACGGCGGGACGTCGTTGGTATCTCGTAGCATGGGACCACCATCGTGCGGATTGGCGAACATTTCGACTGGACCGGCTCTCGGAGCCTTGGCTGGCAGGCAGTCATTTCACGCCACGCGAGATCCCGGGCGGTGACGCGGCAGGCTTCGTCGCAAGATCAGTCGGCTCGCCGCCCCGTCGCCACGATGCAAAACTCGCCATCGAAGCCACGTTCGCCGACCTCGAAGGCGTACTCAGATGGATTGACCACACACCGATCGAGGTGGCAGCGGACCGCTGCCTTGTCCAGATCCGCAGCGAAGATCTCGGCAGGCTCGCCATGACTGTTGCGCGCATTGCGCTCACCGCCCCAGTGGTCGTCATCGAACCAACCGAGCTCGCCGACACCGTCAGTCGGCTCGCCCTCCATCTCAGGGTCTCGCCACCATGACAGTCAGAAGAGGATTGCGCGACAAGACCATTCATGTCCAGGTTGCCGCGGGGTGTGTTCCCTGCGCCGGCCCCTCGTCTATCGAGGCACGTATCCGTTTCCCTCTGAGCTTGGAGAGTAAGTGACCAATTCGAAATCATCGCCACCGGCTTCCGTCCACCCCCGACGTGGAAGTTCGACTACCCGATCATCCACGCCGAGACTCGGGAACAGTGGCGAACGTGGCTGACGGACAATCACACGTCAGGCCGCGGTGTGTGGTTGTGCTCCTGGCGCACCACCACCAGCCGACCACGCTGCCCCTACCCTCAGGCCGTTGAGGAAGCCATCTGCTTTGGTTGGATCGATTCCACCAACACCGTCTTCGACGAAGAGCGCAATTTGCAACTGTTCACGCCGCGTAGACGCAAGAGTTCCTGGACTCGGCTCAACCGCGAACGCGCAGCTGATATGGAGGCGCGTGGCCTTATGACCGCTGCTGGTCGCGGTGCCATTGCTGCCGCGAAATCCACTGGTTGGTGGACGATTCTCGACCAAGTCGAAGACCTCGAGGAACCATCTGACTTGCAGGCGGCGCTGGACCGGGACCCGCAAAGTCGAAGCAACTGGGACAGTTTTCCGCCCAGCGCCCGCAAACAGATGCTGTGGTGGATCGTCTGTGCCGCTCGAGACGAAACACGGGCAGTTCGAATCGCCCATATCGTCAACAAAGCGGCCATCGGGCAACGTGCCCGCGGCTGATCCGCGATTCGACCGCGTCCGGTATGGAGGCCGGTCATTGCAACATCATCGAACCTGGCACGGACTCCTCCCGCCTCGCTCAAACCCGAGCTCATCAATCTTCCTGATCCGTGCATCACGACGGGTCCGGATCAAGCCGCCATGCTGGACCTGAATCGGATTGACATTTCAACGAGGTCAGCTTCCACGATTTGCGGCACTTTCTCGCCCTCGCTGCTCATCGCGTCGGGAGCTGATATCAAGACAGTTCAGCATCGGATGCGGCCGAGTGCGAAGACGACACGACACCTACGGGAACATGTGTGGCGGACACATTCGATCGGACCGGAACAAGTGCACCCGCCCCGCAGGCGCGGGACGGGTGCACTTGGTACTCGCAGGTCTGACTTACGTCAGGATGCGGATCACACGTCGTAGTAGAGCTCGAACTCGTACGGGTGCGGACGCAGGTTGACCGGAGCGATTTCCTGCTCACGCTTGAGCGAGATCCAGGTCTCGATCAGGTCGGTGGTGAAGACGCCACCCTCGGTCAGGTACTCGTGATCGGCTTCGAGGCGGTTGATGACCGTCTCGAGGCTGGTCGGAGCCTGCGGGATGTTGCGAGCCTCCTCCGGGGGAAGCTCGTAGAGGTCCTTGTCGACCGGCGCCATCGGCTCGATCTTGTTCTTGATGCCGTCCAGGCCGGCCATCATCTGTGCAGCGAAGTTGAGGTACGGGTTACCCGAGGAGTCGGGTGCGCGGAACTCGAGACGCTTTGCCTTCGGGTTGTTGCCCGTGATCGGGATACGGACAGCTGCCGAGCGGTTGCGCTGGCTGTACACCAGGTTGATGGGGGCTTCGTAGCCCGGCACCAGACGGTGGTACGAGTTGATCGTCGGGTTGGTGAAGGCCAACAGCGACGGAGCGTGGTGCAGGATGCCGCCGATGTAGTGGCGAGCCATGTCCGAGAGGCCTGCGTAGCCCGACTCATCGTGGAAGAGGGGCTTGCCGTCCTTCCACAGGGATTGGTGGACGTGCATGCCCGAGCCGTTGTCACCGAAGAGCGGCTTCGGCATGAAGGTCGCGGACTTGCCGTGCTGCCAGCAGGTGTTCTTGACGATGTACTTGAACAGCTGCAGGTCGTCAGCAGCTGCGAGCAGCGTGTTGAACTTGTAGTTGATCTCCTGCTGTCCGCCGGTGCCGACCTCGTGGTGGCCGCGCTCGAGCTCGAAGCCCGCGTTGGTCAGGTTGGTGGAGATCTCGTCGCGCAGGTCCACGTAGTGGTCGTACGGAGCGACGGGGAAGTAGCCGCCCTTGGCGCGAACCTTGTAGCCGAGGTTCGGGGAGCCGTCGGCGTTGGTCTCTGCGCCGGTGTTCCAGGAACCGGAGATGGAATCCAGCTCGTAGAATGCGGAGTTCATGCCGGAGTCGTAGCGAACCGAGTCGAAGATGTAGAACTCGGCCTCGGCGCCGAAGAATGCGGTGTCCGCGATGCCGGTGCTGACCAAGTACTCCTCGGCCTTGCGGGCAACGTTGCGCGGGTCGCGGCTGTAGGACTCACGGGTGAACGGGTCGTGCACGAAGAAGTTGATGTTGAGGGTCTTCGCCTTGCGGAAGGGGTCGATCTGCGCCGTGGTGACGTCGGGAAGCAACATCATGTCGGACTCGTGGATCGACTGGAATCCGCGGACCGAAGATCCGTCGAACGCGAGGCCGTCCTCGAACACGTCCTGGTTGAAAGCAGACGCCGGGATCGAGAAGTGCTGCTGGACGCCGGGCAGGTCGCTGAACCGAATGTCGACGTACTCGATGTTCTCGTCCGCGATGTACTTGATGACCTCTTCGGCCGTGGTGAACGCCACGCTTGTGCTCCTTAAGTCGCTTCAGCCAAGTGATGTCGGTTGAATCCGTCGAGGCAGACGGTAGGGAGCTGGTGTTGCCCGCTCGTCAACCCTTTGTTTCGGCAGTGTTACGCGTCGCAGCATCCTGGGGATTTCCGAAGTCCATGTGACCGGCCACACAGTTAAAACCCGGCAAATCTGGACTACGGTGCTGCGACGCCTATCCTGGACAGCATGGCACGTATCACCGGAACTTGGCTCTCTGGGCCACAAGCAGCTTTGCCGAAGAGCGCGGACGGCCGTGAGCAGTCGTACCGCGGCGAGCTCCTCGGTTTCCCTCAGGAGGGTCCGGGTTCGCTGGTCGGTTCGGGCCGTCGTATCGCGGCACTGTTGGTGGATTGGGTGATGGCCGTGGGAGTGGCCTCGCTCATCACCGGTGACTTCTTCGACGGCATGACCTCGACGGTCACGCTGATGGTGTGGTTCGCCGTCGGTGTCGTCACCGTGGCGCTGTTCAACTTCACCCCGGGGCAGTTCGTCCTCGGACTTCAGGTCGCGCGAATCGAAGGCCCGATCCGAGTGGGCTTCCTGCGCGCGTTGGGACGTCAGGCGCTGCTGGTGTTCGTCATTCCCGCGACCATCACCGACATCGACGGTCGCGGTATGCAGGACCGCGCGACCGGCACTTTGCTCGTGAAGTCGCGCTGACACAAACTTCTCGAACAAAGAAAGACCCGGGTCCGTATGGGCCCGGGTCTTTCGTTTTGCTGTGGGGGAGTGTCAGCGACGACGAATGGTTCGCTGCATTCCCTTCATCTTCGCGCCTCCGGGCATCGGGCCCTTGGGAAGCGCTGCTCCGCCGCCGCGTGCGCTCAGCGCAGCGAGGCGACCTTCGATGTTGTCCATACGCTTTGTGTCGATGTTGCGAGGCAGCTTGTTCAGGTAACGCTGAAGCTGCGAGAGCGGAACTTGGCCCTCGTCGTTGCCGATGATGATGTCGTAGATCGGGGTGTCGCCGATGAGGCGAGCGGTCTTCTTCTTCTCCTGAGCGAGGAGGCCCTTGACGCGTTGCGGCGAACCCTCGGCGACGAGGATGACACCCGGCCGTCCGACGACGCGGTGAACGGCGTCGAGTTGGGTGGTGCCGGCGACGGCGTTCGTGACGCGCCACGCGCCCTGCATGTTGTCGAGGGCCCACGCAGCGGCACCGGCCTGACCTTCAGCTTTCTTGTACACCGATTTCTGGACGCGGCGACCGAAGATGATGAAAGCACCGAGGAGACCGAGAACGATGCCGATCGGCAGCAGGAACCACTGAAGGCCCCAGATGAGACCGACCAGGAAGAAGACCAGAGCCGCACCGACGAGGGTGCCGATCATCAGCGGCAGGAGGAGCTTGTCGTCCTTGCGCTGCATCTGGAATGCCTGCCAGAGCTGAGTTCTACGTTCCTTGGAAGCCTGCTTGCGGGCAGCCTTCGCTGCAGCCTTTGCCTCTTTGGTGGGTTTGCCCTTACCGGATTTGCTGCCGTTCGCCATGTACCCAGGATACGTCCATTGCTGTGCGCCTTTACTAACCGCCCGCGGTTAATAAAGGCGCACAGCAAAAAGTGGATCAGCGATTCAGGCGCGCCATGAGCGAGCTGGCTTCCTGGGAGGCGTCTCCGCCCTCGGTGAGATGACGCTGCGCTTCGGGAAGTTCACGGCCGTGATGTGCCATGGCCTGCGCATACAGGCGCCCGGCGCGGTACGACGAGCGAACCAACGGGCCGGCCATGACGCCCGCGAAGCCCATCTCTTCTGCAGCCTTGGAGTGTGCGACGAACTCCTCGGGCTTGACCCACCGCTCGACGGGGTGGTGCCGGGGCGAGGGGCGCAGGTACTGGGTGATGGTGAGGATGTCGCAACCGGCGGCGTGGAGATCTGCCATCGCCTCGGTGACCTCTTCCGGGGTTTCGCCCATACCGAGGATCAGGTTGGACTTGGTGACCAGTCCGTAGTCGCGTGCTGCGGTGATGACGTCGAGGCTGCGCTGGTACCGGAAGGCCGGACGGATCCGCTTGAAGATGCGGGGGACGGTCTCGAGGTTGTGTGCGAGGACCTCGGGGCGTGAGGCGAAGACCTCGTCGAGCAGTTCGGGCTTGCCGTTGAAGTCCGGAACCAGGTTCTCGACGCCGGTGCCCGGGTTGAGTTCGTGAATCTTGCGGACGGTCTCGGCGTAGAGCCAGGCGCCGCCGTCGGGGAGGTCGTCGCGGGCGACGCCGGTGATCGTGGAGTACCGAAGTCCCATGGCCTGAACGCTTTCGGCGACGCGACGGGGCTCGTCGCGGTCGAGGGCTTCGGGCTTGCCGGTGTCGATCTGGCAGAAGTCGCAGCGGCGTGTGCACTGCTCGCCGCCGATCAGGAAGGTGGCTTCGCGGTCTTCCCAGCATTCGTAGATGTTGGGGCAGCCTGCTTCCTCGCAGACGGTGTGCAAACCTTCACGCTTGACCAGGCCCTTGAGCTCCGTGTACTCGGGGCCCATCTTTGCGCGGGTCTTGATCCAGTTGGGTTTGCGTTCGATGGGCGTCTCCGCGTTTCGGATCTCGAGACGGAGCAGCTTACGTCCTTCTGGGGCGATAGTCACGACAGTGATCCTACGCCCGGTGATTACTGCAACGGGGTTCGGGCGAGCCCGTCAGCTGTACTGAACGGTAGTAAAAGTCGGAGTAGGCGAGGCGCTTTCGAAGGTGACGCGCTCGACGTTCCGTTCGGTGACGGGCATGGTTCCGTCGAGAGCAGCGATCACTGCCTCGGTCACAGCGGGAGTGACTTCGTCCACGGTGACGTCGCGACCGAGTTCCTGCGACAGCGTTGTCACCCCGGCGTCACGGATGCCGCAGGGAATGATGTTGTCGAATCCGGTCAGGATCGAGTTGCAGTTCAGGGCGAAGCCGTGCAGTGCCACGCCCCGTTGGACGCGCACGCCGATGGCAGACACCTTGCGCTCGGGCTTCCTTTGTCCGTTCGCAGTGTCGGCAGGCAGCCAGACGCCGGAGCGGCCGTCGATGCGCCCGCAGTTCAGGCCGAGGTCCGTGCACACCGTGATCAGTGCTTCTTCGATGCGTCGGACATATCGCACCACGTCGATGGGCTCGGCCAGTTTCACGATCGGATAGCCGACCAGCTGGCCGGGGCCGTGCCAGGTGATCTTCCCACCGCGGTCGACGTCGATGACAGGTGTGCCGTCGACGGGACGATCTTCGGGTTCCGTGCGTCGACCTGCCGTGTACACCGGCGGGTGTTCGAGGAGCAGTAGCGTGTCCGGTCCGATGTCGTCTGCCCGCGCTGCCGCGAGCTCACGCTGGCGGTCCCACGCGGCGTTGTAGTCGATCAAACCGAGTTGCTCGACGGCGATCGGCAGTTTCGAGAACCGGGCGGAAACGGCAGCGCTGCTCATGGACGTAGAGATTACGCCCGACTTCGGAATCATCCGAGTGCGGCCGCCAGCGCTTCGCCGATCGTGTTGTGGCGGAAGGAGAATCCCGCCTTTTCCAAAGCCGCGGGAATGGCTCGCTGGCCACCGAGGATGCCGCTCTTGGCGAATTCTCCGATCAACGCTTCGAGAGCGAACCCGGGAACGATCCAGGGAGCCGGTCGGTGGACCGCACGGGACATGGCGTCATTGAACTGGGCGTTGGTGACTGGGGCCGGACCAGTCAGGTTGACGGGACCGGAAAGTTCGGAATTCGTGAGCGCGAACTTGATCGCGTCGCACTCGTCCTCGAGTGAGATCCACGGAAAGTACTGGCGACCGTTGCCCAGTCGTCCGCCGAGACCGAACGAATAGATGCGTCGAAGCCGACCGAGCATGCCGCCGTGGGGTGAAATCACGACGCCCGAGCGCAGATTGACCACGCGGGCTCCCGCCTTGCGCGCGGGCTCGGTGGCAAGTTCCCAATCGCGACACGTCGTGGCGAGGAAGTCGGTACCTGCCGGCGAATCCTCGTCGACGATCTTGTCGCCGGTGTCGCCGTAATAGCCGACGGCGCTTGCGTTGGCGAGTACAGGAACCTTCTGACTTGCGACAGCTTCGGCCAGGACATCGGTCGCGACGATGCGGCTGTCACGAATCGCTTGCTTGTAGGAACCCGACCACCGTTTGTCGCCGATGCCGACGCCGCAGAGGTTCACGACGGCGTCAGCGCCTTGCAAGACGGAGAGGTCCAGACGATCGTGGTCCGGGTCCCAACGCGATTCGTCGGGGCCGGCGGTCGACCGTCGCACCAGACGTACGACGTCGTGGTTGTCGGAGCGCAACGATGACACCAAGGCCGTTCCGATCAAACCGGACGAGCCGGCGATGACTACTCGCATTCGGAAAGCCTCCTTCGATTCAGCCTGCTTCGATATCCGAACGTATATATCCGACCGTACTGAAAAAGCCGGGGCGCCACCTCCTGATGGAGATGACGCCCCGGCCGGCCGAGCAGATGCTTACAAGCCCAGATCAGCTTCGAACGAGGCTTCTTCCAACCGCTGCTTCACAGTGGTGAGGAATCGGCCCGCGTCGGCACCGTCGACGAGACGGTGATCGTAGGTGAGCGGCAAGTAGATCATCGAGCGAACGCCGATGGACTCGTTGCCGTTCTCGTCGGTGACCACCATCGGACGCTTGACAATAGCGCCGGTTCCGAGCATGGCCGCCTGCGGCGGTACCAGGATCGGGGTGTCGAACAGCGCGCCCTGGCTGCCGATGTTGGTGATGGTGAACGTTCCACCCGAGAGCTCGTCCGGCTTCAGGCCACCCGAGCGTGCACGCTTCGCGATGTCGGCGATGGCGCGGGCCAAGCCGGCAAGGCCGAGATCGCCGGCGTTGTGGATGACGGGGGAGAGCAAGCCCTGATCGGTGTCCACTGCGATGCCGAGGTGCTCAGCGTCGTAGTAGGTGATCTGCTTGGCAGCCTCGTCGTAGCTGGCGTTGATGTTCGGGTGCGACTTCAGCGCCTCGACGACTGCCTTGGCGAAGAACGGAAGGAACGTCAGGTTGACGCCTTCGCGCTCGATGAAGCCGGCCTTGGCGCGGGCCCGCAGGGCGACGATCTTGGTGACGTCCACCTCGAAGGTCTGCGTGAGCTGAGCGGTGTTCTGCAGCGACTCACGTGTCTTGGTGGCCGTGATCTGCCGAATGCGGTTGGCCTTCTGCGTGGTTCCGCGCAGGTGTGCCAGTTCCGGTCGGACGCCTGCGGCTGCGGTGGCGGCCGGTGCGGCCGCAGGTGCTGCAGCAGCAGGAGCAGCGGCGGCGGGAGCCTTCTTGGCCTCGGCAGCGGCGAGCACGTCCTGCTTGCGGATGCGGCCGCCGACGCCGGTGCCGGTGACGGTCGCGAGGTCGACGCCGTTATCCGTCGCGAGCTTGCGCACGAGCGGGGTGACGTACGGGCTGCTGTCGCCGGAAGCTGCGGGGGCAGCCGCCGGTGCGGGAGCTGCAGCAGGCTTCGGAGCGGGCGCAGCCGGTGCGGCAGCAGGCTTCGGAGCGGGCGCAGCCGGTGCGGCAGCAGGCTTGGGCGCTTCGGCCTTGGGTGCTTCAGCCTTGGGCGCCGGCGGTGCGGCCGGTGCTGCGGGAGCAGCCTTGGGTGCCGGAGCCGCGGCGGGTGCGCCGGATCCGACGACGGCCAGCTGGCCACCGATTTCGACGGTGTCGTCTTCCTGCGCATTGATCTCGAGCAGGATTCCGGCGACGGGAGACGGGATCTCGGTGTCGACCTTGTCGGTCGAGACTTCGAGCAGCGCCTCGTCGACGGCAACTTCGTCGCCGACGGCCTTGAGCCAGCGGGTGACGGTGCCTTCGGTGACGGACTCGCCGAGGGCGGGCATCGTCACGGCGGTGCCTTCAGCGGAACCACCGGAAGCAGCGGGTGCCTCGGCAGCGGGAGCTTCTTCGGCGGGTGCCTCGGCAGCCGGGGCTTCCTCGGCGGGAGCTTCTTCTGCGGCGGGAGCGGGTGCTTCTGCCTCGGGTGCTGCGGCTTCGCCGGCTTCACCGATCTGGGCGAGCTCGCCACCGATTTCCACGGTGTCGTCTTCCTGCGCGACGATCTTGGTCAGGACGCCGGCGACGGGAGACGGAATCTCGGTGTCGACCTTGTCCGTGGAGACTTCGAGCAAGGGTTCGTCGACTTCGACCGTGTCTCCTTCCTGCTTGAGCCACCGTGTGACAGTTCCCTCGGTGACGCTCTCACCTAGGGCTGGCATCTGGACGGAGAAGGCCATGTCTTTTGACTCCTCGACAGTTGTGTTCGGGTTGTTGAATTTTGTCGACTTGTGGTCGTAATGCATTGTGCTCGAGTGGCGCGCGACGTGCGGCTACTTGTAGCTATTTTGCCGATGTCGACGCGCGGGCGCGGCGTCACCGTCGTTCATCTTTCCATTGATACGCCGGGCGTGTCCGATGAGGGGGATGCCGTCCGTTTCGGGTGTGTCGGCTACTGGCGAGTAGGTATGCGTCGGGGGTCCGACTGTAACGTCGTAAGCGGACCAAACGGTATGTCGTGCGCAGGCACAACGGACATCGCCTGGCAAACTTGACATATCGCCGGGGTGCATCCGCGGCGTCGGTACCGAGGAGGGTACGACCGTGGGACTGTTCGATCGTTTCAAGCGTCCGCCGAGTGCGGCTCAGGCCGCAGCGCAGAGTGATGCGGATCATCTGGCGAATTGGGCGCACTCGCACGAAGGCGTAGAGGCGTACGTGGAACCGCAGACGACGGTGACCGAGGTGACCGTCGTGCTCGTAGCGAAGGACGGGGAGTGGACTCGTCGCCGAGTCGGCGGCGAGCGCGGTGCCCGCAAATTGGGACAGGACTTGAAGATCCCGGTCTACGACGTCCGCAAAACGGGATATCCGCAGCGTATGCGCGATCACGACGAGCGTAAGCGCATCGAGCGCAAGCGTGCTCGCGAGCAGGAATTGCGCGACGGCGCGTGAACTGCTGTGCGCCTTTATTAACCGCGGGGGGTTGATAAAGGCGCACAGCAGGTGGTCAGCCGTTGACCGCGATGTCCTCCAGGACCGAGATCATCGTGCGAACGGGAACGCCGGTGCCGCCCTTGCCGGTGTAACCCCACGGCCCTGACGTGTTGTACGCCGGACCTGCGACGTCGATGTGCGCCCACTGGACACCCTCGGGAACGAATTCCTTGAGGTAGTGAGCTGCGACCAGCATGCCGCCCCAGCGGTGCGGGGTGACGTTGGCCATGTCGGCGACCTTGGAGTCGAGATCTCCGCGCAGTTCTTCGGGCAGGGGCATGGCCCAGCCGTTCTCGCCGACGCTCTGCGAGATGGAGGCGACACGGTCACGGAACTCGTCCGTGCCCATGACGCCGGGGGTGCGGTTGCCGAGCGCGACCATCTGCGCACCGGTCAGGGTGGCGGTGTCGATCATGTAGTCGGGGTTGTCCTCACCCGCGCGAACCATCGCGTCGGCAAGAATCAAACGGCCCTCGGCGTCGGTGTTGACGACCTCGATGGTGATTCCGCCGTACTGGGTCAACACGTCGCCGGGACGCTGCGCGGTCGCGGACGGCATGTTCTCGGCCATCGGAACGTATGCGACGACGTTGACGGGCAGTCCGAGCTTTGCGGCAAGCACGACGGTGGAGATGACGGCTGCGGCGCCGCCCATGTCCGAAGTCATGTTCTCCATACCGGCGGCAGGCTTGATGGAGATTCCGCCGGTGTCGAAGGTGATGCCCTTACCCACCAGCGCGACCTTGCGGGCGCCACGCTTCTTCGACGCGTATTCGAGGCGGACGAGACGAGGCTGGCGTGACGAGCCCTTGCCGACGCCGATGATTCCGCCGTAGCCACCCTTCTCGAGTGCTTTCTCGTCGAGAACCTGGACGGTGAGCCCGGCCTCGACGCCCAGTGCCTTCGCGCGCGCGGCGAACTCGGCGGGGTAGAGGTGGCTCGGAGGAGTGTTGACGAACTCGCGTGCGGTGGCGACGGCTTCGGCGATGGCAGCCGACCGTGCCAGCGTTGCCTTGGTCTCCTTCGTGCGCGGCGATGGCACCAGAAGTTCGACGCGAGCGAGTGGCTGCGAATCAGGGCCGGGAGCCGTCATCGAGGACTTGAATTCGGTGAAGCTGTACGCGCCCAACGCAAATCCCTCGGCAGCGGCACCGAGGTCGAGGATCGAGAGCGTGGTTGCGACGGTGTCGATGCCGGACAGCGAGCGAGCTGCAGCGCCGGCGGACTTGCGGATCTGTTCACTGCCGAGCCTGTCGGCGGAGCCGAGTCCGACGGCGAGGACGCTGGTGACCGACAGCGCGCTCGGTGCCGGGACGCGAGTGAGCTGCTCGGGCTTGCCGGTGGCGCCGACGGCGATGAGGCTGTCGAGGATCTCGGCAAGCACGTCCTCGTCGACGATGCCTTCGCTGAGTGCGATTTCGGGGCCGTCCGGACCCGACGTCAGGCCGACGACCAATATCTCTGCGCGCTTGGCGACTGTGCCGGCGAGAACGAGGTCGGGTCCCAACGATCGGGCTGTGCGAGTGCTCAAGGTGTCTCCTGTGAGGTGAGTGTGCGATGCGTCCGGTTCTGGCGGATGCCTGAGTCGATGTTAGGCCCTTTGCAGTTTGCGGACGGGCGATCGTCTCGGCCGGGTGAGCTCTCGCTGCGGACATGTTTCGATCGGCGAAGTCCGATAGGTTGTGGGCCATGACCGACGAACAACTGTTGCAGGGCCCGATCCACCCCGTCCACGTCGAACTCGGTGCGACGTTCGCGCCGTTCGGGGGGTGGCAGATGCCGGTTTCCTACGCCGGCGTCGTGGCCGAACACACCTCTGTGCGTGAGAATGTCGGACTCTTCGACGTCAGTCACCTCGGCAAGGCCGTCGTGCGTGGCGCGGGCGCCGCAGAATTCGTGAACTCCGCACTGACCAACGATCTGAACAAGATCGGGCCGGGCAAGGCTCAGTACACGTTGTGCTGCAACGAGTCCGGTGGCGTCATCGACGACCTCATCGCGTACTACGTCAGCGACGACGAGATCTTCCTCGTCCCGAATGCTGCCAATACCGCGGACGTCGTTGCGGCGCTGGTCGCTGTGGCACCGGACGGAATCACCGTCGAGGATCAGCATCGTGCCTACGGTGTGCTGGCTGTTCAGGGTCCGAAATCGGTGGCTGTTCTGACGGCGCTGGGACTTCCCACCGAGATCGAGTACATGGCGTACGAAGATGCGGAATGGAACGGCGTGCCCGTGCGTGTGTGCCGCAGCGGTTACACCGGTGAGGTCGGCTACGAACTCCTGCCGCGGTGGGAGGACAGCGAGCCGTTGTTCCGCGCGCTTCTCGAGGCAGTGCGCGCCGAGGGTGGGCAGGCCGCCGGACTTGGCGCCCGTGACACTCTTCGTACCGAGATGGGTTATCCGCTGCACGGGCATGAGCTTTCGCTCGAGATTTCTCCGCTCGAAGCGCGCTGCGGATGGGCGATCGGTTGGAAGAAGCCGACATTCTGGGGCAAAGAGACCTTGACCGACGAGAAGGCCGCCGGCCCGGCTCGCAAACTCTGGGGGATCAAGGCTCTCGATCGCGGTGTGCTGCGGGCCGGCCTCGGTGTTCTGCGTGACGGCGAGGCAATCGGCGAGACCACCTCGGGGACGTTTTCACCGTCCCTCAAAGTGGGAATTGCGTTGGCGCTCCTGGATTCCGGAGCCAATGTCGCGGCCGGTGACGAGATCGAAGTCGACGTCCGTGGTCGCGCTCTTCGGTGCGTCGTGGTCTCTCCTCCGTTCGTGGAGACCAACACCAAGTAGAGAGCTTTTTCACGTTCGATAGGATTGCGCCCATGACAGGTGCCGCCGATTTCGTTCGTGTTCAGAGCTCGTCCCCGAAGTCCGACGCCGAGCGCCGTGACATTTTGGCGGCGCCCGGCTTCGGGCGGCACTTCACCGACCACATGGTCTCGATCGACTACACCGCGGGCAAGGGCTGGCACGACGCCCAGGTGTTGCCGTACGGAAACATCGAGCTCGATCCGGCCGCAATGGTTTTGCACTACGGACAGGCCATCTTCGAGGGCCTCAAGGCATACCGCCAGCCGGGTGGCGAGATCAGCTCGTTCCGCGTCGAGGCCAACGCCGAGCGTTTCGCAGCATCTGCGCGCCGTCTCGCCATGCCCGAACTGCCGGCGCAGATGTTCATCGATTCCATCACCGAACTGATCGACGTCGATCTCGACTGGGTTCCCGCTGCCGGCGGCGAGGACGCGCTCTACCTCCGTCCGTTCATGTTCTCCACCGAAGCCGGACTCGGCGTCCGTCCCGCCGACGAGTACCGCTACCTGCTGATCGCCTCGCCCGCCGGGGCGTACTTCCCGCGTGGGGTGAAGCCGGTCAGTGTGTGGCTGTCCACCGAATACGTTCGCGCGGCCCCCGGCGGGACCGGCGCAGCCAAGTTCGCAGGCAACTACGCCGCTTCGCTCCTCGCCCAGGCGCAAGCTGCCGACGAGGGTTGCGACCAGGTGGTCTGGCTCGACGCCATCGAGCGCACGAACGTCGAGGAAATGGGTGGAATGAACCTGTTCTTCGTCTTCGGCTCCGGTCCCGACGCTCGCCTCGTAACGCCGTCGCTGTCCGGTTCGTTGCTGCCCGGCATCACGCGCAACTCGCTGCTCGCCCTCGCTGCCGATTCCGGCTTTGCCGTCGAAGAGCGCAAGATCAGCACCGACGAATGGCGGACCAAGTGCAAGAGCGGAGAAATCACCGAGGTCTTCGCTTGTGGCACAGCAGCAGTCATCACCCCCGTCGGACGCGTCAAGTCTGCCGAGGGTGAGTTCACCATCGCCGACGGCGAGCCGGGTGAAGTGACGATGGCACTGCGCGACACCCTCACGGGTATTCAGCGCGGCACCTTCGCCGACACTCACGGCTGGATGACCAAGCTTCACTGATCGCTGGTTCGTTCCGCGAGCAATCGCTCGCGGAAGAACAGCAGAATCTCGTCTCGAGCGACGGTGGTGGGCGACCCTGCCTCGTCGACGAGATGAGCCGTCACCACGCTGTGTGGATTGGCGATGACGTGTTCGAAGAACGGTGACGTTGTCGCGTTGGCCGCTTCGTCGGGGAGTACCGTCCCGACGAAGCGCTCGCCCAAGGCCTTCGAGTAGGCCGCGAATCGTTGTGCGCGGCAGAACGGGTCACCTTGAAAGCGGTATGCCAGCACCGTGAGGTCTTCGGCCTCGAGTCTGGAGCGCACGGCTTCGAGTTCTTCTGGCCCGCTGTCGGTTTCGTCCGGTCGATCGAGCGGTAACGACGGTTGGGCGAGAACCGGTGCAACGACCGAAGGTTCTAGCATCATCGACAACGCGAAGTTACCGGTGAAGCACATCCCGATCACTCCGACGCCAGGGCCTCCGCATTCCACATGGGCCGAAGCGGCGAGTGAACGCAGCCAACGGACCGCCGGGCTCGGTTCGTCGGCAGCGAGGGCGCGAAACTCCGCACTGACGCAGGCCCTCTTGAATACCGTCAGCCCCTCGTCCACTGTGGGGACTGCTCCGTCGCGGCCGAACAGTGACGGAACAAAGACAGTGAAGCCGGCGTCGCGCACCCAGCGGGCGAATCGTGCAACATGCGGGCTGATGCCCGGCATTTCCGGCATGACAATTACCGCGGGACCGGTGCCCGCCACGTACACGGACTTCGTCACTGCGTCGATGGTGATCGTTCGACGGTCGAAGTCGTCGAGCGGATCGTCTCTGGTCATGCTCCGGTTCGGCACGGTGAGCCCTCTCGGTAGTCGAAACAATTCCTCTGCACAGTCTTTCGGCGAGGGATCAACTACAGAAGAGGGCGGTTCGCCACGTTTTCGGGCGGGCTCGCCACGTAGGGCCTATCCGGCGCCGCCGTTGCGGAATCGCTTTCGGTAGTCGGCCGGGCTCATGCCGACGCGGTCGGTGAACAGGCGACGGAAGGTTCCAGGATCCTGATAGCCGATGTGTCCCAGGATCTTTCCGAGAGGCAAGTCGGTCGATTCCAACAACCGTTTCGCTTTTCGGATCCGTGCACGCCGCAGGTAGCTGCGCGGCGACTCCCCGGCCTCGTCCTTGAACTTCCGAAGCATTGTTCGGGTGCTGAGGTGAAAAGCATCCGACAGCAGATCCAGGTCGTAGGGCTCCGCGATCCGTTCGACCAGCCAGCTTCCGACGTCGTCGGCGAACTGTGTGTGTTCGACGGGCAGTATCGAGTCGACGATGTACGGAGATTGACTGGTTCGGTTTTCCGGCGCCAGAGTAATTCTTGCGGTCGTTCGCGCAATCGTGTCGCCGAGATGCTCGCGCACGAGTGCCGTTGCGAGGTCGAGCGCGGCAGTGAACGCCGCAGTGGTGGTGACGCCGTCGTCCTGGACGATCAACGAGTCGGTTCGAACCGTCGCACCGGGGTAACGACTCGCGAGGTCGGTACCGTACAGCCACGACGTCGTACATCGGCGTCCGTCGAGCAGTCCGGCCTCGCCCAGTAGATACGCGCCGACGCAGACCGACGACACCCGAACGCCGCGAGCCTCACTGGCACGGATGAACTCGATTTCTCTGTCCCACAGCGACAAACGCGTCGTAGGGTCTTCGGACGGCACGAGGTCGAACCCCGGCACAACCAGGTGATCGAAGTCGTGATGCCAGTCCTGTGCGCCGATCGAAAATCCGCCTGCCGTAACGACGGACGTGCCGGACGCCGAGATGACCGATACCTCGAAGGGGTCCGTGGACGCTCCGTCAGCGACGCGATTGGCGATCAGGAGAAGGTCGGTGAGAACGAAGATCTCGGCCGCCAGGCAACCTTCGTACGCAAGGACTCCGACTCGCACGACGTCGGATCACAGTCCGAGAGTGAGGCCGACGGCCGTCAGCGTCACCGTGAGTTCGAGCGCGAATCCGAGAACATCTCCGTTGAGTCCGCCGAATCTGCGGACGCAGTGACGCACGCACAGCACACTGACCAGCAGCGCCGACGCGGTCACGAGAGGGCCGAGCCACCACCGGTCGGTGGCAAAGGCAGAAGCGGCGATCAGCGGAACCGACCATACGATTGCGACCCACAGCGGTTGCGAATCGGCGACGAGCGCACCGAATCCGCTCGGGCTCGATGCGAGAATGCCTCGGCGGCAGGCGAACACGACGGCCACACGACCCGCGGCGACAGATACGAGCACCGCGATCCACTGCGTGGGGGAATCGGCAACAGCGAGGACGCCGAAGGAGACCGATTGCAGCCCGAGGAAGATGAAGAGTGCCGCGACCCCGAACGGTCCGGCGCCGCCGCTGTGCATGACTTCGCGGGCGCGCTCCGGGGGACCGTAACAACCCAGTCCGTCGACGGAGTCTGCCAGTCCGTCCACGTGCATCCCGCGGGTGCCGAGAGCGAGCGCACCTACTGTCAGCAAGCCTGCGAGATAGGGATTCAGGCCGATACTGGTTGTGCCCCAGAGGACGAACGCCGCGGCAATGCCGAGAGCGATTCCGGTGAGCGGAGCTGCCGCGATGGCGCGACGACCGGCCGTGCGATCGATGTCGGAGGGGCCGCGAACCGGAAGAACCGTCAGCCACGAGAATGCGAGCGGCACTCCGGACAGCGGGCCCGCCACGCTCACTCCGCCGTATCGGTCTTGGTCAGGTCGATCGACTCGGATTCGTCGGCAGGTGCGCTGCCCTGAGTGCTGACACCGGCTTCGGAGAATGTCGCCATCTTGCTCAGGATTGCCACGGCGCCCTGAAGAATCGGGAGCGCAGTCACTGCACCTGAACCCTCGCCGAGTCGCATGTCGAACTCGACGATCGGGTCGAGACCCATTCGCGTCAATGCGATGGAGTGTGCGGGTTCGGTGGAGCGATGCCCGGCGACCCACCATTCACGTGCGCCGAAAGCCAACTCGTCGGCGACCATGGCGGCTGCGGTGACGACAACTCCGTCGAGGATCACCGGTGTACGACGCGAAGCTGCCTGGGCCAGGAAGCCGGCCATTGCAGCGAGGTCGGCACCCGAAGACGTGCGCAGCAGCGCGACTGTGTCGCGAACGTGCGGACGGGCGCGCCGGAGAGCGTCGCGAATTGCGGCGGTCTTGCGGATCCACCCGGCGTCGTCGATACCGGTACCTCGACCCACGACCGCGACAGGTTCGCTGTCCGTGAGGGCGGCGATGAGTACGGTGGCGGGCGTCGTGTTGCCGATGCCCATGTCGCCGGCGATGAGAAGATCTGCGCCCCCGTCGATTTCCTCGTCCGCGATCGCTCGGCCGGCGGCGATGGCCTTCAGTGTTTCCTCGTTCGACATGGCGTCTTCGCGGTCGATGGACCCGGAAGATCTGCGTACCTTGTGGCTCGAGACGGACGGATCGGTATCGCCGTCCACTGCGATGTCGACGACGCGAACAGTGGCGCCGGCAACCTCGGCGAGGACGTTGACCGCCGCGCCGCCTCCGAGGAAGTTCGCGACCATCTGTGCGGTCACTTCCGGGGGATAGGCGGAGACACCGTTGCGGGCGATTCCGTGATCACCGGCGAAGACGACGACGCGAGGCCGGGTGAAAGCATGTGGGGGACAAACACCTTGGCAGGCTGATGCCCAACCGGCGAGAGCCTCCAATCGGCCCAATGAGCCGGCCGGCTTGGTCAGATCACGCTGTCGTGCGTCGGCCTGCGCGCGCACGTCACGGTCGGGTGGGGTGACGGGTTCGAAGTCGGCGCTACTGACAGAAGCGACGTCAGGGTTGGCATCTGGACTGGCCTCGGTACTCACATCGCGCCTTCCGGTTGTGCAGCAGTATCTTTCAAGATGAGCGGTAACCCTGCAACCACTAGTACGACACGATCGCACACCGCGGCGATACGAGCGTTGAGGGTGCCGATCTCGTCGCGGAACAATCGTCCCGACCGAGTCTCGGGGATGACGGCCAAACCCACTTCGGGGCTGACCAGCACCAGGGGACCGCGGTAGTTCGCGACGCTGGCGACAAGGCTGTCCGCCGCGGGAGTGATGGTGCCGCGCGGTGCGTCCCAGGCGCTCTGACGATCGAATTCCGTGGTCAGCCACGTTCCCAGATCGTCGACCAACGTCGCTGTGTGTGAATCGCTTTCGAGTTGCGCCGCGAGGTCACCTGCGTCTGCGGTTTCGACCGTCGACCAATGAGAAGGCCGTCTGTTGCGGTGCTGGTCGATCCGGCTTTCCCAGTCTGCGTCGGAGACATCGCGTCTGGCTGTCGCCAGGTACCGGATCGGCGTCGAATGCTCGGGTAATTGGCCTGCACAAACCAAATCCTCGGCGTGCGCGGACTTACCAGACCGCGCGCCGCCGAGGACCAAAGTTCTATACGTGTTCGTCACGCTCAGATTGCGTCGCCCGGCCCCACACGAGGCTTCGGTGCGCGCAGCTTGCGGATCTGCGACGCGCGAACGAACGCGTACCAGCCGAGCTTGAATCCGCCGTCGGTGCTGTCGGGGAAGCGCTCGGCGACGCGGTTGTTGATCATGCGACCGAGCCAGATGCCTTCACCGACCATGAAGAGCATCATCACGAGCATTGCCAGCGTGACGATCTGCTGGAGCGCGGGCGTGACGAACATCGTCATGATGAGGATCAATGCGAGCGGCATGAACAGCCCGACGAGGTTGCGGCGAGCGTCGATGAAATCACGGACGTAGGCGCGAACCGGTCCCTTGTCGCGGGGGAGCAGGTACTTGTCCTCGCCGGCGAGCATGCGGGCGCGGCGGTCTGCCGACGAAGCGCGACGCTCGGCGGCTTCGGCCTTGCGGTCCTCCTTGGAGCCGCGGGTCGCCTTGCGGCGGGCGCGGGCTTCCTTCGCGGTCAGCGGGGCAGGAGCAACGGGGCCACGCCTCTTCGCCTCGGCGTCACGACGCTTGGGTGTAGGGCGGCCCTTGCCCACCTGCTCGATGGGTGCCTCTTCGGAGGCCGAGGATGCCTCAGTGCCCTCGACGTCACGTTTGTCGGAGTTGTCTGAGTCACCGCGGCGTAGCAATTTCACACCTCCAGGCTATTGGATAAGTGCATGGTCTGGGAAACCGACCTCGGTCTTTCTGAAAAACTCGATCGCCCGAGACGTTGAAACGCGCGAGATCGTGAAACATCGGGGTCATTCGGGACTCTTAGACTTCGGTTATGCGGGTAATAGTTGCTCCGGATTCATTCGGCGAAACCCTGACTGCCGTCGCGGCGGCCGAGTCCATTTCTGCCGGTTGGCGGCGCGGTCGACCCGGCGACGACGTCGTCACCGCGCCACAATCCGACGGCGGACCGGGATTCGTAGACGTGTTGGCAACAGCCGGAGGGGCCGTCCGGTCCGCGCGGGTGTCCGGACCGTTGACCTCGCGCGTCGACGCGCAGTGGCTGTTCGATTCGGGCACGGCGTACATCGAGTCCGCTCAGGCCGTCGGGCTCGGTCTACTCGAAGGACCGCCGACGCGCGAGAGTGCGCTCGCAGCGCACAGTCGCGGCGTCGGAGAACTGATCGCGCTCGCCCTCGATGCCGGCGCGAGGACGATTGTGGTCGGACTCGGCGGGAGTTGTTGCACGGACGGGGGACGTGGGCTGGTGGAGGCGCTGGGCGGCGTGGAGGCGGCGACGGCGGCCACGGAGGGCGTTCGGTTGGTCGCAGCCACCGACGTCGAGCACGTTCTTCTCGGCGAGCATGGTGCGGCAGCGGTGTTCGGCCCGCAGAAAGGTGCCGACGCCGCGGCTGTTGCCGTTCTCGAAGCGCGGAATGCGACGTGGGCCGAGCAATTGGAGTCCGTCACCGGACAGCGAGTGTCGGAATTTCCGGGTGCCGGCGCCGCGGGTGGTATCGGTGCTGCGTTGTTCGCGCTCGGTGCACAGCGGCGATCCGGGGCCGACGTCGTCGCCGAGCGCACCGGGCAGGCCGCGTTATTGGCATCGGCTGACCTGGTGATCACTGGTGAAGGTAAGTTCGACCACCAATCTCTGCGAGGCAAACTCGTCACTGCGCTCGCGTCGGCCGGGGCGGCGCATAGCGTTCCGACGCTCGTCTTTGCCGGTCAGGTGACGCTCGACGAGACGAACTATGGGTCGACCTCGATAGCCGCGGCGAAATCGGTGACGGAGTTCGCCGGGTCGGTGGACCGTGCGATGAAGGAAGCGTCGGCGTGTCTCGAGGGACTCGCCGAACACACGGCACGCGAGTGGAACATCTGGCGCGGCGGCCCGAGCTGAGGATCCACGAGGGTCGACGCGCCGTTGCCGTGTCGGGAAGACCGGATAGGATGAAGACGAATCGCACCCGGTAAGGACTGGCGGGAATAAGTCGGCAGCGGCGTACCGTTGAAGCGTTCACGGGTTGGTACGAACATTAGGGAGAGCCCATGACTGTGCAGAACGAGACCGCCACCCACGGCGTCAAGATGACCGAGGCCGCATCCGCCAAGGCGAAGGCCCTCTTCGATCAGGAGGGGCGCGACGACCTCGCGCTGCGTATCGCAGTGCAGCCCGGCGGCTGTGCCGGACTGAAGTACCAGCTGTTCTTCGACGACCGCACACTCGACGGTGACCTCACCGTCGACTTCAACGGCGTCAACCTGGTTGTCGACCGGATGAGCGCGCCGTACGTCGAAGGTGCGTCCATCGACTTCCTCGACACCATCGAGCAGCAGGGCTTCTCGATCGACAACCCCAATGCAACAGGCTCTTGTGCCTGCGGTGACTCGTTCAACTGAGTCCGTCGATCACAACTCAATTCACGAACAACTGGCGCGGAACCGACATTCGGTTTCGCGTCAGTTGTTTGTGGTGACTCGTACGTAGACCGTTCCGAACTGACGGCTCGGGCGCCGAAGACGGCGCTACGGGCGGTAACGTGAACTTTTGCTTCTCTTTCATTCTTGTACTCACTTCGCTGAAAGGCCACGATCCGTGACTATTGCGGTAACCGGTTCCATCGCCACCGACCACTTGATGCGCTTTCCCGGCCGCTTCGCCGATCAGCTCCTCGCCGATCAGCTCGCCCACATTTCTCTGAGTTTCCTGGTGGACGACCTCGTGATTCGCCGCGGTGGCGTCGGCGGCAACATCGCCTACGCCATGGGCGTGCTCGGTGGATCGCCGCTGCTCGTCGGCGCGGTCGGTGCGGACTTCGCCGAATACCGCACGTGGCTCGAGGACAACGGCGTCGACTGCAGTGCCGTCCGCATTTCGGACAAGGCGCACACCGCGCGTTTCGTGTGCACCACCGACGAGGACATGGCGCAGATCGCGTCGTTCTACCCCGGTGCGATGAGCGAGGCCCGCGAGATCGAACTCGCTGCGGTGTCCAAGACCGCGGGTGCGCTCGATCTCGTACTGGTCGGCGCCAACGACCCCGAGGCCATGGTTCGCCATACCGACGAATGCCGCGCGCTCGGGATTCCGTTCGCAGCGGATCCGTCGCAGCAGCTTGCCCGCTTGTCCGGTGACGAGGCCAAGGCGCTCATCCACGGCGCGAAGTACCTGTTCACCAACGAGTACGAGTGGGGTCTGCTTCAGCAGAAGACGGGTCTGAGCGAAGAAGAGATCCGCGCGCAGGTCGGTATCCGGGTCACCACCCTCGGCTCCAAGGGTGTGGAAATTGTTGATGCCGAAGGCAATTGGGTGCGCGTCGACGTAGTGCCCGAGACCGGCAAGGTTGATCCGACGGGCGTCGGCGACGGCTTCCGTGCCGGCTTCCTGCTCGCCCACGGTGCCGGCCTGAGCTTCGAGCGTGCCGCACAGCTGGGATCTCTTGTTGCTGTATTGGTCCTCGAGACCGTCGGAACCCAGGAGTGGGTGTTCAACCGCGACGAGGCGCTCAAGCGTCTCACGGAGGCGTACGGCAGCGCGGCAGCGGACGAGATCGCGACGATCCTGCCGAAGTAGCGCTCCGCCCCGTGAGTGGTTGAGGAGTCTGGAGACTCCCTAACCACTCACGGGGCCGAAGGCCTAGATGTTGACCGGGTACACCGGTTCCTGGATCTGCGGCACGATGCGCTTCTCCACGAAGATTCCGTGCCAGACCATGAAAGTCAGGACGGTCCACAGGCGTCGGCTGTGGTCGGACACGCCCTCTCGGTGATCGTTGAGCATCTTCACCACGGCCTGCTTGTCGAAGATGTGGTCGGTTCCCGACTCCTCGATCTGCAGATGTGCCCAGTCGAAGAGTTCGGTGCCGCGCAGCCAGTGGCGAAGCGGAACCGGGAATCCGAGCTTGGCGCGGTGCAGAACATGGTGCGGCACAATGCCTTCCAGGGCCTGACGAAGCGCGTACTTGGTCGTGTCCTTCGTGATTTTCTGATCGAGCGGTACGCGTGACGCGACGTCGAAGACCTCGGGATCGAGGAACGGCACACGCAGCTCCAGCGAGTTGGCCATCGTCATCTTGTCGGCCTTGACGAGGATGTCGCCTCGCAGCCACGTGAACAGGTCGAGATGCTGCATCCGGGCAACCGGATCCCAGTCCCGGGACTGCGCGTAGATCGGCGCGGTGACGTCCTGGTGAGTCCACTCGGGACGGAAATCGCGCAGGACGGCGCGGAGCTGAGCGTCGTTGAAGCTACGAGCGTTGCCGTAGTAGCGCTCCTCGAGGGTCAACGAACCGCGGTTGAGCAGACTCTTGCCGCGGGTGCCGTCCGGGATGCGTTCGGACAACTTGCCCGCAGCCCGACGCAATCCCTTGGGAAGGTACTCGAAAGGCTTGAGCGACAACGGCTCACGGTAGATCGTGTAACCGCCGAACAGCTCGTCGGCGCCCTCGCCGGACAGCACGACCTTGACGTGCTTGCGTGCTTCCTTCGCGATGAACCACAGCGGAATCAATGCCGGATCGGCCACCGGGTCGTCGAGGTACCAGACGATCTCGGGAATGGCAGCGGCGAACTCGGCGGGGGAGACCACCTTGACGACGTGCTTCGCGCCGATCGCTGCGGCGGATTCGGCCGCGACGTCGACCTCGGAATAGCCCTCACGTTCGAAACCGGTCGTGAAGGTGATCAGGTTTGGGTTGTGGCGCATCGCCAATGCCGCGATCGCGGTGGAGTCGATACCGCCGGAGAGGAACGAGCCGACGGTGACGTCGGCGCGCATGTGCTTGGCGACCGAATCCTCGAGTGCTTCGGCGATTTCCTGGTAGCGCGCCTTCTCAGTGCCCGGTGCGAAAGGCTTGGCCGGGAACTTCGGCGTGAAGTACCGCGTGAACGTGGGCTCCTCGCCCGGACGCACCCGAGCGAAGCTGCCCGACTCCAGGCGTCGGATCTCCTTGTGCAGTGTTTCCGGCTCCGGTACGTACTGCAGAACGGTGTAGTGCTCGATGGCTCGCGGATCCAGCTCGGTGCCGATGCCGATCAGATCGGTGAGTTCGAGCAGACTCTTCTTCTCACTGCCGAACGCGGTGCCGCCCGCTCCGGTCGCAATGAAGAGTGGCTTGATACCGAACGGATCGCGTGCGATGAACAGCTCGCGTGTGTCGGTGTCCCAGATCGCGAACGCGAACATTCCGCGCAGGCGCCGGACCGCATCCTCACCCCAGTAGTGGAATGCAGCGACGATGGCCTCGGAGTCGCCCTCGGTGAAGAACTTGGCGTCGTGGTCCTTGACCAGTTCGGCACGGATCTCCAAGTAGTTGTAGATCTCGCCGTTGAACGTGAGCGCATAACGCTCCGGGTTCTCCGGCGGGCCCCAACGCAGCGGCTGGTGGGAATGAGCGATGTCGATGATCGCCAGGCGGTTGAACCCGAAGACGAGGTGGTCGTCATTCCACGTCCCGTGTTCGTCCGGCCCGCGGTGACGAAGGCAATGCATCGCCTGGTCGACCCGCGAGACGGCGTCCTCGCTGGTTCCGCCAGATGTCAGTAGCCCGAGCAGTCCACACACAGCGTCCGGTTCCTCGATTCAGAATTTTTGTACAGAAGGCTCCCGGACACGAGTGTCGGGGAGAGGTCAACGAACTCTTGTCGAAAGTATGCCGCAGATCGACGTCGCTGCCGATCGCGGCGGAACGAATCGACGTGATGTGCGTCGCCGAAACGACCTGAGCCGTTCCTGAGCAGCACCTGAGAGAGCTGTGTGACGTCCGCCGCGACACGGGCGAGGACCCGAGGATGGATAGCGCCCGGCTTTGGTCTACGCTGCGTAGTAATTGGGCCTTCCCTCCGGGCATGCCCTAGTTGAATTTTGTGGCGATCAGGAAGGCGTGAACGTGGCGCAAGGTCGGATCCTTCGGCGAGCGGGGCTGGCAGTATCTCTGGGCATTGCTGCCTTGCTGCTGTCGGGTTGCTCCATCGACAACGAAGTGCTTCGTTTCGGGTGGCCTTCGGGCATCACCCCGGAGGCGACGCGCATGCGTGAGCTGTGGACGTGGTCGGTTGTAGCCGCCCTCGTCATGGGTGTGCTGGTGTGGGGGCTGGTCTTCTGGGCCGTCATCTTCCACCGTAAGAAGAAGGACTCGCCGGAATTCCCGCGCCAGACGGCATACAACGTGCCGCTCGAACTCGGTTACACGGCAGTTCCCTTCGTCATCATCGCGGTTCTCTTCTACTTCACCGTCATCGTTCAGAACCATGTTCTGGACAAGACGGACAATCCTGACGTCGTCGTAGACGTCACGGCCTTCCAGTGGAACTGGAAGTTCGGCTACCGCTCCATCGAGTTCGGTGACGGCTCCGCCAAGTACAACGGAATCGACGTCGAGGCCGAAGAGGCTGCCAAGACCGAGGGCTCCACTGTCAACGATCACGGCGAAGAAGTTCCCGGCCCGATCCACGGCAACAGCACCGAGGATCTGAGCTACCTGCACTACGACAAGATCGAGACCGTCGGCTCCAGCCAGGAGATCCCGATCCTCGTTCTGCCCACCGGCAAGCGGATCCAGTTCGAACTCGCTTCCTCGGACGTCATCCACGCTTTCTGGGTGCCTGAGTTCCTGTTCAAGCGCGACGTTCTCCCGAACCCCAAGGAGAACCACTCGGACAACATCTTCCAGATCAGTGAGATCGAGAAGGAAGGCGCGTTCGTCGGGCGTTGTGCAGAAATGTGTGGCACGTTCCACGCGATGATGAACTTCGAGGTTCGTGCGGTTTCGCCCGAGGACTTCGCCAAGTACATCGAACTGCGCAAGGGTGACGCGGAGGGCAAGGGTGGTCTGACGACCGCTGAGGCTCTGCAGGCAATCGGTCAGTCGCCGGTGGCTACGTCGACCACGCCGTTCAACACCGACCGCGAGTACCGTCAGGCAACCGTCGCCACTGCAGGCAACTGAGCCGGCCAGCCTCTTCACTGAACAAGGACAAGTGCTGATATGAAGATCGAAGCCAAGCTCTTCGAGATCCTGACGATGTTCTTCATTCTCGTCGCGATCATCTACGGAGTGTTCACCGCTCTGTCACGCACAGGTATCGAGTGGGCCGGACTGACGGCCATCGTCCTGTCTGCAGGTCTGACGCTCATCGTGGGTACCTACTTCCGCTTCGTCGCTCGTCGTCTGGACACCCGTCCCGAGGACTACGACGACGCTGAAATCTCGGATGGTGCAGGAGAACTGGGCTTCTTCAGCCCCGGTAGCTTCTGGCCGATCCTGCTTGCTGCCGCCGCTGCACTCGCAGCAGTGTCGCTGGCCTACTTCCAGCCGTGGCTCATCGCAGTCGCAGTTGTCTGTGTGCTGGCCGCCGCTGCAGGCCTGGTGTTCGAGTACTACACCGGACCCGAGAAGCACTAGTTTCACCCGCACTCGAACAGAGGCGCCGCACCCACCCGGGTACGGCGCCTCTGTTGTCGTATATGAGAGTTTCGGTGGTACGAGGGTGCGATCGACAACCGCTCAATGGTGGAGCACGTATTCGAGGTCGTAGCGATGCAGCCCGTCGACGATCTCGAGCTCGAGAGTGCCCGAGATACCCTTCAGCTCACCGGTTCCGGACCCCGGCACGATCTCGTACAGAAGCTTCTGCGTTCCGTCGATCATCTGACCGAACTGCTGCAGTGCGAACGATCCCACAGCTTCGTCGACCTGCCCGGTGACTACCTCCAGGGCGACGTAGCCGGCTTCACCGCTGCTCGGATCGCCGGCGGACAGCATGAGGCCGGTCGATGTACCTTCGATGCCGCCGATGAACGTCTTGTCGAACTCGAAGCGCCCGACGCGCCCGGAGAGCTCAGGATCGGCAGGTCGAAGATCGATCTCGAAGGTGCCGCGTGCATGAGATGTCATGGTCCGAGTATCTCACCAGCCGGCAAGGCTTCGAGGGGACTCGAGAGAACGTGCAACACTCCGTAGTTGATCCTCGAACATGCCGTCCTGCAGGTCGATCCGTCGCAGTCAGCGCAATTCGAGGCCGCGTTCGACGTGGCCCGAACCATCATCTCCGAGGTTCCCGGATTCATCAGGCTGCGGCTCTCGCACTGTCTGGAAGCGCCGGAGCGGTATCTCCTGCTCGTCGAGTGGAGCGACCTGGAA
The DNA here is from genome assembly GCF_040489275.1 of Rhodococcus baikonurensis. Lineage (NCBI taxonomy): Bacteria > Bacillati > Actinomycetota > Actinomycetes > Mycobacteriales > Nocardiaceae > Rhodococcus > Rhodococcus baikonurensis. The sequence continues at coordinate 217,354 of NZ_JBEUOQ010000007.1, read as the reverse complement.
TCGCACACTGTCGGGTTCCGTCAGTCCGCGGGCTACCAGCGGTGGCGAGAACTCCTCCATCACTTCTACGAGCCGTTCCCGACAGTGGAGCACTATTCGCCGGTGCTCGAAGCCTAGAAGGGTGTAAATCCCGCTGCTGCCGGGACTCAGACGTCGCGGCGGGGGAGTGGTGACCCAATGGGGGGCGTCCATACCGAATTGCTCAGAGAACGAGTGAGGCCCCGAACCGGAATCCGGTTCGGGGCCTCACTGGTCAGCTGTCGTTCCTAGTGGAGTTCTCCACTGGAACCATCGGACTTGCCGTTGGTTCGGTTCTGGTAGTCCAGAAGGATCTGAAGCTGCTCGTGCTCAGCTTCGTGATGAGCGGCTTCGAGAGCCTCACTCTCCTCGACTGGGTCAGCGGTGATCAGGCTACCGCTGCCGGGCTTGCCGGCGAGGCCGAGCTTGTTCATCTTCTTCGGGACGGCAGCACCCTGGTACTCGAGCGGGATCGGGTGTCCGTGCTCGTCGACGGGGCCGAGCGGCTGGTGGATCTCGATGTACTGGCCGTTCGGCATCCGCTTGATGATGCCGGTCTCGATGCCGTGCTCGAGGACTGCACGGTCACTGCGCTGCAGGCCGATGCAGAACCGGTACGTCACGAAGTACGCGATGGGCGGAAGGATGACCATGCCGATACGGCCGATCCACGTCATTGCGTTCAGCGAGATGTGCAGGTGGTACGCGATGATGTCGTTGATGCAGGAGATCGTGAGCACCAGGTAGAACGCGATGGACATCGCACCGATAGCGGTACGGACCGGCACGTCGCGCGGGCGCTGCAGAATGTTGTGGTGAGCGTCGTCTCCGGTGAGGCGCTTCTCGATCCACGGGTACGCGATCAACAGTGCGAAGACGAGACCCATGATCAGGGCGACGGCGAACACTGCGGGGATCGTGTAGCGGTTGAACAGGTAGATCTCCCACGCCGGCCACAGTCGAGCGAGGCCGTCCGTCCACATCATGTAGATATCGGGCTGGGAACCAGCCGAGACCTGAGACGGGTTGTACGGACCGATGTTCCACACGGGGTTGATCTGGAACAGACCACCGAGCAGTGCGAGCACGCCGAAGGTCATGGCGAAGAACGCGCCACCCTTCATTGCGAAGACGGGGAGGATGCGGACGCCTACGACGTTCTGTTCCGTACGGCCGGGGCCGGGGAACTGCGTGTGCTTCTGGTACCAGACCAACGCGAGGTGGCCGGCGATCAGGGCCAGGATGATGCCCGGGAACAGCAGCACGTGAGCGACGTAGAGGCGCGGAATGATGAGGTCGCCGGGGAAGTCGCCGTCGAAGATCAGCCAGTGCATCCAGGTACCGACGATCGGGATACTCATCGTGATACCACCGAAGGCGGCGCGAAGGCCGGTGCCCGAGAGCAGGTCGTCGGGGATGGTGTAGCCGAAGAAGCCTTCGAACATCGCCAGGATGAGCAGCAGGCAGCCGATGACCCAGTTCGCTTCACGCGGGCGACGGAATGCGCCGGTGAAGAAGATGCGAGCGAGGTGAACGATGATCGACGCCGCGAACATCAGTGCAGCCCAGTGGTGAATCTGGCGAACGAAGAGACCGCCGCGCACCTCGAAGGAGATGTTCAGGGTCGTCTCGTAGGCGCGAGACATCGTGACACCGCGAAGCGGCTGGTACGCGCCCTGGTAGACGACGTGTGCCATCGACGGATCGAAGAACAGCGTCAGGAACACACCGGAGATCAGCAGGATCACGAAGCTGTAGAGCGCGATCTCGCCGAGCATGAAGGACCAGTGCGTCGGGAAGACCTTGTTGATCTGCCGGCGCATGCCTGCAGCGAGGTGGTAGCGGGAGTCCATAGCCTCCGCTTGTCCAGCCGCTGCCGCGCTGATCTTGGACGGTTTGGTTGTTGTTGTGGTCACGGTCGACGCTCCCAAAATGCCGGGCCGAGTGCTTCGATGAAGTCACCGTCGGCGACCAGGAAGCCCTCTTCGTTCACTGTAATAGGCAACTGCGGAAGTGCGCGAGCAGCGGGACCGAAGATCGGCTTGCCGTAGGTCAGTGCGTCGAACTGCGACTGGTGGCAGGGGCACAGAATACGGTTGCTCTGCTGTTCGTAGAGCGAGGTGGGGCAACCCAGGTGGGTGCAGATCTTCGAGTACGCGAAGTAGTCGCCGTAGTTGAAGCTTTCCTGGCCCTTGCGCTTGGTGACACGTGCGGTGTCTTCCGTGCGGAGGCGGATGAGCATCACCGAGTTACGAATGCCGCGCAGTGCTGCGAGCAGAGCATGCTCGTCGCCACGGTCGGACTCGCGGAACGGGAAGACCGTTTCCATCGAACCGGCATCGAGATCTTCCGGGCGAACGAGGACGATGTCCTCGGGACGGCCGGTGTCACGACGCAGGTAGATGGTCTCGCCCGGGTAGTTCGGGGTCCAGCCGGACACCCACAGTGGTGAGTCGTCGCCCTTGGCCCACGGGTTCTTGATGAGTCCGCCGAGAGGCATGACCATCATGACGCCGAGTGCGCCGCCACCGAACATCAAGCTGCGCTTGATGGCCTTGCGGCGGGGGAGGGTGGACGTCTCGAGGGTGTCGCCGAGTTCGGCGACGATCGTGCGACGATCGACCTCGGTGGAACCACCGTCGTGGCGGTCCTGGATCGAGACCTCTTCGGGGATGAACTTCTTGGTGAACTGAACGGCACCGATGCCGACGCCGAGAATCGCCAGACCCATGGTCAAGCCGATCAGCGGGGTGTACAGGCTGTACTTGCCGTAGTTCTCGTCACCGGCGCCTGCGTACTCCCAGGGCCAGAACAGGTAGATCGCGATGAACGCGATCGCCGACACACCGGCGAGGCCGAACCAGAAGGCGACGTTGCGCTCGGCGCGCTTTTCCGCCCTGGTGCCCTTTACCGACCAACGATCACGGCGGTAGACGACGTCGACGCCATCGAGATTGGTACCCAGCTTGACCAGGTCGTCGCGTGACATCGCGTCGAGCTCTTCATCTGTGTACTTCTTAGGCGTATCGCCGCCATGCTGGCCAGCGTCGCTCATGACCTTGCTCCGATCCACAATGCTGCACCGACGACAGCGATGATTCCGACGGCCCACATGGCGAGACCCTCAGAGGCCGGACCGAGGCCACCGAGCCCGTACCCACCGGGGTCCTTCGACTCGCCCGACGACTTGACGTAGGCGATGATGTCCTTCTTCTCCTCGATCGTCAGCTGACGATCCGAGAACTTCGGCATGTTCTGGGGGCCGGTAACCATGGCAGCGTAGATCTGCTGCTCGCTGGCCGGATCCAGGACCGGGGCGTACTTGCCCGAGGACAGTGCGCCACCGCGGCCGGTGAAGTTATGGCACGACGCGCAGTTGAGCCGGAAGAGCTCACTGCCGCGTCCGACGTCGCCACCGCGCAGCGAGGACTGGGCGATTTCGCCGTTCTCGTCGCGGATGAGCGTCGGGCCGCCGCCGTTGGCCTGGATGAAAGCGCCGAGGGCGTCGGTCTGCGCAGCATCGAACTTGGGGTCCTTGCGTGCAGCCTGGGCCTCGTTGCGAGCTGCGGGCATACGACCAGAGGAGACCTGGAAGTACACGGCTGCTTCGCCGACGCCGATGAGGCTGGGACCGCGGTCCTGCACGCCCTGCAAGTTCGCGCCGTGGCACGTGATGCATGACGTGTCGTACAGCTGCTTGCCTTCACGAATCAGGGCTGCTGAATCGTCACTGGCGGTCGCAACCTGCGGAGCTGGTGTCAACGCCGAAGCGAGGAAACCTGCGCTGATCAATCCCATCATCAATACGAGCGCGCCAGTGACGCGCCGGCGGATTTTCCGCTGGCGACGCGACTTCGCGGCATTCGCTGAGTTATCGGATGCGGGAGGGGGGGATGAACTCATCTGTATCCCTTTGGTATGTCGGGACGGAACTGGACGTCAGGGGCTGCCTGGGGCGTACAGCTGATTAACGGATGAAATAAATCGTGGCAAACAGCGCGATCCACACGATGTCGACAAAGTGCCAGTAGTACGAAACAACGATCGCGGCGGTGGCCTGGGCGGGCGTGAACTTGCTGACCCGGGTACGTGCGATCAAGAAGACGAAGGCGATGAGACCGCCGATGACGTGCAGACCGTGGAAGCCGGTGGTCATGTAGAACACCGAGCCGTACACGCTGCTCGAAATCGTGGTGCCCTCGTGCACGAGGTGGTAGTACTCGTAACCCTGGCCGGTGACGAAGAACGCCCCCATGACCAAGGTGATGGTGTACCAGCGACGAAGTCCGAAGACGTCGCCACGCTCAGCCGCGAAGACACCCATCTGGCAGGTGAACGACGATGCGATAAGCACCAAAGTCACCGGCACGGCCAGATACAGGTTCAATTCGGTTGGCTCCGGCGGCCAATTTCCGTTCGCCTGAGCTCGTGCCACGAAGTACATGGCAAAGAGCCCTGCGAAGAACATGAGCTCACTTGACAACCACACGATGGTGCCAACGCTGACCATATTCGGCCGGTTCAGCGAGTGCACGCGTTGGGTGATTGCCGATCCTGAAGTCCCTACTGCGCTCGTCACAGACAGAAGTATGACGCTTCGTCGTAAGAGACGACCACTCGGGTCCACCATCGGCGCGTCGCTCGGCTCGAGTTCGCGGGATCGGGCGGCGAACGCGCTGGTGGCGTGGTCGGAATATGCTGGCGCGATGGCAGCTACACACAAGAGTAGACCGTGGTTCCTGAGAATTTTCGGCACGAAGATTCCGACACCGCTCGATGCAGGGCGGTCGGATCTGGTCGTCGTCGCCGAAGGCTTCGACGACGCCGAGGCGAGCTCGACGGCTCTCGAACGTGCCGCCTCCACCGAGCCGGAGTTCATGGCGGAGTCCGAAGTGGTTCTGCGGCACCATCTCGACCTTCCGGAGGACTCGGTTGCCGATGCCGAGAGCATCGTCGCCCAGGACGGATACGTGCGAGGCGTGAGTCGGCCCGAGGACGTGGCTCAGGCGGTCGAGAATTCGGTTCGCGTCATCTTCGAGCGGGTCCAGGTGCTCGACGCGCTGCATTGCTCCCAGGAGCGTTCACGAATGGCCGGTCTGGCGCAGCGGCTCGGTGGTTCGGTCGCCGGGTGGGACGCGCTCCAGCCCCCGGTTCTCGCGGAGGCGCCGCCCAAACGCGGTCGCCGAAAGTCCTGAGTGGCCCTATTCGGTTTCCTCGCTACCTCACTGACTAGGCTGCGAGGGTCATCGACAGCTCGAAATGAGCACGAACACAGCCCACATGGACGACAGGGGACCAAGGCACTATGGCCGGCACCGACGCAACCAACGCCGTGAACGTCGATTCGAGTGCAGTGGTGCGGTCATGGCCGATGATTCTCGGTTTGCTCACGGACGGCAGTGACTTGTCGGAAGCCGACAGTCGCTGGGCGATGGGCGAGATCATGTCGGACAATGCCACCTCCGCTCAGATCGCGGCTTTCGGCGTCGGCTTGAAGATGAAGGGCGAAACCCCCGCGGAGTTGGAAGGGCTCGCCGCCGCGATGCTCGAACACTCCAGACGCGTGCCGGTTGATTCCGACGTCGTCGACATCGTCGGCACGGGTGGTGACCGCTCCAACACGGTGAACATCTCGACGATGGCCTCGATCGTGGTTGCCGCGTCCGGTGTCCGAGTCGTCAAGCACGGCAACCGCGCTGCTTCGTCCAAGAGTGGTGGCGCTGACGTGCTCGAGGCGCTCGGAGTTCGCATCAACCTCGGGCCGGAGCAGGTTGCGAGGTGCGTCGAAGAGGTCGGCATCGGCTTCTGTTTCGCGCCGGTCTTCCATCCCGCACTGCGCTTTGCGGCGGTACCTCGCAAGGAAATCGGCATCCCGACGGCATTCAACGTGCTCGGTCCGCTGACCAATCCGGCTCGTCCGCGTGCCGGGCTGATCGGGTGCGCATTTCCGAAGCTGATCTCGGTCGTCGCGGGAGTCCTTGCGCAGCGCGGTAATTCAGCGTTGGTGGTGCGTGGGGACGACGGACTCGACGAACTGACCACATCGACGACTTCGACGGTTCACATCGTCGGGGGTGGAAGTGTGCGAACTGTCACGCTGGATCCGCGTGACCTCGGAATCGACCGCGTTCCTCTCGAAGAGTTACGCGGAGGAGACGCCGACATCAACGCCACCGTCGCCCGAACGCTGCTGTCCGGGCAGAAGGGGCCGGTCCGGGACGCGGTCTTGCTGAACGCGGGAGCCGCCATCGCGGCGTTCAACGGTGTCGGTGACGATCTCGAGGGTGCGATCTCGGCCGGGATGACTGCAGCCGCTGCCGCGATCGACAGCGGCGCGGGCGCTGAACTGCTTCACAAGTGGGCGGCACTCACCGCCCAGCTGGCCGACCAAGCCTGATCGACGGACTATTCACCCAGAGAGAATCCGGCCTCGACGTCTGCGCTGGAAAATGACTGGAAGGCAATGTGTGTGGCGGTTCGGAGAACGCCGGGCACCTTGTTGATTCCTCCGGTGACGACGTCGGCGATCTGGGCGTGGTCACGTACCTTCACGATGGCGATCAAGTCGACGTCACCTGCGCACGAGTAGACCTCCGTCACCCCGGACAGGTCGGCGACGGCCTGCGCGGTTTCCGGGATCCGAGCGGACTCGGCGTGAATCATGACGATGGCGTTGATCATTTCTCTCCTCGATTTCCCGGTGGGTTGTGATGACCCGGTGGTTTCGATCGAGCTTAGGGGTGCCGCCACCTCGTTACGTCATCGATGTTCGGATTCGGTACCGGCCCGCGCGAGTCGGCACCAGGCTTCCCACTTGCCGGCGCCGCGCACAGGTTCGACGTAGCCGGACGTCGCCGACACGATTCGGACACCGTCCGACGCGAGCCACCGTGCGATCAGTCCCAGTTCTTCGGGTGACGCGCCGCGAAACGGTGCGTCGTCGGGTAGGACGGTTTCGGCCGCCGCGGTGATGGCGTCGACGACGGGCATCGGGTGAGTCCCACGTCTGGCGAGCCCGGCCGACGCGAGACGCCCGGAACGGATCACCGACAGCTCCCAGCCGCCGTCCCCAGTGGGTCGGGCGAGTACGAGTTGTTCGATCGCAGCGACTGCGGCGAGTCGCTGAGTGCGCCGCACCGCGGTAGCGACTGCGACCGTTCGGTCACGCAGACGAGCAGCATTCTCGAACAACGCGTGTGCGGACAGCTCGTCTATCCGGGCCTGCATCTGTCGAAGGGGAGCGTCGTTGGTTCCTCGGAAGAAACCACGCACGGCCTCAGGGGCGGCCGCGTAGTCCTCTGCGTTGATTTCCGGGGTCCAGGAGGCCGGACACGCCCCCAGCTCACGAGCGGGGCAGTCAGGGCCGTGAACGGCGCCGCGCCCGAGACGCTTGGTACACGTGCGCAGACGACTGAACTCTGCGACGGTGTCCGCGACCTCGACTGCGTCGGCGCGAGAGGTGAACGGGCCGATCGAATCGATCGTGGGCGTGCGAACCACGGACAGTCTCGGAAACGCCTCGTCGGTGAGGGTGATCCACCAACCTCGCTTGGGAAACTTGGAGCGACGGTTGTACGGCGGCGCATGCGCGCTCAGCAGTCGTAGTTCACGCACCCCGGCTTCGAGAGCGTGCGCGCACTCGACATGGTCCACACGGGTGGCCAGCGCGACCATTTCCTTCATTCGGCCGCGGGTCTCCGAACCGGTGAAGTAGTTGCGGACGCGGCGTCGAAGGTCGGTAGCAGTTCCTATATAGAGGGCTTCGTCGGAAGGGCCTCGGAAAAGGTAGACACCGGGGCTTCGCGGCAGATTTGCGGCGAAGGACCGTTTGGCCCGCTGATGTGAGGAAATGTTGGGCAGGTAGTCGACGAGTTCGCTGTAACTGTGGACGCCTTGGTTCCCGACTCTGTCGATCAACCCGTGGAGGACATCGACTGTCGCACGCGCGTCGTCGAGCGCGCGGTGCGTCGGTTGGGTGGTTACCTGGAAGAGGTGGGCGAGGGCGGAGAGTTTGACCGAAGGCGCCTCGTCGCGTGTGAGCACGCGCCTGGCGAGCTTGACAGTGCACAGCACACGGAACGCAGGCCACGGGCGTGCACTGCGTGACGCCGCTGCTTTGAGAAAGCCGATGTCGAAGGGCGCGTTGTGTGCCACCAGCACCGCGCCCTCGGCGAATTCGAGAAAAGCTGGTAGGACACGTTCGATGGGAGGTGCGCCGATCAGCATGGCCGTGGTGATTCCGGTCAGTTCGACGATGTACGGCGGAATGGACCGGCCGGGATCGACGAGGGTTGCCATTTCACCGAGTACCTCGCCACCGCGGATCTTGACGGCGCCGATCTCGGTGATGGAGTCCTGGTCGGCGCTTCCACCTGTGGTCTCGAGGTCGACGACGACGAACGTCGTCTCGCTCAGCGGTGTGTCCAGCTCGTCGAAGCTCAGTTGCCGCCCGACGTCGACTTTCTCCCCGTCGGAGAACGGGGGCGGAGACGGAGATTCTCGGGCCGAGGCGGGACTCACATCGCAGACAGTAGAAGGACCCCCCGACAGGAATTGGAGAATGCCGACGCGGAATCCGGCTCACTCCGACTTCCATTGCGAAAGCAGCGGATCGGCCCCCGACAAAAGTATGAGAGACGAGGATCACACTTGCGGTGGGAACTCGCGAATGCGGACTCCTGCCTACTTGCCGGTAGGGCGATTCGGAGGGCCTTTGCTGCGTTGATCGGTGGCTGACTTCGCGCCCGTGAACGGAACAGGTTCTAGTTTCAAGTAATTGTCGTTGAACTGCGCGGAAGATCGGATTGTCGGGTTTGGTGAGCCTTGGCAGTGGGTAACGGGTGCACGTTTGCGGGCCGAGGGTGGGGCGCCGAACCGACCTGTTGTTATCTCCTCGTGACCCGCCGGGCGTATCGCGGGCGCGGCACCACGATTTCCGGCGAATCGGGCGCGATTGTCACGAAGCGGTCGACATCGTCGCGATCATTTCGTAACCTTCCTGAGACCTAACGAAGTCTTGCCGGACCAAACAGGACCGGCATCGTCAGGAACCGCCTAATCGGGATCTCCGCGAGGAACCCGAACCGGGAACCCAAGTTTCCACTGGGGTGAATCCCGCCTGGGGTGCAGCACGCAGGATCGCTGCAGACCACGCGGGTAGGGCTGATCTTCCCAGCCCGAACCCGTCAGCTAACTCGGTCGGCGGATGAATGGAAGAAATGGAGCACCCCTTAAGTGGCGTCACAGAGTTTCAAGCGTTCAGCGCAGTTGGCGGTAGCCGGCGCGCTCGCAGTCGGAGCATTCGCTGCAACCGCTGCACCTGCCTCGGCAGACCCCATCACCATCCCCGGCGTCGGCACGTTCGAGGTTCCGGGCGTTTCTATTCCTCAGTTGCCGGTCATTCCGGGCATCACCGACATCGCACCGGCTGCACCGGCCGCTCCCATCTCCAGTGTTGGTGAGCAGGCAGTTCGCGCCGCAGAGAGCAAGCTGGGCTCCCCGTACGTGTACGGCGCAGCCGGCCCGGACGCATTCGACTGCTCCGGTCTCGTCCAGTGGGCATACAAGCAGGCCGGCCTGAACCTGCCTCGCACGAGCTACGACCAGGCTGCAGCCGGCGTCGCCGTCGCACAGTCCGATCTTCAGGTCGGCGACGTGATCTCCTTCTACGGCGGATCGCACTCGGGCATCTACGCCGGCAACGGCAATGTCATCCACGCGTCGACCGCTGGTCAGCCCGTGAAGCTCGCTCCGGTGTCCTCGATGCCGTACGACGGTGCTCGCCGTTACTGATTTCTGATCACGCTCGACGGCTGTCGCCGGTAGGCAGTCGGAACGATCCGCCGCTGCAAGGTGGCGGAGCTCGGGGGAGCTCCGGATCTTCGAATGTGGGCCTCGAATCTTCGATTCGAGGCCCACATTTCTATTTCTCGACAATTCGCCCGGTACTTCACCCCGACACGCCTACCGGCGAGTAGACACAAACGTATGCCGTTCCGTAACCTTATCGAGACATTACGCGGGCGAGACAGGTACTGTAGATAGTTGACAGCCAGCTAACAGATCGTCGACCGGTCCCGGTCGACGTCGCTTCACCGAGACGGAGAGTTGCATTCCGTGGTTTCATCGAAAAACAACAGTCGAGTACGCGCCGCAGTGACCGTGGGAGTGCTGGCGTTCGGACTCGTCGCAGGGCCTTCGATGCAGGCCGGTGCCGACCCCGTCATCACCAACCCGACCGAGGCACTCGACAAGCTCGGTGAACTCTCCCGGGTATCCGAGCAGACCAACGAAGCGCTGCACAACGCGCAGATCGATCTCGACGCGAAGCTGGGCGTCGCCAACGATGCGGACGCGCGATCGGCAGCCGATCAGGGTGTTCTCGACGAGGCTTCGGCACGTGTCGCCGAATTCGCTCCGGCGGTAAACCGCATTGCCACAGCGAATTACCAGGGTGCACGAACCAATCGCCTCTTTGCGTTGATGGTCAGCGATTCGCCGCAGCAGTTGCTCGACCAGATGTCTGCGCTCGACGTGATTTCCAACGACGCGGCAGTGCAGGTCTCCCAGTTCAACGAAGCCACTGCCGCTGCCCGTGCGGCCTCGGAAGCATCGAAGCGCTCGGCCGAAGAAGCGCGGACCGCCGCCGATCAAGCCCGCGCGCTCAGTGACGACTTGCAGCGCAAGCAGAGTGAACTGCAGACGCAGATCGCCGACGTGACCAAAGCGTTCCAGAACCTCACCGACGACGAGCGTAACCAACTGAGCGGTACGCCGTTCCCTCCTGACGTCGATCTCAGCAAAATTCTAGCTAACCTTACGCCCGGCTCCGGTGCTGCAGCGCTTCAGGCAGGCCTCACGCGGATCGGTGACCCGTACGTCTGGGGCGCGACCGGCCCGAACGAGTTCGACTGCTCAGGTCTGGTCGTGTGGGCCTACAAGCAGATCGGAAAGACTCTGCCGCGTTCGAGCCAAGCGCAGGCGCAGGGCGGTGTACCGGTGTCGCGGGATCAACTACAGCCCGGTGACGTCGTGACTTTCTACAGCGACAACTCGCATGTCGGTATCTATGCCGGCGACGGAAACATTCTGCATGCGTCGACGTTCGGCGTGCCGGTGAAGGTTCAGTCGATGGCAGGCATGGAGTTCTCCACTGCGCGTCGTTACTGACGGCTTGCTGCGCCCGAGCGGCGTGTGGCCAGCCGCCGTGAAGCGTCGAGTCGAGTTCTCCTACACTCGGCACCGTGCCGACTGAACCGATGACGACGCCCGACGTCGGCGCAGATCGACCACGCCGTTGGGAGTATCCGGCCCTCGTGGCGCTCGGCGTAGCCGTGGTGCTCGTTCTCGGTTTGACGATCTTCCTGACGAACAGGTCCGATTCCGACGAAAGTGCGGCCAGCGAGCAGGACGCCGAACGAACCGCGCAGGTACAAGCATTTCTCGACGCATGGGCTGCATCGCAGATGTCCGACGATCCGTCGGGGCTGGCGAAGTTCGTCGACAATGCTGCCGCACCCGGTGTGCTCGAGGCGGAAATTCGACGAGCCACTGCAGCGGGAGCGCTCGATTTCTCCGACTGGGGATACGAGATCCCCAGCGGCGGTCTGACTCCGGCGCCGCGAACCGGTGCACCGGACGGAGACGTCGAAGTCTGGAATGCGCAAGTTCTGTTTCGGTACGCCCTCGACGGCGTCGACGCATTGCCCACTCGCAAGGCAGTGTCCATGACGCTCGCGAAACGCGGCGATCAGTGGTCGGTTCTTGCGGACGGGTCGATCGTCGGACTGGACGGCGCCCGAACGGCAGGCGAATCCTGGAACGGCCCCTGGGACTTCGGCCCGCTGGCCGTCGCCGAAAACACCGCGCGCAATGCACTCGTGATCGGTCACCCGGGTCAGCAGGCGTTCGTCGACGCTTTGGCTGCAGATGTGGACTCAGCCATCGAGAACACAACGCAGTTGTGGGGGCCGTGGTGGTCCGAGCGCGCGGTGCTCATGGTGGCGGGGTCCTCGGAGGAATTCACCGCACTGGTCGGCTCTCATCACGACGGCGCTTCGATTGCCGCAGTGTCGGTCGCGGATGCAACGACGGACGGGTCTTCCGACGTGAGCGGCCAGCGGGTGGTCTTCTCACCCGCCGCGGCTTCGAGGTTGACCGACATCACCAGGCGAACGGTATTGCGCCACGAACTCATGCACATAGCCGCCCGATCGAAAACCCGTGACGGGTCGCCGATGTGGGTGTTGGAAGGGTTCGCCGAGTACGCGGGAAATCGTGGATCCTCGCGGGCCTGGGGTGAGATAGCGCCGACTCTGGCAGCAGCGGTCCGTGCCGGCGACACACCGACGGAGTTTCCGGACGACACACAGTTCGGCGGTGTCCCGGTTGTGAGTTCGCTGGCGTACGAATCGGCGTGGTCTGTCAACGCGTATATCGCCGATCGATTCGGCGAGGCCAAGCTGACCGACCTCTTTCGCGCCCTCGCTTCCGGAAAGATGACGGCCGAAGATCTCGACTCGCGAATCCGAGCGGTCCTGGGCGTCGGAACCGAGGAACTGCGACTCGGATGGGTCGACTGGACCGACAGCCATCTGGGCTGAGTAGTTCGCGGCTGGTTGATAGCAGCGGCAGCGTGCCCTTGTCACGTCTCGAAGCGCAGCGTGCCCTTGTCACGTCTCGAAGCGCAGCGTGCCCTACGGTGGACGAATGCGCCGGACCCTCTTGGTGACCAACGACTTTCCTCCTCGCCCCGGAGGTATCCAGTCTTATCTCCACACGTTCGCCGGGCATCTGCCGCCGGACAAGTTGGTGGTGTACGCACCGCGGTGGCGGGGCGACTCGCACAAGAAGTTCGATGCGGCACAGCCTTTCGAGGTCGTTCGGCACCCGACGACACTGATGTTGCCGTCGCCCTTCGTCGCTCGTCGGGCTGCAAAGCTGGTCAAGAAGCACGACTGCGAGTCGGTCTGGTTCGGTGCGGCAGCGCCGTTGGCGTTGTTGGCGCCGGTTGTTCGGCGCGCCGGTGCGAGCCGAGTGATCGCGAGTACTCACGGCCACGAGGTCGGATGGTCGATGATTCCCGGTGCGCGGCAGTCGTTGCGTGTGATCGGTGATCACACGGATGCGGTGACGTTTGTCAGCAAGTACACCCGTGGGCGGTTCTCGGCGGCTTTCGGTCCGCAAGCGGCGCTCGAGCACCTTCCTTCCGGAGTGGACACGTCGGTGTTCCACCCGGACTCGGTTGCCCGCGCAGAACTGCGTAAGCGATACGGGCTGGGAGAGCGGCCCACGATCTTGTGCCTGTCGCGGCTCGTGCCACGCAAGGGGCAGGACATGCTCATCAAGGCGCTGCCGACGATTCGGAAGAGCATCGACGGAGCAGTGCTGGTGATCGTCGGCGGTGGGCCGTACGAGGACCATCTCCGTCAATTGGCGCGCAAGACCGGGATGGACGATCACGTCGTCTTCACCGGCACGGTGCCTGCCGCAGAGTTGGCGGCTCACCACACTGTTGCCGACGTGTTCGCCATGCCGTGCCGCACCCGAGGCGCCGGATTGGACGTCGAAGGGCTGGGAATCGTCTACCTCGAGGCCTCGGCTACCGGTGTGCCGGTCATCGCCGGGCGCAGTGGTGGCGCTCCGGAAACCGTGCAGCAGAACAAGACCGGGCTCGTGGTCGACGGCACCTCTGTTCGTGACGTCGCCGAATCCGTGATCGAGGTGCTGTCCGATCGTGATCGAGCGGCCGCGATGGGAGCAGCCGGCCGGGCGTGGGTTGCCGAAGAATGGAAGTGGGACACGCTCGCTTCGAAGCTGCGTAATCTCCTCGGCTGAGTTACCGGGACTCGAACGCGAACGGCCCGCACCGAATTCGGTGCGGGCCGTTCCTGTCGGCAGAGGACTGATCGACGAAAGGCTACTTGGCGTAGATCTTTTCGATGTCGGCGGCAAAGCTCTCGTGCACGACGTTGCGCTTGAGCTTCATCGTGGGCGTGAGTTCGCCTGTGTCCTCGGAGAAGTCGACCGGAAGAATGCGGAACTTCTTGATCGCCTCGGCGTGTGAGACGAGCTTGTTGGCCTCGTCGATGGCGTCCTGGATTTCGCCGACCAGTTCGCCGTCCGAAACCAGGTCGGCAGCTGTGGTTCCCGCGGCCTTGTTGTTGCGCTCGTTCCAAGCGGGAAGAGCTTCGGCGTCGATGGTGATGAGGGCGCCGATGAAAGGCTTCTGGTCGCCGACCACGATGGCCTGGCTGATCAGTGGGTGGGCGCGAAGGGAATCTTCGAGCTGAGCGGGGGAGACGTTCTTGCCGCCCGCCGTGACGATGATTTCCTTCTTGCGACCGGTGATGGTGATGTAGCCGTCCTTGTCGACGGTGCCGAGGTCGCCGGTGTGGAACCAGCCGTTCTCGATCGACTCGGCAGTCGCCTTCTCGTTGCGCCAGTAGCCGGTGAAGACCACCGGTCCCGAGAGGAGGATTTCGCCGTCTTCGGCGATGCGAACGGAGTTGCCGGCCAACGGCTTTCCGACCGAGCCGACCTTCTGTGCGCCGATGGTGTTGACGGCGAACGCTGCGGTGGTCTCGGTCAGTCCGTAGCCCTCGTAGATCGTGACGCCGATACCGCGGAAGAAGTGGCCGAGTCGAGCGCCCAGAGGTGCACCACCGGAAATGGCCAGCTGGCACTGCCCGCCGAGTGCAGCGCGAAGCTTCGAGTACACGAGCTTGTCGAAGAGAGCGTGCTTGGCCTTGAGAACGATGCCGGCGCCGCCCTTGTCCTGCGCCTCGCTCCAGGCAACAGCGGTGTCTGCGGCCGCGTCGAAGATCTTTCCCTTGCCGTCGCCGTGCGCCTTGGCACGTGCGCTGTTGTAGACCTTCTCGAACACTCGCGGCACCGAGAGGATGAAGTCGGGCTTGAACTCGCCGAACGTCGGAACGAGGTTCGGGATGTCGCTCGTGTGCCCCAATGTTGCACCGGCGTCGAACGACGCGATGCTGACTGCGCGAGCGAGAACGTGCGCGAGCGGCAAGAACATCAGGGTGCTGACGCCGGGAGTCTTGAGCAGCGTGCCGAGGTTGGAGTCGAGGATGCCCTTCGACTCGGCAATGAGGTTGGAGTGCGTCAGCTGGCAGCCCTTGGGTCGGCCTGTGGTGCCCGAGGTGTAGATCAGGGTCGCGGGATCGGATGCCTTCAGTGCAGCGACGCGGGCGTGGACGTCCTCGTCGGAGATGTCGGCGCCCAGTGCGGTCAATTCCTCGACTACACCTTTACCGCCTGCCGCCGCATCGATCTGGTAGACCGTACGCAGCGCGGGTGCCGCTGCAGCGACGTCCTTCACGGTCGCGGCATGCGCGTCGTTCTCGACGATGAGGTCGATTGCTTCGGAGTCCTCGAGTATCCAGCGAACCTGCTCGGCTGCGGAGGTTTCGTAGATCGGAACCGTCACGCCGCCGGCCGCCCAGATGGCGTAGTCGACGAGCGGCCATTCGAAGCGAGTCGCCGACATGAGGCCGACGCGATCGCCCTGCTTGACTCCGATCGCGATCAGGCCCTTTGCGACGCCAGTCACCTGAGCGGCGAAATCGCCTGCAGTGACATCGACCCATGCATTTCCGACTTTGCGCTTGTAGACAACCGCCGCCGGCTTCGTCTTCGCGAAGGCGAAGACCGAGTCGACCGCGGAGGCATCCTCGGGAATGGTGAACGTCTGGGGTGCGCTGAACTCAGGCACGAAATACCTCCGACACTGCGAAATACTGACGAGTAGGGTTTTCGTCTCCTACTGTAGTCGCATGTCCGACGCAGTTGTGGCCAGGCTTACAGTCTGTCCGGTATGTAGTGTTGCGACACCCCTCGACGCTTCGCCGACGCGATATGTGAAGCTACTTCGGTGAGCAGCATTCAGGTCGCAGACCAGACTTTCATCGCCGCCCCGCCCGAGCGGGTCGCCGAACTGTTGTCCTCGCGCGCGCAGTGGCGTCGCTGGTTCAGTGATCTTGCGCTCGAAGTCCGGGAAGATCGCGGTCCCGCGGGATTCCGGTGGGGAGTGTCCGGTCAGTTGGTCGGCACCATGGAGGTGTGGCTCGAACCGGTGATGGACGGGACGATCACGCACTACTTCCTGCACTGTGAACCGGTCGGCGTATCACCGTCCGATCTGGCGAACCTCGACCTCGCCGGGATGAACCGCAAGCGTCGGGTCGACGGCAAGGTCATGTCGTTCCAGCTCAAGCGCGAACTCGAAGCGGGACGCGCCGCCGGAGTAGCACCGGACTGATAATCGAAGCAGTGCACGTTGTGCAGGTTCTGGACTCTTGACGAAGGAAGGTAGCGCAGTCGTATGGCCGAGAAGACCAAGGGGTTGATCAGCATCGACGCTCCTGCCGACGCCGTGATGGACGTCATCGCCGATTTCGAGCGATACCCCGAATGGGTGGCCGCGGCGAAGTCCGTCGAGGTGACGGCGCCGGGGCAGGGCGGCCGCGCGGACCGAGTACGTTTCGTCCTCGACGCGGGGATGGTGAAGGACACCTACGAACTGCAGTATTCGTGGGCACCTGACGGTATGGCGGTGAGTTGGGAGCTGATATCGGGTGAGATTCAGAAGTCCCAATTCGGTTCGTACACACTCGAGCCCGGCCCGAACGGCACCACGTCGGTCACCTACGAGTTGACGGTCGACCTGACGATTCCGATGATCGGTCTCTTCAAACGGAAGGCCGAGAAGATCATCACCGACACAGCTCTGAAAGAACTGAAGAAGCGAGTCGAGGGCTGAGTGCCGGAGCAACGATCGCGCGTCCAACTGTTCGTCGGTAAAGGTGGAGTAGGCACGACGACGCTTGCCGCGGCGACGGCTGTGTCGGCGGCGACCTCCGGGGCCCGAGTGCTGCTGGTGTCGATCGATCAGGCAGGTTCTCTCGCGGACGTCCTGGGCGTGCCGAATCCGCGAACGACTACACCTCTCACCGAGCGCCTCGACGTCCGGCAACTCGACACGTCAGCGCTCCTCGAGGACAGGTTCCGAGGATTGTCGGGGTTGATCGACGCTGCAGGAACTTTCGGAGCGGGAGATCACGAACACGGTTCGTCGTTCGAGGGGTTGGAACCGGAAGAGTTGACGGGATCCCTGGGAATCCAGGACATGCTCGGGCTCGCCGAAATCGTCGACTTCTCGGACAGCGGTGACTACGACCTCGTGATCGTGGACTGTCCGGCTGCAGCCGAAGCGCTTCGGATACTGGGTTCGCCGTCGATGGTGTCGGAGTATCTCGAGCGATTGTGGCCGCGGCACAGGCGGATGGTCGCTGTGACGGGTACGGACATGCGGTTGCTCTTACTCGTGTCCGTCGTCGAACGTGTGCTCGCGTCGGTGGATCGAATCGCGGCTCACCTCTCGGATCGCGCGAACACCAGCGTGCGTGTGGTGACGTCGGCCGATGGCGTGTCGGTCGCGGCGACTCGTCGGACGTTGTCCGGGCTGGCTCTTGCCGGTCTGCGAGTGGACGGGATTGTGGTCAACAACCTTGTCCCGCAGTTCAACTCGCCCGCTGGGAAGGCGGTCGACGATTCGCCGGCGGCGCGGTGGCTCGCTTCGATCCAGGCGTCACAGGCGCTCGTCGTCGACGAATTGCGTGGATCAACCGATGGAATGTCCGTCACAACGGTCGAACGCGCCTGCGCCGAACCGGTAGGGTTGGCCGCTCTGGGCGAGATCGCGGCCACGTTCGAGGGTGGAACGGGCACGGATTCGGGCACCGTCGGCACCGCGGACAACATCGTGGTGTCCTTGGAGTCGGGGACCGGAGTCGATTCGGTGTACGTGATGCGGATGTACCTACCGCTCGTGGATCCGTCGTCGTTGTCGTTGGGCCGGGTGGAGGACGATGTGCTGGTGGGAGCAGACGGCGTACGACGCAGAGTTCGTTTGGCGTCGGTGCTGCGTCGTTGTGTCGTGAACGGGGCGGAGTTGGACGGCAGTTACCTGATCATTCGGTTCAGCCCGGATCCCGCGGTGTGGCCGGTATGAGCGAAGAGCACGAGCGCCTCGTCGCGGAATTTCGCGCGTTGGCGGAAACCGTTCTGACGCGCCTGGAACCGGTGTTGCTCAAGGCCGCAGCAGCGACGGCCGATGTTGCGAGTGACTCGGCGTCAGCGGACACGCAGCCGGTGTTCACCGGCTGCAGTTGGTGCCCGGTGTGCGCCCTCGCTGCACTGGTTCGCGGTGAGCACCACGAACTGTTGGCATTCCTCGCGGGTCAAGCAGCGGTATTCCTTGCGTTGCTTCGCGAGATTCTCGACGAGTTTCTCGGGGGGCCGTCAGGCCCCGATCGTGGACCGGACGGCGGCCCGACGGCGCCGGGTGCGGAGCGAACTCGGACTGCGGCATTTGTCCCGATCAACGTGACGGTCAAGGACTGACTTCGTACCCCGGGTAGAGCGAACGGTCCGCGATGAGCACAATCGACACAATGGTCACCGACGCACGAGGCACCGATACAGGGTGCGCACTCCAGCGGGCGACGCTCGCGCGGGAATTGTCGCGATGAGCGCGCGCCGCTTGAAAGCGGTCTCCGACTCCACCATGGACGACATCTTGACGGTCGGCATCGACGTCGGCGGGACGAGCATCAGAGCCTCCGTCGTGGACGTGGACGGACAAGTGCTCGAGATGATTCAAGCCCCGACCCCGCAGTCGGCCAGGGCACTCGAAGACGGTCTCGATCGCGTCGTGCGCGAATTGGTCACCAGGCACGAGGTGTCGGCCGTGGGGTTGGCGGTCGCCGGCTTCATCACCTCCGATCGAAGCTCGGTACGGTTCGCGCCGCACTTGCCGTGGGTGGACGCGCCGGTCGGAAGTGACCTGAGCAAGCGACTCGGGCTGCCGGTCGTGCTCGAACACGACGCCAACGCAGCAGCCTTCGCGGAGCACCGATTCGGAGCGGCCGCCGGGGGCCGAAATGTCGTGATGGTGGCAATCGGGACCGGAATCGGTGGTGCGCTGCTGATCAACGGTGAGTTGTACCGGGGGAGTCACGGCGTCGCCCCCGAACTGGGCCACATCCAGGTCGTTCCGGGCGGGCGTCAGTGCGCGTGTGGCAAACGTGGGTGTTGGGAGCGCTATTGCAGCGGAACGGCGCTCGTCGACACGGCCATCGAACTGCTCGCCGCCGACCCCGCCGCGTCGACCGTTCTGGCGCGTGAGGTCGCGGTGGATCCGGGTTCCCTCACCGGCCGCCGGATCGCGAACGCCGCGCAGGACGGTGACCCACTCGCGCTGGCAACCATCGCCGAGTTCACCCGTTGGCTGGCCGTCGGACTCGCCATGGTCGGTGACGTCTACGATCCCGATCTGGTGGTGATCGCCGGTGGCGTCGCGAGTTCTGCCCCACTGTTTCTCGACGACGCCCGTGAGCAGTACGCGACATTGCTGACCGGGGCGAAGCACCGACCACTGGCCCGAATCCGTTCCGCTCAGCTGGGCGAAGCTGCGGGCATGGTCGGCGCCGCCGCTTTGGCCCGATCGGTGGTGCCTCAGGATCTCGGTGGGGTCGACGGCGCTGGAACCACGTCTGCCGGACTGTGATCGGGTCGATCCTGCAGGGGCGTGTGTAGCGGGGGTTACGGGTCGGCAGTAAGGTCGTACTCAGCGAAATTCAGCTGTGAATGGGAGGGACGCCGTGTGGTATTGGCTCTTCAAGTATGTGTTGCTGGGGCCGATTCTCTGGCTGCTCGGGCGTCCGACGGTCAAGGGTCACGAGAACATTCCGACTGACGGGGCGGCCATCCTGGCCAGCAATCACCAGGCGGTTCTGGACTCGTTCTACCTTCCACTTCGCGTCAACCGCCGCATCACGTTCCTTGCCAAGAGCGAGTACTTCACCGGTTCCGGTCTCAAAGGCGCATTCCAGAAGTGGTTCTTCACCGCGGTCGGACAGGTCCCCATCGACCGAACCGGCGCGGACGCAGCGCAGGATGCGCTCAACGCCGGTCTCAAGGTTCTCGGTTCGGGCAGTCTGCTGGGTATCTACCCCGAGGGAACGCGTTCGCCTGACGGTCGCCTCTACAAGGGCAAGACCGGAATGGCGCGCCTCGCGCTCGAATCGGGCGTCAAGGTGATCCCGGTTGCGATGGTCGGTACCGACAAGATGAATCCGATCGGCTCACGGATGTGGCGTCCGGCCAAGGTCACCGTGATCGTCGGCGAACCTATCGATTTCTCCCGCTTCGAAGGCATGGGCGGGAACCGCTTCGTCGAGCGCGCTGTGACCGACGAGGTGATGTACAAGCTGATGAAACTCTCCGGCCAGGAGTACGTGGACATCTACGCGGCCAGTCTCAAGAACCAGGCACCCACGAAACCCGAAGCTGCCGTCGACGTTCCGGCGGAAAGCGGCGAGTCGGTTGTCGATCTCGTGGCCTCGGCCGAGTCCAAGGAATCCGCGAAGACCGACAAGGATTCGCTCCCGGACGCACAGGCCAGCTAGAGATTTCCCACACCTGCCGCACGCGCATTGGCCCCAGAGCCTGCGCGTGCGGCATAGTTTTCGGACGTGCGCTACTTCTACGACTGCGAATTCATCGAAGACGGTCGAACCATCGATCTCGTGTCCATCGGCGTCGTCTGCGAGGACGGCCGTGAGTACTACGCGGTCTCGACCGAGTTCGATCCTGCCCGCGCCGGTAGTTGGGTGCGCAAGAACGTGCTGCCGAAATTGCCGCAGCCGTCGTCTCCGCTGTGGAAATCACGCGAGAAGATCCGCGACGATCTCTTGAAGTTCTTCGTTCCGCGGCCGATGGTCGTTCCGGAGCTCTGGGCGTGGGTCGCCGCCTACGACCATGTCGCGCTGTGTCAATTGTGGGGCGATATGACCGAACTACCGCAGTCGATGCCGCGGTACACCCGCGAACTCCGACAGTTCTGGGAAGACAACGGCAGTCCTGCCCTCCCGTCAGCGCCCGCCGACGCACACGACGCACTTGCCGACGCCAGGCACAACCTCGTGAAGTTCGACGCGATTTCGGCAGCTTGTTCACTTCGCTGACCCAGGTTTCGGTGCGCGGGAAGTGTCCCGATTGGGCTGCGATCGAGAGCCTGTGTGACGCGCCGGCGGGCGAGCGAATATCCTGTAGAGGTGAACTGGACTGTCGACGTGCCGATCGACCGCTTGCCCGAACTCCCGCCGCTGCCTGCCGGACTGCGTAAGCAGCTCGACGAGGCGCTCGCGAAGCCCGCTGCTCAGCAGCCCTCGTGGCCCGCTGACCAGGCGGCCGCCATGCGGACTGTGCTCGAGAGCGTGCCTCCCATCACGGTGGCCAGCGAAGTCGAGGCGCTGCAAGAGCGTCTCGCGCAGGTCGCGCGTGGTGAGGCGTTCCTGCTCCAGGGCGGTGACTGCGCCGAGACCTTCGCGGACAACACCGAGCCGCACATCAAGGGAAACATCCGCACGTTGCTGCAGATGGCCGTCGTGCTCACCTACGGTTCCTCGATGCCGGTCGTCAAGGTCGCTCGCATCGCCGGCCAGTACGCCAAGCCGCGCTCTGCCGACATCGACTCGCTGGGTCTGAAGTCCTACCGCGGCGACATGATCAACTCGCTCGTCGCCGACGAGGCAGTCCGCGCCCACGATCCTTCGCGACTGGTGCGTGCATACGCCAACGCCAGCGCCGCGATGAACCTGGTTCGCGCACTCACCGGCGCCGGCATGGCCGACCTGCACAAGGTGCACGATTGGAACCGCGAATTCGTCGCAGCGTCTCCCGCGGGCGCACGCTACGAGCAACTGGCAGCCGAGATCGACCGCGGCCTGCAGTTCATGAACGCGTGTGGCGTCACCGATCCGAGCCTGCACCAGGCACAGATCTTTGCCAGCCACGAGGCCCTGGTTCTCGACTACGAGCGCGCGATGCTGCGTCTCGACAACGACAGCGATCACCCCAAGCTCTACGACCTGTCGGCTCACTTCCTCTGGATCGGTGACCGCACTCGTCAGCTCGACGGCGCGCACATCGCCTTCGCCGAGTTGGTGTCCAACCCGATCGGCCTCAAGATCGGCCCGAGCACGACGCCGGAAATGGCGGTGGAATACGTCGAGCGTCTCGACCCCACCAACAAGCCAGGTCGTCTGACTCTGATCTCGCGCATGGGCAACGGCAAGGTCCGCGACCTGCTGCCGGCGATCATCGAGAAGGTCCAAGCCACCGGTCACCAGGTCATCTGGCAGTGCGATCCGATGCACGGCAACACCCACGAAGCCTCCACCGGGTACAAGACGCGCCACTTCGACCGCATCGTCGACGAGGTCCAGGGATTCTTCGAGGTCCACAACGGTCTCGGCACGCATCCGGGTGGCATCCACGTCGAGCTGACCGGTGAGAACGTCACCGAGTGCCTCGGCGGCGCGCAGGACATCTCCGACCTCGATCTCGGCGGTCGCTACGAGACGGCGTGCGACCCCCGATTGAACACCCAACAGTCGTTGGAGCTCGCGTTCCTCGTGGCCGAGATGCTGCGAGGCTGAAACCTTGCTTCGCCGAAGCTGATTCGCGCCGGCATAGATTTTCGGCAAACGCCCTCACCCGCTCGCGCAGGTGGGGGCGTTCGCTATTGCGTGAATCGTGCGACGAATCGGCGCTGCCAGGGCATTTCGACGGCGCGAGGTGAGTAACGTGCGCGAACGTACGCGGTGGCGTCCTTACTGGGCACTCCGTCCATGACGGCAAGAGCGGCCAACGCTGTTCCGGTGCGGCCGTATCCACCACCACAAGCGATCTCGACTCTTTCGGTTTCCGAGCGCACCCACACTTCCTGCAAGGCCCTGCGCAGCGCATCGGGATCGCTCGGCAACCAGAAATCTCGCCAGCGGACCCACTCCGACTCCCACTCGGTGTCGGGAGGTTCTTTACCGGTCAGATAGACGCCGAAGGTGGGGAGAGGTCCGGAAGGAAGTGGATTGCGGAGTCCTCGACCCCGAATCGATCTCCCCGACGGCAAGTCGAGTATCCCAATGCTCTCGGGTTCCCACGTGGCCATGAATTCAGATTAGGCCGAAGCGGACTGTCAGGGAATTGCGACGACGCTGATGTCGGTGCCCTTGGCAACGAGATCGTTCTTGACGCTCTGGCTGATGATGACCGAGCTGTCGTTCTGGGTGAGCTGACGCACGGTGATCTCGAGGCCGAGGCGGCCGAGTTCTTCGCGTGCTGAGGAGACGGAGCGGCCGATCAGCGAGGGAACCTTGACGGAGTCGGAGATGAGGAGAACCACGGAGGTGCCGGCGTTGACGGAGGACCCGACTGCGGGATCGGTGCCGATCACGCTACCGCCCTCGACGGCGTCGTCGAACGTTGTTCTGGTGGTGCTGACGGAGATACCTACCTTGTCGAGGGCGGCGCGCGCAGCGTTCTCGGACATGCCCTTCACATCGGGAATGTCCACGGGCGGTGACCCTTTGGATGTGATGACCTTGACCGAGGAGCCCACGGCAACTTCGGTTCCCGGTGCCGGGTCGAGCGCGGCCACGCCGCCGATCGGGATCTTGGAGCTGAATGTGTCCCCGCCGTCGACCGCGACGAGAGTGCGATCGGCGAGTTGTGCGCCCAGGGCCGAGACGTCGCCGCCGGCCGGAATGGGCGGGACAGTCGGACGCCCGAGCGAAGTCAGCAGCGCGACGGTCGAGCCTTTGGTAACCCTGGAGCCGGAGGCCGGGTCTGTCCCGATCACCGTGTCGATGGGTTGGGCGTCGGAGTACTGACCCTGGACGTCGGGGGAGAGCCCGGCGTCCTGCAGAGCGGTGACCGCAGTGTCCTTTGTCAGCCCGTCGATCGAGGGAACGGCTGTATAGCGACCCGATCCCATCCACCATCCGCCGAAGCCCAACGCGAGCGCGAGGACCGCGATGACGAGCAGCCAGATCAGGGTGGCTCGTCGCGATTTGCGTCGTGCCTCGACAAAATGAGCATGCGGATCGTCGTGCCCCGGGTGGTCGTCGCCGAAATCGGAACCGTCGTCGAAATCCGAGTCGCCGTCGACCGTCGCCGGACGAGCAGTTTGTGCGGTGACCGCGCGAGTGTGCTGGATACCGCCAGGGGGAGGAGAGCCCGTGCCGAGCGCCGCGGTGGCTGCCACAGCCGGGGCCACGCCGGACGCCAATACCGTCGTGGCAGCAGGGTTCGGGCGCGCAGCAGAGTTCGGGTGTACCTCCGTGGGAGGCGCAGGCGCCGGTTGTGGCCGGGCCGGGGCAACTTGCGCGCTCTGGTGCTGGGCGCTTCGACGCGGAGCGGGAACGCGGTATGACGGAAGTTCCAGTTGCTCGCTCACACTGCGAAGTGCAGCTGCCATCTCACCGGCGTCGGCGAAACGATGTGCCGGCTCGCGGTGAGTGGCTTCGGCAACCAGACGATCGAACTGCGCCGGTACACCGGGGATACGTGAACCTGGGCGCGGGACATCGTCGTGGATGCGTTGGTAGGCGATGGAGAGTGACGTATCGCCGGTGAACGGTGTTGTACCGGTGAGAAGTTCGAACATCAACACGCCGGTGGAATAGACGTCGCTTCGAGTGTCGGCAATTCCTGACGTCACCTGTTCCGGCGACAGATAGGCCGCGGTGCCGAGGATCACGCTGTTGGAGGTGGTGGTTGCTGCCGCAGCTGCACGCACCAATCCGAAGTCGGCGATCTTCACTTCGCCGGTGTCCGAGATCAAGATGTTCTCGGGTTTGACGTCACGGTGCACCAGTCCCGCTCGATGCGCCACCGCCAACGCGTCCAGGACAGGTGCCACGACTGCAGCGACTGCGTGTGGCGGCATCGGTCCGCGCTCACGAAGGAGTTCACGCAAGGTTCCACCGTCGACGAGTTCCATCACGAGGAACACGTGATTGCGATCGCTGCCTTGGTCGTAGACGGCCACAAGGGCCGGATGCTTGAGTCGGGCCACGGCCCGGGCCTCGAACTCGAAACGAGTCAGGAACGCTGGATCGCCGGCGAATTGCGGGTCCATCACCTTGATCGCGACAGGTCGATCCAACCGTGTATCGAGGCCTCGATACACGGTCGACATACCGCCGCGCGCGATCGGTGCGTCCACTCGATAGCGGCGCTCGAGCATTTCGCCGATCAACCCTCGACCTCCGTAATGACTGTTCCTCCGTGCTTGCGATCTGCGTGCTTGCGATCTGTCTGCTTGCGGTCTGGGTGGTAGCTGTCAGCAATGTGGGTGGTTGTTTACCGCGTACTGGCTCCCGCAGTGAGGGCACCCATTTACATCCACCGCGAAATCCCGGTTACTGATACGCCGCATCCCGTCCATCGTAGCCAGCGATACCGACGCGGAAGTCTCGAGAACGTCACAGAGCGCTGTGACCTGAGCGGAGCGGCAGTTTCGAGCACTGCACCGGGCGGTACACAGCGGGCTCGCCGGACCGGATAAACTTCTCGCGGTGAGCGCGATTCCTTATTGTGATGATGTCCTGGATTCTTCGGTTTCCCTGTTCCAGCTGGTGGATGTGGCGAAGAACGTCGGGTTGCCGGTGAGCAAGGTTCACCAGTTGCTTCGCGATCACAAGATCATCGCAGTCAAGCGGCATGGCGTTCTCGGTGTCCCCGAAGTGTTCTTCGGCGAGGACGGCCAGATCGTCAAGTGGCTGGCCGGTCTGCTGGCGGTGCTGCACGACGGCGGCTACACCGATGTCGAAATCCTCCGCTGGTTGTTCCTGGCCGACGATTCCCTGCCGGGGCGCCCGGTGGACGCACTGCATGGTGATCTCGCGCGTGAGGTCATCCGCCGCGCACAGGCCATGGCTTTCTGAGCTGCCGGCCTTCTGACAACTCACCGCATGCGGTTTTTCGCCGCGTAGGTTGCCGACCGGACCAGACCCGGCGCAGCGACTCGAAGTCGCGTGCGTCCGGGAACGGACACACGTCGATGCAGTATCCGGAAGTCGGCGCGCTCGACCTGGTCGAGAATTGCTCCGTACAACACGAAAGCCGTGCGGATCGACGGCTGGACCCGCCGATCGAGCATCGGGATGCCAGATTCGGCAGACCGATACCGCCCCCGCGTCACGGCAATGAAGTGTGCCAGCGCGCGCTTGACCCGAACGTCCACCGTTCCGGTTCTGCGCCCGCGCTCGAGCATCTCGATGTCGACCCCGAATGCGGCGAACTCGCCCGCCGGTAGATACAGACGTCCCCGGTCGAGGTCTTCACCGACGTCGCGGATGAAGTTGGTCAGCTGAAACGCCTCACCGAGATTCGACGCGGGCACTACAGCTTCCTGCTGCGGAACGCTCACTCCGAGAATCGGGAGCATCTGCAAACCGATGACGACGGCAGAGCCGTACATGTACTCGCTGAGTTCGTCCATCGTGTTGTAAACGGGTCGAAACTTCGCCGTGTCGGGGGCGTCCATCCGCATGGACTCGAAGAAGGCGTCGAAATATGCGCGCGGGATGTCGAACGTCTTCACAGCATCCGCGAAGGCCGGGAGTACGCGTGTCAGGTCGAGGGGAACCGTCGACGGGAAGCCACCTGTCGCAGTGGGGTTGTCGAGTGCGTTGACGGCTGCACGTTCGACGTCGGCGAGCACCGTGCCGCGTTCATGCGGACCCGACGGTTCGTCGACGATGTCGTCGACGACGCGAGCAAATGCGTAGAGTGCGTGGACTGCGCGGCGTCGAGGCTCGGGTAGCAACCGCGCGGCCAGATAGTACGTTTGGCCGTGTTCCCTCGTCACGCCCTCGCAGAATCCGTAGGACGCGGTCAGCGTGTTCATGACACGTGAATCACGCGGATCATGACGTCGACGTCGCCGAGGCCGCTGTCGGGACTTCGGCCGGCTTTTCATGCCGGCGACCGCGAAGCCGGAGTGGATCTTCCGTCTGCAAGGACAGAGCCGCGACCACAGCGGCGAAGACGGCCAGAGCCACGTGCGGGAACGTGTAAAGGCCGATGGATCCGTCCGGCTGGAATACCAGCATGAGCCAAGTGGACAGTCCGGTCAGGACTGCGAGGGTGGTCGGCGACATTGCGAAACCGGCTGCTACTGCCAGCGGCCAGGAGTAGTACCAGGGGAGTGCGGCGGGGGAGAGAACGACGATGGCGACCATCACGATCACGATGCCCATGACGGCGTCGCGCTCGGTCTTGCGGTAACGCCACCACACGACGGCGATGATCGCGATCAACACAACCGCCGAGATGGTCCGGGAGACTTCGAGGATGTCGTTGAAATGGTCACCGGCGAACCAGGAGGTGGCCATGGTTCCGATGTGCGCCACGATCGTGGGCAGCGAGAGCCAGTTGATGATCTTTGCCGAACCCGAGAGTGCCGTCGTCCAGCCGAGGCCGACTCCGGCGATCAGTGAGGTGGATCCGAGTACCGCCACGAATACCGCAAAACCAGCACCGGCCGTCTTGACGAACGATCGGATCGGTGACGCCGGTTCTCGCCCGGCGGCTGCGGCGTCCTCCCGCTCGTGGATCATCCAGATCCAGACTATGAAGGGAAGTGCGACGCCTGCGGTTGCCTTGATCGCGACGGCGAGCGCGATGAGCCCTATTCCGAACAGGTGCTTGCGTTCGAGAGCGAGCGCAATGCCTGCGGCCATGAGGCCGACCATGAGCATCTCGTTGTGAACGCCGCCGATCAGGTGGATCAGGACGAGGGGATTGAGTACTGCGAGCCACAGGGCGATCGAGGTGTTTCCGCCGAGCTTCGTCGCGAGATGGGGAACGGCCCACATCATCAGGGCGAGTCCGGGGAGCATCGTGATCCGCAACAGCATCGTGCCGGCGATGACGTTCTCACCGGTCAGCCGAACGATGGCGTCGGCAAGGAGAAGGTGAACCGGACCGTACGGGGTCGTTGTCGTCGTCCACACGTTGGAGACGTTGTCGAGCAGGATTCCCGGATTGACGACCGGCCCGACGGCGTACGGGTCGAAGCCGTTGCGCAACAAGGCGCCCTGTGCCAGGTAGGAGTAGGCGTCGCGGCTGAACATGGGAACCGCGAACAGGAGCGGAAACGTCCAGACCGGAACGACGTAACGCAGACCGCGCAACGAGACGTCGCCGCGCAGAGTCGAGCGACCCAGCCGAACCCAGGCGCCGATCATGCACAGGACGCCGATCCAGACGATCGCCGCCGACAGAATCGATCCGTGTCCGAATCGGAGCCAGGACAGATGCATCGACTCGAGCAGCGGATCCTGGCGCCGGACGCTCCCGGCACCGAATCCGCCGAAAGTGATCATGGCGGCGCCGACGAAGCCGAGCAGTGCACTGTGACCTTCGGGGGTCCGAAGGAAGTTGGCGGCCCTTAGGTGCCACGGTCTTTCAGTGGCTGCGGCAGAGGACGTCATCGGTGCAGGTTCCTCCCCCGAGGAGATCGGTGTCGATCGGCGCGTGCAGCGCCCGAGTCGGTGAATCGTGGATGAATGGTCGGTTACGAGGGGCTAGTTTAGTTGCTCGCACGAGTGCTCACCGCGCTGGCTCGCTCGCGTGTACCGGTAATACGTTCGGCAGCGAGCCGTCCGGACAGCAGAACGGTCGGTACCCCTACCCCCGGAACGGTTCCCGATCCGGCGAGTACGACGTTCTCGAAACCCCGGGCGAGGTTCTTGCGTCGGAACGGCCCCGTCTGGGTGAAGGTGTGTGCTGCCGCGAACGGACTACCCGCGGCCATGCCCTTCTCGAGCCAGGTCTGTGGGGTGTCGACGTGATCGATCTCGAACCCCTCGACCAGTCCCGTATAGCCACGTTCTTGCAGCGTGAGGATGATTTCGCGCACGTAGGCCGGGCCGAGAGTCGACCAGTCGAGCGGCGCACTGTCCAGATTCGGGCACGGCGCGAGGACTGACAGCGGTTCACGGATCCGGCCGTCTCGCGAGAAGGCCAGACTCGGATCGGTCTGTGCCGGTCGGGTGACGAGCAGTGACGGATCACTCATCAATTGCCCGCGGCCGCGGCGTGCCGTGATCTCGGCGAAGGTACGCTTCCACGCCTCGCCGAAGTCGATCATGTGGTGTCGCTGCGCGGGCCATCCGTCGGCGACCGCAGAGGAAACAGTGCCGTGAATCACGACAGCCGACGGCGATGTCCGCACCGGGCGCGGTCGCAATCGCGTATGGGGACGCAGGAGCGAGTTCGTGACGGCCATGTCAGGGGTCAGGACCGCGGCGTCACAGTGGAATCGCTCACCGTCGCGTGTGTGGACGGCACGCACGCGACGATCGCTCACTTCGAGGCGTTCGACCGTGCGGCCGAGATGCAGAATTCCACCGGCGTCGGTGAAGGCGTCGGCCATCGACTCGGCGATCGTGTGCATCCCACCTTCGGGGAAGTAGACGCCGAGTGAGGTGTCCATGTGAGCGATCGCGCCGTACACCGCGAGGGCTCGAGACGGAGCAACGCCCGCATACAGCGCTTGGAAGGTGAAGATCCGCCGGAGGCGAGGGTCGCGGATCTTGCGATCCACCTGCCCGCCCAGTTTCCCGAATCCGCCCAGCGCGACGAGACGGCTCAGATCCTTGATTGCGTCACGCGAATTGACCAGTCCGAGGGGAGAATCGAAGTCGGCGTCCATGAAGCGATCGAATTCGGCGTCGAAGATACGGCTCAGCCATCGGCGCAAGGCGCGGTATCGCTGCGCTTCTTCCGGCCCGCAAACACGGGAGACTTCGGCAGCCATGTCTTCGGGGTCGGCATGAACATCGAGAGCGGTGCCGTCGGCGAATCGCGCGTGGTACGTCGGATCGAGCTTGTGCACAACGAATTTGGGGTTCGTCGAGTCGGGGTCGGCGCCCACGGCCGCGAGGGCGTCGTCGACGAGTTCGGGCATCGTGAGCACCGTTGCGCCGTTGTCGATGCTGTAGTCGCTGCCCTGGTAGACACCGACCCGCCCGCCGACCGAGCTGTTGCTCTCGAGAATCGTGACGTCGCGTCCGGCGCCTCGCAGATACAACCCGGCGGAGAGTCCCGCGAGTCCCGCACCGACGATCACGACTCGATCGGTCGGCGAGCTGACGGTTCGAGTGCGGTGCACGTCTGCCACGGTCAGTAGCTTCGCTTCGTGGCCGCGATCGCCATGTCGGTCAGACGTGACTTGGCTTCTGCCGTTGCCGTGCTCGCGTCGAGGGCGTTCGCAGCTGCCTCGACGAGGGCGTCGATCTGCGTTTCGACGTCGGTGACGGCGCCGAGATCGGTGATCGCCTGGCGCAGGCTGTCGACCTCGTTGTCGGTCAACTGGGTGCCGATTCCGTTGCGGAGCAGTTGTGCGGAGGCCGGGTCTGCGGCGTCGGCGCGGGCGAGCGCCATCGCGAACAGCACCGTCCGCTTGCCGGCAATGAGATCGTCGCCCGACGGTTTGCCCGTGACGGACGGATCTCCGAAGACACCGAGCAGGTCGTCGCGAAGTTGGAAAGCGACACCGATGTCGGTGCCGAACGTCCGGTAGGCATCGATCAACTCGGCGTCTGCACCGAACAGTGCGGCGCCGAGGTGCAGTGGGCGTTCGATCGTGTACGCGGCGGTTTTGTAGCGGTTGACCCGCATGGCTGCCTCGACGGTCTCGTCTCCTCGGGCTTCGTTGCTGATGTCGAGGAATTGGCCACCGAGAACCTCGGTGCGCATTGCCGACCAGACCGGACTGACTCGAGCGGCCGCCTCGGGGCTGATCCCGGATTCTCGGATCATGTCGTCCGCCCAGGCCAAGGCCAGATCGCCGAGAAGAATGGCGACGGCCTCGCCGAAGTGCGCGGAGTCGCCGCTCCACTCCTGGCCTCGGTGCTGGTCTTCGAATTCGACGTGAACGGTCGGGAAGCCGCGTCTGGTCGTGGATGCGTCGATGATGTCGTCGTGGACGAGCGCGCAGGCCTGCACCAGTTCGAGGGCGGCGCACGCACGAATCACAGCGTCTGCGTCCTTACCGTTCGGGTCGCCTCCGGCACCGAGCCATCCCGTCCAGGCGAAGGACGGCCGAACGCGCTTTCCTCCGCGCAGGACGAAGGCCTCGAGGGTACTGACGGCCTTCTCGTAACCACCGCCGATGGTCGAGACGAGTTCGCGGCGTGAATCGAAGAAGTCGCGGAGCGCTCCTTCGAACAGGCCCGGCAGTTCGAGTGAGGTCGGATGCGGTGCGGTGTTGGTCGAACTCTGTCCAACGCGCGCGGTTCCTGCGGACAGGGTGGCCTCCAAGATCGGTATGTTCTCGCGCCGGAGGGGTACACGGAAGCGAGCTTGGGGCCCAGCTTAGTGGGGGTTGGAATCAACGGCGGTTCGGGCCGTGAACTGCGTGATCCTGACATTCGGGATACGCAGTACTGGGCGATGAGCTTGTTTGCAGGTGGAAAACATATGCTTGACCGGTGACATTCGATCCAGTCAGGGGCCGCTCCAGCGAGGGGTGGGCCACCCGAACACCGTCGATCGTCGATCGGATCGCTTCCTCGACAGGTAGCCGTATTCCGTTCTCGGTCGAGTTTTCGCCGCCGCGTGACGCGGACGCCGAAGCGCGCCTGTGGCGTGCGGTGCGTACCTTCGAGCGGCTCGGACCGGCGTTCGTCTCGATGACCTACGGCGCAGGTGGCTCGACGCGCGATCGTACGGTGCGCGTCACCGGTGAACTGGCCGAAGAGACGACCCTGCTGCCGGTTGCTCACCTGACTGCCGTGTCGCACAGCACCGAAGAACTTCGCGCCATGGTCGGTGCCTACGCCGATCGTGGCATCAGCAACATCCTCGTGTTGCGCGGCGATCCGCCCGGCGATCCCCTCGGCGAGTGGAAGAAGCATCCCGAAGGCGTCGAGTACGCCGAGGAACTCGTGCGGATGGTCCGTGACCTGGGCGACTTCCACGTCGGCGTCGCGTCGTTCCCGGAGGGGCACTACCGCGCTCCGGACTTGGCATACGACACGAAGTACCTGGTGTCGAAGTTGCGTGCCGGCGCCGAGTACTCGATCACGCAGATGTTCTTCGACGTGGAGGACTACCTGCGTCTTCGTGACCGGGTGAGTGCTTACGACGCAGAACAGGGCGCCAAGCCGATCATCCCGGAAATCATGCCGGTCACGTCGCTGCGCTCGGTGCGGCGCATGCTCGAGCTGTCGGGTTCGTCGTTGCCCCCCGCTCTCGAGCGTCGATTCGACGCCGCGGCCGGCAGCGGCCCGGAAGAGAACCGTGCAGCCGTCCGAGAGCTCGGCATCGATCTGGCCACCGAGATGGGAGAGCGGTTGATCGCCGAAGGCGCTCCGTGCCTGCACTTCATCACGTTGAATTTCGCGCGTGCAACCAGTGAAGTCCTCGAGCGCCTCGGTCTCACCCCCGACACCTCTGTCGGGACAGCCCAAGCGGTCTGATCTCCGGTTGCCCGATCGACGACATTCGGGCAACCGCCAGAGGCTACTTCGTGGTGTTTTTCGGATTCTCGGGGTCAGGCCTCGTGACAGGTGACTTCATGGCCGGTGCTTTCGCGGCGGACGCGCGCTTGATCGGTGCTCGATTGCGCGCCATCCAGGCCATTGCGCCGACGATAATCGCGACACCGAGCGCCAGCCCGGCCATGATTCCCGCCCACCCGGCGAAGCTTCGGGTGCTGGGGTCCGCGTAGTTGACCTCGGCGCGCATCGTCGACACCTCGCCGGCGGGCAAGGTCCACGACACCCGGGAATCGCCGTCTCGTGTTCCGTTGGTCGTGCCGACCCGTGACGGGAAGGCGATGCTGACCTGGACGTCGGCGCCCTGAGTTGGGACCGTCTTCAGGTCTGCCTTGCCGTCGAGCGTGACGGTGTCCCCGGATCGCTTGAGGGTGATCTGGAACGACCCGGATCCCTCGGCATACATGGAGCCCAGTTGGGCGACGTCACCGAAGGACAGGTCGCTGAAGAACGCCTGGCTGCCGACGTATCCGTCCTTCTTGTATTCCTGAACCCGTATCTTGTCCTCGAGTGACGAAGGCGGGGTCAGCTGCGGACCCTTGTCCGCCTCGTTCGCCGGAATAGCGGCAGCTACCACCTGTCCGGTCACACGATCGTTCGCGGACACTCCCATCGACACCTGCACGCGAATACACCCTGCAAGCAAGGGAACAAGCATGAGGGCGAGCGCGGCAACCGTCAGGAATCGTTTCCGACTGGTCGGCTTGGCGGCGGGATCGGTGGACTGTTGCACAGTGGTCATCGTGCCAGCCGTGGCGTAGCCAGTCGTCGAGGCGGGGGCGTGTCGGCGGGTGAAGTTCGGCGGGTGGAGTTCAGGGCCCGCTCGTTCGACGCAGCCACCGACTCGCCTTACCCCGCCGGCTGTCGGACAGTGCGATTCGAGCGGCACTGCGACCGCTGGCTCCGGACACACCGCCACCGGGGTGTGTCGATGCTCCGGTCAGATACAACCCGTCTGCTCCCGGAACACGATGGCCGGACAGTTCCGGAAGCGGTCGCCACAACATCATCTGATCGAGTGACATCTCGACGTGCATGACATTTCCGCCGATCATCCCCAATTCCGACTCGATGTCGCGTGGAGTCTGAATGAAGCGGTCGAGGACGGAATCGGCGAATCCGGGTGCACAAGCCTCCATCTCGCCGACGATCCGGTCGGCCTCCGCCTCGGCGAGCGACGCCCAATCGCGATGACCGCTGAGGTGATACGGCTGCCACTGCGACCACAGCGTCACCTGATGCCGACCGGCTGGGGCGATCGTGGGATCGATTCCGCTGAAACTCATTCCGAGAACCGCAGGGCGAGGAGGAAGTTCCCCCGCCAGTGCTGCGCCGTGTGCAGTGCGCAAGTGGGCGCGATCGGAAACGAGTAATTGCAATCCCGAGGTACTTTCCCGTGTCGTGGCGTCGCCGCGGTAGGAGGGGAGCGCAGATGTCGCCAGTCGCAGTACCGCACCGATGCCGGGGCCGACCCTGATTTTCCGCCGCCAGTGATCGAGCGTGGTTCGGTCGAAGCCCCCGCGGCCCAGAAGGTCGAGCGTGGTCAGGATGTGGCACCCGGCGATCACCTTGCGAGCGTGAACTTCTCGACCGCTCTCGGTTGTGGCGGTCCAGTGATTCGAGTTCGGGCGGATCGACGTCACGCCGTCACCGAGCGCGACGGTGGCGCCGTCGACGGCCATACGGGAGGCCAACGCAGCACTCAGTGCGCCGCTCCCACCGACTGCTCGCCCTGGCGGCAAGACGTGCATGAGGGCCGCGAAGCCGACCATCGGAGCGGTTCCCGGTTCCGACATCGGAGGCCCGGACTGGGCGCCGAACCACGCCAGCGCAGCCTTGAGTGCCTCGCTGTCGAAATACTCGTCCAGCAGTGCGTCGCCAGGCGCGAGGAACTGCCGCGACAGTTCGCTGTTGCCGCGTGCGGTGGCAAGACCTCCGAACGCACCGATCAGGTTCGATCCTGTGGGCGGTGCGGAAAACGCTTTCATGACATGTCGACTGCGCTCCGACCAGACGGCGACGAATCGCCGGTAGGAGTCGGCGTCCTTTGTCCCGCATGCTCGTTCGATGGACCGGCAGGTTGCGTCGAGGTCGCGGTGAAACACGATGCCCGGCCCGTCGGTGCCCGGGGCGGGCGGCGCGAACGCCCACGGGTCACAGTCGATGTAGCGCAGTCCGTGCGCGCCGAGTCCGAGTTCCTCGATGATGCCGCTGTGTCGGATCATGAGGTGCGCCGACGAACCCCGGTCCACCTTGTATCCGGGAAATCGCTCGACGGTCGAGACGGCTCCGCCGAGAACCGTGTCCTTCTCCAGAACCTCGACCGACCAACCCTCGCGTGCGAGGTAGGCGGCCGAAACGAGCGCGTTGTGTCCGGAGCCGACGACGACGGCGTCGAGAAGCGCGCTCACAGCGGCAGTCCACGGCCGAGGACTGCGAACGGTCGGTTGTCGCCGGCGAAACGAAATCTGCGGAGCACGTCACGAAAGCCGAGACGACGGTACAGTCGCCAGGCACGATTGTCCTCGTCGTACACCTCGGGTGTCGACAACAGAACGCTACGTTCGGGTCGATCGACGAGGAGATGACGTAAGAGCGACTCGCCCAATCGGTGACCTTGTCCGTTCGGATGCACGTGAAGTTCGGTGAGTTCGAAGTAGTCGCTCAGAATTGCGTCGATCTCGCTCTGAGGGCGACCCGAGCGCCGAAGCCCGTGCAGTACCTGTTGATGCCACCATTGGTCCGGGCTCCCGCGATAACCGTAAGCGATCCCCACCAGCGGCAGATTTTCGTGTGACGGTTGCTGGGGAACCGCCAATGCGCCGACGGCCTTCCAGCCAGGCCGGTTCGCGTGCTCCTGCCACATCGGTGCGCGATGGAACTCGGTTCCTCGCGGATAGTCCATCGCAGTGACGTACACGGCCAGTGCCTCGTGGAGTCGACTCGCGAATTCTGCGCGATCGAGGTCGACCGTATGTGGTGTCCAGGCGATCTGCGGGTCGACCGGTCTCACCTCTTCTCTTGACGGCGTGTCGGTGGGTGCAGTTATATTGAATAGGTCGAACAGATGTTCGATGTGGGTGATCCGGAGATGCCCGAAGGGAAGCGGGCATCTCCGGCCCACCTGGTCTTGGATCCTTACGGTGCAGGAGGTGCCCCGATGTCCGAGCGTGTGAAGCCTGAACGTGTGAAGTGCCAACGAACTCTTCCTGCCGAATTGTCGAGTCCGTCGGATGCCGCAATTTCTCGATTGCCGATGTCGGCGAGGCGGTCCTTCGGCGCGACGGACGCCAGCCACCGCACTGCTCGAGCGGGAAAGTCCGGTGTGGCGTGGGGACTGCTCCGGAAGGCGGATGCGCTTCTCGAGGAAGCGATTGGGGCGGGCGATCCTGCCGACCGGTTCCGGTGTGCCTACCTGGCCGCGCTACGTGGTGCCGGGGCAGTGTTGGCCGCAGCTCCTGCCGGTGCCGGCTCGAAGCGCAAGCGAAGCGGAAACGCGTGGGTTTTGATGGACGCCGCAGCGCCCGCGTTCGGAGCGTGGTCGAAGTTCTTCGCGGGGTGGTCCGCTACGCGTGCGGCCGTGGAAACCGGTGTGTCGATCGTGATCACGGACTCCGATTCCGACGCATTCTTCGCCGAGGTCGGCCGTTTTCTCACGGCGGTCGAAGATTTCATCGGTCAGGACACGTCCGAGCATTTGCGAGCGTCGTGAACAAATGGTCCGTGTCGGCAGTTGTTTCCGGGGAATTTCCTGGTCCGTACGGGCAAATGGTGCCGAATCGGGGCCCTTCGGCACGAATACGTACGCTTGTGGCGGAACTCGTACCCGGAGTTGGTGGTCCGAGACCTAAACTGCTCGTATTATGAAAACAGGTAATCGTCCAACTTGATTACCCGCCGCCCCACACCGTGGGGTGGTTGCCAAACTTCCAGTGCCGGGGGAGGTACCGTGCCACTCTCCGAGCACGAGCAGCGCATGCTCGATCAGATCGAGAGCGCTCTCTATGCCGAAGACCCCAAGTTCGCCTCCAATGTGAGGGGCGGCCGTATGCGGGCGCCGTCGAGTAGACGGCGGTTCCAAGCAGCGGCTCTATTCGTGCTGGGTCTGGTCCTGCTGATCGCGGGGGTTGCCCTCCCGCTCAAGCCGGGCGGTTTTCCGATCATCAGCCTGTTCGGTTTCTTGTTCATGTTCGGCGCAGGGGTGTTGTTCCTCTGGGGTGGTGGACGTAAGTCCGCGCCGGCTGCCGACTCCGCTTCCGAGGGTGGCAATCATCCCTCCGGTCCGCCGGGTAGGGGTAGTGCCGGCGGATCCGGGCGGGGACGCGGCCGCAAGTCCGGCGGCGGATTCTCGTCGCGGATGGAAGATCGATTCAAACGCAGGTTCGAGCAGGACTAGCTCTCCCGCCCTTGGTCGGGCGTACTTCGAGAGTGATGCAGTTCGGACATGACGCCCTGTGTAGGGGCACGGACGACCACACGTGTGGCGGTCGGCAACCAAGGTTGCCGACCGCCACACGCCGTTGTTGTGGGTGTTGTACGTGTGTGCCGGCAATCCATCCAGTGAATCAGTGACGCGCGAGCGAATCACTCGCCACCCCGGCCGCCTCCAGCCGTTCCCGCAGGCTTCCTCCACTTCGCTCCACTCGGCCCTCCACTTTCCTCCACCCTGGTCGAACTGCGACGCGCGACGAGACATCGTCCCGCTCACGTCTATTCGAAAACCGCGCTTGTACTGCGATTTTGCCTGGGGGAGCGACAAATCGTGGCGTGCGGGGCCGATATGACGGCGGTGTGGGCCGGGACACGGTTACAAATTTCCCCCACGTCTCCCCACCTGCGCTGACCTGCTATTTGTCAGCAAATGATGCTGAATAGGGACCATGTGCTCCTTGTTTGTGGGGGAAAGTGGGGTACTGTGGGTTCGGGCGGAGAGCTGAAGCACGATCCGCTCGATAGGGAGGGTTTCAGCGCAAGCTCGCAGGAGGTGTCGAGTGTTCCTCGGTACCTTCACGCCGAAGCTCGACGACAAAGGTCGGCTCACGTTGCCGGCAAAGTTCCGAGACGAACTGGCAGGAGGATTGATGATCACCAAGAGTCAGGATCACAGCCTCGCCATCTACCCCCGGGACGAGTTCGTCAAGCTTGCTCGAAAGGCAGCGGCAGCTCCACGCAATGATCCGGCAGCTCGGGCGTATGTACGTGCCCTGGCCGCCGGCACAGATGAACAGCACGCCGATGCCCAGGGGCGAATCACCCTCTCGGCTGATCATCGGCGTTACGCAAACCTGTCCAAGGAATGCGTAGTGACCGGCTCCGTCGATTACCTCGAGATCTGGGATCTAGCAGCCTGGGAGAGGTATCTCGGAGACAACGAAGAGGACTATTCGCAGGCAACAGGCGAATCTCTCAGCGAGATCGTCTAGGCGAAGAGCCCCCGGCGAATGCCGCGAGGCCTCTGCCCGGAAAGACCCTGACGCACTTCCCCAGCGCCAGGTTCTCCTTCGGGCAGGGACCTCGAAGCATTCTCCTTCTCGAACAGTCATCGCCTTCTCGGAAAGTCAGCACCTTTTCGAAAAGTCATCGGAAATCATGAAAGTAGGAGCCGGAGCAATCATGGTGGATCACGAGGTGAACGAACCCTCGGATGCCGATGGCTTCGCGCACGTCCCCGTACTTCTGCATCGCGCCGACGATCTTCTCGGTCCTGCCATTACAGCCGTTGGCGACGGTGGCGCAGGCGCATACATGATCGATGCGACGTTGGGGCTCGGTGGCCACTCCGAATTCTTCCTCGGCAAGTACCCCGGCCTTCACCTCATCGGTCTCGATCGCGACACCAACGCACTCCGTATCGCTTCCGAGCGTCTGGCGCCGTTCGCGGACCGAACGACGTTCGTGCACACCACGTACGACGGGATCGAGGACGCGCTGGAACAGGCCGGCCTGCCGTCGACGGAGTCGGTTCACGCGATCCTTTTCGATCTGGGTGTGTCGTCGATGCAGTTGGACGAAGCCGACCGAGGTTTTGCGTACTCGATCGACGCTCCGCTCGACATGCGGATGGATCAGACGGTCGGGCTGACCGCGGCAGAGGTCCTGAACACCTACAGTCACGGCGACCTTGCTCGCATTCTGAGCACGTACGGGGAAGAGCGGTTCGCCGGAAAGATTGCGTCCGAGATCCTTCGGCAGCGTGAGCGTGAACCGTTCACCACCAGTGCAGCTCTGGTCGAATTGCTGTACCGAACAATCCCGGCAGCCACACGGCGTACGGGTGGACACCCGGCCAAGCGCACCTTCCAAGCGCTGCGGATCGAAGTCAATGCCGAGTTGGATTCGCTTCGTGCCGCCGTTCCTGCCGGACTCGACGCACTGGCAGTCGGTGGGCGAGTGGTGTTCATGTCCTACCAGTCGCTCGAGGATCGAGTTGTGAAGGCGGAGTTGGTTCCCCGCTCGAAGTCCACCAGCCCCGAAGGTCTACCGGTCGAGTTGCCGGGTATGGGGCCGGAGTTCCGCATTCTCACCCGTGGCGCAGAACGTGCGTCAGAGCAGGAAATCGAAGAGAACCCACGGTCAGCTCCGGTGCGTTTGCGTGCCGCAGAACGCATTTCCAGGAGGCGGGCATGAGTCGTCAGGGCAAATCGGGTGCAGCGCAACGCGCATACGACAAGCGCACCGCACGGGCGGCAGGCCGGACCGGAACTGTCGCTGCTGCCGGCCCGTCTATCTCTCCTCGGGCGATGCTCAAGGGGCGAGTACCGTTCGTGGCCTCCGTTATCGGACTTCTGTCCATCGGTCTCGCGGTGACTCTGCTGCTGACCACCCGCGCTGCCGAGGATTCCTACCAACTGAGCGACGCGCGTGCATACAACCAGTCTCTGGTCGAGCAGAAAGCAGCGCTCGAACGCGACTTCCAGTCGCGTAACTCGGCTCCGGAGTTGGCAAATCAGGCAAGCGCTCTCGGCATGGTCCCCGCCAAGGACCCTGCACGCCTGGTAGTTCATCCCGATGGTTCGGTCGAGGTCGTCGGAACGCCGACTCCCGCGACTGCCGGAGCGATGCCGCCGCTCGATGCGCCCACATCGGTGCCCGCACCGACCGCGACGCCTCCGCGCACAACGACACCCGTTGTTCCGGGAGCCACGCCGAGCGTTCCGAATAACACGCGAAACCTCGCGCAGAGTGAACAATTGGTTCCTGTGATCCCCACGACGACAGCACCCGCCACCACGACGGCGGTGCCTGCTCCGCCTGAGGAACGTCGGTGAGTCAGAACTCCCGTAACAACCCCGGTCGGCGTCCGCGCCGCGCGGCTACCGCTTCCTTCCCGTTTCGTCAGCGAGTCGGTCGCATCACCATGTGTGGTGCGCTCGCCGTTGCGGCATTGCAGCTCTTGTGGATTCAGGGAATCGACGCGCCGAGCCTGGCTGCGGAATCTGCCAATCAACGAACCACGACGCAGGTCGATCCTGCCGTACGCGGCTCGATTACCGATCGCAACGGAAACCCTCTCGCATTCACGATGGAAGCCAAGGCGCTGACCTTCCAGCCGGTGCGGGTACGCAAGGAACTCGAGGAAGCGCGCGCCAAGAGCATCGAGCAGGGTGCCGAGGGTGACAAGCAGGCCCCGGAAGTGAGCGATCGCCTCGCTGAGATCGCCGCCGGAATCCACGCCAAGCTCGGCGATACCGTTCCGGAAAAAGATCTGCTTCAGAAGATGAACAGCAACGAGACGTTCACGTACCTCGCACGCAGCGTGGATCCGGCAGTTGCTGCCGAGATCTCGGACAAGTTCCGGGAGGTCGGCCTGGAGCGACAGGACATCCGCGAGTACCCCGGTGGCTCCCTGGCTGCGAATCTCGTCGGCGCGACCGGCTGGGACGGGCACGGTTTGCTCGGCCTCGAGGATTCGATGGACTCCACGCTCGCCGGAACCGATGGATCCGAAACGTACGACCGCGGTTCCGACGGCGCTGTGATCCCCGGTAGCTGGCGTGACAAGCAACCGGCAGTCAACGGTTCGGGCGTCGAGCTGACCATCGATTCGGACCTCCAGTTCTACGTTCAGCAGCAGGTCCAGATCGCCAAGGACAAGTCGGGCGCAAAGAACGCTTCGGTGGTGGTCATGGACTCCAAGACGGGACAGGTGTTGGCCATGTCCAACGACAGCACCTTCAACCCCGCGATCGGCATCGACAAGAACGCGCCGACAGCCGAAATGGGCAATCCGTCGGTCAGTACGCCGTTCGAGCCCGGATCGGTGAACAAGATCGTCACCGCGGCAGCGGCCATCGAGGACGGTAAGACAACTCCGGACGAAGTTCTGCAGGTCCCGGGCAGCATCACGATGTCCGGTGCCACAGTCAAGGACGCGTGGGATCACGGTGTGGCTCCGTACACCTCTACCGGTGTGTTCGGAAAGTCCTCGAACGTCGGCACCTTGATGCTCGCTCAGCGAGTGGGCGAGGATCGCTACGCAGACATGCTGAACAGGTTCGGCCTCGGTCAACGCACCGACGTCGGGCTTCCCGGCGAGAGCGCGGGCAGCGTTCCGAGTCGTGACCAGTGGTCCGGCGGAACCTTCGCGAACTTGCCGATCGGGCAGGGTCTTTCGATGACAACCCTGCAGATGACCGGGATGTACCAGGCCATTGCCAACGACGGCGTGCGAATTCCTCCGCGGATCGTGAAGTCGACTGTCGATTCTTCCGGCACTCGGACCGAGACGCCGCAGCCCGAGGGCGTCGAGGTGGTCAGCGCCCAGACAGCGGCGACGGTTCGGGACATGTTCCGATCGGTCACTCAGGAAGACACCGGCAACCAACGAGGAACCGGTGTTGCCGCGGGCGTCGAGGGATACCAGGTCAGCGGAAAGACCGGTACCGCGCAGCAGGTGGATCCGGCATGCAAGTGCTACTCCAACTCCAACTACTGGATCACCTTCGCGGGAATCGCGCCTGCGGACAATCCTCGATTCGTGATCGGAATCATGCTCGACGCACCGGTTCGCGGCGTGGACGGCGGCGGCGGTCAATCGGCAGCACCGCTGTTCCACAACATCGCGTCGTGGATGCTCCAGCGTGACAGTGTCCCGATGTCGCCGGACCCCGGTCGCAAGTTGGTGTTGCAGGCGGACTGATTGCGGTGTGTCGGTTTCGACACGGTCTTCGGGTGAATCCCGGACACGGTAATCTCAAACGTCGCAGTAACCTCATTCATCGCAGTGCGCGGAACTTTGCTTGCGCTGCGACCGCCATAGACCTATGACAGCCATAGACCTACGACAGCCTTAGAACAACGACAGCCGTAGAACAACGACAATTGCCAGGAGTCGAGTGACAGTGCCGAATCGTTTGCAATCGTCGAACTCGGACGGCGCTCCCGGGACGCGTCCGACACAACCGGTTGCTACCGCGATCACGGCGCTCTCCGAACTGTCCGGGGCTCGCCTCGAATGGGTCGGGCAACCGGGATCACAGTCGTCCGAGGTCGTCGTCAAGGGCGTGGACCTGCGTGCGCAGGGAATCGTGAGCGATGACCTCTTCGCCGCTCTGCCCGGCGCAAGGACCCACGGCGCTCAGTTCGCCGTCGACGCTCTGGGGCGTGGTGCGACCGCGATCTTGACCGACGAGGCCGGCCTCGAATTGATCGAGGCCGCTGACAAGGCGCCCGACCGGTCCGTCCCGGTTCTCGTTCATCCGAACCCGCGGGATGTGCTCGGTGAGATCTCAGCGGAGATCTACGGACGGCCCTCGGAGAAGATGCAGGTCGTCGGCATTACCGGCACATCCGGCAAGACCACGACGTCGTACTTGCTCGAAGCGGCGATTGCCGGAGCCGGCCGCAAGCCGGGGCTGGTTGGCACCATCGAGACTCGGATCGACGGCCGTCGGGTGCCCAGCGCTCTGACCACTCCGGAAGCTCCGCAACTCCATGCTCTGTTCGCCGTGATGGCAGAGCAGGGGATCGATACCGTCGTCATGGAGGTGTCCAGTCACGCGCTAGCTCTCGGACGCGTCGACGGCATCCGCTTCGACATCGGCGCGTTCACCAATCTTTCGCAGGATCACCTGGACTTCCATCGGGACTTCGAGGAGTACTTCCAGGCCAAGGCTCGGTTGTTCGATCCCGAGTCGACGGTGCGAGCCGAGCATGCCGTCGTCTGTGTCGACGACGTCTGGGGTCGACGGATGGCTGAGCTGGCCGCGACCGACGAGAGCGATGCGGTGACCACGGTCTCGACCTCGACGGCCGAGGCCGAGTGGAAGGTCGGCGCAGTCGAGGTTGCCGAGGACGGCTCGCAGACCTTCGAATTGGTCGGGCCGGACGGACAATCGTGGCCCGTCTCGCTTCGCCTCCCGGGTCGATACAACGTGGCCAACGCAGCCTTGGCGCTGACTGTCAGCTTCGCGGCCGGACTCGATCCGGACGCTGCTGTTCGAGCACTCGGAACGGTGGATGTCCCCGGACGCGTCCAGCGGATCGACCGCGGGCAGAGCTTCTTGGCGGTGGTCGACTACGCCCACAAACCGGCAGCGCTCGAAGCCGTGATCGCCACCCTGCGCAATCAGGTTCCCGGTCGAGTGGCTGTGGTCGTCGGTGCGGGCGGTGACCGCGACGCCGGCAAACGCACCCTCATGGGCGAAGCTGGTGCGAGGGGCGCAGACCTGCTGATCGTCACCGACGACAACCCGCGCACCGAGGATCCGGCGAAAATTCGCGCTTCGGTGATGCGAGGCGCCGTCGACGTTCCCGAATCCGAACGCGGCGAGGTTCGCGAAGTGGGGGACAGGGCGCTCGCGATCGAGCAGGCGGTTCGGTGGGCGCAGCCAGGCGACGTAGTTCTGGTCGCAGGCAAAGGCCACGAAGTGGGTCAAGAAATCGACGGGGTCAAACACCCATTCGACGACCGCGAGGTGTTGGGCGAAATGATCGGCCGATTCGCGATCAACACAGCACATGGAGGCAAGCAATGATCCCGATGACGCTCTCTCGGATCGCCGAGATCGTCGGAGGAACCCTGCATGACGTCGACGATCCGTCGACTCAGGTGACAGGAACCGTCGAATTCGATTCGCGCAAGGCTGGTCCAGGTGGACTGTTCCTCGCACTCCCCGGCGCACGCGTCGACGGTCACGATCATGCGGAAGCGGCGGTGGCAGCCGGTGCTGTGGCGGTGCTCGCGGCGCGGCCGGTCGGGGTTCCGGCGATAGTTGTCCCGTCGGTACCGAACGACGGTCCGAGCGCGGTGATGTTGCTCGAACACGACACAGACGGATCGGGGGCTGCCGTCTTGCATGCCCTCGGCCTCCTGGCCAGGGCCGTGGTCGACGAACTGGCGGCGGAGGGGTCGGCTTCGGGGGGCGGGCTGACGCTGGTCGGTGTCACCGGTTCGGCAGGCAAGACCTCGACCAAGGACCTGATTGCGGCGCTGCTTCGCGAGCGCGGCGAGGTGGTCGCTCCACCAGGCTCGTTCAACAACGAACTGGGTCTGCCGTGGACCGTGCTCCGCGCCGACGAGAAGACCCGCTTCCTCGTCCTCGAGATGTCGGCCCGTGGGGTCGGTCACGTCGGCGAACTGACCAAGATCGCGCCGCCGAAGATCGGCGTCGTTCTCAACGTGGGTACCGCCCATCTCGGTGAGTTCGGTTCGCGTGAAGCGATCGCGGTCGCCAAAGGTGAACTGGTGGAAGCACTCCCGTCGGCAGCCGACGGTGGAGTTGCGGTGCTCAACGCCGACGATCGCATGGTCGCCGCAATGGCGAGTCGAACCAAGGCCCGGATCGTATTCGTCGGTCAGTCGGAAGACTGCGACGTTCGGGCGACCGACGTGGTTGTCGACGACCAGGCCAGGGCTTCGTTCACGCTGAACTGTTCAGAGGGTTCTGCACGTATTCGATTGGCCGTTCACGGCGAACATCACGTGAGCAATGCTCTTGCCGCTGCGGCCGTCGCACTCGAGAACGGCCTCACGGTTGCCGACATCGCACGTGTCCTCGAGGGCACGAGGGCAGCGTCCGCGAGGCGGATGGAAGTCACCGAGCGCGCCGACGGCGTCACCGTCGTCAACGACAGTTACAACGCCAATCCCGATTCCATGCGCGCCGCCCTCAAAGCGTTGGTGTCCATGGCGCGATCGGATCGGCACTTCGGGCGCCGTAGCTGGGCTGTGCTCGGTGAGATGGGTGAGCTCGGACCGGAATCGGTTGTCGAGCACGACGCGATCGGTCGCCTTGCCGTCAGACTCGATGTGAGCAAGTTGATCGTCGTCGGAACGGGCCGCACTTCGCGTGCGATGCATCAAGGAGCGGTGATGGAGGGGTCGTGGGGTGACGAGTCCG
Source organism: Rhodococcus baikonurensis (assembly GCF_040489275.1). Lineage (NCBI taxonomy): Bacteria > Bacillati > Actinomycetota > Actinomycetes > Mycobacteriales > Nocardiaceae > Rhodococcus > Rhodococcus baikonurensis. Next base: position 172,560 of record NZ_JBEUOQ010000007.1, on the reverse strand, counting down.
TCGTCGTGCCCGACGCAGCTGCGGCAATCGCCATTCTCGAAGCGGAACTCGAACCGGGCGATCTCGTCCTGGTGAAGGCGTCCAAGTCGGTCGAACTGTGGACGGTCGCCGAAGCGATTCTGGCCGCAACACCCAGCGCCGACAGCGACAACACCGGTGACGAGAACAGCGATGGCGAGAACGGCGGGGATTCGCAGTGATCCAGATTCTTCTCGCCGCAGGCATCGCGCTGGCGGTCTCCATCATGCTCACGCCGATCCTGATCAAGGCGTTCTCGAAACAAGGTTTCGGGCAGGAAATCCGAACCGAAGGTCCAGCCAGTCACCAGGCCAAGCGCGGCACTCCGACAATGGGTGGCGTCGCGATCCTGACCGGAATCTGGGCCGGCTATCTCGGCTCACACCTCATCGGTCTCGGCATGGACAACGCGGAGGGGCCATCGGCGTCCGGCCTACTCGTTCTCGGTCTGACCACCGCGCTCGGTGGAGTCGGTTTCCTCGACGACTTCATCAAGATCCGCAAGCAGCGCAATCTCGGACTGAACAAGACAGCGAAGCTGGTCGGCCAGTTCGTCGCTGCCATTGCCTTCGGAATCTTGGCCCTTCAATTCCGCGGTGACGACGGGCTGACTCCGGGCAGTGTTCATCTGTCGTACGTTCGCGACATCGCCACCGTCTCACTCGGGTCCGTGGTCTTCATCGCCTTCTGCTACCTACTGGTCAGCGCGTGGTCCAATGCCGTCAACCTGACCGACGGCCTCGACGGACTGGCCGCCGGAGCAATGAGTTTCGTTCTCGGCGCCTACGTCATCATCACGTTCTGGCAGTTCCGCTACTCGTGTGAGACCAACCCCGGCAAGGGTTGCTACGACGTCCGAGATCCCCTCGATCTTGCGGTGCTCTGCGCGGCCGGCGCCGGCGCGTGCATCGGTTTCCTCTGGTGGAATGCCGCACCCGCCAAGATCTTCATGGGCGACACCGGTTCTCTTGCCCTGGGCGGCATGCTCGCCGGATTGTCGATCACCACCAGCACGGAACTGTTGATGGTTGTCATCGGTGCGCTGTTCGTCGCGGAGGCCGCGTCGGTGGTGATCCAGGTAGCGGTGTTCCGGTCCAGCCGACGGCGGGTCTTCCGAATGGCGCCGTTCCATCACCACTTCGAACTCGCCGGGTGGGCTGAAACCACGGTGATCATCAGATTCTGGTTGCTGGCTGCTATCGCGTCGGCTATCGGATTGGCACTCTTCTACAGCGAATACCTCGCAGCGCTCGGAGGCTGAAAACCATGACCAGCTCAGCGGATTCCGAGAACGATCTGTCCTGGCTCCGCGGTACGCGAGTGCTGGTCGCCGGTGGGCGGGTGTCCGGTCAAGCGACCATCGAACCACTCGTCGCTCTCGGTGCTGTCGTGACAGTGGCCGATTCGACCTTGGACTTCGCGCAGCGCTGCGCCGAGCTCGGTGCGGACATGGTGACCACCACCTCGATCGAGGATGCCCCGGATTCGATCACCGAGTACGGGCTCGTCGTCACCAGTCCTGGCTTTCGGCCGGATGCACCGATCCTTGCAGCTGCCGCCGGTCACGGGATTCCCATCTGGGGAGACGTCGAGTTCTCGTGGCGCGTCGACCACAGCGGACACTTCGGCGGGCCCCGTAAATGGCTCGTCGTGACAGGGACGAACGGAAAGACCACGACGACGTCGATGCTGGCCTCGATTCTCGACGCCTCCGGAGTCGTCGGCCGTGCCTGCGGAAACATCGGACTGCCGATTCTCGACGCACTCGCCGAAACGTCGCCGCGCGTGGAGTACCTCGCTGTCGAACTGTCGTCGTTCCAATTGCACTGGGCACCTTCGGTGCGTCCGGATGCCGGCGTGGTCCTCAATGTCGCCGAGGACCACCTCGACTGGCACGGCGGAATGAGCGCGTACGCCGAGGCCAAGTCGCGGGCGCTGAGTGGAAAGGTTGCGGTGGTCGGCCTCGATGACGCAATCGCTTCCGAACTGGGAACTCGCGCAACGGCAGACATTGTCACCGGATTCAGATTGGGTGAACCGGGCGAAGGAGAACTGGGTGTCGAAGCGGGACACCTCGTGGACAACGCTTTCGGCGATCACGTCCGCTTGGCCGAAGCAGCTTCCATCGATCCGGCCGGCCCGGCAGGCGTCATGGACGCGCTTGCCGCTGCAGCCTTGGCGCGGGCACTCGGATTCGAAGCAGACGTCGTCGAACGCGGCCTGGCCGCACACAAGGTCGGCCCACACCGCGGCGCCCTGGTCGGCCGTGTCGGATCCGTTGTGTACATCGACGATTCCAAGGCCACCAACCCGCACGCAGCCAGACCGTCGATACTCGCGCACGACCGCGTCGTCTGGGTTGCAGGCGGTCTGCTCAAGGGAGCAAGCGTCGACCAGTTGGTGAGCGAAGTGGGACCGCGGTTGTCCGGCGCTGTACTTCTCGGCCGTGATGCCGGTGTGATCGAGGACGCGCTGGCGCGACACGCGCCCGATGTTCCCGTGGTGCACGTGCTGTCGGGGGACGATGAAGCGGTGAGCGAAACAAGCAGCAACTCGACTCTCACCATCCGGCTGCCGTCGGGTGCCGACGCGGATGCCGTCATGGCGGCAGTGGTAGTCGAAGCTGCCGAGTTGGCGTCCCCCGGTGATGCAGTTGTACTCGCCCCGGCCGCCGCGTCGCTGGACATGTTCGCGAGCTACGGACATCGTGGTGACAGCTTCGCCGCCGCAGTAGCAGCATTACCCGATCCGTTCACCGATTCGCCTGGCGAAGCCGGGAACTTGCGATGACCAAGGGTCCCAAGACCCGAATCGGTGCCTGGTTGGCGCGGCCGTTGGCGTCGTTCCACCTGGTGGTGACGATTGCCACGATGTTGACCGTCTTGGGGCTCGTGATGGTTCTCTCGGCGTCGAGCGTCGAGCAGTACGTGTCCGGTGGATCGGCATATTCGCTGTTCACTCAGCAGTTGATCTTCGCGATTCTCGGGGCGGTGCTCTTCTACGTCGCGCTGCGCATCCCGGCGAGAGTGCTCCGGCAGTATTCGTTTCCGCTGTTCGTCGTCGTGCTCATCATGCTGGTACTCGTCCTGATTCCGGGCATCGGCACCGAAGCGCAGGGCGCGCGTCGCTGGTTCAACGTCGGTGGGTTCTCGGTGCAGCCGTCGGAAATCATGAAGGTCGCATTGGCGATCTGGGGCGCGCATCTGTTGGCCTCGAGGCGGCCGGACGACCGATCCGTGAAGTCGATCCTGATTCCGCTCGTGCCCGCTGCGATGCTGGTCTTCGCCCTGGTCGTCGCGCAGCCGAACCTCAGTACGACCATCGCATTGGGAATCATCGTCGGCGCCCTGCTGTGGTTCGGTGGGCTGCCACTGAAACTCTTCGGGTCGATAGCAGTGACGGGCGTCGTCGTGGCGGGCGTGCTGGCCATGACGGCTGGTTATCGTTCCGATCGAGTTCAGGCCTTCTTCAACAAGAGCGACGACCTGCAGGGCAACAACTATCAGGCCAAGCAGGCTTTGTATTCGCTCGCCGACGGGGGCTTTTTCGGACGCGGACTCGGTCAGAGCGTCGCAAAGTGGAACTACCTACCCAACGCGCACAACGACTTCATCTTCGCGATCATCGGGGAAGAGCTGGGATTTGTCGGCTGCGCGGTCGTGATCGGTTTGTTCGCCGTATTCGTGTACACGGGATTGAGGATCGCAGCGCGCAGCATCGATCCGTTCTGGCGCCTCCTGTCGGCTACCGCGACTACGTGGATCGTCGGCCAGGCGATGATCAACATCGGTTACGTCATCGGACTGCTGCCGGTGACCGGACTCCAGTTGCCCTTGGTCTCCGCCGGTGGTTCGTCCCTGGCGATCACGCTGTTCATGTTCGGCGTCATCGCCAATGCAGCACGACACGAGCCGGAAGCAGTTGCCGCTCTGAACTCCGGGCAGGACGGCAAGATCTCGAAGTTGCTCAGACTGCCCAAGCCGGTGCTGTACCACCCGCCGTCAGGGGGTCGGCCGATCCGTCGACCGAAGCCCGCACGGCAGATCGAACCGGCACGCGGACGCGACGGCCGGCGCGCGATCGAGACGGGTGATCGACACAAGCGGGCAGATCAAGGTGCTCGCACATCCGCGGATTCCACACGAGGTGCGGCCGCTGGGTCACGGAAGCGCGCCGCGGGAGGGCAGAATGGTCAGCGTCGGCAGGCGCCGACACGTAGGGCACAAGATCCACGAGAAGTTCGAGAGCGAGGAATTCGTAGGTGAGCGGCAACAAATCGGCTCTGTCGGTAGTGGTGGCAGGGGGAGGCACGGCTGGTCACATCGAACCCGCACTTGCGGTCGCGGACGCGGTCAAGGCCGCTCAGCCCGACACCAGGATCACCGCACTCGGGACATCGCGTGGTCTCGAAACCACCTTGGTTCCTGCTCGCGGGTACACCCTCGAACTCATTCCGCCGGTTCCGCTTCCCCGTAAGCCCACGATGGATCTGGTGAAACTGCCGACACGCATCCTGGCCTCGGTGCGCAAGACGCGCGAGGTACTCGATTCCGTCGACGCTGACGTGATCGTCGGTTTCGGCGGCTACGTCGCGCTTCCGGCCTACCTTGCCGCCCGTGGTGGTGTTCTTCGGCGCCGCCGCAAGATTCCGATCGTCATCCACGAGGCGAACGCCAGTGCCGGCATCGCGAACAAGATCGGTGCCCGCTTTGCGACGCGCGTGCTTGCTGCCGTTCCGGGGTCGGGTGTGAAGAACCGCGGCGATCAGGACGCCGAGATCGTCGGCATTCCGGTGCGGGCGTCGATCGCGAATTTCGATCGAGCAGGTCTCCGCTCGCAAGCGCGCGAGTACTTCGGACTGCCGCAGGACGGTCCCGTTCTGCTCGTCTTCGGTGGATCGCAGGGCGCGAAGTCGCTCAACGACGCGGTGTCCGGAGCAGCGGAAGAGCTGGCCAAGGCCGGGATCTCGGTGCTGCACGCTCACGGTCCCAAGAACTCTCTCGAGGTCACGCAGTACTCGGAAACGGCACCGTACGTGGCTGTTCCTTATCTTTCACGGATGGATCTCGCGTACGCCGCAGCCGACGCGACCATTTGTCGTTCCGGCGCGATGACGGTTGCCGAGGTCTCTGCGGTCGGGCTTCCGGCCGTCTACGTTCCGCTGCCGCACGGCAATGGTGAGCAGGAGCTCAACGCGAAACCCGTTGTCGCAGCGGGCGGCGCGATCATCGTCTCCGACAACGAGCTCACGCCGACGTTCGTCGCCGGTACTGTCGTGCCGATGCTGAGCGACAGCGCGCGCCTCGACAAGATGAGCAGTGGCGCTGCCAATGTCGGACACCGCACCGCGGCAACCGAGATCGCACGGATAGTGCTCGACATCGCGGCAAAGGAAAACGCCGTCCAGGAAAACGCAAGGGGAAACCGATGACCGCGCTGCCCGCCCACCTCGAGCGAGTACACATGGTCGGAATCGGCGGTGCCGGTATGTCCGGCATCGCGCGAATTCTGCTTTCCCGCGGGGGCCTGGTATCGGGTTCGGACGCGAAGGAGAGCCGAGGAGTCCTGGCGCTTCGTGCACGCGGGGCGCAGGTTCGGATCGGCCACGACGCCGATGCTCTCGACCTGCTGCCCGGTGGTCCGACCGTCGTCGTCACGACGCACGCAGCCATCCCGAAGGACAACCCGGAACTCGTCGAGGCCGCTCGCCGCGGAATCCCGGTGATTCTTCGACCGGCTGTCCTTGCTTCGCTCATGCAGGGCAATCGCACGTTCCTGGTTTCGGGTACACACGGCAAGACGTCGACGACCTCGATGCTCGTGGTCGCCCTGCAGCACTGTGGTTTCGACCCGTCTTTCGCCGTCGGTGGCGAACTCAACGAGGCGGGAACGAACGCCCATCACGGTAGTGGTGACGTCTTCGTCGCCGAGGCGGACGAGAGCGACGGGTCACTGCTTCAGTACGACCCCAACGTGATCGTCGTGACCAACATCGAGGCCGATCACCTCGACTACTTCGGCAGCGTCGAAGCCTACGTGAAGGTGTTCGACGATTTTGTCGACAAGCTACGTCCGGGCGGACTCTTGATTGCCTGCCTCGACGATCCGGGATCTGCAGACCTCGCGAAGCGAATCGTGGCCTCGGGTCGTTCGGACATCCGGGTACTCGGTTACGGATCAGCAGACGCGCAGGAAGTGGAGGCGGGCACTGCCTTCGAGCCTGTCGACGGCGTCGAGGTCGGAGTCCGACTACTTGGCTTCCATGCACACGACGTCGGGGGAGTCCTGCAGTTCCAGCTCGCCGGCGAGAGCGCTGCGCGAACCGTGCGGATGGCAGTGCCGGGTCGTCACATGGCGCTCAACGCACTTGCCGCTCTGCTGGCCGCCCGTGACGCCGGCGCCGAGACGGAGGAAATCGTCGAGGGGCTCGCCGGATTCGGCGGCGTCCACCGCCGATTCCAGTTCACCGGCCGCGAGCGTGGTGTCCGGGTGTTCGACGACTACGCCCACCATCCGACCGAAGTTCGCGCGGTCCTCGGCGCGGCGGCGGATCTGGTTCGACCGGAAGACGATTCGTCGTCGACCAATTCGGCCGCCGGACGCGTGATCGTGGTCTTCCAACCTCATCTCTATTCGCGCACAGCCGCGTTTGCCGAGGAGTTCGCGCAGGCACTGGACTTGGCCGACGAGGTAGTGGTTCTCGACGTCTACGGCGCTCGCGAAGAGCCGATGCCGGGCGTCAGCGGTGCGCTGGTCGCTCAATCGGTCACCAAACCTGTTCACTATCAACCTGATCTGTCGCAGGCGCCGAAGCAGGTTGCGGCGTTGGCTCACCCCGGCGACATCGTCATCACGATGGGTGCCGGCGACGTCACCATGCTCGGCAAACAGATCCTCGATGCTTTGCGTTCGGCGCCGCATCCCGCGCCGCGATGACACCCGACGCACGAAGTCGGCGCGGGCGTCGAGACCCTCAAGCCAGACGCGCCACCAGCACGCGTCGGCGTAGTACTCGCACCGAATCGCGATACTCGACGCGGTCGACGGAGCCGGCTCCCGAACCCACACCGACTCGTAAGTGGTTCAAGCGACCGCTGATCGTGGCACCGCTGGCAATCGTGCTGGTGGTGGGGATCGCGCTGACGGCCTGGTTGTCTCCGGTGCTCTCGGTCCGGGGCACCGAAGTTCTCGGTGCGACGACCGTCAGTGAGGAACAGATCCTTTCGCTCCTGGCCGTACCGACCGGTCAGCCGTTGATGCGGGTCGACACCGGCGCCGCCGCGGCACGTGTCGCGACGATTCCGAAGGTGGCCTCTGCTCGTGTGCAGCGGATGTATCCGTCGACCATCCGCGTCACCGTCACCGAGCGGGTACCGGTTGTCTTCGTCGATTCACCTGAGGGCGCACACCTGCTGGACGAGAAGGGTGTCGATTTCGAGATGGGCGTCCCGCCGCCCGGGGTTCCGCGTCTGGTGACACCGACGCCCGGGTGGAACGACGAGCCGACGCTCGCTGCTCTCGAGGTGTTGTCGGTGTTGCCGCCGGATCTGAGATTTCAGGTGGGAGAGGTTGCCGCTCGGTCGATTTCGAGTGTCACGCTGACCCTGCTCGACGGTCGCGTCGTAAACTGGGGCGGTGTCGAGCACTCGGATCGTAAGGCTGCCGTGACGCTTCCGCTGTTGACTCAGCCGGGGCAGACGTACGACGTGTCCAGTCCTGATCTGCCGACGGTCCGATAGCGCGCGGTGCACTCGTGCGTCGGTGCGTGGCAAATACTTCGGTGTGTCCCGGCGCGCCTAATGGCGGAACGCGACGACGGTGCATAGCGTTTCGTTTCAGATCGAATACTTGACATAACTCTAACCCTGTGGTTGAGGTTTAGAGTTTATCTCGAACACCAGCAGTAACAAAGACCCAGCAGTAACTAAGACCCAGCAGTTACAAAGACAGCAGCAGTACCAAAGACAGCAGCACTGACAAGCAGCGTGAAACACGACACGGAAGGCGAGAGCCGATGACGCCCCCGCACAACTACCTCGCCGTAATCAAGGTCGTCGGCATCGGCGGCGGCGGCGTGAACGCAGTCAACCGCATGATCGAACAGGGACTCAAGGGAGTCGAGTTCATCGCGGTCAACACGGACGCGCAAGCCCTTCTGATGAGTGACGCCGACGTCAAGCTCGACGTCGGTCGTGAATTGACCCGTGGCCTCGGCGCCGGTGCTGACCCTGAAGTGGGTCGCAAGGCAGCCGAAGATCACAAGGACGAGATCGAAGAGGTCATCAAGGGCGCCGACATGGTGTTCGTGACCGCAGGCGAGGGTGGTGGCACCGGAACCGGTGGTGCCCCTGTCGTGGCAAGCATCGCCCGGAAGCTGGGCGCACTCACCGTCGGCGTCGTGACTCGGCCGTTCTCCTTCGAGGGCAAGCGTCGTGGGGGACAGGCGGATACCGGAATCCAGGCGCTCCGCGAGTCCTGCGACACGCTGATCGTCATTCCCAACGATCGCCTGCTCCAACTGGGTGACGCGGCCGTCAGCCTCATGGATGCCTTCCGCAGCGCCGACGAGGTTCTCCTCAACGGCGTCCAGGGCATCACCGACCTCATCACCACCCCGGGCCTGATCAACGTCGACTTCGCGGACGTAAAGGGTGTCATGTCCGGCGCCGGCAGCGCTTTGATGGGCATCGGATCCTCACGTGGTGAGGGACGCGCTATCAAGGCGGCAGAATCCGCGATCAATTCCCCGCTCCTCGAAGCATCGATGGAAGGCGCCCGCGGCGTTCTCCTGTCGATCGCCGGCGGCAGCGATCTGGGTCTGTTCGAGATCAACGAGGCGGCTTCGCTGGTGCAGGAAGCTGCGCACATCGACGCCAACATCATCTTCGGAACGGTCATCGACGATTCACTCGGCGACGAGGTTCGTGTGACGGTCATCGCTGCAGGATTCGACGGAGGAGCTCCGGCTCGCCGTCCCGTGGAGTCGACCGCGCAGGGACGTGGAGCAATCGGTGCCGGGCGCGCAGGTGAGGTCGGCCGGTCACCGGTGGCCGCCGAACCTGCTGGCGAGCAGCCGATTTCCGCAGCGCGCGAGACCACCGGTTCGGGCAGCTTGCCTCCGATCGGTGGCCCACGCCATGCGCCGGTCCAGGAAGACGACGGCGACGACGACGTCGATGTGCCGGTCTTCATGCGTCGCTGACGTAGGGCTACAAACAGTTTCGCGAACAGGGTGCCCGGAATTTCTGGGTACCCTGTTCTTGACTGGATGTCCGGTCACGTCTGAGCCGGACGACAACTTTCGACGTTTGTGAGCACACATATCTTGAGTACCGAGAAGTCGACCACCCGCACCCGCATTCGCCGCGTCGTGACCAGCCGAGCCGGTGGTGTTTCCGCGTCACCGTACGAGTCGTTCAATCTCGGCGATCACGTCGGAGACGATCCGGCGGCCGTCGATGCGAATCGCCGTCGCCTGGCGCGCGAAATAGGCGTCGAGCCTGACCATCTCGTATGGATGGAACAAATCCACTCGCGCAACGTCACTGTCGTGACGGAACCGACCGACGAAGTGATTCCGGTGACGGACGCTCTGGTCACCACCGTTCCCGGCCTGGCGCTCGCCACCCTCAGTGCTGACTGTGTTCCCGTTCTGCTCTCCGACGAGGAGGCCGGTGTGATCGCGGCCGTTCATGCCGGACGGATCGGTGCCCGCATCGGTATCGTCCCGCGCGTCCTCGCGGAGATGGTGCGACAGGGCGCGGACGTCTCACGTATCGGCGCCTTCCTCGGTCCGGCAGCCAGCGGACGCCAGTACGAGGTTCCCGCCGCGATGCGCGCAGACGTGGAAAAGCACTTGCCGGGCAGCGCAACTCGCACCGAGAAGGACACGCCGGGACTCGATCTACGTGCGGGACTGCGTAAGCAGTTGCTCGCCGCGGGTGTGTCCGGTGTCGCCGAGGACCCCCGGTGCACGATCGAGGATCGCGCGTTGTTCAGTCATCGCCGAGAATCTCTGACCGGGCGTCAAGCTGCAGTGATCTGGATGGAAGCGCCCGCAGCGCAGGAAACCGTCTAGGCAGAAATGCGCCAGACGGATATGCGGCTGACAGAAATATCGACGGCACTCGACTCGGTGAGGGCGCGACTGGCGGCCGCCTGCCTTGCCGCCGGTCGTGAAGTTTCCGACGTAGCACTGCTGCCAGTTACCAAATTCTTTCCGGCGTCCGACGCCCGAATCCTGTACGAACTGGGTTGCCGTGAATTCGGTGAGTCTCGTGAGCAGGAAGCAGTGGAGAAGGTTGCGGACTTCGACCGCGCTGCAGAGAGCGGCGCGATCGACGATCCGGTTCGCTGGCACATGATCGGGCAGTTGCAGCGCAACAAAGCGCGTTCGGTAGCGAAGTGGGCCTACGCAATTCACTCGGTGGACAGTGCGCGACTGGCCGATGCGCTCGATCGGGCGGCGCTCGGAGCTTTGTCCGACGGAGTGCGCACAGCGCCGCTGCGGGTGCTCATCCAGGTAAGTCTGGACGGCGACCCTGCGCGTGGCGGAGTTCCGACGGGAGAGCTAACCCCTCTTGCCGAGCGGATCGAATCAGCCGAAGGTCTCGAATTCGCGGGACTGATGGCCGTCCCGCCGCTTGGGTCAGAACCGGACGAGCAGTTCGAAATCCTCCGCAGGGCACATCTTTTGATTCTCGAATCGCATCCACGGGCAACCGAACTCTCGGCAGGAATGACCGGTGATCTGGAGGCCGCAGTGCGCCATGGATCAACCTGCGTGCGTGTCGGAACCGCACTGCTCGGCTCACGACCAGTAATCTCGAGGTGATCGCTCAGGTGATCGCCCAACCCGTCCACACCGCTGCGACCGGTCGCAGTCGGATTGATTCCGCCGCGCCAAGGAAGGTCGATCAATGAGCAACCTGCATAAGTTCAAGGCTTACTTCGGCATGGTTCCCCTCGATGACTACGAGGACGAATACGTGGAGGAGCCCGATCAGGCTCGCCGCGCACCCCGTCGTAGTCACGACGGCTATGCCGAGCGCGACGACCGCGAATTCGTCGAACCTGCCTTCTCGAAGGCGAGCTACGCGCCCAGTCGTCGTGACGAAGAGGACGCGGAGTTCGATCGCTACGATTCCCGGCCCCGCGTCGACACCGTTCCCAGTCGCAGTAGCCGCCCGGCGATGGCGCCGCGCCCGGCAAGCCGCGGCAACCTCGCGGTCGACGCTCGTGCAGAGCGTCCCGAAGCGCGACGTGCACCTGTTGTCGATGACGGCGGCCCGCTCGCCAAGATCACGACGCTGCGTCCGCAGAGCTACGCAGAGGCCCGCACCATCGGTGAGCGGTTCCGCGACGGCACTCCCGTCATCATGGATCTGGTCGACATGAGCAACGCCGACGCGAAGCGTCTGGTCGATTTCGCGGCCGGCCTGGCGTTCGCATTGCGTGGTTCTTTCGACAAGGTAGCCACCAAAGTGTTTCTTCTCTCACCGGCCGACATCGACGTTTCCGCTGAGGAACGCCGTCGGATCGCCGAGACGGGTTTCTACAGCCAGAAATGATGGTCTCGACCGCAGTCCGGCCCCTGAGCAGGGGTGACGTGAGCACATTCGAACGGCGGCCCGTCTCGGCGGGCGCCGCATTCGGACCCATCGCCGGCCGTTACAAGGCGGGCGCGATGCGGACCGGTTCCGGAATTGCTGCGGTGTGTCTGTTTTGGACACAACGCAGAAGTCAGGCAGAGTGAGGGTGTGGACGCGCTTCTCTCTGTGATCTATCTGGTGCTGGTTGTCTTCTGGCTGTTGCTGATCGGCAGAGTGATCGTCGAGTTCGTTCGTTCGTTTGCCAGAGATTGGCGACCGACCGGATTGGTCGCTGTCATTCTCGAAACCATTTTTACGATCACCGATCCTCCGGTGAAACTGCTCCGCAGGTTGATCCCCCCGATCAACCTCGGTGGAGTTCGCTTGGATCTATCCATCATGGTCTTGCTTTTCATCGTCATCATCCTGATGTCGGTTGTTCGCTGAGCGCAGTCCGAGTGAGTGGTGTGCCAGAATGGAACCCATAACTCATACGGTGGTTCGCCACTACGTAGACTGTGTTGCAACTGAATGCTTGCTAGACCGCCAAATGACGCGTGAAGGGATCCTTCCATGCCGCAACTGACTCCAGCTGACGTGCACAACGTTGCGTTCAGCAAGCCGCCTATCGGCAAGCGTGGCTACAACGAGGACGAGGTCGACGCATTCCTCGACCTCGTGGAACAGGCGCTGTCGCAGCTCATCGAAGAGAATGCGGACCTGCGCCAGCGCGTAGGTGAGCTGGATCAGGAGCTCGCGGCTGCCAAGAAGTCGCCGGCACCGGCTCAGCAAGCGGCACCCGTCGCAGCGCAGCCCAAGCCGGAGCCCGCTCGGGTCGTCGAGCCGCCCAAGCCTGCACCTGTTGCAGCACCGGTTCCCGCCGCTGCTGCCGTTGCAGCGCCGCAGAGTGGCGACACCCACATGCAGGCCGCGAAGGTCCTCGGACTGGCTCAGGAGATGGCGGATCGCCTCACCAACGATGCGAAGACCGAGTCCGAGCAGCTGCTCGGCAGTGCTCGCACCAACTCCGAGCAGCTCATGAGCGAGGCTCGCAGCAAGGCCGACGGCATGATCGCGGATGCGCGCAACAAGTCGGAGGCAATGCTCACCGACGCTCAGACCCGCTCCGAGACCCAGCTTCGCCAGGCTCAGGAGAAGGCAGACGCTCTCAAGGCGGACGCCGAGAAGAAGCACACCGAAATCATGGCGACCATCAACCAGCAGCGTTCGGTCCTCGAAGGCCGTATCGAGCAGCTGAAGACGTTCGAACGTGAGTACCGGGTGCGCCTGAAGTCCTACCTGGAATCGCAGCTCGAAGAGCTCGAACAGCGTGGCTCGGCCGTTCCGGTCGACGGCGGACAGGATTCCTACAGCCCGTCCTTCGCCAAGGGGAACAGCTGACCGAGAGCGCCCCGTCGGCTCAGCTATCGGACCGGACAAAGGTTGATACGTGCTGGTCGTGACGTTGGTTCTCGCGGGAGTTGGCTTCGCACTCCTGATCGTTGCCCTGACCACAGGGTCGCTGATCTGGGCGTGGGCATGTATCGCGATTTGTGTAGCAGGTGCCGTCCTTCTGCTGGTCAGTGCGCTGACCAGCAGGAAGGCGGTTCCTTCGTTGGATGACCCGGTATCGGGCCTTGGCATGTCGTCGCCGTACGGTCGAGGCGAGAGTTCCTCGGATTCCTCGGCCGGTGATGCAGCCACTGTCAACGACGACAATCCGGGAAACCATGGCGAAGCGTCGGGCGGCAAGACCTAAGCTCTACCGAAGTCCTAGGCTGTACCGAAGTCCTGGCCATACCGAAGTCCTGGGCATACCGAAGTCCTGGGCAGTACCGACACGTCGTAGGACAAGTATTAGACTGTCGATCACGAATACCTGGCTTTGATCCGGCAATCACCGGGGAGCTTTCGGAAGAACGGTTCTTGCCGCTTCAGGCGACGAGAACTCAGTAGAACCGAACGGGTGAGCCCGTCACAGCTCGATCGAGTGGCACCTCGGGATCCAAGCGCGGATCGGCGGGGTGCAAACGGGGTGGTACCGCGGTGTCGGCGCACAAGCGCCACGTCGTCCCCGTGCCGAGTCCGACTGGCACGAGGAGATCGCCATGGCGAGTAACGGGTATCCCAAAGTCGACTACGGTGTCCCCGCCGACACCGGAGTCAAGTTCCCCGATCTGGAACAGAAAGTCCTGAAACAGTGGGACGACGACGACACCTTCCGTGCGTCGGTTGCCAATCGGGACGGTAACGAAGAGTTCGTTTTCTACGACGGACCGCCATTCGCAAACGGTTTGCCGCATTACGGTCACCTGCTGACGGGGTACGTCAAGGACCTGGTGCCGCGCTTCCAGACCATGCGTGGACGCAAGGTCGAGCGACGCTTCGGCTGGGATTGCCACGGCCTGCCCGCGGAACTCGAAGCGGAGAAGCAACTCGGCATCAAGGACAAGGCCGAGATCGAAGTCATGGGTCTGGCCAAGTTCAACGAGTACTGCAAGGCCTCGGTGCTCAAGTACACCGACGAGTGGCGTGACTACGTCACTCGCCAGGCACGTTGGGTCGACTTCGACAACGACTACAAGACCCTGGACGTCGACTTCATGGAGTCCGTCATGTGGGCCTTCAAGGAGCTGCACGACAAGGGCCTGATCTATCAGGGCTTCCGCGTGCTGCCGTACAGCTGGTACGAGCAGACTCCGCTGTCCAATCAGGAGACTCGTCTCGACGACGCGTACAAGATGCGTCAGGATCCCGCAGTCACGGTCGACATGCCGCTGGTCGCTCCGGGTTCACCCCTCGACGGCGCAAACGCGATCATCTGGACCACGACTCCGTGGACCCTGCCGTCCAACTTGGCGACTGCGGTGCATCCCGAGGTCGACTACGTTCAGGTGCTCGGTGAGGACGGAAAGCGGTATGTGCTCGCGGAAGCGCGGGTGGCTCATTACGCACGTGAGCTGGGGGAGGACCCCGAGGTCGTTTCGCGTCACAAGGGCACCGAGTTGGTCGGACTGTCTTACACGCCGCCGTTCGACTTCTTCCTCGGACATCCGAACGCACACGTCGTGCTCTCGGCCGACTACGTGACAACCGACTCCGGAACCGGAATCGTCCACCTCGCACCGGCTTTCGGTGAAGAGGATATGGATGTCGCCACGGCAAACGGCATCGAGGTCGTGCAGCCACTCGATCCGGGTGGAAAGTTCACCTCGATGGTTCCGCCGTACGAGGGCTTGATGGTCTTCGACGCCAACCCCGTCATCATCAAGGACCTCAAGGCTGCCGGAAAGCTGCTGCGGCACGAGACGATCGAGCACTCCTACCCGCACAGTTGGCGCAGTGGGCAGCCGCTCATCTACATGGCGGTTCCGTCGTGGTTCGTCGCGGTCACCAAGTTCCGCGACCGCATGGTCGAGCTGAACAAGGACATCACCTGGGTGCCCGAGCACATCCGTGACGGCCAGTTCGGCAAGTGGCTCGAAGGTGCCCGCGACTGGAACATCAGCCGAAACCGCTACTGGGGCAGCCCGATCCCGGTGTGGGTGTCGGACGATCCGCAGTACCCGCGTACGGATGTGTACGGATCGCTCGACCAGTTGGAGGCAGACTTCGGTGTGCGTCCGGCCGATCTGCATCGGCCGATGATCGACGACCTGGTCCGCCCGAATCCGGACGATCCGACCGGGAAGTCGATGATGCGCCGTGTTCCCGAGGTGCTCGACTGCTGGTTCGAATCCGGTTCGATGCCGTATGCGCAGGTGCACTACCCATTCGAGAACCGTGAATGGTTCGAGGGCCATTTCCCGGGCGATTTCATCGTCGAGTACAACGGCCAGACTCGCGGCTGGTTCTACACGCTGCACGTGCTGGCCACCGCACTCTTCGATCGTCCGGCGTTCAAAACCGTTGCCGCGCACGGCATCGTGCTCGGCGACGACGGACTGAAGATGAGCAAGTCCAAGGGCAACTATCCGGACGTGAAGGAGGTGTTCAACCGCGACGGTAGCGATGCGATGCGATGGTTCCTGATGTCTTCGCCGATCCTGCGCGGTGGAAACCTCATCGTGACCGAGCAGGGTATCCGCGAGGGTGTGCGTCAGGCGTTGCTCCCGCTGTGGAACGCCTGGAGCTTCCTGCAGTTGTACGCGCCGGAATCCGGTGTCTGGCGTACCGATTCGGAGAACATCCTCGATCAGTACATCCTGGCCAAGCTCGCGACCACCCGCGACGTGATCACCGAGGCCCTCGAGGTCAACGACATCGCCGGCGCGTGCGACGAGCTTCGGTTGTTCTGTGACGCGCTCACCAACTGGTATGTGCGACGTTCTCGTTCGCGGTTCTGGGACGAGGATCGCGACGCGATCGACACCTTGCACACCGTGCTCGAGGTCGTGACGCGTCTCGCCGCGCCGCTGTTGCCGTTGGTGTCCGAGGTGATCTGGCGCGGGCTGACCGGGGAGCGCTCGGTTCACCTGGCTGATTGGCCGGAGGCGTCGGAGCTCCCGGCGAACCCCGAGCTGGTATCGGCGATGGACGACGTCCGGACCGTGTGCTCCACGGTGTTGAGCCTGCGCAAGGCACAGAATCTGCGTGTTCGTCTTCCGCTGCCTGAGGTCACGGTCGCGGCGCCCGACGCCGAGCGTCTGCGTCCTTTCCTCGGACTGATCGCCGACGAGGTCAATGTCAAGAAGGTCGATCTGACCGATGACGTCGACGTGCACGGGCGCTTCGAGATCGCGGTGAACGCGCGTGCTGCAGGACCGCGTCTGGGCAAGTCCGTTCAGACCGTCATCAAGGCGGTCAAGGCGGGCGACTGGACCGAGAACGCGGACGGCGTCGTGGTTGCGGCGGGCATCGAACTCCTGCCAGAGGAGTACACGCAGAAACTGGTTGCAGCCGAGCCGGATTCGACGGCTGCACTGCCCGACGGTGCGGGACTGGTCGTACTCGACTCCGCTGTGACGGAGGAACTCGAAGCCGAGGGCTGGGCCAAGGACCGTATCCGTCAGTTGCAGGATGCGCGTCGTGCCGCCGGTTTGGATGTCTCGGACCGGATCAACGTCGTGCTCGAGGTTCCGCAGGACTGCAAGGAGTGGGCGGAGCGTCATCGCGAATTGATCGCCGGTGAGGTTCTGGCCACCTCGTTCTCGGTGGGTGAAGCAGGAGACGACGCCGTCGATCTCGGTGACGGTATCCGCGCCGCGATCACGAAGGTCTAGTACCGACGCGACTACTCCGGCTCCCGATGACTGTCTGTATGTCGGGGTGCCGGAGTAGTTTGCTCTCATGGGTACGAGCAAGGAAACCGTGGCGCGCATTCTCGAGCAGTTGGAACCGCTCGACGTGCGGGCAAGGGCGATGTTCGGCGAGTACGGATTGTATTGCGACGAGAAGATCGTGGGCTTGATCTGCGGAGACGTCTTGTTCGTCAAACCCACCGAGGTCAGTGCTGATTTCGGGTCAGAGGCCGATCTGGCTCCGCCGTACCCGGGGGCAAAGGATTACTACCGGGTGCCGGAGGAACGGCTGCAGGACCTCGATCATCTGCACGCCTTCATCCAACGGACTGCTGACGTATTGCCCCTGCCGAAGAAGAAGTCGCCCAAGAAGAAGGCGCGGACGTAGATTCTGCACCTACTTTTGAGAGAACCGTAACTCCCGATGAATCAAGGTGATCCCACACGAAGTCGCAGGTGGGTGCTGCATCTCGACATGGATGCCTTTTTCGCTTCCGCCGAGCAGTTGACCCGTCCCACTCTGCGAGGTCGCCCGGTGCTGGTCGGCGGCTTGGGCGGGCGCGGAGTGGTCGCGGGGGCAAGCTACGAAGCGAGAGTTTTCGGTGCCCGTTCGGCAATGCCGATGCACCAAGCACGCCGGATGGTCGGTGGCGGAGCGGTGGTGTTGCCGCCTCGGATGTCGTTGTATTCGGTTCTGAGTAAACGCACGTTCGACGCTTTGCGCCTGCGCATGCCGATCCTCGAACAGTTGTCGGTGGACGAGGCCTTCGGAGAACCGGTGGAGTTGGCCGGCGTCGGGGCCGACGAGGTGCGCGCGTTCTGCGAAGACCTGCGGGCGTTGATCAAAGCCGAGACGGGGTTGGTGGCCTCGATCGGCGCCGGCGCAGGTAAGCAGGTTGCCAAGATCGCGTCAGGACTGGCAAAACCCGACGGCGTCGCAGTGATTCCTCCCGGGATGCAGCACGAGTTGCTCGATCCACTTCCCGTGCGAAAGCTGTGGGGGATCGGCCCTGTTGCCGAGGAAAAGCTCAAGCGTCTCGGCATCGAAACCATCGGAGGGTTTGCCCGCACCCCCATGGCGGAGGTGGCGTCGATACTCGGAACCACTGTCGGACCGGGGTTGCATCGGCTCGCGCAGGGGATCGACGACCGGCCGGTCGCCGAGCGTGCCGAATCCAAGCAGATCAGCGCGGAATCCACGTTCGCCGCAGACATCGTCACGATGGCACAATTGCGCGCGGCCGTCGAAAGTAGTGGTCGTGCAGCATTTTCCAGGCTGGAGAAGGACGGAAGAGCTGCTCGCACCGTCGTACTGAAGCTCAAGAAGTCCGACATGAGTATCTTGACTCGATCCGTGACGCTGCCGTTCGCCACCATCGACCGCCAGATCCTGATCGCGACAGCGCAGAAACAGGTCATCGATCCACAGGAATTGGGGCCGATTCGCCTGGTCGGTGTGGGATTCGCCGGTTTGTCCACGGTTCGGCAAGGATCACTTTTTCCCGAGTTGGATCAGGATGTTCCCGGCTATCCGGTCGAGACGCTCACTGGAGCTCTCGATGAGGCCGAACTCGACGCGCCGGTGGCCGCACGAGTCCCTCAGCGCTACTGGCACCCTGGTTTGGACGTGAAGCATCCAGAATACGGACACGGTTGGGTACAGGGTGCGGGGCACGGTGTGGTCACCGTTCGCTTCGAAACCCGTTCCAGCGGAACGGGAATCGCCAAGACCTTCGCCGAATCCGACGAGGTGCTCGAGGTTGCAGATGCGGTCGACAGCCTTCTCTGAGGATGTCCTTAGACTTTTTCCGCTTACCGTTGGGTAATGTTGTCGACGATCCTCGAGCAAGCACGATGTTCGACTGACGCTCGAATGTGAACACCCGAAATGGATAGGACTGAGAAGTTGAAGCTTCAGAAGATGACCGTTGCAGCCGTGGCGATCGCAGCAGCCCTGACGATGACCGCTTGTGGGTCGGATGACAAGACCGACTCACCCACAACGTCGTCCAAGACCACGACGACCACGACGGCCTCGGACTCGACAGATGCACCAGTCGCGTTGCCGACCGCCCCTGAGCTCAACGCGAAGGTCGCCCAGGCACTCGACGAGAGTGTTCCGGCCGCAGACAAGGTCAACCTCGTCCAGGGAGCTGAGGCTGATCCCGAGCTGATCAACCAGGTGGCCGCTGCCGCCAAGGCTGCCGGCGCGCAGGTCGAGATCCTCGACCCGGTCACCGACACGGGTAGCGAGACGGCCGCAGCTTCGCTGAACATCGTCGTCAACGGCCAGCCGCTGCAGCAGGGTCTGCAGGCTTCGTTCGTCTACGAGGACGGCGTCTGGAAGCTCTCGAAGACCACCGCTTGCCAGATCGTCGGCGTTGCAGGTCTGACCTCGCCTGCTTGCGCTGCTTGATCTCTGCGCAACACCTGAAACACCAGAGCGGCCGTCGACTCCCGAAAGGGAGTCGGCGGCCGCTCTTCATGCAGTGAGCGTCGTCAGTGATGGAATCCCTCGGTGACGCGTGGCCGCGGCATCGGGCTGTCGAGTTCGTCGAGGAACGCGGTTTCTTCTTCGATGATGCGCAGCAGATTGGCTGCCAGGTCCATGCTCAGTCCGTTACGAACCACGATGCGCTGCACTGTCAGATCCGCGAGATCGTCCGGCATGGGATAGGCCGGCACCAGCCATCCCTTGCCGCGTAGTCGGTCCGACAGGTCGTACAGCGTCCAGTTGGACGTGTGGCCCTCGGCGAGGCGCCACGCGAAGACCGGGATGTCGGAACCGTCGTTCCACAGTTCGAACGCGTCGAGCTTCCCGATCCCTTCGGCGAGGAATTTCGCCACGTCCTGTGAGGACTGCTGGATCGCGCGATAGCCGTCGTGGCCGAGACGCAGGAACAAGTAGAACTGCAGGATCACCTGAGCACCGGGTCGCGAGAAGTTCAGTGCGAAGGTGGGCATACTGCCGCCGAGGTAGCTCACCTTGAAGACGAGGTCGTCGGGAAGTAGATCCTGAGACCGCCACACCACCCATCCGAGGCCCGGGTAGACGAGCCCGTACTTGTGCGCCGAGGTGTTGATGGAGTGCACGCGCGGGAGGCGGAAATCCCATTCAAGTTCGGGCTGGAGGAACGGGGCGATCATTGCACCGGAAGCGCCGTCGACGTGTATGGGGACATCGAGGCCCGTCTTCTCCTGAATGGCGTCGAGAGCCTTCGAGATTTCCAGGACCGGCTCGTACATCCCGGTGTACGTGACGCCCATGATCGCGACGACGCCGATGGTGTTCTCGTCGACGTACTTGTCCAGATCGTGACCGTCGAGGGTGCGGTGTTCCTCGCTGATCGGCACGTAACGCGCTTCGACGTCCCAGTAATTGCAGAACTTCTCCCAGCACACCTGGACGGCGGAACTCATGATGAGATTTGGCGTTTCGGTGGACTTGCCCGCGGCTTTTCGCGCGTGCTGCCAGCGTCGTTTCATCGCCAGGCCACCGAGCATGCAGGCTTCGGAAGAACCGATCGTCGAGGTACCGATTGCGTCCTTGGGGGACGGTGAGTGCCAGAGATCGGCAAGGATGCGCCAGCAGTAGGTTTCGATCGCGGCGGTCTGCGGATACTCGTCCTTGTCGATCATGTTCTTGTCGAACGACTCGGCATACAGTTTGGTGGCGTGATCGTCCATCCACGTGCTGACGAACGTCGCGAGATTGAGCCGCGCATTGCCGTCGAGCATCGTTTCGTCGTGGACGATCTGATAGGCGGTCTCGGGAAGCATGCCGTCGGGTTCGAGTGTGTACTTCGATGCAACCGAATCCTCGCCAGGCCTCGAGAAGATCGGATTGACGGCTACGTAATCGGTGTGATCTGACCTTCTGGGTTCCGGCATGAACTTCTGCTCCTCACATCAGTGTGTCGCGTTGGTCTGTTTCGTACCTACTCTCACCGTTCAGTGTGGACGGGCAGTTGTCAAAGGGTCTGTGGTCCCGAATCATTCGCGTCAGGCCGAGACGGGACGAATCCGCTCGTTGTCAGGGCGTTTGTGCGCGCAGGCGATCTGCGGCGGCCGACGCCATCGAGTGCAGAACATCGGGGGCGATCGGACTCGGCGCCGTCGCGGACACCTGAGTCAACGTGGTCCCGACTGCGGCCACGATCGCATCGGCGACCAAGGTGAAACCGCCACTCTCCGTAATGATTCGGAAGGCGAAAGACGCGTCGCCGACGTTCGGGTTCGTGGCTCCGCCGACGCGATAGGTGATTGTCGTTCCGTCGGCATCGGTTCCCGAATATTCCGCACACCCGGCCAGCGTGGTCTGAAGTTTCTCGAAAGCTGCTGCTGCCGCAGCGCCGTCGGCGTACGAAGCAGAGTCCTGGTCGATGCTCGTGAAATCGGGACCGGTGAACATGTCGGAGAGGTCGGCGACCGATCCGGCAGCCTGGGTGGCTATCGGCGCCAGAACCTGGGCGCAGACGGCGGGGTCGGTGCTCGACTTGTCCGCCTCCGAACTTTCCGGCGCCGGTGCGAGGCCGAGGTCGTCGACCGGGTCGGGAACGACGTCGAAGTCGGCAGGTAGTTCGGAAAGGGTGAGCGCTGCTCGTTGCAGCGCGTCACGGTCGAGCGGAGCCCCGCTCAGCGGTGCGGCCGGAGCAGCCGTGAACGGCGCCAGACCGACGTGTGGGGCGGAAACCGGCGTCGTCGCTTCGGCACTCGGGGATTCGCCCGAGCCGCAACCGGTCACGACGAACAGTGCTGCCGTTGCCGTCAGGCCCAGTGCGAGAAGCGATCGGCGTGTCACGATTCCCACCGAATACTGTTGGAGATGGTCTGCCGGATCACCGAGGAACTGTCCGGGTCGCCGTACGCCTGGTCGCCGCCGACGGTCATCTGCCCGTCGATCGGCAAGGGGAGTGCGAGGTCGACGGTGAGGTTGCCTGTGCCGGCCATGACGTACTGATCGATGTTGAGCGTTCCGGCGTCACCGGCCAGGTTCCAGACCGGGCTCTGCGGGGTCTGCGATACGTCCACCGCGAGCGAAAGCCGATTTCCCTCCCGCGCGGTGAGCGTGACGGTGGTTGTCTGATCGAGCAGGATCTCGCTGCTGACTTGCTGCCGAACCACCCAACGTGCGCCGACACCGACCGGAGCGTCGGGGAGTGCAACGGTCCGGTAGACCGCTTGGCCCAGCGCCT
This sequence comes from Rhodococcus baikonurensis, assembly GCF_040489275.1. Lineage (NCBI taxonomy): Bacteria > Bacillati > Actinomycetota > Actinomycetes > Mycobacteriales > Nocardiaceae > Rhodococcus > Rhodococcus baikonurensis. The sequence goes on along the minus strand of NZ_JBEUOQ010000007.1, from coordinate 150,516 downwards.
GTTCGATTGCAGCGCGGGCAGCATTGGCCGAGTTGGCGGACGGCTTCAACCGTAGGGCGGTGATGGCGCCCGAATCCGTGACCGACAATCCGGCCGCAGATCCGTCGGCCCCGCTCAGCGCTGCCTGCAGCGTTGCGTCCGGCGAGGTCATCGACGACAGCGTCAGGTCCACTACAGCGGTGGGGTCGTCCGCGGTCACGTTTGCCGAGAGCGGGATCGTGATCTCCGGCGAAGAGAAATCCTGTGCCGGCTGTTGATCGATCTGCTGACTCACGACCGCCTGGGTGACGAGCGTCGCCGTCTGCGTGGTGCCGACAGGCAAGTTCATGCGCAATACCTCGCGCGGTTCGCTTCCCCCATCGAGTACCTCGACGGTGGCGGCGGTCACCGGAACAGTGACTTCGCTCGGCGACGAGGTGGGTGTGGTGGGAGGTTGATCCGAGTCGCCGCAAGCGGTGAGAACGGTGGTGAGAGCGAGGGCAGCGAGGGCGAACGGAACTCGTCGGCCGGTCGTGGACAGCAGTGGCACGCGCTCCAGGCTAGCCGCAGTTGCAGAGTGCGTGACCCGGTGCGGTGAACATGAGGGATGATGGTTGCGTGAGTACAGACCACCCAGACCGAGATGTCAACGCGGAGGATCAGCCGATTACCGAAATCTCGAAGGCCGACGAGCCCGAAACCGTGAAACCGGAAGCCGTGAAATCGGAAGACGGTGACCTGGGAGTTGCGCCGGCCGCAAAGCCCCGCCGGCTGACCATGCTCATTGCCATCGCCGCTGTCATCCTGCTCTCGGACATTCTCACGAAGGTGTGGGCCGTCGCCGCGGTCAAGCCGGGGCAGCCGATCGAAATCATCGGTGACGTCGTCACATTCACGATGGTCCGCAATCCGGGAGCAGCGTTCTCGATGGCGACCTCGATGACGTGGATCCTCACCCTCGTCGCCATCGGTGTCGTCATCGGTGTGATCAAGATCGGTCGAACGCTCCGATCACCGTGGTGGGCGCTCGGCCTCGGCCTCGTGCTCGGCGGCGCGCTGGGTAACCTCGTCGACCGATTCTTCCGCTCTCCCGGAATCATGCGCGGACATGTGGTGGACTTCGTCTCCGTCGGTTGGTGGCCCGTGTTCAACATCGCCGACTCCGCGATCGTCTGTGGCGCGATACTGCTCGTCGTACTGACTCTCTTCGGCTTCGAACCCAACGGTGAACGCCTGCGTGATCACAAGGCGGACGACAAGAAGCTCACCGAATCGAAGGCCGCAGCCGAGGGAGAAACCAAGTGAGGGAATCCCGTTCGATGCCCGTGCCCGACGGCCTCGACGCCATGCGGGTCGATGCCGGCCTCGCGCGCCTTCTCGGACTCTCGCGCACCGTGGTCGCGACACTCGCGGAAGAAGGCTCGGTACTCGTCGACGGTGTGGCGGTCGGCAAGTCCGATCGTCTGACCGCAGGGTCGTGGCTCGAGGTTGTCCTGCCCGAACCGCCGCGGCCCCTGACCATCGAGGCGACGCCCGTCGAGGGGATGGAGATCCTCTACGCCGACGACGACGTCGTGGCAGTCGACAAGCCCGTCGGAGTTGCCGCGCACGCCAGCGTCGGGTGGACGGGACCGACGGTCATCGGCGGACTTGCCGCGGCCGGTTTCCGTATCTCGACGTCTGGTGCCCACGAGCGTCAGGGCATCGTCCACCGTCTGGACGTCGGAACGTCGGGTGTCATGGTGGTTGCCACCTCCGAGCGCGCGTACACGTTGCTCAAGCGTGCGTTCAAACAGCGGACCATCGACAAGCGCTACCACGCTCTCGTTCAGGGACACCCCGACCCGAGCAGCGGAACGATCGACGCGCCCATCGGACGCCACCACGGGAACGACTGGCGGTTCACGGTCACGGCCGACGGCAAGCCCAGCGTCACGCATTACGACACCATCGAGGCGTTCCAGGCAGCAAGTCTGCTGGACGTGCACCTCGAAACCGGTCGCACACACCAGATTCGCGTCCACTTCTCGGCGTTGCGCCATCCGTGCTGCGGCGACCTGACCTACGGCGCGGACCCTCGACTTGCCGAAAGGCTCGGTCTCGAGCGCCAGTGGCTGCACGCAGTCTCGCTCGGCTTCGCACACCCGGCGGACGGTCGCTGGGTCGAGATCAAGAGCAAGTACCCGAAGGATCTCGAACACGCACTCGAAGTTCTCCGATCCTCATGACACCGCGCGGGCTCGCTCCCGCGCTGGCCGTCGTCGCAGTGGCGGCGGTGGTCGGTGTGGGGTTCGCGAATCCCGTGCCGACCCCGCCGATCAGGACGGACACTCTCGGCCCGGACAGTGGGGAAGCTGTGCCGGATTACCTCGACCGAGCGCGAGATTCGATTGCGGCCCTCGACGGGCCGGTGTGGGCGTTGGTCTCCTTCACGAAGGCACTCACCGTCGACGAGGTCATCACGACGACCAGCAGTTCTCAGGTTTCGAGTGTTCGTGTGCCCGATGTTCGGGTGGCGAGGGTCATGTACCGAGTACCGATCGAGCGCGTCCAGACGCCGCTCATGTCGGTGCCCGTTCCCGACAACGACGAAGCAGTGCGCAGATCGCCCGGTGTGGCAGCTACGCGACTGGCCTCGCTCGGCGGCGACACCGACCGTCAGCAACAGGTCGCTCTCGCGTCGGCGAAGCAACTGTCCGCAGGGTGCGCCTGTGCGGTAGGTGTACTGGTGCGAGCTACTCCCGAAGGACTCGACGCGATCGCACGTGAGTCGAACGTCCGTGCAGTGGAAGCATTGCCGTCCGACGCCTCGCCCTGGTTGGCGGCCGTCCGTCCCTTGCTGCCGGAGTACGTGGACGTCGTTGCTCCCGGTCCCGACGACGGTCCGGTCCCGTGAGCGAGGACAAACGCGCTGATTCCCGATCGTCCTCGGGAATCTTCTACGGCGTAGCGGCTTTCCTGTTGTGGGGAACGTTTCCGGCTTTCTTCGGGCTTCTCGACTTCGCCGATCCGGTCGAGATCCTTGCGCACCGAGTGGTGTGGACCCTTCTGTTGATGCTGATCGTGTTGGCCCTTGCCGGCCGTCTCGGATCGCTTCGCGGAATCAGCGCACGCACCTGGCTGTTGGTGACCGCGGCGTCAGCGGCGATCGCAGTGAACTGGGGGACGTACATCTATGCCGTGGTGTCCGGCCGCGTCGTGGAGGCGGCCCTCGGGTACTTCATCAACCCGCTGGTCACCGTTCTGCTCGGTGTCGTGATCTTCCGCGAGCGATTGCGTCCCGCGCAGATCGCTGCGCTCGTCCTCGCCGCCACGGCAGTTGTCGTGATCACGGTCGACTTCGGTAAACCCCCGATCGTCGCTTTGCTTCTCGCCGGTTCGTTTGCAACCTACGGGTTGGTCAAGAAGGTGGTTCCGCTCGATCCTCGAACCAGTTTGACCGCCGAGGGAGTTGTTGCTGCTCCGTTCGCGGTCGGCTACCTCGTGTTTCTCGGCCTGACCGGGGCCGGTGCATTCATCAGCAGCGGCGCCGGACACAGTCTGTTGCTACTTGCCGCCGGCCCGGTCACCGCGCTGCCACTGCTCCTGTTCGGCGTCGCCGCGCAGCGAGTTCCGTTGGCGACGATGGGCATGCTGCAGTACCTCACCCCGGCACTGCAGATGGCGTGGGGAGTGGCCGTCATGCACGAGGACATGCCGGCGTCACGCTGGATCGGCTTCGTTCTGATCTGGGCCGCGCTGGTGATCTTCACGACAGACACCTTCGTCGCCGGTCGGCGTTCTCGGCGTTCGATGAGGTCGAGCGTCGAACCTGAGGTTCCGGTCACGTGATCCGAGGCGGCACGCTGCGACTCCACGATGGCGGTCGCCGAACGTGTCGGCAACGCGGCATACACTCGATCTCGCTCCCAGACCTTCAGAGAGGCGCACGTGGCTGACTCGTTCGTACATCTTCACAATCACACCGAGTACTCGATGCTCGACGGTGCGGCCAAGGTCGGCGCCATGTTCGAGGAGGCCGCTCGTCTCGAAATGACCGCCGTCGGCATGACCGACCACGGAAACATGTACGGCGCCAGCCAGTTCTACAACGAGGCAAAGAGTGCCGGCATCAAGCCGATCATCGGCATCGAGGCCTACATCGCGCCGGAATCCCGCTTCAACACCAAGCGAGTTCTGTGGGGAGATCGCAGCCAGAAGTCCGACGACGTCTCCGGCAGCGGCGCGTACACCCACATGACGATGGTGGCCGAGAACGCGACCGGGCTCCGCAACCTCTTCAAGCTGTCTTCGCTCGCATCCATCGAAGGTCAGCTCGGCAAATGGCCGCGTATGGACGAAGAGCTCATCGCCGCGCACGCCGAGGGCATCATCGCCACCACGGGTTGCCCGTCCGGTGAGATCCAGACCCGTCTTCGTCTCGGCCACGATCGCGAGGCCCTCGAAGCTGCCGCGAAGTGGCAGGAGATCTGGGGACCGGACAACTTCTTCCTCGAACTGATGGATCACGGTCTCTCGATCGAGCGCCGTGTGCGCGAGGGACTGCTCGACATCGGCAAGCAACTCGGTATCCCGCCACTTGCCACCAACGACTGCCATTACGTCACCAAGGACGCAGCCGAGAACCACGAGGCGCTGCTCTGCATCCAGACCGGCAAGACGCTGTCCGATCCCACTCGCTTCAAGTTCGACGGCGACGGCTACTACCTCAAGTCCGCTGCCGAGATGCGCGCCATCTGGGACAACGAGGTACCGGGGGCATGCGACAACACCGTTGCCATCGGCGAGCGTGTGCAGTCGTACGAGGACGTCTGGGCGTTCCACGACCGCATGCCGATCTTCCCGGTCCCGGAGGGTCATACACAGCAGACCTTCCTGCGTGCCGAGGTGATGCGCGGACTCGACCGCCGCTTCCCGAGCGGACCTCCACAGGAGTACCTCGCCCGCGCCGACTACGAGATCGGCGTCATCAACGAAATGGGCTTCCCGGCCTACTTCCTCGTGGTCGGCGACCTGATCAACCACGCCAAGGACGTCGGAATCCGCGTCGGGCCCGGCCGAGGATCGGCCGCCGGTTCGTTGGTGGCCTACGCGATGGGTATCACCAACATCGACCCCATCCCGTACGGGTTGCTGTTCGAGCGATTCCTCAACCCCGAGCGCGTGTCCATGCCCGATATCGATATCGACTTCGATGATCGCCGTCGCGGCGAGATGGTGCGTTACGCGACGGACAAGTGGGGCAACGACAAGGTCGCCCAGGTCATCACCTTCGGCACCATCAAGACCAAGGCTGCCATCAAGGACTCGGCTCGCGTCCAGTTCGGCAAGCCGGGCTTCGCCATCGCTGATCAGATCACCAAGGCACTCCCGCCGCCCATCATGGCCAAGGACATCTCGGTCTCCGGTATCACCGATCCGAAGCACGAGCGGTACAAGGAGGCCGTCGAGGTTCGGGCGCTCATCGATTCCAGCCCCGACGTCGCGAAGATCTACAAGACCGCGGTGGGTCTGGAAGGGCTGATCCGTAACGCCGGCGTCCATGCCTGCGCAGTCATCATGTCGTCCGAACCGCTCACCGACGCGATCCCGGTGTGGAAGCGTGCCCAGGACGGCGCCATCATCACCGGGTGGGACTACCCCTCGTGTGAAGCCATCGGTCTGCTCAAGATGGACTTCCTGGGTCTGCGAAACCTCACGGTCATCGGCGACACGCTCGAGAACATCAAAGCCAACCGCGGCATCGACCTCGACCTCGACACATTGCCGATGGACGATGCTGCAACATACGAACTGCTCGCCCGCGGCGACACCCTCGGTGTGTTCCAGCTCGACGGCGGCGGTATGCGCGAGTTGCTGAAACTGATGCAGCCCACCGGATTCGGCGACATCGTGGCCGCATTGGCGCTGTATCGCCCGGGACCGATGGGTGTGGACGCCCACATCTCGTACGCCAAGCGTAAGAACGCCTTGGAAGACGTCAAGCCGATTCACCCCGAGCTGGAGGAGCCGCTCGCGGAAATCCTCTCCGAGACCTACGGCCTGATCATCTACCAGGAGCAGATCATGCAACTGGCGCAGAAGGTGGCCGGGTACACCCTGGGCCAGGCCGACTTGCTGCGTCGCGCCATGGGTAAGAAGAAGCTGTCCGAGCTGGAAAAGGCGTACGCCGGGTTCCGTCAGGGCATGCTGGACAACAACTTCAGCGAGGCGGCAATCAAGGCGCTGTGGGACACCGTCCTTCCGTTCGCCGGCTACGCGTTCAACAAGTCGCACTCCGCCGGATACGGCCTCGTGTCGTACTGGACTGCGTACCTCAAGGCGAACTACCCGGCCGAATACATGGCGGGTCTGCTGACCTCCGTCGGTGACGACAAGGACAAGTCCGCGATCTACCTCGCCGACTGCCGCAAGTTGGGCATCACCGTGCTCCCACCGGACGTCAACGAATCGCGAGTCGACTTCGCGACCGTCGGCGACGACATCCGTTTCGGTATGGGGTCGGTGCGCAACGTCGGCGCCAACGTCGTCGCCTCGATCATCAAGGCGCGCACCGAGAAATCGAAGTTCACCGATTTCTCCGATTACCTCGGCAAGATCGACGCGATGGCTTGCAACAAGAAGGTCACCGAATCTCTCATCAAGGCCGGTGCTTTCGACTCGTTGGGTCATCCGCGCAAGGGCCTGATGTTGGTTCATGCCGACGCCATCGATTCCGTGATGAGCACCAAGAAGGCGGAGGCGATCGGACAGTTCGATCTCTTCGGTGGTGCCGAGGCCGACGAGTCGATCACCTCGGTGTTCGACGTCAAGATTCCCGAGGAGGAGTGGGACTCCAAGCATCGCCTGGCACTCGAACGAGAGATGTTGGGGCTGTACGTCTCCGGTCACCCTCTCAACGGTGTCGAGCACATTCTTCGCCAGCAATCCGACACGTCCATCGCTGCGATACTCGAAGGCGGCGTTCAGGACGGCGCCCAGGTGACTCTCGGCGGCATCATTGCCTCGGTGGACCGCCGGGTCAACAAGAACGGTCTGACCTGGTGCATCGTGCAGCTCGAAGATCTCGTGGGTGGGATCGAGGTGCTGTTCTTCCCACAGGCGTACGCCGTGTACGGAATGGACATCGCCGAGGATGCCATCGTGTTGGTCAAGGCTCGCGTCTCGATCCGAGACGATCGGATGTCGCTGATCGGCAACGACCTCGCGGTGCCTGATATTTCGGCCATCGGCGTCGCACGCCCCCTGTCGGTCTCGCTGCCGCTTCGGCAGTGCACCCAGGACAAGCTCAGTGCTCTCAAACAGGTGCTGACCAGACATCCGGGAACGTCCGACGTCCATGTCCGGCTGATCGGCGGAACCGAGATCAGCCTGTGGAAGGTCGACGACGTCCTTCGGGTCGAACCGTCCTCGGCGCTGATGGGCGACCTGAAGGCATTGCTCGGGCCGAGCTGCCTGACGGTCTGACCACCGATCGAGCGCGCCTGAACCACACGAAGGGACCTTGCTGCATCAGCAGCAAGGTCCCTTCGTGGTCCGCTGGAGTTCGGGGAGTGAAGTGATCAGGTGGTGCGCGAGTAGTACACGCGACGCGCCCACCAGGTGATCACAGCGGCTGTTGCGGCAGTCAGCACTGCAACCTGCATCGACTGGGTGACGGCGCCTGCTATGACGAACAGCACGAAGCCAACCGCGAGAGCTTCGATTTTGTACAGCGGCCAGCGAGTACCGGCGAGATCGATGCAATGGTTGGACGAGGGGCGTGATTCGCGAGTGGAGATATCTGCGGTGGTCATCTCGTCCCTTTCTCGGTGCTGCCGGCTTCTCGGTGACGCCGGGCCGATACGGCTGTTCGAAGCTGTGGTTTCAGAGTAGCCAGAGATGAGAGTTCGGGCAAGCGAACTTTAATGATCGGCAGCTCACTTAATCGATCAACCAGGGGGAGATGTCGGCTACAGACCTGGTCGGCGCGGTTCGGTGGCCAAGGCAGTCGAGGGGGTGTTCACTGGTACACATGCCAATCACAGGTGAGTACGAACCCAGTCCAGCGTCGTGGGCCGCCGATCAGGTCGCACGCATCGAGAACTCCGGTGGCACCGAGGGAAACGACATGAACGGCATGCCCGTCGTCGTTCTCACGACAATCGGGGCAAAGTCCGGCAAGGTCAGGAAGACGCCGCTGATGCGCGTCGAGCACGACGGCTCGTATGCCGTTGTGGCTTCGCTCGGTGGTGCTCCGAAGAATCCGGTCTGGTATTACAACGTCAAGGCAGATCCGCACGTCACCCTGCGTGACGCGACGCAGGTCTTCGACCTGGTTGCTCGTGAAGTCACCGGCGACGAGAAGGCGATCTGGTGGGAGCGCGCTGTCGCTGCGTACCCCGACTACGCCGACTATCAAACGAAGACCGATCGTGAGATTCCGGTGTTCGTGCTCGAACCCAAGTAGCGCCGGCATTCCACAAGAAACCATTTCACAAGAATCACTGCATAAATCACAAGTAAAATCGTCACTCGCGGGGGGTCGGCGATCCCGACTCCCGTGAGTGTGTCATGGAGGTCTGATGAGTCCGAAAACCGTTGCAGATCAATTGGTTCAGCAGCTCGTCGACGCGGGTGTCAGTCGGATCTACGGCATTGTCGGTGACAGTCTCAATCCCATCGTCGACGCGGTACGTCGCACCGGTGGTTCCGAAAAGGGTGGAATCGACTGGATACACGTCCGTCACGAGGAAGCAGCCGCGTTTGCCGCCGCAGCGGATGCCCAGATCACCGGGAAACTCGCAGTGTGTGCAGGATCCTGCGGTCCCGGAAACCTTCACCTGATCAACGGCCTGTACGACGCTCATCGTTCGGGAGCCCCGGTCCTCGCGATCGCCTCACACATCCCCAGCGCCCAGATCGGAATGGGCTACTTCCAGGAAACGCATCCCGAGCGGATTTTCATCGAATGTTCGAGTTACACCGAACTCGTCAGCACGGCAGTCCAATCACCTCGCGTGGTGCAGTCGGCGATTCAGCATTCGGTAGCTCGAAACGGCGTCTCGGTGATCGTGCTTCCCGGGGACATCGCCGATTGTCCGGCCGAAGGAAACCCGCCGACGCTCGTTGAAACTCGTAGGCCGACAGTCGTTCCGGACGCCGGTGACGTGAAGGCGTTGGCAGACGTGATCAACGGCTCGCGCAAGGTTGCGATCTTTGCCGGCGCGGGTGTGCGAGACGCACGGGAAGAGGTGTTGGCGCTGGCCGAAACCGTCGGTGCTCCCATCGGGCATTCGCTGCGTGGCAAGGAATGGATCCAGTACGACAACCCGTACGACGTCGGGATGACCGGATTGCTCGGTTACGGTGCGGCGCACGACGGTATCCACGGCGCCGATCTCCTGCTCCTGATCGGCACGGACTTCCCCTACGATCAATTCCTGCCCGATGATGTTCGCACTGCTCAGATCGACATCGCGGCCGAGCGGTTGGGGCGTCGAACCAGCCTGGACCTGGCTGTGCACGGCGACGTCGCGAGCACATTGAGTGCACTGATTCCGCAGCTCGATCGCAAGACCGACCGCGGGTTCCTCGAGGACACCCTCGCCAAGCACAACACTCTGATGACCAAAGTGGTTGGTGCATACACGGATCCGGTCAAGCAGCGCACGCCCATCCATCCCGAGTATGCGGCCTCGATTCTCGACGATCTGGCTGCGGACGACGCGATCTTCACTGCCGACACCGGAATGTGCAATGTGTGGACGGCGCGCTACCTCAATCCGAACGGATCGCGGCGCTTCATCTCCTCGGCATTGCACGGATCCATGTCCAACGCGCTCCCACACGCGATGGGTGCGGCATGGTCGAGTCCGGGACGTCAGGTCATCTCGGTGTCCGGCGACGGCGGATTGTCGATGCTGCTCGGTGAGTTGGTCACCGTCGCGATGTACAAGTTGCCGGTCAAGATCGTGGTGTTCAACAACTCGACACTCGGAATGGTCAAGCTCGAGATGCTGGTCGACGGCCTTCCGGATTTCGGGGTCGACGTGCCCGCTGTCGACTACGCGGCGGTTGCTGCTGCGCTCGGTATCTTCTCGCGCCGAATCGAGAATCCCGCGGACATCGAAGCGGGCCTACGCGCCGCGCTCGATCACGACGGTCCGGCCTTGGTCGATCTGGTGACCGATCCGCTGGCATTGTCGTTGCCGCCCACCATCACCGGTGGTCAGATGAAGGGCTTCGCCCTGGCGATGTCGAAGATGGTGATGAACGGCGGCGTCGGCGAGGCAGTACAGATGGCCAAGTCGAATCTGCGGAACGTGCCGCGCCCCTCGCAGTTGGATCCTCGCGGCTGACCTACTCCCGCCCTGCCCTGCCGACGATGCGGGGCGGGGCGGTGGGAAGGTTGATCCCCGACGTGCGAAAATGGCGGAGTGTCTAACTCGCCCGATGTCGTAGTAACCAAGTCCGCCCTCCCCGCGCTCGACGCGCAGGAGATCGACGCGGCCATCGAGCGAATTCAGCACGTCATTGCGGCTACCCCCTTGCAGTACAGCGACCGCCTTTCGGCGTTGACCGGCGCGCACGTGTACCTCAAGCGCGAGGACCTCCAAGGCGTCCGTTCGTACAAGATTCGCGGCGCGTACAACCTGATCGCTCAGCTCAACGAGGCCGAGCGTGCGGCAGGCGTGGTGACCGCCAGCGCCGGAAACCATGCTCAGGGTGTTGCCTTCGCGTGCCGAACCATGCAGATCAAGGGTCGGATCTATGTTCCGGCCAATACCCCCAAGCAGAAGCGTGATCGCATCCGCGCCCACGGCGGAGCGTTTGTCGAACTGTTCATGATCGGCGAGACCTATGACGCCGCCGCTGCTGCGGCCGCAGAGGACGTAGCCGAAACCGGCGCAACCATGGTCCCCCCGTTCGACGACGTGCGCACCGCTGCGGGGCAAGGAACCATCGCGGCCGAGATCCTCATGCAACTGGACGCACCTCTCGACACGATCGTCGTGCCGGTCGGCGGCGGCGGTTGCATCGCGGGGATAGCAACCTACTTGCACGAGCGGTCGCCCAAGACGTCGATCGTCGGAATTGAACCGTCCGGCGCGGCATCCATGACAGCCGCTCTCGTTGCCGGCGGCCCGGTAACTCTTCCCGACGTCGATCCGTTCGTGGATGGCGCCGCCGTCAAGCGCATCGGCGACGTTCCCTACGAGGTCGTCTCACGTCTGGGTGCTGCCGTCGTGTCGCACGCGTCGTTGCCGCTCGTGGCTCGTCAACTTCAGACGCGCTCCGGTTCGGGATCGTTCGTCGTCAATCAGATCGACGAGGGCGCTATCTGCACGGCGATGCTCGAGCTCTATCAGAGCGAGGGCATCATCGCCGAACCGGCGGGGGCGCTTTCCGTTGCGGCACTTCAGAATCTGACGTTCGAGCCGGGATCGACCGTCGTGTGTCTGATTTCCGGTGGCAACAACGACGTCTCCCGTTACGGCGAAATCCTCGAGCGCTCGCTCGTTCACCTCGGGCTCAAGCACTACTTCCTGGTGGACTTTCCGCAGGAACCGGGAGCGCTCCGTCGCTTCCTCTCGGACGTGCTCGGGCCGGACGACGACATCGCCCTGTTCGAGTACGTCAAGCGAAACAATCGTGAGACGGGCGCCGCGTTGGTGGGTATCGAACTCGGTTCCGCCGACGGGTTGGCGTCGTTGCTCGAGCGGATGGAGCGCGCGCCGATGCAGTCCGAGAGGCTCGAGCCGGGAAGCCCGGCGTACCGCTATCTGACGTAAGGGACGCCCCCGGTCAGGGCCTGAGCCGCTCGACAACCTGTCGATGCAGCTCGGGGTCGGGCTGGGGGAGCCCGAGCATGGCCGCCAGGTACAGGCCGTCGCCGACGAGGCGGATGATCTCGGCCAGTACGGGATCGGCGATTTCGGTCTGGAGACCCTTGTCCCAGCTCCGCATCACATGTGTGACAGCCTTCTGGATTTCGTCGTGTTGTCCGTCGACTGTTCGGAGCGCGGCAATGATGGAGCGGAAGAGGGAGAGTTCTTCGCTTTCGTTGGCATCGGGAATCTGTAGATAGAACTCGGTGACCGTCGTACCGCCGGCAACGGCGTCCTCGAGTTGTTGATCCGAGCGTTCGCCGAGTCTGCGGACCATCGCCGCGAGGAGTGCTTCCTTGCTGGGGAAGTGATAGAGCAGCCCGCCCTTGGAAACCCCCGCCTCGGCGGCAACGCCTTCGAGCGTGACTTGGGCGACGCCGCTGACCAGCAGCAGCTTCTCCAGTGCGTCGAGAATTCGATCGCGAGTGTCGGCAGCCATGTGATGTGACCCTACCCGGAAATAACTTTACCGCTCGGACGGTTCACTGTTACCGTAGACCTACTGTACCGGCTGGACGGTTCAGTGAAATCTTTTCGAAAGAACATCAGAGAAAGTCGCAGGGGAGCAATGTCAGTGTCGGCAGATCACACGTCTGCAATCAATCCCGACGAGGTTCGGGCGACAAAGCGTGACTGGGCGGGCTTGATAGTCCTTGCCTTTGCTGTGTTGCTCATCGCAGTCGACGGCACGGTGCTCGATCTTGCGCTTCCGTTCATCAGCGCGGACCTCGAACCGAGCAGCACGCAGTTGCTGTGGATCATCGACGTCTATTCGTTCGTGCTCGCCGGTCTGCTCATCACGATGGGTACGCTCGGTGACCGGATCGGCAGGAGAAAACTGCTCCTGATCGGCGCCGTGGGCTTCGGTCTGGCCTCGATCATCGCGGCCCTCGCAGTCAGTCCGGAAATGCTCATCGCCGCCCGTGTGCTGCAGGGCATCTCCGGTGCAACGCTGATGCCGGCCACCCTCGGTCTGATCCGCACGATCTTCGTCAACCCGCGTCAGCGCACCGAAGCCATCGGCGTCTGGGGCGCGATGGCAGGTGGCGGTACCGCAGCCGGCCCGTTGGTCGGTGGTTGGTTGCTCGAGCACTTCTGGTGGGGCTCGGTCTTCTTGATCAACATCCCGGTCATGATCGCGCTGGTGGTACTCGGCCCGATTCTGATCCCGGAGTCGAAGGACCCCAATCCGGGTCGATTCGACCTCATCAGTGCAGGTCTGTCGATGGCGACCATGTTGCCGCTCGTGTACGCGGTCAAGGAATCCGTGGTGCACGGCGTCAGTGGCACGCTGCTGGTCATCGGCCTGGTTGGTCTCGCGGCGGGTTACGTGTTCGTGCGTCGTCAGCGGATGCTGAAGGATCCGATGTTGGATCTGAAACTGTTCGCCAACGCGTCGTTCTCCACCGCGGTCATCACCAACCTGCTCTCGATCTTCGCGCTGGCGGGCGTGCTGTTCTTCGGTTCGCAGTACCTGCAGTTGGTACTCGGTAACTCGGCGTTCAACGCCGGCTTGTTGATGCTTCCGGGCATGTTGCTCAGCGCGTTCACTGCGGTTGCGGCGGCATGGTTGATCCGCCGGTGGTCGGTGTCTCACGTGCTCAGCGCAGGCCTCGCGGTTGCCGGTATCGGTGCTGCGATGCTGCTCGCCCTCGGCGTCGACAGCGGCCCGCTGATGTTCGTGATCGGCTTCGGTCTGGCCGGTGCAGGTGTCGGTGTCGCACTGACACTGACGTCGGATCTTGTGGTCAGTTCGGTGGAACCCGAGCGTGCCGGTGCTGCGTCCGCGGTGTCGGAGACGGCGTACGAACTCGGTATCGCGCTCGGCGTGGCGATCCTGGGCAGCGTGGTGATGGCGATCTTCCGCAAGGGAATCGACACGTCGATGCTCGAGGCAGATCAGGCGCACGCCGCGCAGGGCACTTTGGGTGGTGCGCTGCAGGAAGCGACGTACCTGCCCGGTGAACTCGGTTCGGTGCTTGCCGATTCCGCGAAGTCGGCCTTCGTCGACGGTATGCACGTTGCTGCCGGCGCTACCGCTTTGGTTCTCTTCGTCAGTGCCGCATTGGTGTTGCGGATGCTGCGGAGTACCCCAGAGAACGCGAAGCGTTGACCCGTGTAGAAGTAGCGCTGACTCTGACGGAATCCAGGTAGTCAGCGTTCGAGTACGACGAACGAGTGCCCAGGCACGACGGTTGCGGACGCGGTCTCGTCCTGTGTCGGCGGATCCCACCATAAAATGGGGGTTCCGCCGGCCGGGACCGAGGCCGCGTCCGTTCCCAGATTGCACACGATCTGTAATGCGCCGCGGCGCAGGGTGATCCACTGGCCGTCCTCGTCGTAGTCGACGTGCAAGTGCCCAAGCCAAGGATCGGTGATCTCGATTCGCTTCTTGCGCAGGGCAAGTAAATCGCGATAGCACGCCAGGACACGAGCATGCGTCTCGTCGGCTCGCTCGTCCCAGTCGAGTTTCGATCGCAGAAATGTCTGTGGATCTTGCGGATCCGGAATGTCGTCGCTGTTCCAGCCGTGTGCCGCGAACTCCGCCTTGCGGCCTGCGGCGGTGGCTTCGCCGAGTTCCGGTTCCGGGTGCGAGGTGAAGAACTGGAACGGGGTGGTGGCTCCCCATTCTTCGCCCATGAACAGCATCGGCGTGTACGGCGAGAGCAGGACCAGCGCCGCCTTGATCGCCAATTGGCCTGGCGTCAGATAGGCGCTCGGGCGGTCGCCGATCGCGCGGTTGCCGATCTGATCGTGGGTGCACGTGTACGCGAGCAGAGCACTGGCCGGCTGATGCGTGATGTCGATCGGCCGACCGTGAACCCGCTCACGAAACGACGAATAGGTTCCGGCATGGAAGAAACCGCGCCGCAACGTATTCGCAAGTGACTCCAACGAACCGAAGTCGGCGTAGTAGCCCTGGCGTTCACCCGAGACGGCCGCGTGAATGGTGTGGTGGATGTCGTCGTCCCACTGCGCGTCCAGGCCGAACCCGCCTGCCGCGCGTGGCGTGACGAGAGTGGCGTCGTTGAGATCACTTTCGGCGATCAACGTGAGCGGTCGACCCAGATGGGTCGACAGTGTTTCCGTTCGGACGGCGAGTTCCTCGAGGATGTGCGTCCCGGTGTGATCGACCAGGGCATGGACTGCGTCGAGGCGTAGGCCGTCGATGTGGAAGTCGCGCATCCATCGCAAGGCGTTGCCGATGATGTACTCGCGAACCTCGCCCGACTGCGGGCCGCCGATGTTGATGGTTCGGCCCCAGGTGTTCGCCCCGTCCGCGATGTAGGGACCGAACCGTTCGAGATAGTTGCCCGACGGGCCCAGATGGTTGTAGACCACGTCCAGGATCACGCCGAGTCCGCGTTCGTGGGCAGCGTTCACCAGACGTTGCAATCCGTCCGGACCGCCGTAGACCTCGTGGACGGTGTACCAGAGCACACCGTCGTAGCCCCAGTTGTGAGTTCCGTTGAAGCCGTTGACCGGCATGAGCTCCACGAACCCGATGCCGAGGTCTACCAGGTGATCGAGGCGCTCGATCGCGGCGTCGAAAGTTCCTTCGGGGGTGAACGTTCCGATGTGCAGTTCGTAGACGGACGATCCCGGAAGTTGCCTTCCGGTCCAGTGAGAGTCGGTCCAGGACGACTCGTCCAACCGGTGCAGTTGGGAGCGAAGGTGCACGCCCTCGGGCTGTCGCGGTGATCGCGGGTCCGGCAGCGTTTCGCCGTCGACGACAAACCCGTAACGGGCCTGGCTGTCGCAGTCGACCTCGGCTCGCCACCACCCGTCGTCGGTGCGTTCCATGTCGTGAGTGACTCCGTTGACGTCGACCCGGACCGATTCCGGCGTGGGCGCCCAGACCTCGAAAGTATGCACACGATCAGCATGCCTTGTTCGGTCGGATGCGGCAGCCTGGCGGGGCGGGATCGGTCGTCATGGACGGTTTCTATCCGCAGGTGTTGCCGGACGGTGCGGACAGCGTGATCAGTTCCGGAGTGGGTGCGCCGCAGCATCCGCCCTCGGCTTTTCCTGTGCCGGTTTCTGCTGTGTCAGGTTCGTCGAAAACGCCTGCGCCGCCGCAGACCCCGGTCTCCGGAAGGATCAACTCGACGCGGGCCGCGGCTTCGTGATCGCCGGCGAGTTCGGCTGCGATGCTGCGAACCTGCTCGTAGCCGGTCATCGCCAGGAAGGTGGGTGCCCGGCCGTAGCTTTTCATTCCTGCCGAGTACACGCCCTGCTCCGGATGGCGAAGCTCCTTCGCACCGTGCGGATACACGGTGCCGCACGAATGGACGTTCGGGTCGATCAGCGGAGCAAGCTCGACCGGCGCCTGTAAGACCGGGTCGAGGGCGAGTCGTATTTCCGAAAGCCAGGACAGATCGGGGCGGAATCCGGTCAGTGTGACGACGTTGTCCACGTCCTGGATGTGCTCACCGGCGTCGGAGGTAAGTCTGAGTCGCCCCGACGGGATTGTTGACACAGCGGCTGTACGGAAGCCGGTGACCACCCGAAGAAATCCCGCATCGACGGCCTTCTTCGCGCGCAACCCCAGGGCGCCGCGAGCGGGGAGTTGATCAGCGTCGCCGCCGCCGAATGCCGAGCCGACGTTTCCTCGGCGGACTGCCCAGGTGATACGGGTGCTCGGATCTTTCTCTGCAAGCCCCGACAGCGCAACGATCGCGGTCAGCGCAGAGTGGCCGCTTCCGGCGACGACAGTGTGCGTGCCGGTGAACTGCGCGCGCACCGTCGGATCGTCGAGATCAGGAACTCGGTAGCTGATCGCGGACCCAGCAGAGACTTCGCCCAGTGCTGGCAGACCTTCACCGCCGAGCGGGTTGGGAGTACCCCAGGTACCGGATGCGTCGACGACGGCCTGGGCCAAGACGCGATCCTCGGTTCCGTCATGGCGGCGGAGGTGAATCGAGAGGGGTTCGGTGTCGCGACCGGCGTCGACGACCAGGTCACGCCCGCGCCGCGCTATGCCGCTCACTTCGGTGTCGAACTGGACCAGGTCGCCGAGTGCAGCGGCGAGTGGTTCGAGATAGTGCTCGCGCCATTGCCGGCCGGTCGGGTACGTCTCACCGTCGGGGGAGTCCCATCCATTCTGGTCGAGGAGTCGGCGTGCGGCTGGGGAGACGAGTTCGGACCAACGTGAGAACAGTCGAACGTGATTCCACTCGGAGATCGCGGTACCGGCTGCGCCTCCGCGCTCGAAGACGAGCGAGGTGAGTCCACGTTCGCGCAATTCGGCTGCGGCTGCCAGGCCGATCGGGCCTGCTCCGATCACGACCACGGGTAGGGGGTTCATGTCGTACCTTTCATCGACGATTATCGATCTATTCGGACTGTATCGACAATCATCAATGTAGGCAACCATCGACGGCTGTCGATATAGTGAAGCGATGACATCGCTGCAGTCGCCAACGGTGCGCGTCGGAGATTCGGGCCCGGAACAGGTGGGTACTTCCGTCCTCGCGCAGGGCGACGCCGATACCTACGCACAGTGGTTCGCCTGCCTGGCGGAGCCGATGCGGGTCCGATTGCTTCACCGGGTGGCGAGCGCGGTCGGTGGTATTACCGTCGGAGCGCTCGCCGAGGCATTGGGGATCGGGCAGCCGACGGTGTCGCACCACCTGCGCAAGCTCGCCGACGTGGGTTTCGTGAACCTGCGTAGGGAAGGGACCAGCACGGTCGTCGCGGTGAATCCGACGTGCTGTGTTGCGCTGCCGCAGGCGGCGGATGTGGTGATGGGGGTGCTCGGACCGCGTCCATGCTGCCCGAGTGATCTGCCTGACGACGTCGCTGTCCGGGCGATGGCCGACGACGACTGGGATTCGGTTCTTCGGATTTGCGGCGAGGGTATCGATACTCGAAATGCCACCTTCGCCACGGAGGTCCCCGTGCGCGAGTACCTCCAAGATCGGTGGCTGCTGCATCATCGATGGGTGGCGACTATCGAGGGCACTGTAGTCGGCTGGGCGGCGCTGAGTTCAGTCTCCGAGCGTGACTGCTATCGCGGGGTTGCGGAGAATTCCGTGTATGTCGCGGACGGCATGCGTGGTCGGGGCGTCGGAAAAGCGCTGTTGCGCAAGCAAGTCATGGCCGCCGACGCTGATGGTTTCTGGACTTTGCAGACGTCGATCTTTCCGGAGAATCGTGCCTCCATCTCACTGCATCATTCGGCTGGATTCAGAACTATCGGTCTCCGGGAAAAGATTGCCCAACTCGACGGTGTCTGGCGTGACACTGTTCTCCTCGAACGACGTGCGGTGGCCGCCCCGTTTGACGGGCCGTGGTCCGTAATCGCAAATCACTTGATTGCGCCTTGATTCGAAATCTGTCAATATCGAAGAATGTCGAATCAAGGCGCCCCGGAGTCCGAAGCGTGCTGCACCCCACTCGTGCGTGAACCGTTGACCGAGGATTGGGCCGGCGATCTGTCTCGGATGTTCAAAGCGCTCGGTGACCCGGTCCGCCTCCGTCTGCTCAGTTTGGTGGCGAGTCACGAGGGTGGTGAAGCCTGCGTCTGCGACATCTCCGACTCGTTCGACCTGTCCCAACCGACTATCTCGCATCACCTCAAGGTGTTGCGCCAGGCCGGGCTACTCGACTGTGAACGACGCGGGACCTGGGTGTACTACTGGGTGATTCCGGCTGCGCTGCAGCAGCTTTCCGCGGTACTCCTGGTTGAAGGTACGAGCGTGAGTGCTGCAGGCTCTTGCGCTGAGGTCACGGCATGAGCAAGGCTGCCGGCGTCGACCACCCTGCAGTGGTCGGCAAACTCTCCACCCTCGACCGCTGTCTACCGGTGTGGATCGGCGTCGCCATGGTTGCAGGACTCCTGCTGGGGCGGTGGATACCCGGCGTCAACACGGTCATCGAGAAGGTGCAGATCGACGGGATCTCGTTGCCGATCGCACTCGGCCTGCTGATCATGATGTACCCGGTGTTGGCGAAAGTTCGCTACGACCGACTCGACACGGTCACCGGCGACAAGAAACTACTCGCGGGCTCGCTGGTCCTGAATTGGGTTCTCGGGCCCGCATTGATGTTCGCCCTTGCCTGGCTGATGCTGCCGGATCTCCCCGAATACCGCACCGGACTGATCATCGTCGGCCTCGCTCGCTGCATCGCGATGGTCATCATCTGGAACGACCTGGCCTGTGGTGACCGTGAAGCCGCGGCTGTTCTGGTCGCGATCAACTCGGTATTCCAAGTTTTCATGTTTGCCGTTCTCGGCTGGTTCTACCTGTCCGTCCTACCCGGTTGGCTCGGCCTCGAACAAACCACGATCGACACGTCACCCTGGCAGATCGCCAAATCTGTTCTGATCTTCCTCGGAATCCCGCTGGTTGCCGGTTTCCTGTCCCGCTACTTCGGCGAAAGGGCAAGGGGGCGTGACTGGTACGACAACAGGTTCATCCCGGCGATCAGTCCGTGGGCCCTTTACGGCCTTCTGTTCACGATTGTCGTCCTCTTCGCCTTGCAGGGTGAACAGATCACCTCGCGACCATGGGACGTCGTCCGGATCGCGCTGCCGTTGCTCGCGTACTTCGCACTCATGTGGGGCGGAGGCTACATCCTCGGCGCCGCAATCGGATTGGGTTACGAACGCACCACGACCCTCGCGTTCACCGCCGCGGGCAACAACTTCGAACTTGCGATCGCCGTTGCCATCGCCACCTATGGCGCCACTTCGGGACAGGCGCTTGCCGGTGTCGTCGGCCCGCTGATCGAGGTGCCGGTGCTCGTCGGTCTGGTGTACGTCTCCCTTGCTCTACGCAAACGCTTTGCCGTCGAAGAGGTTTCACCTGGTCGAGAAAGCGCGAGGTCATGAGTACACCATCCGTGTTGTTCGTGTGCGTCCACAACGCCGGCCGATCGCAGATGGCAGCCGGGTTTCTGAGCCATCTCGCGGGTGATGCTATCGAGGTCCGTTCCGCCGGATCCGCACCCGCCGAGGCCGTCAATTCGGCAGCGGTCGAGGCGATGGCAGAGCGCGGTATCGACATCTCAGCTCAGTCTCCGAAGATCCTCACAGCCGACGCAGTCCAGGACTCGGATGTCGTCGTCACCATGGGCTGCGGCGACACGTGCCCGATCTTTCCCGGTAAGAGCTACCGAGACTGGGTTCTCGACGATCCGGCCGGACAGGGCCTCGACGCGGTTCGCCCGATCCGCGACGAAATCGAGCGTCGCGTTCGAGCCCTGATCGCCGAACTCAACCAGCTTCGCTAGGCATTGACCACGGCGACAGATTCGGACCCGCCAGACACAAACAGAACGGATGACCAGCGGGATCGAGCAGCACCCGGCAACGCTCCGGCGCGTTCTGCCGTCTACCGAGTTGGGCGCCGAGGCTGACAGCTTGCTCCTGTGCGATGTCCAGATCATCGACCACTAGATCCAGATGAATCTGCTTCGGTATTGCACCCGTCGGCCACGTGCTCGGGCGATGTTCGTCGATGCGGATTGCGGTGATCTGGCCGCCGCCTGCGCTGACGGTCGCAAACTTCTCAGTACTGTGCGTGATTTTGCCGCCCAGCATATTTCGCCAGAATTCGGCAAGGCGTTGTGGATCATTGCAATCGAGGGTGATCGATCCCAAGCGAGCTACAGGCATGGGCTCGACGCTACAGAATTCCTTGGTTCGGCTTCCTTCGCGGAGGCGTTATCCGTCGGCAGGCTCGATGTGTTCGGCACCGAGGACCGAGAGCCGGTATTCCTGTGCGTCCTGCTCGGTTTCGAAATCTTTCTCTTCGAGGAGGTTCCGATCGGCGTCGAGGTATCGGTAGGTAGTCATCCCTCCACCGTGCCATTGATGTCCGGTTCCTGCTCGGATACGGGTTCGATCTCGTCGACGATCGTTTGTACGAGTCTCCCGTACTGCTTGATCAAATCCTTCGACGACAACGAATCCTCGCCGAGAAGGTCCAGCGTTCGCATACCTGTGGCAAGCCCGAGCACGAGTGAGACGACCAGCTGGCTACGAACCAAATCCGGCGAGGTGTCGCCGATGCGTCGCGCGATCCGGTGAACGTATCGTTCCTTGATCTCAGCCCTGGCTGCGCCGGGATCCGGGGCTTCGTGAACATGTACGGCGAGCATTGCCCACGGATCGGTTTCGTCGGCTTCCCTACGGGCAACGAGTCTCTCGACCAGCCAGTAGCCGAAGCCACCTGAGGAGTCGCCGTTCGGCTCCTCGTCCATCGGAGGTGCGGACGGGATCGCCGCCGAATACAACCGAGCTTTGCTGCCGTAGATCTTCATGACCAGCGCGGGGGAGTATCCGGCGGCTGCCGCAACATCTTTGATCTTCGTCGAGGCATACCCGCGTTCCGCGAACAAGGATGTCGCGGCCGTGAGGATGCTCTCTTCAGCGGTGCTCATGGCAGGCCTGCTCATACGGTTGTCAGCGGCTCTGCATCGAGGGGAACGTCGAAGTCGACGACGGTGGACTGCGCGATGACCGCGATCTGCCTCGCGAGTGTGCCGTGTCCGCTCGCGGTCAACGCGGTGAGGATGTATCGACCGGATGTGGGGAGAGCGATTCCGTAGTGTCCGGCTCCGTCGGTGACGGTGGATGCGACGAACTCGCCGGTCGGTTTGGTGAGTGTGACGACAGTTCCCGAAGTTGTCTGCCCACCCACACCGACCTTGCCGGAGATGGTAAGGCGCTCACCGAGTTCGACGGTGTGCGTCGATTGCGCGTTGTCGAAACCGACCACCTGTGAGATCGGGGACCAGCCGTCGGCGCTCGTCACCACCAAGTACCGTCCGGGCTGCGGAAGAGCGAGGGAGAAATTGCCCTCGTTGTCGGCGCGGCTCCAGTCGATCGGACGCCCGTCCATGTCCATCACGGTGACCACGGCCTGCCTGATGGGGCGACTGTCCGCTCGGACGACGCGACCGGCAACCACTATTTCCGTATCGCTCACGGCGGCGTCGGGAAGCTCGAAACCTTCCGGTGTGACCGGGCGAAGTGCCGTTTCCGGTTTTGCGCCGCGGCGAGGAATGAAGGCAGCAGCACCGGCAGCGGCAACCGCGGCCAGGGCGGCGAGCCAGAAGATGTTCTTGAAGGCGTCGATCGACGGAAGGCCCTCGCCGGGTCCGGACGGAATAACCATCGAGGTGAGCATGGCGGCGACCACCGCGCTGGAGATCGAGGTACCGACCGAGCGAAGGAGCGAGTTGAGGCCGTTTGCCGACGCGGTTTCCGTGATCGGGACCGAGCGCATGATCAGCATCGGCATCGCGGAGTACGCGATTGCAGTTCCGATGCTGACCACCGCTGCGCTGATGATGATCAGTGCGATCGATCCGGTCAGGAACACGCGCGCGATGTAGGCGAGCGCGAGCACCGTGCCGCCGACGATCAGGGTGGTTTTCGCGCCGAATCGTTTGGTGATGTTCGCGGACACGGGAGCGAAGAAGACCATCGCGAGTCCTGCCGGAATCATGCAGAGCCCAGCCGCCATCACGCCCAGTTCGAAGCCGTAGCCGGAGATTTTCGGCATCTGAAGTTGTTGTGTCGTCGAAAGGTTGTTCGCGTACATCGAGAAGCCGACGAGGATCGACGCGACGTTGGTCAGCAGTACTGGCCGCTTGGCTGACGTGCGCAAGTCGACCATCGGCTGGGTGACGCGTAGTTCGTAGGGGAACCACAGTGCGAGCGTCACGACCCCGATGACGAACATCAGCAATGTCGGTTCACTGGTCCATCCCCAGCGGGCGCCCTTGGAAATGGCGAGGAGGAGTGCGGCGAGTGAAACCGAGAGCATGGCTGCGCCGAGGAAGTCGAACTTGCCGCGGGTGCGAACACTTGATTCCGGGACAACGACGGCCACTGCGACGATCAGTAGGACGCCCACGATCGCCGAGAGCCAGAAGATGGCGGGCCAGCCGAGGTGTTCGAAGATCAACCCTGACAGCGGGAGTCCGAGTGCGGCACCGACTCCGAGAGTGGCGCTCATCAATGCGGTTGCCGACGCCACCTTCTCCTTGGGGAGTTCGTCGCGCATGATGCTGATTCCGACCGGAATCATCGAGATGGCGAAGCCTTGAAGTCCGCGCCCGATGAGGAGGGAAACGAAGTTGCCGCCGATCGCTGCGATCAGTGATCCGACCACGATCGTGGTCATCGAGATCAGCATCATGCGTCGTTTTCCGAACATGTCCGCCAGGCGAGTGACGATCGGGGTGGCGACGGCACTGGTCAGCAGGGTGACGGTGACCAGCCATGAAGCGTCGTCCGCGCTGACGCCGAGGATCTTCGGAAACTCGGGCAGCAACGGAATGACCATGGTTTGTTGCAGTGCGACCACGGTGCCGGACAGACAGAGGATTGCGGTGATGAGCCGACTCGAACGGCGAGGGGTCGGAGACGAGTGCAATGCCAAGAGACGGTCCTTCACGAGGCGTGGGGTGAACGGTAGTTCACCCCTGAGTGAATCACTGTTCACCCCTGATTGTCACATCGGTGGATTGTGTCTTCGGTCACGACTTCGGTGATGTCACTGGTTTCCCCGCCGGTATCGCGGGAACAACGACAGTGGTGTTCTGTGCCTGCGCTTGGCGGGCAGCGAGGAGGAGTGATGCGTGCCGAAGTAGGTGACCGCCTTCATGTTCAGGGGCGAGTGGTCGGTCAGTCCGAGGTGACGGCCGAGGTCCTCGAAGTTCACGGTGAGGATGGGCGACCGCCCTATCTGGTCAGGTACGACAACGGACACGAGGCACTCGTGTTTCCCGGCAGTGACGGTTGGATCGACCACCCTGGAAAAGGCTCCTGATCTGCACGCTTCTTTCCCTGCACGGTTGTTGCATCGAATGCGGCTAAAGTGTGCGCAATGGAGGGTAAACGCCAGTATCACTCCCGTGTGCGTGAGGCTTCCGCGCAACGAACAAAGGAACTCATTCGTGATGCGGCGACGACTCTGTTCGTGCGCGACGGGTATGTCAGCGCCACCGTCAAACAGATTGCCGACGCCGCCGGTGTGGCCAATCGGACCGTGTTCACGGCGTTCCCCGGCGGAAAGCTCGAGATCTTCGAAGCGGCACTTGCTGCAGCGCTGGACGCCGAGCCTTTTCCTCTCGGTGCGCCGAGTTCGGCCTCGGACCCCGATGACGTTCGGCGGATCGTCTCGCAGATCGTCGCACAGGGCATCGGCATGCTCGAGCGTGCCGGTGCTCTCATGATGGTCACCGTGGAATCTTCAGGTGCCGATTCCGACATGCGACGTCTGTCCGAGGAGTCGGCCGAGCAATCGGCAGCCAATGCGATGTCGATAGCGGAGGGTCTGTCGGAACACGGTTTACTGAGGCCGGAGATCTCGCTCGAGAAGGCCGCGGGAATACTTGCCGCCTTCGTCTCGCCGCAGCTTCATCAACAACTGCGTCGAGTCAGTGCTTGGGATCTCGACGCATACCGCTCGTGGCTGGAGTTCAACATTCGACAGAATCTAATGTACTAATTGGTCTGTTTTGGTTAGCATGGCGAGGGTTTTTTATTCTCGGGAGGAATCGCCAGCGTGCCCTATGCCTTGTTCGGCCTCATCACGATGCTGCTCTGGATCTTTTGCATCGTCGACGCCATCACGAGAGACGACGCCTATATCCAGTACCTGCCCAAGGTCGTCTGGATTCTGATCATCATCTTCCTTCCCACTCTCGGTTCGGTGCTCTGGCTCGTGGTGGGTCGCGGGCAGAATGCACCTCGTGGGTACGTCGGCCCAACCGGCTACGGCGAATACGAGCGTCCGGGACGCGCAGTCGCGCAGGATCCGGCGGCGGACGAAGCCTTCCTTCGTCAGTGCCGTGAGCGGGCGGAGGAGCAGCGCCGAATCGCCAAGCAGCAGCGCCGCGACGGAGACGCTGATCGAATGTGAGTTATCGATACGTCATGAGCTGGTCCAGCACGAGTCGAAGTGGCGGCCAGGACGTTCGGCCACGACGGGTTACCGCGTAGGCCGTGAGGATGACGGGCGGATCGATGAGTGGTTCGACCCGCACGCCTTCGCGAGTTTTACGTTCGAGCGGCATCAGTCCGACGCCGTAGCCGCTGAGGACCAAGAGTTCGACCAAGTCGAGACTGTCGATCTGGTGAGTGATCCGTGGGGTGAATCCAGCCAGCGACGCGAGGGTTCGCACGGCGCGCTCGTCGGCAGTGTTTCGTGAGTTCACGATCCATGGGGTGTCTGCGAAGGCTCGGAGATCGATCCTGGAATTCGTTCCCTCGTCGGGCGTTCGGGCGTTGTCGGGAACGCACAGTCCCCACGGCGTCGACCAGAGCGGAACTGCTTCGAGTAGTGGACTCGGAGACGCGGGGGCGAGGTTGTAGTCGTACGTCAGTGCGAGGTCGAGGTCGTCGCGTTCGAGGAGTGTGAACGCCTCGACTGGTTCGTATTCGCAGATCACCACGTCCACCAGCGGATGACTGTGTTGCAGGCTTCGGGCGACGGGGAGCATCGCGGTTCTGATGGCAGTTGCGAATCCGCCGACTCGCAGCGTTCCCACCGGTTCGGCGTCCGGATCGAGGTCCAGTCGAGCGGCGTCGAGCGCCGCCAGGATAGTGACCGCATGATCCGCGAGTCGTTGCCCGGCGGGGGTGAGGCGAACTCGTCGGCCGTCCGGCTCGATCAACGCTGTTCCGGTTTCGGCGGTCAAAGCAGCGAGCTGTTGGGACACCGTCGACGTCGTGAGGTTGTGCGCTTCGGCGACGGCGCGCATCGAACCCAAACGCGAGAGTTCGAGAAGAAGGTGAAGTCGACGGGTTTCCATTCGTCGATCATTCACTAATTGTGAACATAATGTGGGTCGAAATCGCGTGGACGCGAACGGTGGGTGTCCCGTTCAATGCAAATTATGGATACGAGAGCGCGAGCCGGCGTCGGTCTGGCTGTTCTGGCGATGTTGTGCGTACAGCTCGGCCTCGCCGTCTCGGTGAGTCTGATCGATCAGCTCGGCGCGGACGGAGCGGCGTGGGTGCGCCTTGCCTGGGCGGGCATCATTCTTTTGATCATCGTCAGGCCCCGGCCGTCCGCGTTCACCCGCAAGGCGTTTCTGGCCTGCGTGGTCCTGGGTGTGGTGACCGCCGGGATGACGCTCTTGTTCATGGCGGCCGTGGATCGTCTTCCGCTGGGCACGGCTAGCGCCTTGGAATTCTTGGGTCCGCTGACAGTTGCTCTGCTGCGCGGGCACGGCCGTGTTCTGTGGCCGGTTCTGGCCGGTGTCGGCGTAGTCCTTCTGACCGAACCGTGGGCGGGGACGGTCGATCTGGTGGGAGTGGGGTACGCGCTCGGCGCAGCGCTCTGCTGGGCGATGTACATACTGCTCACCCAGCGTGTCGGCGACGAGGTTGCCGGTATCAACGGGCTGGCGGTGTCGATGGCCGTAGCTGGTTTGGCCGCAACAATTGCCGTGGGGCATTCGGCCATCGGGCGGCTGACCCCGCACCTGATCCTCGTGGGCCTCGGGCTCGCGATTCTGCTGCCCGTCGTGCCCTTCGTCTTGGAGATGGTCTCGCTGCGGCGGCTGTCGACGGCAGCGTTCGGCACGCTGATGAGTCTCGAACCCGCGTTCGCTCAGCTCATCGGTTTGATTGTGTTGCACCAGGTCCCGAGCCTTCTGGCCGTGGCAGGTATCGCGTGCGTCGTCGTCGCCGGTATCGGCGCGGCCCGAGGTGGCGCGAGAGATCGTGCTCAGGGGCCGGCCGCGCCACCCTCCGATTCCGAGCGAACGTACCTTTCGGCGCCTTCATGAGACCGAGAGTGCCGTTCGCTCAGTGCACGGCTGCCGCAGCGATTGCTCCGTCGAACACGTCGGCGACCTCGCCGAGTGAATCGAGAATCGGCTGACCTGATCGTTCGACGCGAGCCCGCACCAGTGAACCCTCGAGCGCGGACACTGCAAGGACGGCAAGTCGTTCCGCTCGCGTACGTGCGACGCCGGACTCGACCAGTGAGTCGCGCAGTAGCGAAGTCCACTGTCGGTAGACCGCCTGTCCGGCGGCTGTCACGCTCTCCGAATCGGGGGCAAGTTCCAACAACACCGTCGTGATCGGCGAGCCTTCGTGGAAGTCCGAATCGCTGACCCATCCGGTGAGCAACCGCGCATACTCGCGCAGCAGTGCTCCGGCGTCTGATTGGCTCTCGGCGAGTTCGGTCAGAGTGTCGGTGACCAACTGCCCGCCGACGCGGACGACCTCTTCGCCGATCTGCTCCTTGCCGCCGGGAAAGTAGTGGTAGAGCGAACCTTTCGGCGCCCCGCTCGACTTGAGGATCTCGTTGAGGCCTGTTGCCGCATATCCCTGGCGGCGAAACAGATCGGCCGCAGCTCGTACAAGTGCCTCGCGGTGTTTCGGGGGAGTCGCCACGCGTTGGAGCTTAAACACCCCAGCGAACCATCACAATCTATGTAGACTGGTCTACATGGAGAATGCGGAGATACTCGAACAATTGCGCGCGGTCAACGCGTCGGCGGCCTTCAATCGGTGGGCGGGCTTCGAGGTCACGGAAGCAGAACCGGGTCGCGTGCGCCTGCGGCTCGAATGGCGTGAAGATCTCGGCCAGTACTCCGGACACCTGCACGCTGCGCTCGTGGCGGGACTCGTGGACACCGCATGTGGGTTTGCCGCCTTCACACAGGTGGGCGTAGTGGCGGCATCCCACTGTGCGGTCAACTTCGTGAGCCCCGGAGTCGGAACCGCATTCGTCGCCACGGCACGCTCGGTCAAGGCCGGGCGTAAGCAGGTGTTCGTCACTGCCGAGGTACATGCCGAACGCGAAGGCGAATCCGTGCTCGTCGCGTTCGGCACCACTCTGTTGGTTCCACTCGCCGCTCAATCTCAGGGAACCCCAGGCAAAGTCAGGGAATGAGGATGAACTTCCCGGCGGGATGAGAACTCTGCAACTCGGTGTGAGCGAGCGCGACGTCCGTCAGTGGAAAGGTCTTGGCGATCTTCACGGTGAGATGTCCGGAACCGGCTTGTTCGACCAGTTCGGATCGTGCCTTCAAACGTGCTTCGGCACTTGCCGGATTGCCTCCGCCGACAGACGCGAAGCCGTCGGTCTGGGCGCGTCCGAACGCGACGATGGTGACGATACGGCTCTTGTCGGTGACCAACGCCAGAGATGTATCGACGGCTTCGTCAGTTCCGGCGGTGTCGAAAGCGGCGTCGACACCGTTCGGTGCTAGTTCACGAACGCGGGCTTCGAGGCCGTTGCCGTAGACCACCGGGGTAGCGCCGAGTGAACGCACGTACTCCTGATTGGAGGCTCCCGCAGTGCCGATCACGGTGGCCCCGCGAGCTACTGCCAGCTGGACGGCAATCGCGCCGACGCCGCCGGACGCGCCGTGGATGAGAACGGTATCGCCGGAGCCGACTCTAATCGTGTCGAGGGCGTCGACTGCAGTTCCGCCGACGAGAAGGAGTCCGGCCGCCTGCTCCCAGCCGATGCCGGCGGGCTTCGCGGTCACCGAGGAGGCCGGAACGACAACCTGTTCGGAATAGAGACCGTTGCCCGGGCTGACGATCACCTCGTCGCCGACTGCCACGTCCGCGACAGCGTCACCGACGGCAGAGACGACGCCCGCCGCCTCGCCGCCGAGGCGGATCGGAAGTTTCT
Source organism: Rhodococcus baikonurensis (assembly GCF_040489275.1). Lineage (NCBI taxonomy): Bacteria > Bacillati > Actinomycetota > Actinomycetes > Mycobacteriales > Nocardiaceae > Rhodococcus > Rhodococcus baikonurensis. The sequence goes on along the minus strand of NZ_JBEUOQ010000007.1, from coordinate 122,045 downwards.
CGGGATCGGTGCCGAAAGCACCGCTGTAGAGCTTGAAGTCGAAGGGATTCACCCCGATCGCCTTCACGTCGACCAGGACTTCACCTGATTTCGGCGCCGGTAAATCGATGTCCACCAGCTCCAGGACCTCGGGCGTGCCGTACGTCTGCGCTACAACAGTTTTGGTCATGTCTCGCGCAACCGTCCTCGGGGAAGCGATATTCCCCGAGGACGGGAAAAACTCGAGAAGATTCGATCAGCGAATCAAGGTGCCCAGATCGAGCGGCATCGCGATGCCGGTGATGTGATGGGCCTCGTCGGAACCGAGGAACGCGACGGCTGCGGCGATGTCCTCCGGCTGGCTGACCGGGTCTGGCAAGGTCTGCATGAAGATCGGACCGAGGGTGTGAGCGTTGGCGTCGATGAGCGGCCGCATGTCCGTCATCTGCATTCCGGTTTCCACGCCGTGCGGGTGGATGGTGTTGACCCGAATGTTGTACTGCCCCAATTCCGAGGCCATCGTCTTGGCCAGACCGGTGATGCCGTGTTTGCTCGCGACGTAGTGGCCGAGGAAGGGGAGCCCACGCAGGCCGGCGACGGAGCTGGTGAAGATGATCGAGCCACCGGTGCCTTGCTTGATCAGGTGCGGGATCGCTGCCTTGGCGGTGTGGAAGACTCCGGTCAGGTTGACGTCGAGCGTTTCCTGCCACTGCTCGGGCGTGATTTCCCAGGACATGTTGGCAGAACAGATTCCGGCGTTCGCGACGACGACGTCGAGGCGTCCCAGTTCGTCGATGCCGGCATCGAGTGCCGCGGACAGCGCAGAGAAGTCGCGGACGTCGGTCTTGGTAGCGACAATTCGACGGTCCAGAGCCTTGACCAGTTCGACTGTCTCGGCCAGGTCGTCTTCGGTGGCGCCGGCGTAAGACGTGGATTCGAATTGAACACACGCGTCGACGGCGATGATGTCTGCGCCCTCATCTGCCAGCCGGACAGCTTCCGCCCGCCCCTGACCGCGGGCTGCTCCGGTGATGAAGGCAACTTTTCCGGTGTATCGATTGGCAGTCATGCTCAAACCTCCGAATAGTGGTGACGATCTGCTCTTCGGAAGTTAGCGCGACGAAGTTCTTTTCGGGGGTGAATGTCCAGTCAGCGGAAACCGCTCAGCACACCCTGGTCAACAGGGCACATGGTCCGTCGGCGAAGACATCGCGCGCATCTGCGGACGTGACGGGTTGTCCGCTCAGTGCGTCGACCCATTCGCCTTCGGGAAGGTCGATTCGTGTGTCTCGCCAGCCGTGCGACGAGAGTCCGAGCGAATGTCGCGTCGCCAGAGCAACGACCATGGGTGGATCTCCCGCGGGGCCCCGCGAGAAGCCGACCAGATGACCGGATCCGGAACCTGAGGCGAAGACCGGCCGATACGCGCCGCGTTCGAACCACGCGGGGTTCTCACGCCGCAGTGTCAGTGCCGTGCGAACGAGGTGCAATTTTGCAGTTCCTGTCGCGTCGATCGGCGTGCCACCGGTATCGAGGAGGGAACGCCTCGCCGCGTAGTCGACAACGCGCCGGTTGTCCGGGTCGACCAACGAGTCCTCCCAGAGCTCAGTGCCCTGGTAGACATCGGGAACGCCGGGCCCGAGGAGTTGGAGCAACTTTTGGCCCAGAGAGTCCGACCAGCCGTGACGCGCTATCCGGCGGACGAATTCGCTGACCGAATCAGCGACAGGACCGTCGATCACCTGGTCGATCCAGTGATGCACCGCCGACTCGAAGCCGACGTCGGGATCGTTCCAGGACGTCTTTGCGCCGGATTCACGGACGGCCTTTTCTGCATAGGCGTGTAAACGTTCGCGCAGTTCTGGAAGCGAAGACGCGGGGCTACCGTCGGCCGGCCACACACCGATGACGTTCTGCCACAGAAACAATCCGGTCAGCGGATCAGGGCTGGGGCACACGCCTTCCCACTCGCGAATCATCCTGGACCACAGGGTAGGCACCTGAGACACAACACCGATCCGTGCCCGCACGTCCTCGCCGCGTTTGGTGTCGTGAGTGGACAGACTCGTCATCGCGCGCGGCCACCGCTTCGCTCGGTCCGCGTTGTGGAGATGGAATTCGGCGACGGAGACGGCAAGCGACGCCGGATTGCCGCCGACTTCCTGACGTGAGACCAGGCGCGCCGTCCGATAGAAGAGACGATCCTCGACGGACTTGGCCATGACAGCGCCGCACACCTGCTGGAAGCGAACTGCCGCTTCACCTCCGTTCACCAGTGACTGCGCCAACACGTTGAACGCTGCTTCATGCCCGGGAGCCAATTCGTGCATGTCGCCGACGATACGAGCGGCCAAACCGGCGAGGGGACTGTAATCGGATCGGTACACCGGCATCCGAGCGATCGCGACCACCACGGCGTCGTTCAGTTCGGTCTCACTGCAACGACTTCCGGTTTCACGTCGGATTGCGCGCACGAGCCTGCGAACCTCGGGGGCAAGGTCACCGCGCCCGGTGTCGCGTTTGAACTGACGTTCGGTGTGATGCAACCACGTACTGTCCCCGTCGTCGCCGGTCAGATCTGCCGAGAGTTCGGTCAATTCGAGTTCGGCGGCGGGATCGACGAAAATGCCGCCCAATTGATTGAGCGCGTCGTATCCGGTGGTGCCGTCGATCGGGAGCAGCGGATCGAGTGGTTCAGTGTGGCCGAGGATCTTCTCGATCACGAGCCACTGATCTGGTCCGATCAGTTCTCGCAGGCGCCCGAGATATTCCGCCGGATTTGCGAGTCCGTCCGGGTGATCGATGCGAACGCCGTCGATCAGTCCTTCGTCGACCCACGACTTCACTTGCCGATGGCAGAGTTCGAAGACTTTGGGGTCCTCCTGGCGCACTGCAGCGAGTTCGTTGACGGCAAAGAACCGTCGGTAGTTGATGATCCCGGCGTTCCACGGTACGAGTCGGTAGGACTGCCTGGCGTGGACCTCCTGTGGAGATCCGAGTTCGGTGCCCGCCGCGACGGGGAAGCGGTGCTCGTAGAAAGCGAGAAGTGTTTCCTCACCGTCTTTCTCGACGGTCAGTGCGTCGAGATCGTCCGGGCTGCCCAGTACCGGGAGCGAGAGCTTGCCCTCGGCGCCGTCGGCTCCGTTGTCGTCGGCCCAATCGATGTCGAAGAAGTCCGCGTACTCCGACGACTGCCCGTGCGTGAGAACGTCCCACCACCAGGCATTTTCGCGAGGTTTGGCGACACCGACATGGTTGGGGACCAGATCGACGATCAGGCCCATCCCACGTGATCGAACCGCGTGCGAGAGCTCCACCAACGCCTCGCGGCCACCAAGTCCTTCGGACACGGTTGTCGGATCGGTGACGTCGTAGCCGTGCGTCGACCCGGATGTTGCCGTGAGGATGGGGGAGAGATAGAGGTGCGAGACCCCCAACGCCTCGAAGTAGTCCACTTGCGCGGCCGCATCACGAAGGGTGAACGCGTCCGGGCGCAACTGCAGTCGGTAGGTGCTGGTTATCGGGGCCATCTGCACGTCTCCCTCAGGCCGTTCTGCGAAGTACCGTCAATGCTCGCGCTTTTACATCCAAAGTCGTTCCGGCTTTGACCACGGTGTCGCTCTCACCGGTGGGGACCGAGGTGTCGAGTACGACGGTCCACTCCGACGCGTAGTCCGCGTTGGGGGTGGAGAATTCGAGATCTTCGTAGTGGGCGTTGAAACAGAGAAGGAACGAATCTCCCGTGACGCGCTCGCCGCGGTAGTTCGGTTCCGGGATCGCGTCACCGTTGAGAAAGACGGCCAACGACTTTCCGAAACCGCTGTCCCAGTCGGCCGGAGTCATCTCCTCGCCCGACGGCGTGAGCCAGGCGATGTCGCGACTTTGATCGCCACTTCGAATAGGTCGACCCTCGAAGAATCGACGACGCCGGAAGACCGGGTTCTTGGCGCGCAAGGCAATTGCGCGCTTGGTGAACTCGACGAGATCCGCGTTGGTTTCCGCGAGAGTCCAGTCCATCCAGGACAGTTCCGAATCCTGGCAGTAGACGTTGTTGTTGCCCTGCTGAGTTCGGCCCATCTCGTCGCCGTGAGCGAGCATCGGGGTGCCCTGGCTGAGCATCAGCGTCGCGAGAATATTCCGGCTCTGACGTCCACGCAGTTCGAGGATCTCCGGGTCGTCGGTGGGGCCTTCGACGCCGCAGTTCCACGATCGGTTGTGCGACTCGCCGTCGTTGTTGTTCTCGCCGTTGGCTTCGTTGTGCTTCTCGTTGTACGAGACGAGGTCGTGCAGGGTGAAACCGTCGTGAGCGATGACGAAATTGATGCTCGCGCCAGGGCGACGTCCGGTGGCCTCGTAGAGATCAGAGGATCCGGTGAGGCGGGAAGCGAACTCGCCCAGCGTTGCCGGTTCACCGCGCCAGTAGTCACGGACGGTATCGCGGTACTTGCCGTTCCATTCGGTCCACAGGCCGGGGAAGTTGCCGACCTGGTAACCGCCCTCGCCGACATCCCACGGTTCGGCGATCAGCTTCACCTGACTGACGATCGGATCCTGTTGCACCAGATCGAAGAAGGCGGAGAGGCGGTCCACGTCGTGCAGCTCACGGGCGAGTGTCGAGGCGAGGTCGAAGCGGAAACCGTCGACATGCATTTCCGTGACCCAGTACCGCAGCGAGTCCATGATCAGCTGCAGTGTGTGCGGATGACGGGCGTTGAGGCTGTTGCCCGTTCCGGTGTAGTCCATGTAATGCGCTTCGTCGCCGTCGACCAGGCGGTAGTAGGCAGCATTGTCGATGCCGCGGAAGCTGATGGTCGGCCCCATGTGGTTGCCCTCGGCGGTGTGGTTGTAGACCACGTCGAGGATCACCTCGATGCCTGCCTGGTGGAAGCTGCGCACCATCGCTTTGAATTCCGCTACGGACGCATCGGGTTTTGTGGCCGACGAGTAGTCGGTATGCGGAGCGAGAAAACCGAAGGTGTTGTAACCCCAGTAGTTTCGCAGTCCTTGGTCGAGAAGCACCTGATCGTGCATGAACTGGTGGACCGGCATCAGTTCGATAGCAGTGACACCCAGATTGGTGAGGTGCTCGATGATCACCGGATGCGCGAGTCCGGCGTAGGTGCCGCGCAGTTCCTCCGGAATTCCGGGGTGCGTCGCGGTCATACCCTTGACGTGCGCTTCGTAGATGACCGTCTCGTGGTACGGGCGCTTCGGCGAGCGATCGGACGCCCAGTCGAAGAAGGGATTGATGACGACGGTCGACATCGTGTGGCCGAGCGAATCATGTTGGGGGAAAGGGATGGTGGCGGGTTCGTCCGCGAGTGGGGCGGGATCGAAGGGTTCGGGGTCGAGGATCTCGTCGGATTCCTGATCGCCCGTGGGTGACGCGTCTTCCACCTCGTCCTCGAGGACCACCTCACCCGATTCGGCTTCCGAACTCGTCTCGTCGGTCGTGTCTTCCGGCTCCACTGCAGGAGTGTCGTCGTCTCCCGAAGGTTCGGGATCGCCTGCCGACTCGACGTCGTACGAGAACAGTGAACGGTCTCCGTCGAAGTCTCCGTCGAATGCTTTTCCGTACGGGTCCAGCAACAGTTTGCTCGGATCGCACCGCAGGCCTGCCGCCGGATCGTACGGTCCGTGGACGCGGTAGCCGTATCGCTGGCCGGGGGATACGGACGGAAGGTATGCATGCCAGACGTAACCGTCGACCTCGTCCATCCGAATCCGGGTTTCGGTTCCGTCCTTGGCGATCAGGCACAGTTCCACGGCTTCGGCGACCTCGGAGAAGAGCGAGAAATTGGTCCCCGCACCGTCGTAGGTGGCACCGAGTGGGTACGCACTGCCAGGCCATACCGGGATGGGAGTGGCTGAGGTCTCGCTCGGCGGTTGATCCATGAATCAGACCCTATCGGGTGCAGCCGATCGAATCTTGTCGACTGTCTACGGCGCTGATCACCGTTTTGCCTGGCTGCGGGCGGTTGCCAGCATTCCGGCTGTGATCTGTTCCACCTCCGCCTCCGAACACAGGTACGGAGGCATCGCGTAGACGAGGTTTCGGAACGGTCGCAGCCACACTCCGGAGTCGACGGCTGCATCAGTGGCGCTCTGCATCTCGACCGGCTGCTCGAGTTCGATCACTCCGATCCCGCCTTTGACGCGGACATCGACGACCCCGGGAATTGTGACGGCTTCGGCGAGGCCGCGAACGAGGCCATATTCGAGGGATGCGACATCACGCCGCCAATCCGTCGCGAGCAGCAGTTCGGTCGATGCGACTGCGACGGCGCACGCGAGTGGATTGCCCATGAAAGTGGGGCCGTGCATCAGCCCGCCGCCTTCGCCGGCGGTGATCGCCTCCGCTATCTCCGTGGTGCACAGGGTCGCCGCCAGGCTCATGTATCCGCCGGTCAGTGCCTTGCCGACGCACATGACGTCGGGGCTGACGCCGGCGTGATCGGCGGCGAACAGTTCGCCGGTGCGTCCGAATCCGGTGGCGATCTCGTCGAAGACCAGGAGGACTTGGTACTTGTCGCAGAGATTACGTAGGTCGATCAGGTAGGCGGGGTCGTGGAAGCGCATTCCGCCGGCGCCCTGGACTACCGGTTCGACGATCACCGCGGCCAGTTCTTCGTGATGCTCGGCCAGCAGTGCTTCCAGCTCCTGTGCGTACTCGGGTCGATAGTCCGCGGGGGGAGTCTGCGCGAAGACCTGCGCGCGCAGGACATCGGTCCAGAGAGAGTGCATCCCGCCGTCGGGGTCGCAGACGCTCATGGGGGTGAAGGTGTCACCGTGGTATCCGCCCCGCCAGGTCATCAATCGGTTCTTCGACGGTTTGCCGAGACTCCGCCAGTACTGCAGGCACATCTTCACGGCGACCTCGACGGCCACCGAACCGGAATCGGAGAGAAACACCTTGTCGAGGCGTGGTGGTGTGATGTCGACCAGTAGTCGTCCGAGGCGAGCGGCGGGTTCGTGCGTCAGTCCACCGAACATGACATGGCTCATCTTGCCCAGCTGTCGCGCGGCCGCGGCGTCGAGTACAGGATTGCGGTAGCCGTGAATGGCGGCCCACCACGAGCTCATTCCGTCGACCAGTCGGCGGCCGTCGGAGAGCGTGAGGGTAGCCCCCTCGGCAGAGTCGACGATCAGCGGACGAGTCGACGCGGGAAACGATCCGTACGGATGCCAGAGAACATCGGCATCGATGGCGGAGACGTCTTGGGGATCAAGTCCGGTTGTGAGCACGGATGCACCCTAACCATTGAGTTGAACGGTGTTCAAGTATGGTCGGAAAAGTGAACACCTCGCTGAATTGGCTCACTGCCGTCGAAGCGGACCGTAGGGCCGCTGGACTGCGTCGCGAACTCCGTCCTCGCACGGTCGACTCACCGTTGATCGACCTGGCGTCGAACGATTACCTCGGACTCGTGCGGCACCCCGATGTGATCGAGGGTGCAATGGCCGCACTGCGCCGTTGGGGCGCGGGCGCCACGGGCTCGCGTCTGGTCACCGGCACCACCACCGAACATGAACTGCTCGAAGTCGAACTGGCCGAGTTCGTCGGGGCGGACTCGGGGCTGGTCTTCTCCTCCGGTTACACAGCCAATCTCGGTGCGGTGACGGCGCTCTCGGGTCCCGGATCGTTGATCGTCTCCGATGCGGGATCGCATGCCTCGCTGGTGGATGCCTGCCGCCTGTCACGCGCGCGGGTAGTCGTTGCCCCGCATTCGGACGTGGGCTTTCTCGCCGACACGTTGCGTAGCAGAGTGGAAGAGCGAGCTCTGGTCGTCACCGATTCGGTTTTCAGTGCCGACGGAGACCTCGCGCCGCTGCGGGAGATGCATCAGGTGTGCCGGGAGTACGGGGCGATCCTGCTGGTCGACGAGGCGCACGGCATCGGTGTGCGCGGTGCCGGTGGACGCGGTCTCGTCCACGAGTCGGGCCTGGCCGGTGAACCCGACGTCGTCGTGACGGCAACACTGTCCAAGTCGCTCGCCAGTCAGGGCGGAGTTGTACTCGGCGACAACAAGATCCGCGCGCATCTCGTCGACGCGGCAAGAACGTTCATCTTCGACACCGGTCTCGCACCGGCCGCCGTCGGCGCGGCCAGAGCCGCACTCGCCGTACTCCAGCGCGAGTCGACGCGAGCGCTCGACGTCCTGGCCCGGGCATCCGAGTTGGCGGACGTCACCGGTGCTCCGTCGCCTGAATCTGCTGTCGTCTCGGTCGTTCTCGGTGATCCGCAACGGGCGTTCGATGCCGCGTCGGCGTGCCGGGACCAGGGGTTGCATGTCGGATGCTTCCGCCCGCCGTCGGTTCCGGAGGGAACGTCACGGCTGCGTCTGACGGCTCGAGCGACGCTGTCGGCCTCCGAGATGGAGCAGATCGCTCTCGTCCTGCGCGAAGTATTGGCAGGGGCCCGAGCATGAGCATTCTCCTGGTGACCGGAACGTCGACCGACGTCGGAAAAACAGTGGTGACAGCCGCATTGGCATCGCTCGCCGTGCAGTCGGGTAAGTCGGTTGCAGTGCTCAAGCCGGCCCAGACCGGCGTCGACGTGGACGGTGCGGGTGATCTGGCCGAGATCGAGCGTCTGACCGGTGGCGGCGTGACGCTGGTCGAGTTGGCGCGATATCCCGAACCGTTGGCGCCGGATACTGCTGCACGTCGAAGTGGTCTGCCGTTGTTGGCGCTCGACGACGTAGTCCGAGTTGCTCGCGACCTGGACACCACCCACGACCTGACCCTGATCGAAGGTGCCGGCGGCTTGCTGGTTCGGTTGGGGGCCGACGGGTTCACCGCGCGCGATCTCGCGGCAGCGCTGGGTGCACCTGTAGTGCTGGTGGTTGCGTCCTGCCTGGGCACGCTCAATCACACGGCTCTGACGGTGGAAGCGCTGGGTGCAGTTGGCGTGGAATGCGCCGGGTTGGTGATCGGTTCGTGGCCGCAGGAACCGGACCTCGCCGAGAGATGCAATCGCGAGGATCTTGTCTCTGTCAGTGGTGTTCCCCTTCTCGGGTTGATGCCTGCGGGAAGTGGCAGCGAGAGTGTCCAAGAGTTTGCTCAGACCGCTTCACGCGCGCTCGGTAAATCTACGTTGGCCATCTGACGCCGTAACATCCGATTTGTCTGCATCGATAGCCAAGGCACAGTGGGGCGCCTTGGTTTCGACGTCTCTCGCGTACGATTCCGGTCGGTATGTTTCAGCCGGTGTCTTGGGGCGACCCTGCATCCGAGCGCCGATAGTGGTTGTCGAAATTGTGAGTAGGTCAGCCGAATGTAGGTGGTGAGCACGGTCGAAAAGTCGTTGTCGTCATCGGCCGTACGTCGCGCACTGCTTGTCGGCGTAGTCGTCTTCGTCTCGTGCCTCGTCGGAATTCTGAGCCGTCTGCCGGGCACGCTTGCTGTCTTCTGGCCGGCCAACGCGCTGCTACTCGGGATTCTCTTTCGGTCGCCGCGTTCCGCCACACTGCTCACCTGGATTTGCGTAGTAGTCGGTTATGTCGGAGCCGACCTGATCACCGGTGGGGCGTGGGAGTCCACGATGTGGCTCAACGCCGCCAACATCGTCGGGGTTGCCAGCGGCTTCTACGCCTTTCGCTGGGTCGACGGTGAGGATCGTCGTCTGAACAGTATCGAGTCTGTCGGATATCTCGTGGCGACGACGGTCGTCGCCGCGTCGATGGCAGCACTCGTCGGCGGAATCGCGAACCGCGTGCTGTTCGGCGGGCAGTGGTGGGACGGCTGGTTGCTCTGGTTCTCGAGTGAGTTCGTCAACTACATGACCATCGTCCCGTTGGTGCTGACATTCCCTTCGCTTCGGCGAGCGGATCGGGACCCGAAAGCTGTTGCCGCACTTCTGCGTCGATCTGTGGTTCCGACAGCGCTGCTGGCCCTCTGCATCATCTTGGAGTGGGTGATCGGCGGTGCCGGAGCGATCACGTTTGCCATGCCGGCCCTGGTGACTGCCGCCTTGCTCACCAATGTCTTCGTCACCTCGGTGCTCACAGCCGTATCAACTGCCTGGACGTTGGTACTGACGGCCGACGGTCATCTCGGATTGTCCAGCGAGGGCGTCTCGCCCGTCAGTGCGTCGGTCCAGATCGGATTGTCGCTGCTGGCGGTAGCGCCGATCGCGGTGGCCTGCGTAATCCTCGAGCGCCGCCGCGCGCTCGAGGCACTCACCCAGGCAGTCACCCACGACGATCTCACCGGTGCGCTGCGCCGGGACGAGTTCTTGCGGCGAGGCGGCAGCGTGACGGGTGCGACCGAACCGCGTCGACACTCTGGACGTCCGGTCAGCGTCCTGATGATGGATCTGGATCACTTCAAGATGGTGAACGACAACCTCGGTCATCGCGCCGGCGACACCGCGTTGGTGAGTTTTGCCGATCAGGTGCGGCGGAATCTCGACGACAAGCATCTGTTCGCCCGTTTGGGCGGCGAGGAGTTCGTCGTACTGATGGCCGGTGTCGATCTGGCGGGTGCGACCGAGACGGCCGAGATGATTCGACGTGCGCAGGCCGAGAGTTCGTCGGCAGTGTTGGGTGAACTCGGGCCCACCGTCAGCATCGGTGTCGCGTGTTCACCTGCAGGCGGCGCGGAGCTGACGCAGCTGGTCGACTGCGCCGACGAAGCGTTGTACCGGGCGAAGAAACTCGACCGGAATCGAACCGTGTCGCTCACGGTCGGAGAAGCGAAGTAACCCGTGCGGACCCGCAGTGTTTTGCAGGTCCGCACGGGTTGGTGGTGTCGAGCGATTCAGAACAGGTTGATCAGAGCCGGGACGCTGAACAACGCGACGTAGTAACCCATGAACAGGACACCGCCGTGAATCTTGAACAGACGCCCGAGCAAGCCGCCGACGAGGCCGACCGTCACGGTGATCAGAAGCCCGAGGATGCCGCCCTCCCAGATACTGATGACCACGACCAGTCCCGTGAACACCGCGATCACAGCTTCGTGACTGATGTGTTTGACCACCGCTGACGCAGCGCGGTACGCGTAGTTCATGGCAAACGGATATGCGATGACCGTTGCCGTGACCACTGCGAGCAGGCCGTAGAGCAGGAACTCCCACTGGGTCAGGTACGTGGAGAGATTGTTGATCACTCCGGTTTCCTGATTGGTTTCGAAAACCGGCGGAGCGTTGAACAGAGGCGCCGCGGGACCTGCTGCCAGCGGGCTGAGCGGAAGGCCGAAGGCCACGAGAGGGATGAGGGTTTCCGCGATGTACGTGGATTCCGTCGTACCGTTCTTTGCCGAGACCATGGTGGTGAGCCGGTGATAGCCGTTCTTGATCCGCGCACCTACCAGCTCACCCATCAGAACGGTCATAGCGACGGGGCTGAAGACGAACGTTGCGCTGGAGACCGTGGAGGCCGCCGCGGTGTAGCCGATCTGCTTACGATCGAGGACCTTCAGAGGATTGGGGAAGTATCCCTTCCACCCCTTGATGTCCGGGGCCAGTGCGACGGTCTTGGGTTCGCTGCGCTCCATGTCCTTGCGACTCGACGGCCCCAAGGTCAGCGCGAGGTCCGCGATCAGCGGCCCGACCGCGATGGCAAGGAAGTAGCTGATGTTGAGCGACACATCGTAATTCGACGTCAAGGCGCGGGCGCCGAGGATCAAGATGACGAAGGGAACGAGGGCGACCACCCCGGCCCAGCGGCCTGGTGAGGCGTAGGCGATGCCGACGGCGGCGACCAGGAACAGCCACGGTGCTATCGACTGAACGGTGTCGGCGAACGGAGCGAGGATGGTCGCGAACAGGACGGCAACCGGCACAGCGACGAACGCCGAGATCACTGCTCCCGAGATCGCCTTGCGGAGTGCGATGTGCGGGATGCCGAGTGAGCGCATCATCTGCGCCTCCGGCAGGAGTGGAATCGCCATCGTGTCACCGGGAATGCCCAACAGCATCGTCGGCACCGCGTGAGTCATGTGTTTGGCGATCGCACCGGAGAGGAAGAACGTGAAGACTGCCGCCGGGGGAGCGCCGAGCAGGATCACGAGCAGAGTCAGCGGTGCGATAGTGGCCGTCTCGTCCGTGCCGGAGATCAATCCGATGAACGTGAACGCGACCGCACCGATGATGCCGAAGAGAACGGCAATCAGAATCTCGTTGGTCAGAACCGAACTCATGCGAGCCCACCGTCCTTCGGTGCTTTCGAGGCCGGTGCTTTCGAGACCCGCGCGTGCTCGGCCTCGGCAGCGGCGAAGTGGTCGTACAGACCGAGTTCGCGAAGTTCCAGTTGGCTCTGTTCCGGAATGTCGGCGAGAGTGCCGAGACCCTGGCGTTGTTCACTCATCATCGTGATGACACCGTCGATCGACTCCGCGTCGGCGGCCGCCAAGGCGACTATCCGCTTCGGCTTGATGAAGATTCCGCAGACGACGCCGGCGAGCAGGCAGGCCGCGATGCCGACCAGCAGGCTGTACGCCTGGGCCAACGACGGCTCGCTGACGACCCGTTCGAACAGTGCTTGGGCTGCGAGAAGAGCCGAGGCGCCGACGACACTGCCGACTGCGACAGAGATCGCGAGGTGTCGACCGTTGACGGTGTCGCCCCAGACTTCGAGGTATGTCTGCTGCTCGGTCGGCTCGGTTGTGGTGGTCGGCGTCGTTGCCGACTGCGGTGGTGACATCAGTCTTCTCCAGTGTCATACAGGGCGAGGTCATACAGGGCGAGAGGCTTGGGAAACGGGGGACTTGCTTGGCGAATGTCAGGTGCGTGCAGCGCAGAGGGCGTTGACAACCCGGGACGGGCTGGAGTGTCCGATCTGTTCGGCCATCCAACTACTTGTGTCGGTGAGCGAATCCAGGTCGATGCCGGTGTCGATCCCGAGGCCGTGGAGCATCCACACCAGATCCTCGGTGGCGAGATTTCCGGTCGCGCCCTTGGCATACGGGCACCGTCCGAGACCACCTGCGGAACTGTCGAATTCGGATACTCCAGCGGTCAACGACGCGTAGACGTTCGACAGTGCTTGCCCGTAGGTGTCGTGGAAGTGCATCGCGATCTGCGATGTGGGGATGCCACGTTCGCGGATCGCGCCGAGTAGAGCGAGCACATGACCAGGGGTGCCGACGCCGATGGTGTCGCCGAGGGAGAGCGACGTGACGCCGCTGTCGATCAAGGCCTTGGCGATGTCGGCGACACGCTCGACGGACACGACGCCTTCCCACGGGTCTCCGAAGCACATCGATATGTATCCGCGGACGGGAAGTCCCAGGGCTCGAGCGGCGGTCGTGACCTCGGCAGCCGCGGCGATCGCGCCGTCGACCGTGGAATTGAGGTTGCGTTTCGCGAATTCCTCTGTGGCGCTGACGAATACTGCAACTTCACGCGCTCCGGCGGCGACGGCCCGCTCGAGACCTTTGCGGTTCGGGACGAGAACGACCGTACGTACCGAGTTCGGCAGGTGGAGCCGACCCATCAATTCTTCCGCGTCCGCAAGTTGCGGGATCCATCGAGGTGAGACGAAACTCGTCAACTCGACAGTGCGGGAACCGGCCGCGACCAGGCGTTCGATGAACTGGGCCTTCGTCTCGGTCGGGATCACCGCGGTTTCCGCTTGAAGTCCGTCTCGAGGCCCGACTTCGTAGACCCGGACCGAGGTCGGTAGGCCCGGCGCCGACACTCGATGAGGCGCCGGTTTCCACACTGGTGATCCTGCAACTGTTTCCGTCATTGTCGTCAGTTTCCGCCGCGGATCTCGGCGAGAACCTTCTCGGCATGCTCGACGCGAATGCTCTTGTCCGCGATCAGGCGTGCGACCACGGCGTCGATCTCGCTCTTCTGCGCTCCGGCGGTGGCAGCGATGTTGCGGGCGTGCAGTCCCATGTGTCCGCGCTGGACACCCTCCCCGGCGAGAACGCGGACAGCAGCCAGGTTCTGGGCGAGACCGACTGCAAGAATGATGCCGGCGAGTTCCTCGGCACTCTCGACGCCGAGCATCTTGATCGCGGCCTGCGCTACGGGGTGCACCTTGGTGGCCCCGCCGACGAGGCCGACCGGCATGGGTAGCTCGAGGGTGCCGACGATGTTTCCGTCGGCGTTCTTCTCGAAATGCGAGAGCGAGGAGTAGATTCCGTCGGCGTTGACTGCGTGGGAGTGGCACCCGGCTTCGACTGCACGCGTGTCGTTTCCGGTCGCCAGCACAACGGCGCTGATGCCGTTCATGATGCCCTTGTTGTGTGTCGCGGCGCGGTAGGGATCCAGCTCGGCCAAACGTGCGGCATGGATCAGGTTGTCCACTACTTCTGCGCCGCCGATCAATTCGGCGTCGAACACGGCGCGAACACGCGTGAGCCGCAGATCTGCCTTGTTTGTGAGAATACGCAGGACGACGTGCCCGCCGCCGATCTCGGACACTCGATCCGCGATTGCTTCCGCCATCGTGTTGACTGCGTTGGCGCCCATCGCATCTCGTACGTCGACATGAAGGTGGAGGACGACGTAGGTGGCCTGGTCCGAGGACACGACGCGAACCGAAATATCCTCCACGCCACCGCCGACGCTGACCAGCTTCGGGTCCTGCTCGTTGGCGAGTGCCATGATTTCTTCACGCGCCTCGAGGAGCCGGATCCGGGCCGCCTCCGGATCCACGACGTCGACGAGTTGAATCTGGGCTTGCATGATCGGCTGGGTGCTGGAGGCGTGAAAGCCGCCCAGTCCGCGTGCGATGCGAGCGGCGTTGCTCGCGGCTGCGACGACCGACGGCTCCTCGGTGGCAAGGGGGATCAGGTAGTCCTTGCCGTTGATCGTGAAGTTTGTGGCCACACCGACCGGGATGCCGATGACGCCGAGGACGTTCTCGACCATGCGATCTGCCTGGTCGATGGTGAGGCCGTCGGCGGCGTCGTAGACCGCGATGTCGGCTTCGGTCAGGTCGGTCTGGCGGACGATCTCGGCGCGCCGGGCGGCGACGTCGTAGGACCGGAAATCGGCGATACGGCTGTTGACAGACCGGTTGTTCTTGGACCGATTGTTCATAGACACGGGGGTCGTCCTCCTGAAGTGGTTCTGTGCTCCGCTTCACAGTAGGGAGGTTGATGCCTGCCAAGCCACGTGCTCACAGCACATCGATCAGTCGAATTTGTGGTGTCAAGCACCATCACCGCTGTCGGTGTTGTCGCTTCCGCCCTCTTCCGTTCCCACTTCCCGAAGTTCGTCGAGCCTCGTCGCCATGGATACCCGGAAGAAGTTCTCGTCTTCACGCCACGAGTGACCGAGGAGTGTACGAATGCGGTCGAGACGCTGAACGACGGTGTTCGGGTGATAGTTGAGCGCGCGGGCAGCCTTGGTCGGGCTCCCGTCGTTGCGGACCAGGGCCCGAAGGGTCGCAGTGAGATCGGTGTCCTTGTCACGGTCGTAGGCGAGTACCGGGCCGATTACTTCGTCGATGAACTGATGGAGTGATTCCGGATTCTCGCCGAACAGAACGCTGTACGGCAGATACGACGCAGTCGTGACCGCGCCGTCGGTCTTGCCCAACGCGGTGATCAGGCGGGCCGTGCGCAGCGCAGAGGTGAACCGCGCCGGGAGTTCTTCGGGGCATTCCGCCGTCGCCGGCGCAATGACTACTGCGTGGGGTCCTACCGAACCGATGATCTGGCGGTGAATGACGGTCGCCGCGGCTGCCGGGTTTCCCGAGCGCGAGACCACCGCTATCAGTCCGGCGTGCTGCGCCGCCAATGCCGCTACCGGCAGATTCTGTCCGATTGCGCGGAGCGCGGCCGTCCGGAGTTCCGGAGCGACCGAGACCACGAGGACAGTGTCGAGTTCGCCGAGGGAGATGCCGAGGTTGCGGGTCCGACGTTCGAGATCGCGCCTGCGCTCGGGCGCAGTGCTCAGCAAGTCGGCGACCAGTTCGTCACGTGCGCGTCGGTCCGCTGCTGCTGCCGCCGAGTGTTGCAACACGAGGATGGCAGTGACCTGAGCTGCCCGTTCCACGGTCCGGAGTTCGACGGGGCCGATCGGCGCGTCCGAACGATTCAGCAGGATGGCCCCGAGGAACGATTCTCCGGCCGTGACAGCGCTGACGAGTTGGATGGCGGTCTCACTGTCGTCGGCGACAAACGTGCATCGGCCGCTGCGGCGACTCTGGTCGATGGCCTCGGACACGGCGCGAGGTAGCGACAACGGCACCGTCGTGATCTGCTCGCCCGAGGATTTCACGAGAGGGCGTAACTCACTGTCGACCACGACGGTGCTGCGCTCGAGTGAGCTGCTGAGGGTTCGTGCAACCTGGGCGTATCCGCCGCCGCGCAGAACGGCATGGATGAGATCCTGATGGACGATGTTCGACTTGTCCCGCGCGGACACGTGCTCACGCAGCTCGTCGAGTGCTCGCCCGGTCTCGGCGGCGGATTCCTCGGCGCGGTCGAGAGCCCGCGCGGTTTGCAGGACCACCGAGGCGTGATCCGCCAGCGCCGAGAGCAGGGCGATCTGATCAGCAGTGAAGCGGCGTTCCCGGCGGTCGGCGGCAAACAAGACTCCGAGGATCTGGCCGTCCGAGAGCATCGGCACGCCCAGAATCGCCACCAGACCCTCGGCGACGATCGCGGCATCGACCATTTCGTCGTGGCGCGACTGCGTGTAGTCGCTGTAGTTCTGAACCCATTGGGCTGCTCGAGATTCGGCAATTGCACTGACCAGTCCCGCGCCGGCAGGAACCTGCAGATGCTGGAGTTCCGGCGAGACCGCGCCGGCCGTCTTTCGAACATTCAGGTCACGAGTGATCACGTCGAACTCGGACAGGTACGTGACGTCGGTACCCATGATGTCGTGCGCGCGGTTCACCAGCCTCTGCAGCAGAGTGTCCACGTCGCGAACTTGCGCAAGCTCACGTGCACTCGAATAGAGGACCGCCAATTCGTTTTCGCGACGGCGCAGTCGGCGAAATTCCGACCGGCTGGCCCGGATGCGGGCCGCTGTCTCCGCGATCTCCGTTGCGCCAACGCCGAATTCGGCCAGTACCTGTTCGACGTGTTCGTCACCGACGGCGTCGGATGACACGTCGAACAGCGCGGCAATCACGTTGGGTGCTGAGTCGGAGTCTGAATCAGGGGCGGTCACACCGAACAAACTACAGACCGGTGGATCCACCGAATTCGTCGAGCGGCGTGGATGCGTGATTGTTGTTTACTTCCAATGCATTCCGAGTCGTGCTCGTGTCTCCCGTCTCCCTTCTCAGTCTGTTCACGACCTTCTCGAGCGCGCTGATTTCTGTCTCGAGAGCACTGATTTTGCGATTCAACGCTTGGATGCTCGCCATGCAGACGCCGTTCGCGTCGACGGCGGAGATCCGGCGGGTGTTGGATCCCAAGCCGAAAATCGCCGCAAAGTCTTGCGCCATCGGACCCAGGTGACGGACCGACTTGTGGTCGAATCCGTAACTCCACGTGCTTATTCGGAGTGTCGCCAACCGGTCGAGCACGTCCTGAGCGCTCGTCGGAACATCTACGCCGGTATGCACGCCACGTCGATGCGCGGCCCGTGCGAACACCCACTGCGCGGGATGTCGCAGCGCGGCGTTCACCCGAGTGCTGACTCCGACACCCAAGTATTCGGTGCGCTCGCCGTCTTCAGTGCTCGCGCCCTCGTCAGGCGGTGAGTTCACGTCGTGCGGTTTTGACGGTCTTGTCGCTCAGCAGAATTCCGGCTCCTGCGCCGAGCAGTCCGAGGCCGATTCCGACAGCGGCGCTGCCGAGGCCCAAAGCAATTCCCAACATGATTCCTCCAAAAATTGTGCAGTGAATTGAGGGGCCAGGTGTCCGACGAAAGTGCTGCCGACCTGCTCCGCGCTCATCTTTCACATTGCTCCAGCACGCGGGCGATGACAACCCGTCTGGACCGAATTTCTCGTGGAAAACACAGGCGTGCAAGACTGGGTGAAGAACTGCTGGGTCATCGGCGTCTTGTCGGCGCCGTACGGGCGGCAGTAATCAAGTAGCCATCGACCGATCTCTAACGCAGGTTTATCTGCGCGCGGTAACGATGACCAGGCAAAAGGGTGGCATGTGAACGAATCGAGCAGTGGCTTGTTTTCCGACCTCAGTGCGGCGGAGTCCGTTGTCGACGCAAAAAGCGCCGAGCAACTGGCGGCCGAGCGTGAAACTGCGGCAGCGGAACGGTCCAATACCGACACCGCTGAACAGCGGCAGTCACAGCTGTTCAGCGGTTAAACACGTCAGGACTCCTTGATTACCGACAGAACATTGCCGGCGGGGTCGGTGAACCACGCGATGTCGGGACCGTTGCCACGCATGATGCCTCGCGCATCTTGAGGGAATCCGTCGTATTTCAGAAACTCCACGCCACGTGCGGTCAGTTGATCGACCGTCGTGTCGATGTCGTCGACGACGAAGTTGAGGATCGTGTACGTCGCGGGTTCGTGATTCGGCTTCGGGTAAACCAAGATCTCGGTTCCACCGGCAAGATGTAGGCGCACAAGTCCCATGTCTTCGTCGGTCACTTTCAGCCCGAGTGTTTCGCCGTAGAACTTCTTTGCAGCATCGATGTCTGTCACCGAAAAACCGCTGAACGCTTTGGTGTCCGCAAGCATGACTGTCTCCGTTCCTGGCTGTTGTCCGACTAGGTAGGTTCGGAATCCGTCATTCCGGATTCCATCTCGGCCCGGGCCGCCTCACTGAACTCGATGATCTGAACGTAGTTTCCGTCGGGGTCGATCGCGGTGGCGAACAAACTGCCGTCGCGGTCTTCGAGTGGGGCGAGCCAGTTTCCGCCGAGTACGTCGATGCGTTGCGCGATCGACCGGGCGTCGTCGGTCTCGACGTTGAGGAACATCCGGCCGGGCTGCGGGTTGGTCTCGCCGACGTCGTCGCGTCTGTCGAGCATCACGTAGAAACCGTTGAAGTCGAGAACGTCGTAGCCGGGTTCGCCCGGAGTGCGGTCGACTTTCGGAGCGAACGCCTCGGCGTACCAGTCGCGCAAGCGTTCGGGGTCGGTGCTCGAGAGCAAAATGCTGCTGATGCTGGATCCGGACATGGGTCCTCCTGCTGTTGGTCGTTGCTGCCGTCGGCGATCGAGGCACTGGCCACATCACCTCGCAGGTACAGACTTCCCGCAGCGACGAAACTCATCGCGGCTCAGGTGTGCTCCGAAACCAGGATCGCCGTCGTGCCTGGTTCGAGTGCCCGAAAGATGTGCTCCTCGTCGCCGGGATACGCGAGATAGTCGCCCGGCCCGAGCTCGATCGGATCTGCAGTGGGCCCGACCTCCGCCCGCCCGGTGCCGATCACAACGTGTTCGGTGGTGCCGCGCGCATGCGGCGTCGAAATGCGGGGCTCGCCCGGTTCTGCAACTATCCGATACAGATCGCGGCGCGCGTTCGGTGGGCTGGGAGCCAGGAGCGTCGCGATGTACGACGCGTTCGCCGACGCAATCGCGGGTCCTTCCCCGGCTCGAATCAACTGAACGGTCTGTGCTTGCGAGTCGACGAGTTGTGAGAACGGCACACCCAGGGCGTTGCCGAGTGCCCACAGTGTTTCGAGGCTCGGGTTCCCGAGGCCGGATTCGAGTTGGGAGAGTGTGGATTTGGCGATGTCAGCGCGTCGGGCGACCTCCGAGAGGCTCAAGCCCGCTCGGGTGCGCTCACGTTTGAGTGCGACTGCCACCAGCTTCTGAGGACTCTGCTCAGTATTAATTCCGGCACCGTCAGGTACGCCACCGTCAGGTACACCACCGTCAGGTACACCACTGCCAAATCCACCACTAGCCATCGTTCGATTCTCCGATCGATCGTTTCCCTTGACGAACGGTCCTGCGTCGTTCAACATAGAATACATGCGTTCTTTATGGCGAACAGTTGATCGCGAAACGCTCCGGGTGAGCGTGCTGATCTGTCTCTCCGTGGCCATCGTCGGTGTTTCCTACGGTGTGACGGCAGGATCGGCCGGGTTCTCGATGTGGCAGCTCCTTGCGTTGGCCGTGCTCGTTCTGGGTGCCTCGTCGGAGTTCTTGTTCATCGGAATCATCGCGGCCGGGGGGAGTGCCCTCGCCGCGGTTGCAGCCGGTTTGTTGATCAACTCGCGAAACTTCGCGTACGGATTGTCGGCGGGATCCTTTCTCGACAGGGGTCGGCACAGAGGCTCAGGTTGGCGCAAAATGGTCGGCGCGCACCTGGTCAACGACGAAAGCGTCGCGGTCGCCATGGCCCAAGCAACGGTGAAGCAGAAGCGTGCTGCTTTCTGGTTGTGTGGGATCGGGATCGCGGTGGCGTGGCCCGTCGGAGCGCTGCTGGGCGGTCTTCTCGGGAGTGTCGTCCAGGATCCGGGCGCGTTGGGGTTGGATGCCGCTTTTCCGGTTGTCATTCTGGCCCTCGTCTTGCCGGCGCTGAGGGAGAGGGTGACGCTGCTTGCCGCCGTGGTCGGTGCAGTGATCGCGGTGGCCGCGTCGCCGTTCCTGCCGCCCGGTACCGCGCCGCTCGTAGCCCTGCTGAGTATTGCGGTGACGATACCGTTTCGGGAGAAGGTCCGATGAATACGGCAACGGTCTGGATCGGCATTCTCGTATTCGCCTGCGGCTCTTACGCTTTACGGGTGAGTGGCGTTCTGCTCCGCGCTCGGGTGATGCTTTCGGGCTTTGCCGAGAAGACTCTCGATCGTGCTGTCGTGGTGCTACTGCTCGCAGTGGTTGTGACCTCGACGATCTTCACCGGCCACGACGTTGCCGGACCGGCGCGGGTGCTCGGGGTGGTGGCCGGAGGTATCTGCGCCTGGTTCAGGGCGCCGTTGGTGGTCGTGGTGATTGTCGCGGCCGGTACTACTGCATTACTACGACTGTCAGGAGTGTCGTAGAGCCGATTCGGTGCGCGTTGAATGTGGGGTCGAATTCAGGCGGGTGCGGATGCCGTCGATGAACAGATCCAGGCCGAACTGGAAGCGTACCGTCGGATCGCCGTCGAGGAGGTCCTCGTCGGAACCGCCGCCGATCACCTCGGGGGAGTCGGGGGAAATGGGTGCTCGGGTGAGTGCCCCCATTTCTTCCATCTGCGCTCGGGACTGCTCGTCGACGGTATGGCCGAGTACGTAATACAGCAGGGCGTATGCCGCGAGTTGGGCGTGCTCGCGTGAGAGGCCGGATTCCTGCCCTGCTTGTACGAAGTGCTCGCGTACCTTGCTGCTCGTCATCCGCGAGGCGAAGGTGGCGCTGACCAACTCGGCGCCGTCGCGGTGCGCCAGCAGTGCCGACCGAAGCCTGTGTGCCAGTTCGGAATACGCCTCTTGCCACGTGTCCGCGTCAACGGGGGAGTCGAGGTCTTCGAGGATCTTGTCGACGACCGCACCGAGCAGGGTCTGCTTGTTCGGGAAGTGCCAGTAGAGAGCTCCGGGTTGGACACCCAGGGACGTTGCGAGCCTGCGCATCGTGAGGTCGGCAAGTCCGAACTCGTCGAGTATCGCCATGGCGCCGTCCAGCACGTCGCCGCGTCGCAACTGCACTTGTTGTTCCCCTCGTGTCGTCCCGCTGTGGGCTGCTCGCGATCGAATGTCGATCGGACCCGCCTTTGACAGTATTCCACCACGTCTCTAACGTGAACACCGTTCAACTTGTACGGTGTTCAATTTTGCTGGTTTCGAAGGAGACGTCTGTGACCCCGCCCCCGATTAGCACGGCCCCTGCGACGGTCGACATCCTCGACCAGGCTCGCGAGCAAGTTCTCGAAAGAGGAGTCGGCCTGACCGAAAGCCAGGTGCTCGACGTACTTCGACTCGACGACGACAGGCTCGAAGACCTGCTCGCTCTCGCCCACGATGTGCGTATGAAGTGGTGTGGACCGGAGGTCGAGGTCGAGGGCATCATCAGCCTCAAGACGGGCGGTTGCCCCGAGGACTGCCATTTCTGCTCGCAGTCCGGACTCTTCCAGTCGCCGGTTCGCGCGGCCTGGTTGGACATCCCGAGCCTGGTGGAAGCTGCCAAGCAGACCGCGAAGTCGGGCGCCACCGAGTTCTGCATCGTGGCCGCCGTCCGCGGACCCGACGCCCGGTTGCTCGCTCAGGTGGCTGCCGGCATCGAGGCGATCCGCAACGAGGTCGACATCCAGATCGCCTGCTCGCTCGGCATGCTGACCCAGGAACAGGTCGACCAATTGGCCGCCATGGGTGTGCACCGGTACAACCACAACTTGGAGACCTCCAAGTCGCATTTCCCGAACGTCGTCACCACACACTCGTGGGAAGAGCGGTGGAACACCCTGCGGATGGTTCGGGAAGCAGGCATGGAAGTGTGCTGCGGCGGAATCCTCGGCATGGGCGAATCGTTGGAGCAGCGTGCAGAGTTCGCGGCCAACCTGGCTGAACTGGAGCCGGACGAGGTTCCGCTCAACTTCCTCAACCCGCGTCCGGGTACCCCGTTCGGTGATCTGGACGTGCTGCCCGCCGGCGAGGCGCTCAAGTCCGTTGCGGCATTCCGTCTCGCGCTGCCTCGCACGATCCTGCGCTTCGCGGGTGGACGTGAAATCACTCTCGGTGACCTGGGGGCCAAGCAGGGCATCCTCGGCGGAATCAACGCCGTCATCGTCGGCAACTACCTGACGACTCTCGGACGTCCCGCCGAGAAGGATCTGGATTTGTTGGTTGATCTGCAGATGCCGATCAAAGCTCTGAACGACACTCTGTGAGCGTTCCGGTGACCGAGGAGCGGTACAACCCGTTCACCGGGCGTCGGATCGTCGACGGCGTCGACGATCCGACGCCGACAGCGGCGTCGATGGGCCTCGAGCCTCCTCGCTTCTGCGAGCAGTGCGGACGGCGCATGATCGTTCAGGTCAGTCCTGACGGATGGTGGGCGAAATGCTCCCGTCACGGTGTCGTCGACTCGATCGACGCCGCCCGCAGGTAGCGTCACTCTGTGTGATCTCTCTTCGGCAGACTCGACTGCGCACCGCGATCGTGATCGCCGCAACCAGTGCGGGCGTGAGCGTGCTCGTCGGTGTGCTGTGGGCGTTCCTGGCTCCGGCAGAGCACCTGTTGGTGGTGTCCGAGGGGCGCGGCGTCGCGTTGACGGGTGAGAGCCTTCACCAGTTCGATGCCAGCGCCGTATTCATCTGGCTGGCACTGATCGTCGGCGTGTTGTCAGCGGTGGCGGCCTGGCTGGCACGCCTGAGTCGAGGCCCGTATGCCCTGGGTGGATTGATCGTCGGCTCAGCGGTGGGAGCCGGCCTGATGGCACTCGTGGGTTCGGGTGTGACGAAACTACGTTTCCCCGCGGCCGACAATCCGGCGGTGGGGGAGATCGTCGCGCGAGCACCCAACATCGGAACCTTGCTGGTCCTGTTGTTTCAGCCGCTCGCGGCGTGCGTAGTGACTTTGGTTCTCGCAGTGCTCAATCCGTACGACGACCTCGGTGTGGGGGACCATCCGGAATCTGAGGATCCGGCCGCCGAGGTCGAACGGACCGACGACGAGGTCCAGCCGAAACTTCCGTAACCGTCGTGTCGCTAAACAGCCGAGGTCGACGGACGGTTCGCAGCGGACTTCATTCGCACGTCTCCCAAGAGTCGACCCGAAATCAACGCCCCCAATCGGCGGGTCGCGAAGCGAGTGCTGATCGAGGACACCCAATTCGGCAAACCTGATACCACTGTCGGCGGTGCGTTGCGTCGATCCAGTGCCCGGAAAGCTGTGTCCACCACCTGAGTTGCCGTCTGCATTCGGCCGACCGCAGCATCTTCGGACCCGACGACGTCGAAGAACTCGGTGCGCGTCGGACCGGGGCATACCGCCAATACGGTCAATCCGCTACCGCGAGCTTCTGCCCACAGTGCTTCCGTGAAGTTGAGTACAAAGGCCTTGGATGCGCCGTAGACCGCCATGCCCGGTGTCGGCTGGAACGACGCGGTGCTGGCGATGTTGACCAGTGCGCCGCGTCCGGTGAGAAGGTCGGGCAGGAATGTGTGCGTCAACTCGACGAGTGTGGCGATGTTCAGTTGAATTTCGGACGTGACGCGCTCGAGGTCTTCGTCTACGAACGCGCCGTGCGTTCCGAACCCGGCGTTGTTGATCAGTGACGTGACGGTGATGTCGCGGCCGGTCAATTCTCGGTGAAGGGTCGCGCCGACGCCGGGTGCTGCCAGATCGGCGGGCAGCACTGTCACGGTAATGCCGTGGGCGACGCGGAGTTCCGTAGCGAGGGCTTCGAGGCGATCTGCCCGCCTGGCGACGAGAACCAGATTTGCACCGCGAGCGGCAAAGCGGTGAGCGAATTCCACGCCGAGCCCGGCGCTGGCTCCGGTGATCAGGACGGTGGTTCCGGCTACGTCGATGGCCATGGTGGCTCCTTCGGTTCGGGTGGTCCCAAATGTAGGCACTGACACCATAGTTGTCAATGACAACATTTTGATAAGGTGCCTCCATGCCCGCCCACGAACAGCCTTACCACCACGGCAGTCTGCGACAGGAACTCTTGGCGTCGGCTGAAGCTACCCTCGAGCGAGACGGCGTCGACAAGCTGTCGCTGAGGCAACTTGCACGTGAGGCGGGCGTGAGTCACGCGGCTCCGGGCAAGCATTTTCGGGACCGTCAAGCGTTGCTCGACGCCCTGGCTGAAAGCGGCTTCCATCGGATGACCGGTGCGCTCGAGCGTGCAGTTTCGGAGGCTCCGCCGACCGCGAGGGCCAGGTTCTCCTCGCTCGCCAATGCCTACGTGGATTTTGCACTCGAGCATCCCGGCCTGTTGTCTCTGATGTACAGCAACAAGCATGCACCCGGTGCGGCCGAGACCGTCGTGAACGCGGGGCACGCGACGATGGACCTGACCGTTCGGCTCGTGTCGGAAGCGCAGGCCGCGGGTGACATTGCTGCTGGTGATCCGGAAAGCATTGCGCTCGTTGCCTTTGCGACGTTCCATGGAGTCGCGACGCTGGCCGCGGGCGGAATGTTGGGCGACGTGCCGGTCGGCGATGTGGTGAACGCTGCGTCGACGGTCTTCTGGGCGGGGTTGTCTCGACCTGTCTGACGTCCGGGACACACGCGGAATTCCCCAGAGTTCTCACAGAACCAGCACAAGGGGAGCACAAGATTGCGGACTTACATAGGAGTCAAGAAGTTTGATTCCGAGTGGAGGTTCCGCAATGAGCGTTTCAGAGATCGCCCCCAACAGGGGAGTTGTACTGGTCACGGACATCGGATTCGAGCACGGTGCGCGCATCGCCACAGAGTTTCTCGACGCTGGTTGGAGCGTGGCGGTCACGGCGCGGACGGTAACCGAGTTGGTACGCATCATGGCTGGGAAACCTGCCCATCGCTTCTTTGCGATAGTCGCCGATCCGACGGATCATTGGCAGGCCGACCGGATTCTCGACCGCGTGACGACACGATTCGGCACAATAAATCGGGTTATCGATCCGGCGGGCGCCGTGACCTCGGTGTGGACGCAGCGTGGAAGTCTCGAAGCCGTTGCCTGACAACGTGACCGGCGTCAGCTCGGTGGCCGTAGGGCGGCGAATTCGTCGGTGACCCGCAAGGTGGAGTCGGTGAAACGGTACAGGGCCGGTGGACGTCCACCCGACTTGCCCGACGGTGCGGTGTTGCCGGTGGGAGTCAGGACGCCTCGGCGCCCCAGTACGCGTTGCAAGTTGGTGGCGTCGACTTGGTAACCGAGTGCGGCGCAGTATATTTCCCGCAGTGTGGACATCGCGAACTCTTCGGGAGCCAGCCCGAATGCGATGTTGGTGTACGAGAGTTTTGCGGCCAGTCGATTGCGCGCGTGCCGTACGACGGTTCCGTGGTCGAACGACATCTCCGGCAATTTCGAAACAGGGTGCCAGGCGGTGTCCGGTGGGAGTTGTGGATCGGCGCTGAGAGGGACGAGTCCGAGAAAGGTCGACGCGATGCGGCGTGGGCCCGGCACGCGCTGTGGGTCGCTGAAGACGGAGAGTTGCTCGAGGTGAGCGACTTTTCGTAGGTCGACCTTCTCGGCGAGGAGTCGTCGAGCGGACGTCGTCAGGTCCTCGTCGTCGCGCAAAGTGCCTCCGGGCAGGGACCATGTGCCCTTCTGTGGGTTGAGCGCGCGCTGCCACAGCAGTACGGCCAACTCTTCACGTCCTTGCGGGCAGTGATCGCCGTCACCTGCGGCGATGCTTGCGGGGAAGGTGCGAACTTGGAACACCGCTGCAAGCACTTCGTGGGTGGTGTTACTATTGGGCACGTTTTCGATCCTAAGTCGAAAACCTCGAATACGGAAATCCGGGCCAGCCCGTCCGGATTTGAACTGGGTGACGAGCCCGGGTTCACGGTGAAGGAGAACGCCATGACGACCACGACGTTATGGGAGGGATCGGCCTCGCAGATTCACGACGGCCCTGGCGGATACAGCGGAGTCGAAGCGACGCCCGAATGGGCCGCTGAGATCAAACGTCTGGCTCGCGAACGCGGCGCGACGATTCTTGCGCACAACTACCAGCTGCCCGCGATTCAGGACGTCGCCGATCACGTCGGCGACTCCCTGGCGCTCTCGCGAATCGCTGCCGAGGCGCCCGAGGACACGATTGTCTTCTGCGGCGTGCACTTCATGGCGGAGACCGCGAAGATCCTGTCGCCGTCCAAGACCGTCCTGATCCCGGACGAGCGAGCCGGCTGCTCGCTGGCCGACTCGATCAATGCCGAGCAGCTCCGTGAGTGGAAGGCTGACAACCCGAACGCGCTGGTGGTGTCGTACGTGAACACCACGGCGGAGGTGAAGGGTCTCACCGACATCTGCTGCACGTCGTCCAATGCCGTCGACGTGGTCAACTCGATCGATCCCGACCGCGAGGTTCTGTTCCTGCCCGACCAGTTCCTGGGAGCGCACGTCAAGCGCGTGACCGGCCGTACCAACATGCAGATCTGGGCTGGTGAGTGCCACGTGCACGCCGGCATCAACGGCGACGAGCTGACGGCCAAGTCCAAGTCGCATCCCGACGCCGAGCTGTTCGTGCACCCTGAATGTGGTTGCGCTACTTCGGCTCTGTACCTCGCCGGTGAAGGCGCGGTCCCCGCGGACAAGGTCAAGATCCTCTCCACCGGCGGAATGCTCGACGCTGCGCGCGTCACCAAGAGCAAGCAGGTTCTGGTCGCGACCGAGATCGGGATGCTGCACCAGTTGCGCAAGGCGGCGCCCGACGTCGATTTCCAGGCCGTCAACGACCGCGCGTCGTGCCCGTACATGAAGATGATCACGCCAGCCGCGTTGCTTCGCTGCCTTCTCGAGGGCAAGGACGAGGTCCACGTCGATCTCGAGATGGCCAAGCGCGCACAGAAATCGGTGCAGCGCATGATCGAGATCGGTAATCCGGGCGGCGGCGAGTGACCAGTCCTGCCGGGCGTTTCGCCTGGGAGGCTCATGCCGACCTGGTCGTCGTGGGAGGCGGTGTTGCGGGCCTCACCGCTGCGCGCACCGCTTCTCTGCGGGGGCTGAAAGTGCTCACTGTCAGCAAGGGTGGCCCGACGGACACCGCGACTCAGTACGCGCAGGGTGGCATCGCGGTCGTCGACGATCTGAATACGGATTCCGTCGAGTCGCACGTTGCGGATACGTGTGAGGCCGGCGTCGGTTTGTGCGACGAGGAAGCCGTCTACTCCATCGTCGAAGCTGGTCACGATGCTGTTGCTGCGCTGGCCGCGTTGGGTGCGGTCTTCGACCGCGGGCGGGACGGCGAAGTGTCACGCACCCGTGAGGGTGGGCACAGCACGCGTCGGATCATCCACGCCGGTGGTGACGCCACGGGCGCGGAAGTGCAGCGAGCTCTCAATGCTGCCGGCCTGCCCGTTCTGTTCGGGGCCGCAGCAGTTCAGGTGGTGACCAACCGCCGCGGGGTGTGCGGACTGATCGTCTCCTCGCCGGAAGGGCTCGGGGTGATCCATGCGCCGGCGGTCCTGCTCGCTACCGGTGGACTCGGTCAGCTGTATGCCTGCAGTACCAATCCACCCGGCGCAACTGCCGACGGAATCGCGTTGGCGCTCGAGGCTGGCGCGGCGATCGCGGATCTGGAGTTCGTTCAGTTCCACCCGACGGTGCTCTTCACCCCCGGCGGACTAGGTCGTCGACCCTTGATCAGTGAGGCGGTCCGCGGCGAGGGTGCGATTCTTGTCGACACCAACGGCGATTCGGTCACCGCAGGTGTTCATCCGCTGGGTGATCTCGCCCCGCGTGACGTGGTCTCGCGCGCAATTGCAGCACGCCTACGCGATCTCGGCACCGATCACGTCTACCTCGACGCCCGCAAGCTCGACGGTTTCGATTCGCGTTTCCCGACCATCACTGCGTCCTGTCTCGAAGCAGGCATCGATCCACGGACCCAACTCATTCCGGTCGCTCCGGCCGCGCACTACTCGTGCGGTGGAGTCGCCACCGACGTCCATGGACGCACTGGAGTGCCTGGACTCTACGCAGCAGGAGAAGTGGCGCGCACGGGATTGCACGGCGCGAATCGTCTTGCGTCCAACAGCCTTCTGGAGGGGTTGGTGGTCGGGGAGCGCGCCGGAATCGCAGCTGCCGAGCGTCGCGAGGTTCATGCCGAGGTAGTCAATGTGGTGCGCAAGCCGATGCCGATCCTGCCGCGAGGGACCGTGCAGTCCGTCATGACGGCACACGCGTCGGTAGTTCGCGACGGAGGTGGTCTCCAGACTGCGCGAGCCGCGCTTGCCGGCGCTCGGCAGACGGTGGCGGTGGTTGCTGCGGACCTCGAAGACGCGGCGCTCACATTGACCGCGACTGCATTGGTCGACGTGGCCGTGGCGCGAACCGAGAGCCGTGGTTGCCATACCCGCACCGACTATCCTGAAACAGATCCGAATCAGCGTCGCAGCACTCGGATCAAGATGGGCGCCGATGGAACGCTCGAAATACCCGACATGTTGTTGACAGGAGTTCATTGATGACCGAGCAGAAGATCCTGCCCGCGCCGCTCGACCGTGACGAGCTGCTCACGTTGGTCAGGCTCGCTCTGGACGAGGATCTGCGCTATGGCCCTGATATCACTTCTACCGCAACGGTTCCCGCCGATGCGGTCGCGAAGGCCTCGGTCGTGTCGCGCTCATCGGGAACGGTCGCCGGCATCGACGTCGGACTGCTTGTTCTCGACGAAGTGATCGGCGCGGGTAACTACGAGATCGTCGATCGGGTGTCCGACGGAACTCGGGTCGCGCCAGGTCAATCGGTGCTCACCGTTGTCGCGCCCACCCGCGGACTTCTCACGGCAGAGCGGACGATGCTCAACCTCGTCTGCCATCTCTCGGGAATCGCCACGGCGACATCGCAGTGGGTCGACGCCATTGCCGGCACTCGTGCCAAGGTGCGCGACAGTCGAAAGACGCTGCCCGGCCTGCGTTCACTGCAGAAATATGCAGTCCACGTGGGCGGCGGAGTCAACCACCGGATGGGGTTGGGTGACGCGGCGTTGATCAAGGACAACCACGTGGCCGCTGCCGGTTCGGTGGTTGCCGCACTTCGCGCCGTCCGTGAACTCGCGCCGGACATCGAGTGCGAGGTAGAGGTCGACAATCTCACTCAGCTCGATCAGGTGCTGGCGGAAGAAGTCGAACTTGTTCTGCTGGACAACTTCCCGCTGTGGCAGACGCAGATCGCAGTCCAGCGCCGAGACGCTGTTGCTCCCGAAACCAAGCTCGAATCCTCCGGTGGTCTCACCATCGACGTTGCCGCAGAGTACGCCAGAACCGGTGTCGACTACCTGGCCGTAGGTGCACTGACGCACTCGGTGACGGTGCTCGACCTCGGACTCGACATGTAATAGCCGCTATTGCTCGGCGTCCAGCAGTGGCGGGACTGCCGAGCGAAGCGCGCGTGTGACGGTTGCGACCGCTGGGTGTGCGTCGGAGCCTGCTCGGTGAGCGATCTTGGTTCGCCGTCGAATCGGCATCGGCGTGAGCCGCACCCCTGGAGGTGGATGACTCGCTCCGAGTTCGGGGACCAGTGAAACTCCTTGTCCTGCAGCAACAAGAGCGAGAACTGTGGCGAACTCGTCTATGTGGTGACGTACTTTAGGTGTGAACCCGGCAGCTTGGCACGCGCGAATAGTCATTGCATGACAAGCAGTTCCGGGAATCGCGGTAATCCACGCACGTTCCACGCAGTCGGTCAGCGAAGCGACAGCCTCGTCGGAATCCGACTCGGTGTCGCTCGAGGCCAGGTACACGGATTCACTGCACAGTGGTAGCGCCGTCAGGCCCGGTTCCGTGGGGCGAGGGACGAAGTCGTAATCGTGAATCAACGCCAAGTCCAGATTTCCGGCTCGTAACGCGTCGGCGACGTCAGCTGGGTCGATCTCCGAGACCATCGGTTCCAGCCCCGGATGTTCGTGCGACAGTGCGATCAAGGCCTGAGGGAGGATCGCTCGTGCTGCGGTCGGGAACGTTCCGATTCGAAGCGGCCCGGCGAGTCCACGCCGGGCGTCGACCAATTCACCCGACGCCTGCTCCAGGCGTTGCAGGATGACTTCGGCATGACGAGAGAGGTTCTCACCGGCAGGTGTGAGGCGCACACGGCGTCCCGTGCGTTCCAGCAGAGGTACTCCGGCTTCACGTTCGAGAACCGCCAACTGCTGCGACACCGCGGAGGGGCTGAACGACAACGCCTCGGCGACGGCAACAATGGTTCCGCGCAACGCCAGTTCGCGTAAGAGCCTCAGTCGACGAACGTCAAGCATCAGCTCAGCTTACGCTGGAAGACGGAAATACGAACTAGACCTGCAAGGTTTGTTCGGTGAGGCTGAGTTGTATGACTACGACTCGAGTCGACCTCGCCGGAATCCATGTCCCGCTGATCACCCCGTTCGAGAGCGACGGGCGTGTTGCAACCAATGCGCTCGAGCAGCTCGCGCACCAGGTCCTCGACGATGGCGCGGTCGGACTCGTTGCACTGGGGACTACAGCGGAAACTGCAACGCTCACGGAGTGGGAGAGGGAGACCGTTCTGAATATCTGTGCGAGCGTGTGCCGTGCGAGAGGTGCGACGTTGATCGTCGGCGCGGGCAGCAACGACACGGCGAGCAGTGCGCAGGCGCTCGGGAGGCTGGCTCGGTGGCCTGAGGTCTCGGCGGCCTTGGTGCCGGTTCCCTCCTTCACGAGGCCGTCGAAAGCCGGTGTGGTGGCGCATTTCGCGCATCTGCAGTCGTCGAGCCCAGTGCCGCTGATCGTCTATCACGTGCCGTACCGAACTGCGTGCGATCTGGATAGTGGCACTTTGTGGGAGCTGGGTACTTTGCCCGGGGTTGTCGGTGTGAAGTATGCCGCGGGCGGTATCGACTCAGCTGCCGTCGAACTCTTCGCGGACCTTCCGCACGACTTCGCCGTACTGGCGGGGGATGATCTGTTTCTGGCGCCGCTTCTTGCCTTGGGTGCCTCGGGCGGCATTTTGGCGTCCGCTCATGTGTCGACCGCGGAGTTCGTTCGCTTGGTAAAGGCTTGGGACAGTGGCGATGTCGACGGCGCCCGTGACCTCGGGCGGCGGTTGTCGACGCTGTCCGGAGCTCTGTTCTCCGAACCGAACCCCACTGTCATCAAGGGCGTGTTGCACGCGTTGGGGCAGATTCCGACTCCCCGTGTGCGACTGCCGTTGCTGGCTGCGAGTCACGAATCGGTAGCGCGGGCACTTGAGGTCTACCGCTCTTGACTCGAACGTGTGTTCGAGTATGCTTGAGGTGGGGATCGGGGGATTCAATGAGTGTTCTGTCATCGGATGTGGTGTCGGGCTCTGCGGTGGGGTTACGCGGACGCCTGTGGCAGTTGACGGCTGCGGAGCTACGTGAGGCTGCCGTGTCCGCGAGCGCGGAGATTCTGCGTCTCGAGGCCATTCGGGTGGCAGTGGTCGACGAGCTCTCGTTGCGTCCGGATGATCAGGTGATCGCCAGCCGCGGGGTGGGTGCGTGGTTGGCGGCGAACACGATGCTCCAGGTTCGGGACGGGAAGAAGATCGCCGCCCTCGGTGCGGCGCTGCGGCCCTTTCCCGCGGTGGCAGCCCGGTTCGATTGCGGGGATTGTTCGTTCGATCATGCCGTTTTGATTATCTCGTTTTGTGAGTCGCCGCCGAAGGGGATGCCGGACGAGGCGATGCCTCGCTGTATCGATTTGTTGTTGGCTGCCGCCTCGGGAGTGGAAGCAACGACCACGAAGGTCCGATATGTGATCGCGACGTTGGAGCGGTTGTTCGAATCCGATGAGATTCCACCCGCCGAAGACGTCGACCGCAACGAGTTGAGGATCGCCTCGACGTTGAATGGTCGGGTGGTGGTGCGTGGGGATTTCGACGCCCTCACCGGCGAAATGTTGTTGTCGGCGTTGTCGAATCTGACGATGCCGACCCCGGCACCGGACGGGACGCCGGATTCTCGGTCGGCGGCGAAGCGGACCGCGGACGGGTTCACCGAACTGATCCGCCGGTATCTGGACTGCGCCAAGACCGGTATGGATGGTGGTCAGCGGCCGCACGTGAAGGTGCACATCAATGCCCGGGATCTGGCTGAGCACCGGGATTGCGCCGCAACACCAACTGGTGATGGCGGGTCTGTGTCGGATCTCGATGTGGGGCACATGCCCTGGCTCGGACCACTGTCGGTGTCGCAGACCGGGCTTCTCGGGTGCGACTGCTTCCTGTCAACTGTCCTACTCGATGATCACGGGGCGCCGTTGGATGTGAAACCCGGGAAACGGTTGGTCACCGCCGAACAGAGAGTGGCATTGATCGCGAGAGACAAAGGCTGCGCGTTCCCCGGCTGCACATGCGTGCCCGCCTGGACCGATGCGCACCACATCCGGCACTGGGCCAACGGCGGCCCGACCGTGATGAACAACCTTGTCTTGCTGTGCCGTTCGCATCATCGGTTGATGCATCGCAAATCCGGGTTCGTCGGAAAGTGGGAGATCCGGATCGGCGTCGACAACAAGCCGTGGTTCATTCCGCCGCCGTCGATCGATCCGCAGCGGCACCCGCGGCCGGCGAACACCACCTTCACAACCTGAGCGGGTGGTGAGACCCGGACAGCCACACAACTTCACGCCGATAGGCTCCATCTCGCAGGTATATCCGAGGCGGAGCCTGGAGGCCGTGTTGTTCTGAACGGCCACAGATGTGAGGGAGGCGCATGATTGTGGACGTTGTGCGGGCAGTCGACACCGATGGTCCGGAGATTCTGGCGCTACGGCACTCGGCAGAGGATTGGTTGGCAGAACGCGGAATCATCCAGTGGCATCCGCGTGAAATAACTCTCGAGCAGATCAGGGCCCAGATCTCGCGTGGCGAGTTCTTTGTCGCACGAGACCGCGTGCAGTCGAGAATTGTCGGCGCGTTGCGGTTGATCTGGTCGGACCCTGTGGTCTGGCCGGATTCGGATGAGCCTGCTGGCTACGTGCACGGGTTGGTCATCGATCGAGCGTTTTCGGGCACCTCGATGGGTGAACGGCTACTCGGCTGGGCGCTTCGACGGTCCGCGGAGGAAGGCGCGCAGTACTTACGGCTCGATTGTGTGGAAACGAACGTGCGATTGCGCCGCTACTACCGGGACGCGGGTTTTGTCGAGGTCGGGCGTCGTGATTTCGGAGATGTTGTCGACAACGGTTGGTTCAGCGTCGTGTTGTTCGAGCGCTCCCTGACCTGATTCATTCACAGCAACTTTCCAGTCGGCTCCCAGTGCCGCCGGGGTTGAAAGCGCGATCGTTGGCAGGACAGTAACTCGTGAAGGGACTTCCTGATGACCGCCGTTCTGCATCCGGCCCCGCCTCATCGGCCGGCAACAACTGCCCATCGAGCCGAGCCCTCGCCGTCGTGGTTCCGCACTCGCCGTACAGGTTTGGCGCTGGCGATCCTGTTGGCAGCAACGGCGGTCTTGTATTTGTGGGATCTGACCGCGAGTGGCTACGCCAACACCTTCTACGCTGCGGCGGCGCAGGCCGGCTCCCAGAATTGGAAAGCGTGGTTCTTCGGTTCCCTCGATACCTCGAATTTCATCACTGTCGACAAACCTCCCGCCTCATTGTGGGTGATGGGTCTGTCCGGACGAATCTTCGGATTCTCGAGTGCCAGCCTCCTCGTTCCGCAGGCGTTGATGGGCGTCGGATCGGTTGCGCTCGTGTATGCGGCTGTCAAACGAGTGGCGTCGCCTGCTGCGGGTCTTGTGGCGGGAGCTGTGTTGGCAGCTACGCCCGCTGCCGCTCTGATGTTCAAGTTCGACAATCCCGATGCACTGCTGGTTCTGCTCATGACTCTTGCCGGCTACTTCGTGGTGCGGGCCATGAGCACGGTGGCGGGTCGACGAGCGGCGATGTGGACAGCCCTCGCCGGTGTTGCACTGGGATTCGCTTTTCTCACCAAGATGTTGCAAGGCTTGATGGTATTACCTGCATTCGGAGTTGCGTATGTGATTGCCGGACAGACACGGCTGCGAACTCGTTTGGTCCACTTGGTGATCGGAGCCGCGGCGGTGATCGTATCGGCCGGGTGGTGGGTACTTGCTGTCTGGCTGTGGCCGGCCGATTCTCGCCCGTACATCGGCGGGTCGACCAACAACAGCGTCATGGACTTGGTGTTGGGATACAACGGGTTGGGTCGACTTTTCGGCAACACCGGTGGCGGAATGAACGGTGGCGGTGCAGGTTCGAGCTTCGGGGGGAGTACGGGACTCGATCGACTGTTCGGCAGCGAGATGGGCATACAGATTTCCTGGTTGATCCCCGCGGCACTGATCGCGTTGGTGTTCGGCCTCCTCGCCTGTGGGTGCGCACCGCGCACAGATCTACTCCGTGCGTCGTTGATCCTGTGGGGTGGTTGGTTTCTCGTGACCGGCGTGATCTTCAGCTACATGTCCGGCACGATCCATCCCTATTACACAGTTGCGCTTGCACCTGCCGTCGCAGGAATGATCGGGACCGGTGGATACGCGCTGTGGGCGGTTCGTGCCCGCTGGATCGGGCGTTGCGGCTTGGCGGCGATGATGCTGGCCGCAGGAATCTGGAGTTGGGTGTTGTTGCATCGCAACGCCGACTGGCTGCCGATGCTGAAATGGATTCTGTTGGCAGGCACAGTCGTCGGCGCGATCCTGATTCTGATGGGAGCGCAGGATCGATTCCGGAAGCTCACTGTCGCTGGATTGATCATCGGCTCGTTGGCAGGGATAACCGGTTCGGCGTCTTACGCAATTGCCACCGCTGCGACAGCGCACGGCGGGTCCATACCCACGGCTGGACCAACAGGTGCGGTGTCCGATTCCGGACTGGGCGGGGGAGGAGCCATCGGTGGGAGCCCAGAGCAGCGAGACGGTGAGGCCCCACCGATTGAGACGACCGATAATCTCGTGTCAAGTAGGCCAGAAGCGGGCGGTGGCAGCGAAAGTACTTCAGAGTTGACGGCAATGCTGGTCAATGCGGGCACCACGTGGTCGGCTGCGACCAACGGTTCGCAAAGCGCAGCAACCTACGAGTTGGCCAGCGATACTGCGGTGATGGCCATCGGCGGTTGGAGTTCTGATCCCGCACCGACGCTGGACCAGTTCGTCCAATACGTGGCAGACGGCGAAATCCACTACTACATTGCCGGTGGCCAGGGTGGAAGCCAGAGAAACAGCCAAGGCGGGGACGGCACGTCGAGTGCCATCCAGGACTGGGTCGAGGCCAATTTCACGTCGACGACGGTGGGAAATTCCACGGTGTACGACCTCACCGGGTATGTCGGACAGTAACGTAGTTGTTGCCGTAGGCCATGATCGAGACATGTCTGGGCGCACTGCACACGAGCCGAAACGTCGTCGCGAGCAATGGACCTGGCGCGACGGGTTGGTGATCGTCTCGATCGTCGCCTTGGGAACTGTCGTTGCGGCGGTGACGAACGAGGACGCGGGCACGTCGATTCCTGGCTGCGATTCGGTGGAATCGCCGGGTCCGCCGGTGCGATTCAACTACGGTTCTGCGGGCGAGCCTGGCTATGACGATCCGGATTATCCGTGGTTCTCGGGGCCGAAGGCCACCGCTATGAGCGATGCACTACTCGAATCGTTACCTTCCGATGTCGAGGTTGTATTTGCGAGTCCGTCGCAATCGCTCGAGTTTGCGCCGATCCAGAATTACCGGGGCGCTTCGTTTCCCGATGGAGTCGACCCGATCGAGTTCAGCGGTTCGACGTCGGCGAACGGAACCTTGACTCGAACCGGACAGAGTGCGGATATCTCGGTTCAGGTTCGTGCATGGGATCAGGCGGTGCCGCCGTGCTTGGAGGGATTTGTGGATCGGCGCGAGCACCTCGCGAACGGAACAGTGCTGGACATTGCAGAGTTCGAAGACAAAGACGGTTCGGAAGTCGGGGGCGAGCGCGGTGTTGTCGCGTATCTCGGTGACGGATCCAGAGTTGTTGCGAGCATCGACACGTCGACCGGCACTTCTACGGGTAGCGGCCCGCTTTTGACTATGGACGAACTGATTGCGGTCGCGACCACGCCAGGACTTGCGGTGACAGCACCGGTTCCAGACTCGACGCCGCCACCGATGGCATCCTGCTACACCGATTCCGTGAATGCGGGCCCAACTGCGACGCGAATGGATATCGACCGACTGAACCAGGCGCTGGATGCACGTTGGAGGAATCTCGGCGCGGCAGGTGTCACCTTGGAACGTCCGCTCGGTTCGTTGGTTCCAGACGATTACGGGCAGGGTGGGGCGTGCGAGCGAATCGTCGTCTCGACTGCGGACGGCCGCGGGGATGTCGAGATAGCGATTGGTACGGCCGTGCCGGAACCAGGTGAGACACTCACGATGCCCGACGCCACCGTGGTGACTCGCCTGGTCGATCCCGATGGCTCGGGCGACGACACGGTCCGGGTTGTCCACCCCTCCGGCGAAACCGTGGTGGTGACCCAGTTCGTGAAATCGGCTGCCTCCACGACAGCGCCACCCTTGGCAATCGAGCAACTCGAGTTCATTGCAACTACACCAGGACTGATGCTTTCGGCTCAGTGAGGGTGCTGCTGGCAGAATAGCGGGGAATTGTTCGTACCCAGTTTTTGTACCCAGAGACGTCGGAGGCTCAACGAATGGGCGATGCCAGCCCTGCTCGCGGTGACGATTTCTCCACTTGGTTCATCGACCAGTTCTCCGTGTACTGGCAGTCCGGTGGTGGGGCTCGCATCGAAGGACGCATTGCGGGCTACCTGTTGATCAGCGAGTCGCCGGGAGTCAGTGCGGAGGAGTTGGCGCAGGCGCTCGGGGCCAGTCGCGGATCGGTGTCCACTTACATCCGCAGGTTGATCGACCGGGGCTTCGTCAAGCTCACGCGCAAGCCTCGCGACCGGACCCATTACTACGTCATGGATTCAGACGTGTGGGGCGGATTCCTCGAAACAGAGCACGTGTATCTCGAGAATCAGCGCAAGCTCGCGACCGAGGCGTTGCAGTATGCAAACCCCAACGGCCCCGCGTACATTCGCGTGCTCAATATGCGGGACTACATGGGGTGGATCATCGACAATCGCATGCTGAGCAGCGAATGGATGCGGTTCAAGGCCGAACGTGACGGCAAGAAGCCCGCATCCGAATAGGACGCGGGCTTCTCGATCGCACGATACTGATCTACATCACTTGTTCAGCTTCGCGATTGCCTCGTCGATCATCGGAACGTAGCGCTCGAGAGACCAGGGCACGGTCAGTGGGTTGATCATCGACGAACCCGTGACGAAGGGCTGCTCGGTCGGAGCGATGACAGTTCCCCGAGCCACAGCGGGGATGGCCTGGTAAGCGGGCTGCGCTTCGATCTCGGCCCGATTGGCCGGGCCCGAGTAGAAGGTGAAGAGCAGATCGGACTTGTCGAGGAGGTTTGCGTTCTCGAGGCCGATGACGGCGGAGTCTGTTCCTTCCGACTCCGTCAAGGTGTAGACGACGGGATCCACCTGTAAGCCAAGTGCACGCACCATGGCCACGCGCTGCTCTTCCGCGAAGAAGACGCCGAGGGTTCCTGGGCCCGTGTTGTAGATGAAGGAGAAGTTGACGTCGGCGTAGTTCGGATGCGCTGCAGTCGATTCCGCGAACTGCGACTTGATCTTGTCGATTTCGGCTGTTGCCTTCTCGGATTCGCCCATGGCTTTGCCGATGACGTTGATCTGCTCTTCCCACGTGATGGTCCACGGACTCTCTGCGTAGGCCACAGTCGGCGCAAACGCGTTGAGCGAGTCGAACTGCTGCTGTGTGATGCCGGACCAGGGGGCGAGAATCAGATCGGGTTCGAGAGCGATGATCGCTTCGATGTTGAGGTCGGTTCCGCCGGTGAACTGTTCCGGCAGTTCTCCACCTTGCTTCGTGACCGCTTCGTGCACCCACGGCAGATACCCGGTGTCGTCGCTGCCCCACGCGTACTTTTCGACGCCGACCGGGATCGTGCCCAGTGCGATCACGGTCTCCGCCGATCCCATTCCGAGTGTCACGATTCGCTCGGGCTTTTCGGTGATGACGGCGTTTCCGAGCGCACTTTCGATGGTGACGGTCTCGAAGTCGGTGCTGCTCGAATCGGTTTCGGTGTTGTCGCTACTGCATCCACCGACCACAAGAGCGGCAATGACCAAGCTGCTCAGAGCCAGAGTTCGGCGAAGTGAGCGCACACGGGCGTATCGCATGGAGAACCTTCCGTTGTCGATGCGCCGAGGAGTGTGACTCCGACGGATCACAGCCGACGGCCGGTTCCAGGCGCGTCAGGAAGCATAGGCTAGCCTTCGCTAAAGTTTCAAATCTGTTGAAAGTTCACGGATCGGCAAACGTCGACATAACCGGGGAACCCGTCGACGCTTGCCGATCGCGTTCAGCAGGTAGGCACGTCGACGGTGATCTTCGGCTCGTCGACCAGCGGCTGGACGGGAACGCGGGCTTCACCCTCGGTTGCGGGTTCGGTCAGATCGAACTTCAGTTCAACAGTCTGTCCTCGGGGAATGACCGCCCTGGTCATGAAAGCCGGGTGACCCTGCTCTGATCCGTTGACGGCAAACGAGATCTGTCCGCCCACCGAGACTGCGTCGAGTTTCGCTCCGGCCGTTGCCAGTAGTGTGACTGCAGCCACATTGGTGCCCTTGGGTAGTCGACCGGGGTTGTCGACGATCCCACTGACATATTCGGTCAGTTCGGCGTCGGGTGCGTTGTTTGTCAGTCGAACGGTGACCGTCGTCTTTCGGGTATCGCCGGTGCACGTCTCAGCGGTGTAGTCGATTTCTCTCGTGAGGTAGTAGTCGAGCTTGTTGCCGGCCTGGTTGTTGATCACCACACCCGCATAGGGCGCCGCATCTCCGGGAATCGTATGACCGAGAACCGTGTCGGCAAGAACCGATTGTTCGTCGGGGTGAGAGCTCCACACTGCGATTCTGCCCTCGCTGACGCCCTTGCCCAGAGCTTCCAGCAGTGCGCTCGGTGACTTGATGTTCCCGGTCATCTTCTCCACGACACGAGCCGCGATGGTCTGCAGATACTGCTTTCGTGCCTTGTTGTCGGTGGGAAAGCGTGCGTACGCGGTCGACTCGGTCAGTTCCACGACGTTGTCGGCAGTGACGGACTCCCCGTCCGGCATCTCTACCGGTCCCACAGCCTCGAGGAGGTAACTCAGGGCGATCGGATCTGTCGCTATCGCACCGTCGACCATCTCACCGCCGGATTCCTGTGACCACAGGGACTGCCAGATCTGCGCCGCGTACGGAAAGTGCGAGCTGAGGTTGCTGTTGCGAAAATCGGTGGTCGGTCGACTGTTTCCGTACAGCTGATTGAAGTCAGGACCAAGGTCTATCGGTTGATTGTCCAGCGTTAGTTCGGAGTTGGGGGAGAGTGTGTCCACCCGAGCGGCGCCGTCGTCGACTCGGACGATGCCGTATCCACCCAACAGGCCGCCGGTTCCGCGGGCCTCCGCATTGGTCTGGAAGCCGATGAAGTAATTGCGCGGACCGTCGGTGCCGAGCATTGACGGTGCGATGCGCGCCGCGGTGGCGGTGTTCGTCAGGAGGGTAGCCAGTTCGCTTGTCTGCGACTGTAATTCTGCTCGGGCATCGTTAACTCGGCTCAGGTACTTCGATTCGGGAACTTCCTGTGCCTGCGACGACAGCAATTCCGCGGCGATAGCTGTTTCAGCCAGTTTCGGAGCCGCCTCGCGTAACGGTGCGAGTGCCAAGCGTCCGCCAGGCTGCACCAATTCCGTTGGCGCGAGTGAAGTTCCGGCAGTTACGGCAGGGCCGAGAACGTCACGCGTGAGTCCCTGGACGACCTCGGTCATCTGGCGTGTCGAGTCGAAGGGCGAGCCGATGACCGGAATTGCGGCGGTGATGTTCCAGGGGAGTGAGTGAGTGTTGTCGTATGCGTCGGATGCTTTTCGATCGGCCTCCGCCGCAGCGGACTCTGCGACCGGAGTATCCCCGGCAAGGAGTGCGCTCTTCGCCGATTGCGCATGGTCGCGAGCTGCTTCAAGGTTGTCTTGCGCCTCGTATGCCGTGTACCCGAGCCAGGCCACGAAACCACCCACGACCAGCGTCGTTGCCGCGATTGCAACCGCAGTTCGACGGCTTCGCGGAAACGCAGTCGTCCCCTTGGGTTCGCGCTCCGGTGCGCTCGGTGGGATGGTGCCGGAGCCCTTCGGTTCAGCCCCGGAATCGTCGTCGGACTTTGGTCCCACCGTGTCGTTGTTCATCCGCTGAAGCTCCTGACGTTTGAGTGCGTGAAAGCTGCGTCGACATGTCTAGCAGGCTTGGACCAGTGGTGAAAACTTAGACGAGACAGTAGGGTTCGGTTCGGCCGTTCGTGGTGTTCGCTCCCATGGATTCACGTGATCAGCCACCGAACGTTCGTGAAAAACAAGGCTGGTGAAATGTGAGGTGACGGGTTGAGTGCTTTTCCGTTGTCTCGGGCTCAGCTCGCGCTGTGGTTCGCGCAGCAACTGAGTCCGTCCACTGCGTTCGTGGTGGCTCAATACGTGGAGCTACGGGGGCCGGTTGACGTCGACGCGCTGATCGAGGCAACGAACACGGCATGTCATGAATTGGAGTCGGCGTTCGTTCGCCTCGTCGCCACGGACGCCGAGCCGCACCAGGTCGTCGATCACTCCATCGTCGACGATCTCGAATACCTCGACCTGCGTAGCGACGACGACCCGGTTCAGCGCGCGAACGAGTGGATGACAGCGGAATACTCACGGCCACTTGACGTGATGTCGGATCGTCTTATCTCGGCGACCTTGCTTCAGCTGGCAGAGAACCACTACTACTGGTACTCGCATGCCCATCACCTCGTGCTCGACGGACTTGCGGCGATGACACTCACCATGCGAGTGGCCGAGCGCTATTCGCACCGTGTCCAGGGCACGGCGCTGACTCCTTTCGCTGGTCTGGGGGTGCGCGCACTGCATGACCTCGATGTCGACTACCGGTCCTCTGCGCGATATCGATCGGACAAGCAGTACTGGACGGAGATGTCCGAGGGGCTGCCTCGGCCGGTTCGTCTGGCCGAGGGCGCCGGGCTGACGTCGATGCCGCAGCGCATGATGGTTCAATCACTTAATCACTCACTTGCACAACAGCTTTCGAGTATCGCCGGGGAGTGGAGCACGTCGGAGGTGGCGATCCTCGTCGGTGCATTCGCGTCCTACCTCGGCCGGATGGCCGATTCCGACGACGTAGTCCTGAGCTTGCCGGTGTCCGGCCGCACCACCGCGAAGTCGAGACGTTCAGGCGGAATGCTGTCCAACATCGTGCCCGTCCGTGCGCAACTGGAACGGGACATGTCGCCGCAGGAGTTGGTTCGGCAGATCTCGGTGCAGATGACCGGCGCGCTGCGGCATCAGCGATTTCGCTACGAGGACAT
Source organism: Rhodococcus baikonurensis (assembly GCF_040489275.1). Lineage (NCBI taxonomy): Bacteria > Bacillati > Actinomycetota > Actinomycetes > Mycobacteriales > Nocardiaceae > Rhodococcus > Rhodococcus baikonurensis. The sequence goes on along the minus strand of NZ_JBEUOQ010000007.1, from coordinate 80,249 downwards.
GGGTTTCCAGGGAGATCAGGGCGGATCCCGCGAGTCGGCGGGTCCGGCCGTGAACGTCATGATGTTTCACGAGGCGATTCGGCTCGGTGACGTCGTCGGTGAGTTTCACGTCCTGACATCCGGACCCACCGAAGACCTGTTCTTCAGTATCTATCCCTCGATCGCGGGGGAGAACCTTCGACTCTCCTTCGAAGCCAATCCGCGTCTGTACAGCGAGCGCGACCTGGCGATGCACCATCGTCAGTTCGTCCGACTACTCGAGGGATTCCTCGACTCTGCCACTCGTACGCTCGGCGACCTCCGCGTCCTCGCAACGGACGAAGTGGAAGATCTGGTCCCCGCGCTGGGTCGGCAGGCAGACACGTTCGCAACGCTCGGCGTTGTGCTCGAGGAAGGCTTGGCGCAGGGGAGTGCGGTCGCGATCCGCGAGCAGGGTGTGGACGTCACCTACGCCCAGCTCAGTGCCCGCGTGGAGGCACTGTGCGCCTTGCTCAGGGAGAACGGCGTCGGCCGAGGTGACGTCGTCGGGATTCTCGTCGAGCGCTCGACCGATTCGGTAGTCGCGTTTCATGCAGTAGTGCGGACCGGTGCGGCCGTTCTCTTCGTGGATCCTCGAACACCCTCCGAGCGTGTCACTTTCATTCTCGACGATGCCGACGTGTCCGTCGTGGTCGGGAACGGTCCGGTGGACGTGCCGGCTTGGATCTGCGTCGTGAATCCCAACCTCGACGAGACGGTCCACGAGACTGTCGACGGGCCGATCGATCGAGGATCGGGGACCGGTTCATGCGTCGCCGACGTGTCCCTGGACGACACCGCCTACGTGATCTACACCTCGGGATCGACCGGCCGGCCGAAGGGCGTCGCGGTCACGCACCGAGGCATCTCGCCGTTGCTGCGTTCTCACTCACGGCGACTGAAGATCGATAGTTCTTCCCGCATCGCGCTGCTGGCGGCTACTTCGTTCGACGTGGCGATCCTCGAAATTCTGCTTGCACACGGCTGCGGCGCGACCGCCGTGATCGTTCCTCCTGGATTGATCGGTGGAGTGGATCTCGAAGACTATTTGCGGCTCGAGGGTGTCACGCACCTGATCTCGACACCGTCGGTTCCGCTGACGATGGATCCTCGGAAACTGCCGGATCTTCGAATGTTGAACGTCGGCGGCGAGCGACCGCCGGCGGCGCTGGTGGATGCGTGGTCGAGTCATGTCGACCTCGTGAACTCGTACGGACCTAGTGAAGCAACTGTCGCGGCATTCATGAGCGAACCTCTGGAGTCTGACGGCGACACGCCGATCGGGCGTCCGATCGACGGCGTTGCCGCTGTGGTGTTGGATTCGTTGCTGCGTCCGACTCCGGTCGGCGCAGCGGGTGAGCTGTACGTGATGGGGCCAGGACTGGCGCGCGGGTACCTTGCGCCGACGCTGACCGCGGAACGCTTTGTCGCCGCGCCATTCGGGGCCGGGGGCGCCGGCGAGCGCATGTACCGCACCGGCGACGTGGTTCGGTGGAACGACGCCGGTCAACTCGAGTTCCTGGGCCGTTCCGACCAACAGGTGAAGATCCGTGGAGTACGCATCGAACTGGGCGAGATCGAGGCCGTGCTCTTGTCCACGCCTGGCGTCGCGCAAGCAGCGGTGATCGAGTGGGCGGGGTCCATCGCGGCGTATGTGACCGCGACCGAACTCGGGGATGGCAGACCTCATCCATTGAGTCAGGCGATGGTGCTCGATCACCTGACTTCCCTACTCCCTCGTTCCATGCTTCCGAGTTCGGTGACGATTCTGGCAGCGTTGCCCGTCACAAGCCATGGAAAGACAGACCGATCAGCGCTTCCTGAACCGACTTCTTCTGCGGTCGCCGAGCAGCGCGCGGCGGCGCACCGTCCGATCGAGTACGACGAAGAATTGATTGCCTCGGTGATGGCCGAGGTCCTCGGCGTCGGAGTTCTCGGACCGCACTCCGATCTGTTCGCCTGGGGCGGTAGTTCTCTCGACGCCGTGTATGTCGCTGCTCGCGTCAGTTCCGCCTTCGGGAGAAGGGTGGGTGTCAGGGATGTGTTCGGTGCCCCGACGCCGGCGCAGTTGGCCCGGAAGATCCGTGAGGGTAGGGCGGAGTGGGTGGTGGAGCCCGAGCGCATTTCGGGCGACGTCATCGTGGAAATCGCTCCGGCGCAACAACGTCTGTGGCTTCTCAACCGTCTGGATCCGCAGTCGTCGGCGTACAACATCGCGTTCGAGGTCACGTTCAGCGGTGCGCTGGATGCAGTGGCGATGAGCGCGGCGGTTGGTGACCTGACCGATCGCCATCTCGTTCTGCGTACGGTGTTCTCGTTCGACCAGAATCACGACGCGTGGCCGATCCAAGCACCATCTGCGGGGTCCGTGACCCTGATCGAGGTTCCGTCCGCGGATTACGACTCCGCGTCAGCGGATTTGGTTGCGGCAGGGTTCGACCTGTCGACCGATGCGCCGCTTCGTTTGATCCTCACCTCGGACAGCGATCTCGACCACCGCTTGACCGTGGTTGCGCATCACATCGCCTTGGACGGCCTTTCGTTTGCAACGATCGTTTCGGATCTCATCGCGGCGTACGACGCCCGCGCCGACGGGCGATCGCCGACCTGGCCTTCGACCTCGCTCGACCACCGCGACTATTCCGCTTGGCACAGAACCGTTCTCGGTGATCCTGCGGATCCGCAGAGCTTGGCTGGGCGGCAGTTGGAATTCTGGTCCGGCGCCCTCGCGGGCGTTGATCCGGCTCTTGCTCTCCCCGCGGACAGGTCCCGCCGGCCGGGCCGGCCGGCGTCGGCGCGAGACCTGACGTTCGAGTTGCCCGCGCCCGTCCATGCGGCGCTGAACGAGATCGCCAGAGCCCACGACTGCACTACTTTCATGGTGTTGCACGCCTGCCTTGCGATCGCGCTGAGCAAGATCACCGGTGCGCCCGACATTGTCATCGGAACGCCGACCTCCGGTCGAACGCATCCTTCGTTCGACGGCGCCGTCGGTATGTTCGTCGGCACCGTGGCGCTGCGAACGCTCCTTCGCGGCGCAGAGACTTTCGGTGAGTTCTTGAGTCGGGTGCGCGAGGTCGATGTGGCGGCTCTGTCCAACGCCGACGTCCCGTTCGACTGGGTGGTCGAGCACGCGGTCGGTGGGGCCGCAGGAGAGAAGAATTCGTTCCTGCGCGTGGTTCTTGCCGTCGATCCGCTGTCCTCGATTCCCGAGATCGCGTTGGGAGCGATGACGGCCCACGGCGCTGCGCTGCCCCCGGCACACCCTCGTTTCGATCTCGAAGTGACTGTGCGCGAAGACCGCACGGTTGACGGCGACACGAACGGTATTCACGGCATCTTCCGGTTTGCCGACGATCTTTTCGATACGGCCACCGTAGGCGGCTGGGTCGAGCGACTGCGCCGAGTGTGCGACTCGGTATCCGAGAACTCGTCGATCATGTTGCGTGACATCGATGTTCTCAGTACCGCGGAGCGTGAGGAGCTGCTGGCTTGGACGCCGGCGCGGGCAAGTGTCGCGCAGTCGCTGCCGGACCTGTTCGGGGCCGTCGCAGCGCGGCGTCCGAACGCAACCGCCGTGACGAGTGGAGACAGTCGCGTCACCTATGACGAGTTGCGAGTCCGCTCGGAGGTGCTTGCTGCTGTCTTGATCGATCGAGGAGTTCGAGTCGGGGATCGCGTGGCAGTCGCCCTGCCTCGATCGGTCGACCTCGTCGTAGCCATTCTCGCAGTCGTCCGCGTGGGCGCCGCCTATGTCCCGATCGACGTGCAGTATCCCGACGCTCGTATCCAGTACATTCTGGCCGATGCACGCCCGACGTCGATCTTGTCGACGGCCGAATCAGCTGTGCGGTTCGCCGGGTACGACCAACCTGTCATCTTCGTGAACGAGACGAGTGACACGATTGCCGACTGGCCTGTTGCGCATTCGGAGTCCGCCGCCTACGTGATCTACACCTCGGGATCGACCGGAGCGCCCAAAGGCGTTGTGGTGTCTCAGGGAAACGTGTTGGCTCTTCTCGCCTCGACACGCGAGATCTTCGACTTCGGGCCCGAAGACGTATGGACGATGTTTCATTCGTACGCATTCGACTTCTCGGTGTGGGAAATGTGGGGTGCTCTGACCACCGGCGGATCCGTGGTGATCGTGGACAGCGATGTCGCACGCTCGCCCGAAAGATTCGTGGATCTGATTGTGCGGGAACGAGTCACCGTTCTGAATCAGACGCCGGCCGCGTTCTATGCGTTGGCGGAAGTTGCAGAAGAAAAGCCGCTTCCGCTCCGGTCGATTGTTTTCGGCGGTGATCGTCTCGACTTCGGGCGCGTCCAGACATGGTTCGAACGGCACCCGAATGTGCGCGGCGTCAACATGTTCGGTATCACCGAAACAACGGTCCACGTAACGAGTTTCGAGCTTTCGTCCGGCGACGAGGCTGCCTCGCCGATCGGATCTCCGCTACCAGGACTGCGCGGCTACGTACTCGACGCGTCGTTGAAGCCTGTCCCGCCGGGATCTGTCGGCGAACTGTACGTTGCCGGTCCGCAGGTGGCCGAAGGCTATCTGGGGCAACCCGGGACGACGTCTTCACGATTTGTGGCCGAACCCGGATTCGACGGATCGCGGATGTACCGCAGCGGCGATCTGGTCCGTTGGCGAGCCGGTCGACTCGAATACGTCCACCGCGCCGACGGTCAGGTTGCCTTACGTGGTTACCGCGTCGAACCGGGTGAGGTCGAATTCGCACTGCTGGCTCACCCGTCGGTGGCGCAGGCCGCGGTGATGGTGCGAGAACTCGACAGCGGACCGACATTGGTCGGTTACATCACCCCGGAGAGCGGGCACGACCTCGATGACGTGTTACGGACAGCTCGTTCGTTGTTGCCCGCGCACATGGTCCCGTCGGCTTTGATGCCGCTCGCGTCTCTACCGGTCACGATCAACGGCAAAATCGACCGAGCATCGCTGCCGGACCCGACGTCGCTCACGCAGTCGTCTCGGCAGTCGCGAGACTTCTTCGAGCAGACAGTCGCAGCCATCCTGAGCGAATTGATGGAAGTTCCGCATGTAGATCCGGTTCGTGATTTCTTCGATCAAGGGGCCAATTCCTTGATCGCCACTCGGCTCTCGTCGCGCGTGAACGCCGTCCTGGGCAGCAATCTCGATGTCCGCGACGTGTTCGAGCACCCGTATGTCGATCAGTTGGCCGGCATCGCTGCTGCCCGAATCGGCACGGGGCACGCGTCTCCGTTGTCTTCGGTACCTCGTTCGGGCGTTGCGGACGTGCAATTGTCGGCTTCCCAGTATCGAATGTGGATCCTGAACCAGCTGGATACAGAGTCCGCCGGATACAACATCCCGATCGTAGCGCGACTGACGGGTGAATTAGACGTAGTTGCAGCCGAATTGGCAATTCGGGACCTGATCGATCGCCATCGCACTCTGCGGACCCTGTACCCGGTTGTCGGTGAGCGCCCGATTCAGAAGGTGCTCGACGTCGAGGTGGCGAGTCCGCGTCTTCAGCTCGAGGTACTGGCCGGCAACGATGTCGGGAATGCCATTGCAGGACTGGTGGGTTCGGGATTCGACGTCGCCGTGGATCCACCCGTACGGGCGGCGCTCTTCCAAGTTTCACCGGACGAACACGTCCTGGCCGTCGTAGTCCATCACATTGCCGCCGACGCTCGATCGCTGGAAGTGTTGGTACGTGACTTCACGCTCGCGTACCTCGCTCGCTCGGAGCAGCGCGCTCCGCAGTGGTCGCCGCCGGCGCTCGAATACTCCGATTACAGTGCCTGGCAGATAGAAGCGGGGATTCCGGACACGGTTTCCAGCTACTGGAAGCAGGCTCTCGAAGGTCTTCCCGAGCAGGTGACACTACCCCTGGACCGCCCACGCTCGCCGTCCGCCCGTGCGTCGAGTCGTCGGGTCGAGATCTCAGGTTCGGTACGTGAGGGTCTGCAATCAGTGGCACGATCGAACAACGCGACTATCTTCATGGTTGTTCACGCTGCTTTCGCGGCACTGCTGGCGAGGTACAACGGCAGCAGTGACGTGGTTGTCGGCACCGTGGTCGCCGGACGCGTCGCACCTGAACTCGACGACATCGTCGGCATGTTCGCCGGCACGATTGTTCTCCGAACCGAAGTCGATCCGTCGAGGTCGTTCGGACAGTTGGTCGAGCAAGTTCGTCAGCGCGACGTAGCGGCGTTCGCGCACGCAGAGATGCCCTTCGAATCGCTGGTCGATCTGATCGACCCGCCACGATCGCGTTCGCGACACCCGTTGTTCCAGGTGGCGCTCTCGTTCCAGACAGCCCATTCCGCTACGTGGTCGTTGCCAGGGTTGACGGTTACACAGATTGCGCCTGAGGTCAGGCAGGCGAACTTCGATCTGCAACTCAACGTCGTGGACGAGGGGATCGGGGGCGGACTCGGTCTCGAATTCGTCTACAACGCTGATCTATTCGACGATCTGACAGTGTCGAGCTTTGCGAGTCGGTTCGAGCGCGTCCTGAATCACGTGTCGATCGACCCGGACGTCGTCGTCGGGGGAATCGACCTTCTTGATCGTGCGGAACGAGCACTTCTCGTCCCCGCACAAGGCGCGGCCGAACGTCCCGATCCATCTCGGCGTTCCGGTACGACGCTTGCCTCGATGCTGCGATACGGGGTCGAATCCGCTCCGGATGCCGTAGCTGTCGAGGGCGAGGGCAACACACTCACTTACCGGGACCTCGATGCACAGTCGGATGTTGCGGCCGACGAGTTGCGTTCCGGGGGCATCGGAGTCGACCACGTCGTTGCCTGGACTGCCGATCGGTCCATCGCGTCGATCGTGCGATTGTGGGCGATCGCGAAGGTCGGTGCAGCTCCGGCATTGGTGGACCCGGAACAGCCGCAGGCGCGAGTACGTGAAATCCTCGAGACACTGGGCTCACCGAACGGCGGCACTGCAGGCGGTTTCGCGGACGGTGGAAGCGCGCGTGAACACTCCGACAGCCTGACGGCTTACGTGGTCTTCACCTCGGGAACGAGCGGAACGCCGAAGGCTGTAGTCGTGACCAACGGCGGGCTCGGTGTGATCGGCCAAGACCTGCCCGCTCGATTCTCGGCCGGGCCAGGTTCTCGCGTATTCCATCGCGGCGCGCCAGGGTTCGACATGACGTTGCTCGAGGTGCTCATCGCGAGTGCGTCGGGGGCGACGCTCGTCCTTGCGAAGAACGACGAGTTGTTCGGCTCGGCACTCGCAGCAGCACTCGGGCGCGAGCGAATTACTCACCTCTGCGCCACACCTACTGTCGTCGCCTCGATCGGCGATCCGGCGCTGCCGGACCTTGCAACGGTGATGTTCGGGGGCGAGCGACTCGGCGGCGCCTTGGCGAAGCGCTGGCAAGCCGGACGCAGAGTGATCAACGGATACGGACCTGCCGAGTCGACGATGTATTCGCTTGCTACCGAGCCTCTGTCGGTTGAACAACTGTCAGCTGACACTCACGACGGATCCGTCGGGTATCCACTGGCCGGGGTCGACGCCGTCGTGCTCGATGATCGACTCGAACCGGTGCCGCCGGGAGTCGCCGGCGAACTGTATCTCTCAGGTCGAATGCTTGCGCGCGGTTACGCCGGGCAACCTGCCCGAACCGCGGAACGATTCGTGGCAGCCAGTTCAGGCGCCCGGATGTACCGAACCGGCGACCTGGTGATGTGGAAGCCTGAAATCTCCACATCCGAAATCTCCACATCTGAAATCTCCACATCCGAAATCTCCACATCTGAAGGCAACACGTATCGCCTGCACTATCTCGGGCGAACCGACTCGCAGGTGAAGGTCAATGGTGTCCGGATAGAACCGGGCGAGATCGAGGCAGTCATTCACTCTGTCGCGAACGTCGATTTCTGCGTCGCCGGGGTACGGACGACCGAAAGTGGAAGTCCGCTCTTGGTCGCCTACGTGAGAAGTTCAGGCGCGGAGAGCGTTGACACGGGTGGACTGCGCGCCACCGTTGCAGAACTCCTTCCGACGTACATGGTTCCGCATGTCGTCGTCGAGCTCGAGGGCGAGCTTCCGATGCGGAACGGCAAGGTCGACTTCGCCGGTCTACCGTTGCCGGCGCTCGATGCTTCCCGAACCGAGGGCCCGGACACCGCCACCGAGTACCTGGTGGCTGAGGCCTTCGCCGCGGTTCTGGGTGGCGACGGGGGCGATCGCGACGCAGACTTCTTCACGCTCGGGGGCAACTCGCTGTCCGCTGCCGAGGTCACCTCACTCCTGAGTAGTTCTCTGGGACACGTTGTTCCGCTGAGGACCGTATTCGAGCATCCAACAGTTGCGGCGTTGGCGGCCCGGCTCGATTCGCTCGAGCGGAGCAGCACGGCGACCGATGTTGTCCGACTGGAACCGCGCCGCGACCCCACGCCCGCACCCCTGTCACGGAACCAGCGCTCGATGTGGGTACTCAACCAGCGGAACACGGCGAGCGGTGCGTACAACCTGCCGATCTGCATCGAGATCGACGGTGAACTGGACGTGCCCGCGCTGCGTCAGGCAATGACGGATCTTGTCGGCCGACATGACGTCCTCAGAACCCGGTATCCGGGCACCCCACCGGTTCAGGTGGTAGATCCTCCGTCCGCCGTGACAGTGGAAACGCGACTGGTCGGCGACATCGAGGTCGAGGCCCTGCTGCAAGAGTTCGGCTCGCGCGGTTTCGATGTAGCAGCAGACCTGCCGGTGCGCTGGATGCTGCTCCAGGTGTCACCGGTCAGGCACGTTCTGGCAGTGAGTTTTCATCACATCGCAGTCGACGGGGTGTCGATGCGAACGGTGGTCGGCGACCTGCTGACCGCTTACGGCAAGCGACGAGTGGGACTGGATCCGCAATGGTCTCCGCTGCCGATCCAGTACGGGGATTTTGCCGCGTGGGAGGCAGCACGTGACGTTTCCCCTGTCGTCGAAGAGTTCTGGCGCCGAACGCTCGACGGTGTGACATCTGTGTCGCCGCTGACGGTGGATCACTCTGATGGCGGGCCGGATTCCGTGGCGCAGCGAGTGAACTTCGTGATACCAGCCGTCATCACCTCGGCACTGCAGGCGCGAGCCGACCGCTTGAAGGTCTCGCTGTTTGCGGTGGTTCATGCGGCGTTGTCCGTGGTGCTTGCCAAGCTGAGTGGAAATCCCGATGTCGTGATCGCGACAGCTGTCGACGGACGGCGGACGCCTCAGCTCGACGGCGTGGTCGGCATGTTCGTGGATACGGTGCCTCTTCGACTTCGGGTCGACGGGGATGTGCCGATCGATCTTCTGTTAAGGGCAGCTTTCGATGCTGATGTGGCTGCGTTCGAAAACAGCTCTGTTCCTGCCGAATTGGTTGGTGATGTGCTCGGCGGACGAACTCCGCAGGTTGCGCTCGGTCTGCAGAATTTCGCGGTTCCTGCCGTGGAGGTGGCGGGTCTGAGGATCGAGGCTCGCGAAATCGAGACCGCAACGACGAAGTTCCCCATGCATGTCTCGTTCTCACCCGCTGTCGACGGATCTTTGACCGGCGCTGTCATCTATGCCGCGAGCGCTTTCGATCCTTCGAGCGCCGACGCAGTTACTCGACAACTGTCGAGAGTGCTCGCCTCGATCGCCGAGGATGTGCCTGTACTCGTTTCGGATCTCGCGGTGGGTACGGCGCCCAGTTGGGCTGCTGTCGAGGTCGATTCGTCGCGAACACTCACCGACATCTTCACCGCCACCGCGGCGCGATTCCCGAACAACGTTGCTCTCGACGACGGACAGCGCACGGTGACGTATGCCGAACTCGACTCTGCCTCGGATGCGCAAGCCTGGGAACTGGTGGCTCGCGGAGCGGGACCTGGTGCGGTGTACGAGATTCCGGCGGTACGGACTATCGCGTACCTGGTCCGAATGTTGGCGATCTCGAAAACGGGCGCGGCATTCGTGCCGATCGACCCCGACCTGCCGCCGGCACGGTTGAAGCAACTGCGCACAGTGCTCGTCGACCGCAGTCCCGTTCCAGGTCGGCAGTATCCGGATTCAGTCGCGTACGTTGTTCACACGTCCGGGTCGACTGGTGAACCGAAAGGCGTTGCAGTCACGCACCGAGGACTGGGCCTGCTGACCGACGATGCTGTCCGGAAGTACGGCGTGACGTCGGACTCGGTTGTGCTGCACGGATACAAACCGACGTTCGATGCAGCGATCCTCGAGATGATGTTGGCGATCGGCGCCGGGGCTACCTTGGCTGTCGCTCCTCGCGAGGCTTTCGGTGGACGGGCACTCGAAGAATTCGTTGCAGAACGCGGCGTCACTCACATGCTGTCCACTCCAGCCGTACTCGACACGATGGCTCCGGAGCGGTTCGATTCGTTGGAGGTGGTGGCAGTCGGTGGCGATGTGCTCTCACCGTCCACCGCGCGAGCGTGGAGTCGCCGCGCGCGGATGCTCAATGCGTACGGACCGACGGAATGCACGGTGGTCACGACTGTCGCCGAGGTGGATCATCGGGTCACCATCGGAGTCCCGCTCGCCGGAATCGGTGCCGAGGTACTCGATACTCGACTAAGTCCGGTGCCGTGGGCCGGGATCGGTGAGTTGTATGTCAGCGGGCCCGGGCTTGCGATGGGCTATGCCGGAGATCCCGCCGGCACCGCCAGCTCGTTCATCGCAGCACCAGGGGGACGCCGACGTTATCGGACCGGTGACCTGGTCCACCGCCGCACGGATGACACGCTCGGATTCGTCGGACGCTCCGACCGCCAGATGAGCGTGCGCGGAATCCGCGTCGAGCCTGCCGAAATCGAATCAGCTCTGCGTCGATGCACGGGCGTCGAGGCCGCTGCGGTTGTCCTCGTCGACGAGATCGCCGTTGCGTGTGCGGTCGGCGATTGTTTGGAATCGGATCAGCTGACAATCGAGTTGGCCTCGATGTTGCCTGCGTATCTGATGCCCGGCCGAGTTGTCGTGCTGGAGTCGATCCCACTCACGTCGAACGGAAAGTTGGACGCAGATGCGTTGCGGCGCCACGTGTTCGAGAGCCAGGCGCCCGATGCCGCAGTGACGGTCTCGGAGGAACTCGTCACCGCTGTCATGTCGGAACACGTGTCCGGAAGTTTCGGCGCTCTGCACAACCTGTTCGAATCAGGTGGTGATTCGTTGGCAGCGGCAGCGGTGGCAGGTCGACTTGCCTCGATCTTCGCGCGGGATGTGCCCGTTCGCGCGGTCTTCGACAATCCGTCGCCGCGAGCGATGTCTCAGTGGCTGTCGGCAAGCGCGACCGATGACAAGCGCCGCGAACTGACTCGACGTGATTCTGGCATGCCGGCACCTCTGGCGCCCTCGCAACAACGACTTTGGCTGATCAATCAGCTCGAGCCGGAATCGACTGCGTACAACCTGACGTTTGCAGCGGTCCTGGCAGACGAAGTCGATCGTTCGGTCTTGCGCAGCGCCCTCGGTGACGTCGTCGATCACCATGCCGTATTGCGAACTGTGTTTGTTCCGGGTGAATTCGGTCCACAACAGGTTGAAATGGGCTCTGTCGCATTCGATCTCACGACAGTGTCCGTCGACGATCTCCAAGCGAGCGCTCGGGCTTTCGCGACTGTGCCGTTCGATCTCGAACGCGATGTTCCGTTCCGGGTGCGTGTATTCACCGAGGATGACGGAGTCGACTCTGCAGGAGTGACTGTCCTGGTGGTCGTGGTTCACCACATTGCCGTCGACGGTGCGTCGATGGACCCGATCCTGGCCGATTTCGCGTCAGCCTTCGAGGCCAGGGCTGTTGGAAAGGAATGGGTCCGTTCCACTGACGGAGTCAGCTACGGCGACTACAGCCACTGGGCGCGAGAGAGTTTGGGTGGTCCCGAGGATTCTCTCAGCGTGGCTCACCGGCAACTCGACTACTGGTCGAGCGCACTTCGCGGCGTCGAGGATGTGCTGGCTCTACCCGTCGACAACCCCCGGAGTGCCGTGTCTTCACGATCCGAGGAGATGGTGACGGAAGTCCTCGACGGCGCCACCTACGACGCGTTGTCGGCGTTGGCTCGTTCACATGGCGTCACGGTATTCATGGTCGTCCACAGCGTGATCGCCGTACTGCTCGCCCGCGAGTGCGTCACGGACGACGTCGTGGTGGGAGCAGCTGTGAGTCTGCGGAACGATCCGGCGCTACTGAACGTCGCCGGCATGATGGTGGGCACCGTCGCATTGCGCACGAGAATCAACTCCGCCGACCGCTTCACCACGGTGTTGGACGAGGTGCGCCGCGTCGATCTGGAAGCAATGGCGAACGCGGACGTCTCGTTCGACGACGTAGTCGCGAGGGTCGATCCGCCGCGCAGGATGAACGAGCATCCGCTGTTCACGGTCATGCTGGCCTATCGACGAGCGCTCGACGTGCCGCAGATCGACGGCATCACCGTCTTCGACATCGACAACGCAGGGTCCTCGACCGGCTACGACTTGACGTGGGACCTGGTCGACACCGGTGACAGTCTGACGATTCGATTGCTGTATGCCACGGACAAGTTCCGCGAGTCGACCGCGGAACTGTTCATGCAGCGGGTGGCACGTATCACCGAATCAGTGACAGGTGAACCCGAGATCGTGGTCGGGGAGATCGAATTGCTGTCCAGTTTCGAACGCTCGGCGCTGACGGCTGCGAATCCTCGCCATGTCGAACCGCTGACGATTGCGGACATATTCGAACGCGCGCTGCGGCAGGTACCCGACGGCATCGCGCTGGAAGAGAACGGCCGGCGCTGGACCTATCGCGACCTGCACGAGGAGTCGTCGTACTGGGCGCGCGAGTTGGTGGTCCGAGGAATCGGACCCGATGACGTGGTGGCCGTTGGGCTCGGGCGCGGGCATCTGTGGATCGTTGCGTTGTGGGCGGTAGCGCGGGCAGGCGCAGCGTGGCTGTCGCTCGATCCGGCGCTGCCGACAGCGCGTCGGCAGACCATGATCGAGGAGTGCGGTTCGGTTGTCGGTTTGACGGCGGACGGTGCGGCCGCAAGTCTGCCTGCCTGCGTCGAGTGGCTGGCAATGGATGAATCCCGCACTGCGAGTGAGCCTGCCGCGGTTTCGGCGAGTAGGGCTGACCTGGACAACCTTGCCTACGTCATCTACACGTCGGGTTCCACGGGAAGACCCAAGGGTGTCGAGGTTTCACACCGCGGAATCATGAATGTCTGCACCGCGCACGCCGAGATCGCTCAGCTCGATCGTGGCCCCCGCGTCCTGCAATTGGCGTCGTCGACGTTCGACGCGTCGGTGATCGAGATCCTTCTCGCGGCTGCAGGGTGTGGAACGTTGATTCTGGCTCCTGACTTCGTCTACGGGGGAGAGGAACTCACGAATCTGGTGGTAGCCGCCGACGTCACGCATTTGATCGTGACGCCGACCGTCCTGGCCACGATCGATCCGGATGCAGTACCCCCGCTGATCGTCGAATCGATGGGGGAACCACTCTCTGCCCGTCTTGCGTCGGCTTGGTCGAGCCGACATTGCATCGTCAACGGATACGGACCGACCGAATCGACGATTGCGGCATCGATTTCCGCTCGGATCACTGACGGGGACGTCACTGTCGGCACCCCGGTACCTGGCACGACGGCATTTGTTCTCGATGAGAGGCTCCGACCGGTTCCGGATGGCGTTGAGGGAGAACTATTCCTCGCCGGTGAGAATGTGGCACGCGGATACGTCGCCTCCCCGGGTCTGACTTCCGAGCGTTTTGTTGCCAATCCTTACGCGGTGGGGGCTCGGATGTATCGCACGGGTGACCTCGTGCGTCGTAGGCGTCACGACCGAGCGCTCGAGTACCTGGGTCGCAACGACGCACAGGTGAAGGTTCGGGGTGTCCGCGTGGAACCGGCGGAGGTCGACGCGGCTCTGTCAAGCCATGGAGCAGTGACCTTCTCGGTAACCGTTGTCGCTGACGACGGACACGGATCCGCTGAACTCCGTTCGTATGTGACGTTGGCGGAAAGCGGTTCGGCGACGGAATCGGAGCTTCGCGGGTTCGTCTCCGGCCTGCTGCCGAAGCACCTGCTGCCTTCGTCGGTGACGGTAGTGGGCGAGGTACCGTTGCTCGCTTCGGGGAAGATAGACACAGCGGCACTTCCTGCTCCTGCACCGCAGGTAGGGTCGAGTGTGGATCGACCTGTCTCGGATACCGAACGTCACGTGGCACAGGCATTCGAAGGTGTGACCGGCGCGAAGTCGGTCGGTCGCTACGACGACTTCTTCGAGCTCGGCGGGACATCCATGGGTGCAGTTCAAGTGGCTTCGCGCTTGCGTGAGACCTTGAACAGGGAATTCCCGGTTCAATGGATTTTCACCGATCGAACTGTGGCGGAGCTTGCGTCTCGGATGGACCTCGTTCATGACGATGTCTTCGAGGGTGATTCGCTTCATTCGGATCCGCTGGACACGGTCGTCATGCTCGGCGGCGACCCCGACGACCAACGGCCGCCGTTGTTCTGTGTGCATCCGGTCAGCGGAATTGCCTGGTGCTACGCCGGACTCGTCGGTCGCTTGCGGGGTCGACGGGTGTACGGCATCCAGGCAACGGGTGCAGGTGAATTGCCAGGCACGGTGGCGGAGTTGGCGTCGGGGTACGTCGATGCCGTACGGACGGTGCAGCCGTCGGGTGAATTCCATCTGCTGGGCTGGTCAGCCGGCGGAACGATCGCTCTCGAGATGGCGAGCCAGCTCGAAGAGGCCGGCGATCTGGTCGGTTCGGTCGTGATGCTCGACGCGCTGCTGCCCGAGATGATGCCGTCTGTGCAATCAGCCCCGAAGCCTTCCGAGTTGTTCGCGCAGATCGGACTGGCCGAGGTCGAAACTGAATCTGCGCCAGTGACTTTTGCGGAGGTTGCGGCAGAGATCCGGCGGCAGACCGATATGGATTTCCTGACCGACACTGTTCTGGAATCAGTAGTGGGGCGGGTGGAAAAGCTGTCACGGATCGTTCGGGACCACAGGCCCAGACCCTATTCGGGCTCGGTGGAACTGTTTGTGGCGCAGCACGATCTGCCTGAGCATCGTCACTTGGTCGAAAAGTGGTCTGAACTGGTAGGGCCGTTGCGGGCGTACCTGGTCGACTGCTCTCACTCGGAAATGTCGAGCACAGAGGTGTTGGCGGAAGTCGCCCACGTTCTCGTCGGCGATCTCGAAGGTGTCGATTCCGATTCCAAGGATCGCAATCATACTGGGGTGCAATAGATCTAACGGGCCGGGACTTTGGTCCGGAATTGTCACCCCAGTGGTCCTATTGCTTCAGTTCCGCAAGCAGAATCTGTAGCATTTCCCTTGTGGCAGTAAGCCATTCAGAAACTATCTCCGGAGGATCGTATGTTGGGTTCCCTTTTTTCCATCAGCTCTGAAATCGGTGTCCCGTCCGTCGACGCGCTCTTCGAGGCTGCTCGGACCATCATCGGCGCGCTCTTCGGCCTGAGCTGACACGTCGCAGCGACCTTCCCCCGCGGTGAAGAAAGTCCCTGTTCTCCGACAAGGAGAACAGGGACTTTCGTGCAGCCTGCCGGTCAGCGGCTGCGTGGCGGTGAGTGAGGGTCCTACCGGCCGTTCTGCTGATACGCGATCGCTATCAGCGATCCGACTTCGTCGTTCACGTCCTCGGTGCTGGTGAGCCCGATCTTGTGACTCGACTGCCCGGGTGCTTTGGCCGGCACCAGAAGTTCGGAACTGGGGGCCACCACAAAACGTAGTCCGAGGTCGACTCGGGCTTTGGTGGCCGCTGCGATGGCAGCGAATTGGCGAGCGCGGACAAAGGGCGTGTAGGTTCCGCGGCCTTCGACTCGAACATCGGTTCCGAGTTCTTCGATCAGACGTCGGGCTGCATCGAAGATGGGTCGCAGCGCCGCCTTCGGGCCGCTGTACTGCTGGTCGATGTACTGCTCGACGGTCGGCTCCACCCATCCAGCCTGTTTGGCGGCCTCGAACGCGATTGCCCACTGCGTATTCTGCGGTACACCGTGCTCTGCTTTCAGCCACTTGCGGACTTCGTTCTGATCGAGCGGGTCGACCCCGGACGTCCGTACAGCCTCGACCCATTCTTCGAGAGTGCGCCCGGTACGGTCGCGCATGGACGAGGTGACTGCGGCCATCATGTCGGAGGGTTCCATGCGTCCGTTCTACCGGTTGTCGCTGTGCACGGGTAGCTCGCTCAATCGATGCCCAGCATCGCCTTGAGCGCGTCTGCGCCGGTCACTTCGACGGGATACGGCGGTGCGACAAAATCTTCGCGGCTGAGGGTGAAAAGTCGACGAACGGTCATACGACCGTCGGCGGACAACTCTTCGACCGTGCCGTCCGCGCGGTACCCGACTTTGGCCGACACAGTGATCGAGGCAGGGTTGTCCGTGAACGCCGACGACACGACGCTTCGTGCGCCCAAAGAGTCGAATGCGAATGCGCAGATTGCCTGTCGGGCAAGAGTGCCGATACCCCGGCCTTGGAAGCCTCGCCCGATCCACGAGCCGGTTTCTCCGGTACGACTTTCAGGGAAGTCCGTCGCGGCGAACGCCTGGCAGCCGACGATTTCTCCGTCGACGACAATGGCTGTCTCGAATTTCCAGTCGGCCATGGTCATCGCTCCGCGGACCGACCAGTGGTATTGGATGAATCTTCGCGACACTTCGTCGGGAGTGCCCACCGTCCAGGGGACGAGAAACGGCATCTGTTCGGCAGGGTGAATGCCGGCCCGGACCAGCGCAGCGAGTTCGGGGAAATGGTCGTCGCGCACAGGGGCTAAGCTGACGGGCCCACACGTAATCGTGACTCCGTACGGAGGCCAGATCTCTGTCAGTGGATCAACCATCGTCTTCAGGCTTTCGTTCGTGTGCGAATCGGGTCACAGTCTGGCATGCCCGGCCCGTCCGAGTGAGGGACTTCTGGTCATCGAGATTCTTTTGCCCTCGCGGTGCCGAGTCGTGACATTAGTGTGTGGACGGTGACTACAGACAAACCGGTACGTCTGCGTGAAGGTAGATCGCCTGACAGGCTTTCGCGCGGCGTGGTAGCCGGATATGCAGCGGGAAGTGTCGGTACGGGCGGCTTCGGCGTGCTTCCAGGTCTGGTACTGGCGTACTACCTGACCGACACGCTCGGGGTAGCCGCGGCGCTCGCCTCGCTCGTGGTCATCGTCCCGAAAATCGCCGATGTGCTGATCGATCCGCTGATCGGGTCGATCAGCGATCGAAGCTCCCATCGAACTGGTACGCGAGTGCCACTCATGCTCGCAGGCGCTCTGGGGCTGCCGTTGCTCTTCATCCTCACGTTCTCAGCCCCCGTGTCTGCCGGCCCCGGAGTCGGTGCGTTGTGGGTGCTCGTCTTCTTCCTGCTCGCGGCCAGTGCTTACAGCCTCTTTCAGGTTCCGTACATCGCGTTGCCGACCGAGCTGACCGGCGATTACCACGAGCGCACTCGTTTGGTATCGGTTCGAATTGCGGTGCTGGCCCTGACAATTCTGGTCATCGGCGCTGGTGGACCGGAACTGCGCGATGCTGCCGGGGGCGGGGCACGCGGTTATCTGGTCATGGCGATCGGGGTGTCGGCGCTGATGTGTGGGGCAATGATCTGGGCAGTTCGCGGAGCGGCGCGCCACACGGTGACTCACGCGGACGCGCCGGTCGGTTCGTTGCTCTCGCAATACCGGGACGGGTTCGACGCGATACGACGTACCCGCGCGTTCCGATTGCTGGTCATCGTCTTCGTGCTTCAGGCTCTTGCCACCGCTGTGATGTTGGCGGGTGCGCAATATCTGGCGACCTACGTGATGGGCAAGGAAGGCGCGCTCACCGGTCTGTTCGTTGCACTCGTCGGACCAGCTCTCGTCGTCATGCCGCTGTGGTACCGGTTCTCGCATCGGTACGGAAAGCTTCGCGGTTACGTCGTGTCTTCCATCCTGTTTGTCGTCGCGACTGCGTTGTTGACGCTGGCGGCTGTCGACGCCGGGTCCTGGATCTACGGTGCCGTCGCTCTTGCCGGCGTTGCCTACGCAGGGATGCAGGTGTTTCCGCTGGCGATGCTTCCGGACGTCATCGAGGACGACGCGCGAATCGGTGGACGCCAGCGTGGTGGTTCGCTCAGCGGTATCTGGACCGCCTCGGAAACCGCAGGCCTTGCCCTGGGGCCCGCGGTGTTCTTGGGTGTACTCGCGGTCACCGGCTTCGTCTCGAAAACTGCGGGAGAGACTGTCGTGCAACCGCAATCAGCGCTGACCGGAATAGCTCTCGGCTTCTCGGTCGTGCCGGCGATCCTGGTTGCGATCAGTCTGCTCGTATTGCGGAATTACCGCACCGAACAAGAATCCACTCACGAGAACGTAGGTGAACGATGAGTTCCACTCAGGCCGAGGAACTTCAGGGCAAGAGCGCAAACCTCGAGAAGAGGGCGGCCGACATCTTGACTCGTTTGCGTTCGCTTCGTGAGCAGGACGCTCCGACGCACGGCGGCCGGGTTCTGTCGTACGTGTACGACAGCGGCCTCGCAGCGCTCGACGAGTTGGCAGCGGACGCAGCTCGACTGGTTCAGCCGGTCAACGGTCTCGACCCGACGGTGTTCCCGTCCACCGCGGTGATGGAGCGTGAGTTGGTTGCGTTTGCTCGCGAGTTCCTCCATGGGGCTTCAGGCACAGCCACAGATAGATCCGCGGATACAGACACAGACGCCGGTGAGGTGGTAGTCGGCAATGTCACCAGCGGCGGAACGGAGAGTTGTGTGTTGGCCGTCAAGGCAGCTCGCGACTTTCGTGGGCTCCCGCCGGGTGAGGGTTCGCTGGTTCTTCCGACCACCGCGCATGCCGCTTTCCACAAGGCAGCGCACCTACTCGGACTGGAACTCATCCTGGTACCGGTAGATCCCACGTCGGGGCGCGTGGGCGCACACGATATTGCGACGGCAGTTCGGAAGGACACGGTTCTGATCGTCGTCTCTGCGCCCAATTACCCGTTCGCGGCGCTCGACCCGATCGCCGAGGTCGCGAAAGTTGCCCGTGCACAGTCGATTCCACTGCATGTCGACGCCTGCATCGGTGGCCTTGCGTTGCCGTGGTGGGGTGACCTGCCGCCCTGGGATTTCCGGGTGCCTGGTGTCACCAGTATGTCGGTCGACTTCCACAAGTACGGATACTCACCCAAAGGCGTCTCGGTCTTGCTGCACCGAGGGCGCGACCTGCATCGCAAGCAGTATTTCGGACTCACGGACTGGCCGGGGTATCCGGTGGTCAATCCCACTCTTCTCGGTTCCAAATCCGTTGCTGCGCTGGCCGGAGCGTGGGCGATCTCGCAAGTTCTCGGTCAATCGGGATACGCCGAATTGGTGTCCCGAGCTCAGCGGGCGACGCGCGCGCTGATCGACACGGTCCAGAGCATCGACGGGCTTCGCGTCGTGGGCACGCCGGTGGGGCCACTGTTCGCGGTCGCCACCGACGATTCCGTGCCGCTCGAACGTCGAGTCGATCCGCATCGCTGGGTGAGTGCCGTCGGTGCCCGGGGTTTCGTCCTTCAGGGGCAGCCGGCGTCGACGCAATCCGACGGGACGACGTTGCCTCGAACCACCCACCTGACCGTCACCCCGGTGACGGAGTCCGTGCTCGGCGAGTTGACCAGCGCGCTCGTCCTCGGCGCCGACGACGTTCGCGGCTCGGCGGCAGCCTCGGCGCCGCCGGCCCTGGCAGAGTTGGCCGGAGCATTCGAACGTGGCGATGTCACCGTGGCCGATGTTCTCGCGTTGCCCAGTGACGCCGTCGCGGCGGCGTTGACGTCGGCGGGGCTGGATCCTCGGGGTTCTTCTGATTCTCCGCTGGACATGGCGGCAGTCCTCGCGGCGGTGGAATCGTTGCCCCGCGAGGTCACGAAGCGCCTGCTGGTGGAATTCCTGGCCGGACTGGTGGAGCCGTGAGGAACGGGAAACCTCGATGAACACTGCCCGAAACTCGGACAAATGGCGCGAAAGATTTGCGAATCGGGCGTAAGTTTTCTGTCATCGGCTAACCATCTTTTGTCGGAGGGTTGATTTGTGACTGGCGCCGCGACCAAGATTCTGACGGTTTTCGAGGACGTGATCGGGGTTCCGCTTCCGATTCGGGTGCGGTGTTGGGACGGTTCGGAAGCAGGTCCGCCTGACGCCGCTGCGCAGGTACATTTCCGGAATCGGCGTGCCCTACGCCGAGTCCTCTACTCTCCCAACGAATTGGGGCTGGCGAGGGCGTACGTGTCCGGTGATCTGGACGTAGACGGCGATATCTTTGCGCTCCTCGATGTCCCGGATCTGGTCACGCGGCTCGGTGAGAATCGATTGTCGGGCTTGCCGCTGCGCTCGATCGTGCGCGCCGCCGGTACGTTCGCCGGCTTGGGGGCACTGGGTCTACCGCCATCACCTCCGTCGATCGAGATGCGTCGTAAGCGCGGCACGCGGCACAGCAAGGCACGGGATTCGGCTACCGTCTCCCATCACTATGACGTCGGGAATCGCTTCTACGAACTGTTTCTCGGGCCGAGCATGGTCTATTCGTGCGGGTACTGGTCGGAGGGGGTCGAATCCCTCGAAGCCGCTCAGTTCGCGAAGCTGGACCTGATTTGCCGCAAGCTCGATCTGAAGCCGGGAATGCGACTGCTCGACGTCGGCTGCGGTTGGGGATCGATGGCATTGCATGCTGCCCAGAACTACGGCGTCGACGTTGTCGGGGTGTCACTGAGTAACGAGCAGGTCGAGTACGCCAAGGGACGAGTTGCCGACGCGGGTCTGACCGATCGTATCGAGATTCGAGTGCAGGACTACCGCGACGTCGACGACGGACCGTACGACGCGATTTCGAGCATCGGCATGTCCGAGCATGTGGGCCTTGCCAATTTGCCGGTGTACACGGCAAAACTCCACGATCTGCTCGTGCCCGAGGGGCGTCTTCTCAATCACGCCATCGCGGCGGTGAAGTCGTTGTCGGACAAGGTCGATGACGGATCCAGTTTCATCGACCGGTACATCTTCCCGGACGGCGAGATACTTCCGCTGAGTAAAACCATTGATGCGCTGGAACTTTCAGGGTTCGAGACGCGTGACAGCGAAGCATTGCGCGAGCATTACGCCTTGACGCTGCGCGCATGGGTCGAGAACCTGCGCGAGAACTGGGACGCGGCAGTCCTTCAAGTCGGTGCTCCCCGGGTCCGAACCTGGTTGCTGTACCTCGCGGCCAGTGCGCTGGGTTTCGAGGAGCCGCACCGGCTTACGATTCATCAGGTTCTGGCCGTCAAAACAGGGGATCGGGGGGCCAGCGGCATGGCCCGCTCACGTGAGAGTTGGTACCGACCGATTGAAGTCCCGCAGATCGAAACCGGTCCGCGTATCGACTGAGGCCTATACGTTGGATGTCCATGAGCACCCGGAAGGTTGTCCTCGCGGCAGTGAAGATTTCGGCCGTTGCGGTATCGGCGCTTCTGCCGACGTCGCTGCTGTTCACACCGATGTCGAACGCCGAACCTGCGAACGATTTCTACGAAGCGAGTCCGGGTGAGGTCGGTGATCCGGGTTCGGTGATTCGGACGGAACCACTTCCGCTTGCCGGTGCAGTCGGCGGAGTGCCTGGTGTGGGGACTCGGATTCTTTATTCGAGTACCGATACCCACGGTTCCAAGGTTGCTGTGTCGGGCTCGTACCTGGAGCCGGCTGCCCCGTGGTCAGGAGCGGGCCCGCGCCCGACCGTCGTGATCGGTCCGGGCACGCAGGGCCAAGGTGATCAGTGCGCGCCGTCGAGGATGTTTCCCACTGCCGGTCAACTCCGCCTGGCGGAACCCGGGAATCCGTCGAACTACGGTGCCGGTGTGGACAGTGTCGGTGTCAACTACGAGTCCGCTTTTGCATTTGCTTTTCTTGCTCAGGGCGTTCGCGTGTTCGTCACCGACTACATCGGACTCGGAACACCCGGCGTCCATACCTACGTCAATCGCGCCGAGGAAGCCCATGCGATGTTGGACGGTGCACGCGCTGCCCGAGCCCTGGCGAAGGCAGGAGTGGACGATCCGATAGCGCTGTGGGGCCATTCGCAGGGCGGCGGCGCCACTGCCGCCGCAACCGAACTCGCACCCGAATACGCGCCTGAGTTGAATCTGGTCGGGAGTTACGCGAGCGCGCCCCCGGCGGACCTGGCAAGCGTTCTGCGTCATATCGACGGTACCGGTCTGATGGCTGCGATCGGCTACACGATCAACGGCGTCCTCGACCGATATCCCGCCGCCCGAGAGCCAATCGAGTCTCGACTCAACGACTACGGCCGGTCCGTGCTCGCCGACGTCGCCGGGCAATGCCTCATCGATTCCCGAACCGAGTACGGGAAGCAGTCGACGGCGTCGTGGACCACAGACGGCCGACCCCTCGCCGATGTTGTGGAATCGGTACCGGAGATCCAGCAGGTGATCGAGGAACAACGCATCGGGCGGCGAACCCCGGCGTCGCCGATCCTGGTCAACGGGGCGCTCAACGACGACTTCATCCCGTACGAGCAAACCCGGCGCCTGGTTCAGGACTGGTGTGCGCGCGGAGCCGAGGCGACGTTGTTCACCGACACCCTGCCTGCAGTGAATCCGGGGAGCGGTAACAACCACCTCGCGC
Organism: Rhodococcus baikonurensis; assembly: GCF_040489275.1. Classification (NCBI taxonomy): domain Bacteria; kingdom Bacillati; phylum Actinomycetota; class Actinomycetes; order Mycobacteriales; family Nocardiaceae; genus Rhodococcus; species Rhodococcus baikonurensis. The sequence continues at coordinate 57,598 of NZ_JBEUOQ010000007.1, read as the reverse complement.
CGGCGGTAGCGGATTTCGGTGTCGGATTGCAGTACGTGCTGGACAGATTCAACGGTAAGCCCTTGGTCGACACGTGCAACGCCTGAGACACCTGCTTCTCGATTACCCTGCGGCGTAACCACCGTCTCACTGCGAACGGTGGTTGACTGACCCCGTGAACGATCGATCGCACGACCTTCCGATCAAACCCGTTCCTCGCAGCGCGCTAGGTGCTGGCCCCGCACTGAGAGTGTCGACGGGACTGCTGCTCGGTGTCGCGGCAGGTGTCGTGATGGCATGGGTCGGCTACCCGCGGTTCGCGTTCCTGATCGGCTGGGATGTCGCGGCGACGGTGTTCACGGTGTGGACGTGGATTCTGGTCTGGCCCTTCGATGCGACGCTCACCGCGAGCCACGCAACGCGGGAAGAACCGGCGCGCAACGTCGCACACCTGCTGATTCTCGGCGCTGCCGTCGCGAGCCTGGTCGGTATCGCGTTCCTGCTCTTGGCGGCACCCGACGGACATCACTACCAAGTCGTGGCGGCATCGGTTGCTGTCGGCAGCGTCGTGATCTCGTGGCTGGCGGTCCACACGCTCTTCGCCCTCGGATATGCGCGGCTGTACTACTCCGGCCCTGACGGCGGAATCGACTTCAATCAGGAAGAACCGCCGAGATACAGCGATTTCGCGTACGTGGCGTACACGGTCGGGATGAGCTTCGCGATTTCCGACACCAACTTGAAGTCGTCGGACATGCGCGCGATGGCGCTCGGCCACGCACTGCTGTCGTACCTCTTCGGTTCGGTGATCGTGGCGTCCGTCGTCAACTTGATTGCAGGCCTGTGAGCGATCAAGCCGTGTGAGCGATCAAGCCGCTGCGCGTCCGATGCTCGAGAGGAAGCCGGCGGCTCCGAAGAACAGTCCGGCGAACACTCGATTGGTGGTTCGTTGCTGTTTGGGGGAGCGCATCAAGGTAAGTACCCGTGCGGCCAGCCCGGTGTATCCGGTCATCACGATCACGTCGACTGCGCACATCGTGGCGGCGATGATCAGATACTGCGGCAGCAGCGGTGCCGCAGGGTCCAGGAACTGTGGGAGCACTGCGAGCATGAAAACGACGGCCTTCGGGTTGCTCGCGTTCACGAGAAATGCGCGAAGCATCATCATCGGGCCGGAACTGCTCGCGGTTGCTTCGTCGGTCTCCACTTCGGTGGGCGCTGACCGCCACTGCCTGACTCCCAGATAGACGAGGTATGCGACACCGAACCACTTGATCAAGGAAAAGGCCACGGTCGAACTGGCGAGAATTGCACCGACCCCGGCCGCGACAATTCCGATCTGCAGCAACAATCCCAATTGCAACCCGAAGATGTTCCAGTAACCTCGCCGCAGGCCGTAGGCAAGCCCCGACGACATCGACGCAATGGCGCCGGCCCCCGGTGACAGGCTGATCACCCAACTTGCTCCGAAGAAGGCCAACCAGACGTGCCAACTCATGTCGAATGTCCTTTGATCGGGGAATACTCCCGACAACCAGCACGCACGGGATCAGAAAAGTGTAGACGGACTGTCCTGCTCACTGCTCGCTGCAGTGCAATGATCGGGAGATGACGCCGTACCCCGTACTCGACCTGACACCCGACGAATTACTGACCACGACGCGCACGGTTCGAAAGCGTCTGGATCTGACCCGTCCCGTGCCGTTGGATCTGGTGAAGGAGTGCCTCCAGATCGCCTTGCAAGCACCCTCCGGTTCGAATCGTCAGGGGTGGCAATGGATGGTGGTGACCGATCCGGCACTGCGGGCGGCTGTCGGGCAGATCTACAAGGAAGTCACCGACGAGTACCTCGCTTCTCATGGTTCGGCGGCAAAACTCTTCGCCGACGATCCCGATCGTGCGCCGATCCAACAGCGCGTAGGCACCAGCGTCGCGTGGCTCGGTGAGCACATGGGCGAGGTACCGGTTCTTCTCATTCCATGTATCAAGGCAGGAAAGACACTGCCGGAGGGAAATCAGGCAGGGTTGTGGGGGTCGCTCCTTCCCGCCGCGTGGAGTTACGCCCTGGCCGCGCGGGCACGTGGACTCGGTACGGCGTGGACGACATTGCACCTGCAGCGTGAAGCGGAAGTTGCCGAGCTGCTGGGCATTCCGGCCGGATTCCATCAAGCGGCATTGATTCCCACGGCGTACTTCACCGGAGAGACGTTCAAACCAGCCGCCCGCGAACCGGTCGACAATGTGCTGCACGTGGACCGATGGTGAGCCTGATCTACTCGGCGATCTGTTCGATCGACGGGTATGTGGCTGATGAGCAGGGGAACTTCGACTGGGCGGTTCCCGACGCGCAGGTCCATTCGTTCGTCAACGAGCTCGAGCGGGGGGTCGGCACGTACCTACTCGGGCGCAAGATGTACGAGACCATGATTCCCTGGGAAGCAATGGCACACGGGGGCCTTCACGGCTCTTCGGTGTCGGGAGGTTCTTCGGTTCCGGAAGAGTTTGCCGGAATCGAGGCGGCGACTGTCGAGTTCGCCGAAATCTGGGGCGGTATCGACAAAGTCGTGTACTCCACGACGCTGACCGAGGTGTCGACGGCGCGCACAACAATTGTCCGGGAGTTCGACGCCGACGCCGTTCGTGCGCTCCAGAGTGAAGCGGTACAAGATATCTCGATCGGCGGTCCGACCGTTGCAGCATGTGCTTTCGCGGCGGGACTGGTCGACGAATGCAGGCTCTTCCTCTGCCCGGTGAGCGTCGGGGGCGGACTGCGCGCTCTCCCTGAAGGAAGGCTCGACCTGCAGTTGCTCGAGGAGCAGACATTCGACGGCGGCGTGATCTATCTGCGGTACGCCGTGCGCTAAGCAACCACCATCACCGTCGTGACGACACAGAGTAGAGCGATATAGGCGCAGGCATGAACGCGGTCCGGGATGACGCCGACAAATCGTCGGCTCAGCGCAATCGCCGGTAGAGAGCCGACGAGCAACGCACAGACCGCCAGAAGGTCGACGGCGCCGACTCTGCCCGCCGACAGATCCGAGGCCGTGATGCCCCCTGATGCGGCCGCGTACACCGCAGTCGCGACGACAGCGACAGGCAGGCTCAACGGGTTTGCGCTAGCGGCGGCGTCGGCCATCGGAACTCCGCCGCGTCGCATCATCGGAACCGTCATGACGCTGCCGCCTACGCCGAGGAAACTTGCGACAGCGCCGATTCCGATTCCGGCTGTGCGGAGACCGTGCGGGCCAAGATGGTCCCGAGGTACGTGAGGTGTCAGAAATCCTTGTCGCAGAAGACTGTCCAGGATCGTCACGACGAGGTAGAGCACGAACAGAATCCGGACGACGGCGTCGTCGACGTGGCCCGCCCCGACCGCTCCCAGGCCTGCTCCGACTGCGACGGGGCCGATCAGAGGCCGGATGTACTCCGTCCGAAGCCGTCCTGAGTTCCTGAATGCGACTGTGGCACTGAGTGAATTGACCACCATCACGGCCGCCGAGGATGCGACGGCAACATGCATCGGATCGACGACGTCCGGCCGAAGCGTGGATGCAGCGTAAACGACTGGGACGGTGACAAATCCGCCACCGAACCCGAAGAGAACGGTGGTGACTCCGGTCAAGGCGCCGAAAGTGAGCAGGATGAGGGCGTAGTGAAGCACTTGATGAACGGTAGCGATTTCGCCGCTGGCGCGCATTCGAAGGTTCGCCACGTTCCATTGTGAATCAGACACGGACTCGGTAGGTTCCTCCGGTGCGCAACATCTCGATCAACGACGTCGATCACTCACCTCGCAGCGTTCTCGCAATCGGAACCGACTACCCGCCCGGTCACGTGCTGGCCGCCCACGAACATCGACGAGCCCAGTTTCTCTTCGCTGTGAACGGTGCGATGAACGTCGAAACCGAAGACGGTGAGTGGACGGTTCTGCCGTCCAATGCGGTCATGATTCCCGCCGGTGTCGCTCATGCGGTGACGATGGACGGCGTCAGCACGCGAAGCCTCTACATCGAACCGTCCGCGGCGCCGTGGTTCCCGGTCAGGTGTCGAGTCGTCGCGGTGTCGTCACTTCTGCGTGAGCTGCTGGTCGCTGCAGTCGACATGGACGTCGAGTTGAACGTGGCGGTCGACTTCCCCGCCCACGGGCGCGGCGCCGCGGTATTTCAGCTGATCCTGCACGAACTTCGTGATCTTGCGCCCCTGCCTGTGGAACTCCCGCTGCCGCGGCACCCGGGATTGCGGGCGTTGTGCACGAGGTATCTCACAGGTCCGTCGATCCACGACTCACCCACGCGGTGGGCCGAGCAACTCCATATCAGTGAACGAACACTGCACCGCTTGCTGATCTCGGAAACGGGGATCAGCGCGTCGTCGTGGATGCAGCGCGCCTGCATTCTTCATGCGCTTCCGAAACTCTCTGCCGGTGCCAGTGTGACAGCCGTTGCGTCTGAACTCGGATACTCGACGCCGGCCGCCTTCACCGCGATGTGCACCCGAGTCTCGGGTGCACCGCCCAGTAGCTATCGGGCGCGCGTCACGACACAGACACCGGAATGATGTCGGCGACGACGTCGTGGATGAGACCGTCACGGACTTCGAAGGTTTCACGAATCTCGACGGTCATCAGGCGCGTGCCACCGATTCCCGCGTCCAGCAGGTAGGTGGTCGAGACGATGTCCCCGGCTTCCGACATCTCGAGGTCGCGGACACCCTGGATGACGCGGTATTGGATGCCGTTTTCGAGGTCTGCGGACATCTGTGGTCCCGAGAAGCCGGTCTTGATTCCGGCTTCGACGCGCGTCGCATCCGGGGCGAAGTGGACATCGGAGACGTCATGGGAGACCAGGGCGTCGATGTAGGCACGTGCCTGCGCCTCGCGGGGTGAATCGGCCGGGTTGGGGGCTGCTGTCGCAGCGCCTCCGGCGAGCAGGATCAGGGCAGCGGTGGCAGCGGCAGTTCCGGCGATATTTCGCAGTGTTCGCATGAGGCATCCTAACGACGGAGAGGGCAGGAAATTCGGAAAACGGCCCTCATCGAGTAGCCGTACAGCTGCGGGGAGGATCGACGAGCGAGCAGAAAGCCGGGGCCATGACGGGCACGTAGTCGGCGCCGACGCCGTTGTCGTGAATGATCCGGCGGTAGGTGTCGACGCCGTCGGTCGGGATTCGGGCCGCAGTGGGATCGCCGAGAACATCGACCGTGTAGAGCCCGAATCGAGGTCGGTAAGAACCCCATTCGTAGTTGTCGGTAATCGACCAGTAGTTGTATCCGATCACGTCGGCACCGTCTTCTCGGGCGCGTTCCATCCAATAGATGTGATCGCGTAGGTGATTCGAGCGTGTGTATCCGTCGGCGCGCGGCGCTCCGTTGTCAGTGGGCATGCCGTTCTCGACGATGTAGAGGGGGAGTTCTGGATACTTGCCGGAGTACCGCATCAATGCGTCGTACAGGCCTTCGGGTTGTGGCGTGACGTTGTAGAACTCGTCGAGTGCGGCGTACGCGGCAGTCGGATTGTTCAGGGCCACACCGTAGTAGTAGTCGATCCCGAGAAAGTCGAGCTTGTCGCGCACCCGATCCGTGAATACCGAATCGATCGCCTCGGACACGCCGGGAATGAAGGAGAAATTACTGCTCGCGCGAGCACCGGGATCGAGAACATGGATGCGGTCGTAGATCGCCCGGTGGACTCGGACCAATGAGTCGAACATCGACGGTGCCTGGGTGAGTGCGATTCCGCCGTAGGTCAATTCACGCTGAACGTACACAGTCGGCTCGTTGATCGTGATCCACAGCGCCCCGATTCCGGAGTACCGCTCGACTACCTTCTCTGCGTTGACCAGCCAATCGGCTTCCGTCTTCGGATTTGTCCAGCCGCCTTGATCGACAACCCATCCCGGATACACCCAGTGGTCGAGCGTGATCATCGGAGTCATGCCCCGCGCGCGGATGTGAGCCACCACGTCGTCGTAGTACGCGAATTCGGTCTCGTTCCAGCTCCCGGCGGCGGGCTGAACTCGCGCCCACTCGACGCCGAATCGGAAAACCTTCGATCCCAGATCGGCCGCCCGGTCGATGTCCTCGGCGTAGCGATGGCGAAAGTCGACCGAGTCACCGATCTTGTCGTGGGTTCGTCCGGAATCGGAGTATCGAGACCAGTTGCTGTCCGGTGACGAACCTTCCGATTGGAATCCGGAGGTGGCAACACCCCAGAGGAAGTCATCCGGTGCCTCCGCCGAGGCGCGAGCGGGAAGGGCCAGCGCCCCGAACAGACACGTCAGTGCCATCAGCGCAGGCGCAATAGACCGTGACAGGGCTCCCATGCCTGGGAGACTAAGTCATACAAAAGTCCAGTCGCAGGCGTTTCGTCCGATCCGCCTGCCACTGGACCGCGTCACTCAGTCACCCTGCCGCTCAGAAAACCATGGTCATCGATCCGGGGTTCCACGTCCCGGAGCGCTGAACGGTCGCTTCGTCGACCTGGGCAGGCACGGCACTCGGATCGATCGGTGTGTACTTCTCGATCGACCCCCAGTCGCGAGCCCAGTCGTTGTCGAGATACGACGGAATGGTCTGAGCGCTCAGAAGCAGGTCGATCCACCCTAACGGTCCGCCGCCGTAGTGGTCCTGCCATGCGCTGGTCACGAGTGCGCCGGAATGGTCGGGAAGGATCCGGTACTCGGGGACCTCGGCAATTCCGACCCGATGGTCGAAGGGGCGTTGGCACGGGAATGCCAGTCCGACAGCCCAATCCAGCATGACGGGCGCCTGCGAACCGACGACGTCGTTGAGCTTCTGGGTCTTCGGAACCCGTGGCGGCGTAACGGCCACCCATTGGTCGGCCTTGCTGTCGTAGTCGCTGACCACAAGTCGAATGCTGTTGGCTTCGACGGGAATCTGGTCCAGCGGCACTCTCAGGTTCCGCCATGACGGTGCCGGCCCGATGTCGAGGGGTGCGATCTTTCCGAGTGTTTCCACAGCGTCTGTTTCGGCATCGTCGACCCCGCGCGCTGTGCCGTACTCGACCTCGACGTTCTGGCCGTAGGTGACGATCCCGTCCTTGTCGACGGATCGAACACGACCCGCCGTGGCAATCGAGATGATGTCTCCGCGTGTGGCGTTCTCACCCACGTCGGGGAGTTGGTACCAGTCACTGGTCAGAGTGCCCGGGGAGGGCTGACCGTAGCTACCCATGACGGGTGTCGTCGCCGGGTCGAGGCCGAACGGCAACGCGACCGAACTGCCGTTGACGCCGGTCTGTCCGGCGCCACCGCCGGTTCCGGCCGAATTGCCGGCGGTGTCCTCGGCGGTGTCGACGGTGTTCGCGCCACCGGTAGCGGTGGCCTCCTTGTCGGCTCGAAGGTCGGAGGCCACGCCATTGGGATCGAATCCCGTCGCCCCACCGGCGGAGAGAGCTGTGGCCACGTTGCCGGAGAGAGGGGTCAGCATCGACGCGTTCGGATCGGTCTCGATCAGGACGTCGTTGGCGAGTCCGCAATGTTGGCCGAGAACGGCGTCGACGTTCGCGCGGCCCACCGAATATGCCGGGTACTGGGTGATCGCGCCCTTGGCCATGGACAGCACCTCGAAGAGGACCATCGCGCCCGCGGCGATGGTCAGCGGCGAGATGGCAAGCAGTCGAGCGTGCCTCGCGGACAGTTCCTTTCCGGCGGTGTACGGCTCACGGAAGAAGTACCACGCAGCGACGCCGAGCATCAGCACGGTCAGCCCGAGGAGGACGGTGCTCGCGCCGAGTCCGCTGATCGACACCGGCTTGTCCCACCACGGAACGCTGTAGCTGGACACGTAGTAATAGCTGTTGCTGCCGGTGAATGCGACCGCCAGGAGGAACAGGACGGCTGCCGCGAAGAGGGCCCGATTGCGCGGCGAGCGCAGGAGTTTCGTTCCCACGGCGACGGCCGTCATCATCGCCAGAACTGCAGTGAGCCCGGCAAAGATCCCGAAGTGGTGCGTCCACTTGGTCGGCGAGAACATCAGCAGTGGCAGCGCGCCGATCGTCAGCCCCACGACGCGGCGTGACGGACCGGCGGCCAAACCGGGGATACGGCCCCCCTTGCGCAGCATCATCGCGGTGCAGACGCCAAGGCACAGAACCATGACGAACACACCGAACCTGCGGGTCAGGGAACCGTCGACGGAGATGTTGAAGAGGTACTGATAGCGGAGATACTCGTCGAACCAGGGTTGATTCGGTGAGATCGAGTGGACGCGCTGCATCTCGATGACGGCGGCCAGACTCTGATCACCGAACGCGGGGATGAGGATCGACAGTCCGGCAGCCAGCAGTGGCCCGACAGCCGCGATGTAACCGGTGGTGCGGGCACGTTCGATGATGATGCGCATGATCGGGCGTATTCCGGCGATGAGAGCGGCGAAACAGATGAGTCCGGAAGGGCCGGCAGTCAAGGTGAATCCGGCGATCAATATCGCGATTGCGACCGGTAGAAGTCGTCTCGTCGCGACCGCGCGTTCGATCGAGCACCACGTCAGCAGGACACCGAGAGCAACGATCGGTTCGGGGCGCAGTCCGTTGTTGAACGGAAGCCAGAATGCGAGGAAGACGAGCGCGCCGGTCCAGAGGGCGAGTCGATTTCCACGAATGGCGGCGCCCAACCGAGGCGCAACCTCTCGGCTGATGACGAGCCAGGTGATGATGCCCGCCAACAGAGCAGGCAGACGGACCCACGGGCTTGCGGTGCTGACGTGGGCCAGGAGTCCGAGGATGTTGTAGTACGGCGTTCCGAACGGGGTTTCGGGAACCGCGAACCACCGGAAGTAGTTGGACATGTAGCCCGATTGCTCCGAGGCCCTGGCCATCGTGAACTGGTAGCCGTCATCGGTGGTGGTAGCGCCGATGAAGTGCCACAGCACCAGAGTTCCGACGACGACACCGTCGAGGACGGTGAACTTCCACCATCGGGCGGGCAGAAATTTGCGTGTTCCCCGGCCGTCGCGGTTGTCGAGGCGGTGCAGCGCGAAGAGGGACACGACCGCCGTGAGTGTCCCGAGAATCATGGCGAGGGTCTTGATCACCGACGGGCTCGACGTGAAGCGAGAGTCCGCCTCGATCGAGACGTTCAAACCGGCTGCCGCCGAATCGAGGTCGCTGAAGACACCGACCACCTGTGGCCGGCTGTCGCCCTCGATGACGCGCGGTTCGGAACCGGTGGCGCTGAAGGTGGTTCGAGTCGGCTCGGCGACGAGTGTGAGCGCGCAGCCAGTCTGCAGATCAGCGACGGGCGCCGAGAGCAACACTTGATCGCGCAGGACCGCCTCGACCCGAGCGGGGGCGTCGGCGGACTCGGGGGAGACCGTCGCGACGAATCCGTATCGCCGGGCGTCTGCGGCACCGGGGGGAGCAGTCGAGACGAGTGTTCCGCCGTCGGCGGTCAACTCGTTGATCGACGCGCACGGAATGGATGCCTCCATACGAAGCGGCGTGTACGAGACCAATGGTGCTTCGACGCTTGTCGTCGATCCGGCCTGCGGCCAGTTGACGGTGGCGGTGTCCTGCTCGATCGGCAGGAACGGCACTGATCCGCACAAAATGATGCCGAGGATCGATGCGACGATCGCAACGATCCGTGCTCGGTTCGGTCCGCTGGATCGCTGAGGGGTCGGCAATGCCGGAGGTGCGGTCGTGGCCACGTCACTGTCTGTCACGACTTTGGACCCTAGCTGTGCGTGACGTGTTTGTTATAAAAGCGCGAGTAATGGGATGGTCGTGTTCCCGGTGCCGTTCCACTGCGCGGGGGTTGTCGGCGATCGAGGCGGGGGTGCGGTGCACGAGGTTCACGAGTCCATTCCGCTGAGCCCACTACTGCGGCGATCGACGGCTGCATTGTGCGTCGTCCTCGGAATTGTCATGGTGATTGTCTGTGGGTTCGCGGCGATCGTGGAACGCGACCCGGCGGGCTACGTCGGCGCCGTGTTGTCCGCGATCCTGTCCTTCGGGTTGGCCGCGTACATGTGGAAGGTGTGCGTGATCATCACCACAGACGCCGAACGAGTGACAATCGCACTGTCTCCGGGATTACGTCAGGTTTTTCGGTGGGACGAAGTTGTGTCGGCAACTGCGGTCCATATCGGGATGGGCTCCGGAATCGGCTATCGGATGACCGGCCCAGGTATGCGGGTAATTCTCGCCTCACCCGGCGACGGGGTCCGCTTTCGTCTCCACGACGGCCGCGAAATCTCGGTGGCGACCGACCGAAGGGACGAGCTGATCGAACTTGCCCGGCGGCGAGCGCCGGACCTGCAGTGAGCGTCGCAGGTGGACCGGTGAAAAATGGGGTGCGCCTATCCTGGATAATTGACGTCAGTTCCGTGTTTCGGACCCGTTGATCGGGCCCGAAATGCCGGACCGGTTTGCAGCCGCTTGCACAGGCACCCCGTTTGCGTACGAGAGGAACTCTCATGCTTGCCCGCACCGACCTGCGTGGTCGTACCCCATCCACGGCCGAACTTCGCGCCGCGCTTCCCCGAGGTGGAGTGGATGTGGACGCGGTGCTGCATCAGGTTCGCCCGATGGTCGAAGCCGTTCGTGATCGTGGGGCCGAAGCCGCGCTCGAGTTCGGCGAGAAGTTCGACGGCGTTCGTCCGTCCTCGGTCCGGGTTCCAGCGGCAGAGCTCGAGCGCGCACTTCGTGAACTCGACCCGGCCGTCAAGGAAGCCCTCGAGGTTGCGATCGAGCGCACCCGCAAGGTGCACGCCGATCAGCGTCGCAAGGACACCGTCACCGAGGTGGTCCCGGGTGGCACGGTCACCGAGCGTTGGGTTCCCGTCGAGCGCGTCGGGCTGTACGTCCCCGGTGGCAACGCCGTGTACCCGTCGAGTGTTGTCATGAACGTCGTGCCGGCTCAGACGGCCGGCGTCGGATCGCTCGTAGTCGCCTCGCCTCCGCAAGCCGAGTTCGGCGGATTGCCGCACCCCACGATCCTTGCCGCCGCAGCCATGCTCGGTGTCGACGAGGTGTGGGCCGTCGGCGGCGGACAGGGCGTTGCCTTGCTGACGTACGGCGGAACCGACACCGACGGAACCGAACTTGTACCGGTCGACCTCATCACCGGCCCCGGCAACATCTACGTCACTGCCGCCAAGCGTCTGTGCCGCGGACTGGTCGGCATCGATGCGGAGGCCGGTCCCACCGAGATCGCGATCCTCGCCGACCACACCGCTGACCCGGTCCACGTTGCTGCCGACCTCATCAGCCAGGCCGAGCACGACGTGATGGCCGCCAGCGTCCTCGTCACGACCAGCGTCGAATTGGCCGACGCCGTCGATGCGGCTCTGGCCGCGCAGCTCGAGATCACCAAGCACCGCGAGCGCGTCACCACGGCGCTGACCGGCAGCCAGTCGGGCACCGTGCTGGTCTCCGATGTTTCCGCTGGTCTGCGCGTCGTCAACGCTTATGCGGCCGAGCACCTCGAGATTCAGACCGAGGACGCAACCGGTGTCGCAGCTCAGGTCACCAGCGCTGGTGCCGTGTTCGTCGGCCCATGGGCGCCGGTCAGCCTCGGCGACTACTGCGCCGGCTCCAACCACGTTCTGCCGACGGCCGGGTGTGCACGTCACTCCTCCGGTCTGAGCGTGCAGACCTTCCTGCGTGGGATCCACGTGATCGACTACTCCGAGTCGGCTCTGAAAGACGTTGCCGGACACGTCATCACGCTCGCCAATGCGGAGGACCTGCCCGCTCACGGCGAGGCCGTGCGTCTGCGATTCGAGGCCTTGCGATGAGTGGCGCTGCGATGAGCAGTGTTCCCGGAGGATCGATTTCGGTCGACGCCCTTCCGATTCGCGAGAACCTGCGTGGAAAGTCGGCGTACGGCGCCCCGCAGTTGACGGTTCCGGTTCAGCTCAACACGAACGAGAACCCGCATCCGCCGACGCAGGCGCTCATCGACGATGTTGCCGAATCCGTGCGCGAAGCCGCGAAGGAACTGCACCGCTATCCAGACCGTGACGCTGTGGCGTTGCGGACGGATCTGGCTGCGTACCTGTCGAAGCAGACCGGGGTGCCGGTCACCGTCGACAATCTCTGGGCGGCAAATGGATCGAACGAAATTCTGCAGCAGTTGTTGCAGGCGTTCGCAGGTCCGGGGCGCAGCGCGATGGGTTTTGTGCCCTCGTACTCGATGCACCCGATCATCGCCGACGGTACCGATACCGAGTGGGTCGAGGTCTTCCGTCGGGACGATTTCGCACTCGACGTGGATGCTGCCGTCACAGTGATCGAGGAGCGTCGACCGGACGTCGTGTTCGTGACCAGCCCCAACAACCCGACCGGACACAGCGTCGGTATTGCGGAACTGCGACGCATTCTCGACGTGGCGCCGGGCATCGTGATCGTCGACGAGGCGTACGCGGAGTTCTCCGCTGCCCCCAGCGCGATGACGCTGATCGACGAGTTCCCGGCCAAGCTGGTTGTCACCCGCACCATGAGCAAGGCGTTCGCGTTTGCCGGTGGCCGACTCGGCTACCTCGCCGCAGCTCCCGCATTCATCGACGCACTGTTGTTGGTGCGCTTGCCGTATCACCTCTCGGTGGTCACGCAAGCTGCGGCACGTGCCGCACTGCGTCACGCCGACGAGACCCTCGGCAGTGTCCATGCCTTGTCTGCCGAGCGTGATCGGGTGTCGAAGGCGCTGGCGGACACCGGTTTCCGAGTGATTCCCAGTGACGCGAACTTCATCTTGTTCGGTCAGTTCACCGACAGTGCACAGGCGTGGAAGGAATACCTCGACCGCGGGGTTCTCATCCGCGACATCGGCATCCCCGGATACCTGCGGGCCACAGTGGGACTCGAAGCCGAGAACGACGCGTTCATCAAGGCAAGTGACGAAATCGCAGGCACCCAGCTGGTCGACACGAATTCAGGAGAGACGGCATGAGCGATCGCATCGCGCGGATCGAACGAACAACTCGGGAATCAAGCATCGTCGTCGAACTGAATCTGGACGGGGCCGGCATCGTCGACGTCTCCACCGGCGTTCCGTTCTTCGACCACATGCTCAACGCCTTGGGTACCCACGCCAGCTTCGATCTCGACGTCAAGGCGAAGGGTGACGTCGAGATCGACGCTCACCACACCGTCGAGGACACCGCGATCGTTTTCGGCCAGGCACTCGGCCAGGCACTCGGCGACAAGAAGGGCATCCGCCGTTTCGGCGACGCTTTCATACCGATGGACGAAACGCTGGCGCACGCGTCGGTCGACGTCTCCGGTCGCCCGTACTGCGTGCACACCGGTGAGCCCGACTACATGGTGCATTCCGTTATCGGCGGGTACCCGGGCGTTCCGTATCACGCGGTGATCAACCGCCACGTGTTCGAGTCGATCGCATTGAATGCACGTATCGCACTGCACGTTCGGGTTCTGTACGGCCGCGATCAGCACCACATCACCGAGGCCGAGTACAAGGCCGTTGCGCGCGCTTTGCGTGAAGCTGTAGAGCCGGATCCCCGCGTGAGCGGCGTGCCGTCGACGAAGGGCACACTGTGAGCGTCCTCTTCACCTATCTGCTGTTCATCGGTGCGGGAATTGCCGTCGGCGGCGCTTACTCGATGTTCAAGGTCAACAAGCTGGCGTCGGGAATCCTTCTGGCGTTGGCGGTTCTGGCGGCGGTAGCGGGCGCACTGCGTCTGTGACGCGAAAGGTTACTGCGTCTGTGACGCGAAAAGTTACGGCGTCTGTGACGGGGAAAGAGGCGGGGCCGGGGTTGCTTCGTACTCCGGGCATGGTCGGTGTCCTGATCATGGCAGCAGCAGCTTTCGGCGGCTGGTCGTTGCTGTTGCCGGTGGTGCCGTTGCTGGTTGCGCAATCCGGCGGATCGGATGCGCTTGCCGGGTCGGTGACCGGTGTCTTCATGGCGGCCACGGTCGTGACGCAACTGCTCGTGCCTCGGCTGTTGCGGACGCAGGGCTACCGGCGCGTGTTGGCGGTCGGATGTCTGCTCCTCGGTCCACCGTCGTTGGTGCTGTTGATCTCGGCCGACGCCGGCCCTGTCCTGGCGGTTTCCGCGGTGCGAGGTATCGGTTTCGGCATGCTGACGGTGGCCGGCAGCGCACTGGTGGCGGAGCTGGCGCCCAAGCGAATTCTGGGCCGTGCCACCGGCGCTCAGGGAATTGCGATCGCTGCGTCACAAATGGCGGGGCTACCGCTGGGGCTTGCGATCATGGAACGGTGGTCGGCGACACCGGTGTTCGTCCTCGGTGCGCTGATCCCGGCGCTCGCGCTGGTGGCCATTGCCGGGTTGCCGAAGATTTTCGCCCAGCCGACCGGGGAATCCGCCCGGTTGAGTGTGTTCGCCGTCCTGGTTCCGGTGCTCGCTCTGGCGTGCGTGTCCGCGTCGTTCGGCGGATTGTCGTCGTTGCTGCCGATCGCCATTTCGGAGCGCGCGGCTGTTGCAGGTGTGGTGTTGGCGACTGCCAGTGGGTCGATGTTGGTCGGTCGATTCTCGGCGGGGCTGATCGCCGATCGTGTCGGCAGTGGCCGAACTCTCGCGCCGGCGCTGGCGTCGTCGACCATCGGATTGGTGCTGTTCGCGGTCAACGTCGACGGCGGTTCGACACCGGTCTTGTTCTGCGCGGCGGTCCTTTTCGGGCTCGGGTTCGGTGCAGTGCAGAACGAGTCCTTGGTCATGGCTTTCCAGGCTGCCGGCCCGAGGCAACTCGGATCCGCGAGCGCGATCTGGAACATCGGCTATGACGCCGGCACCGGGATCGGTGCACTGGCTCTGGGATTCGTGGCCACGACTGCCGGCTATGCGTGGGTGTTCGCGGTCTCCGCGGTCGTTGTCGCTCTACTCCCGGCACTGGCCGCAGGCGGCAAAGTGATCGGCAGCAGGGTTGCCCGATAGAGTTGGGGCATGAGCGCTTCCACGATTGCTGTACTCGATTACGGCTCCGGCAACCTGCATTCCGCTACTCGCGCACTGGCGCGCACCGGGGCGCAGGTGGAGGTGACCAACGATATGAAGGTTGCACTGGCGGCAGACGGTCTCGTGGTACCCGGTGTCGGCGCGTTCGCGGCCTGCATGGAAGGTCTGCGAGCAGTCCAGGGTGACCGCATCATCGGCAGACGCTTGGCCGGTGGCCGACCGGTGCTGGGCATCTGCGTCGGCATGCAGATTCTGTTCGATCGGGGAGTCGAATTCGGTGTCGAGGCGGAGGGCTGCGGCGAATGGCCTGGCACCGTCGAGAGGCTGCAAGCTGAAGTTCTGCCGCACATGGGCTGGAACACCGTGGAGGCTCCGGAGTCCAGCACCCTGTTCAAGGGCATCGACGCCGACACCCGCTTCTACTTCGTCCACTCCTACGGTGTGCAGAGCTGGGAACTCGCGCCGTCCGAGCACATCGCGCCTCCGAAGCTGACGTGGGCAGATCACGGCGGAAAGTTCCTCGCTGCCGTGGAGAACGGCGCGTTGTCCGCGACGCAGTTCCACCCCGAGAAATCCGGCGACGCAGGCGCCGAGTTGCTGAGCAACTGGGTGCAGAGTTTGTGACCGGGAGTTCCGGCCCGAACCGCGGCGACGACTTTTCCCTCGCTCGTCTGGCGTTGTTCTCGCTCGGCGCCGCTGTTGCTGCGTTGGCGGTCGCCACCGTCGTCATCGTCGTGCTCCAACCCTCGCCGGGTGTCGGTCTCGCGATCGGTCTCGTGGGGGTCGTCGCTGCGATCGCGGCAATGGGCGTCGTATCCAAGCGGATGACGCGAAAAGCGTTCGGTGACCCGGAAGACGGTTCGAGGTCCTGACCTACTAGGGTTACCGCACGTGAGCCTGGTCCTTTTGCCTGCTGTAGATGTCGTCAACGGTGAAGCTGTTCGCCTCGTGCAAGGAGAGGCGGGAAGTGAGACCGGTTACGGGTCGCCCCGCGATGCTGCTCTTGCGTGGCAGAACGACGGCGCCGAATGGGTGCATCTGGTCGACCTCGACGCCGCTTTCGGGCGTGGGTCCAACAGCGAACTGCTGGCCGGCGTCATCGGTGACCTGACGGTCAAGGTGGAACTCTCCGGAGGAATCCGCGACGACGCTTCCCTGGAAGCCGCACTGGCCACCGGCTGTGCTCGCGTGAATCTCGGTACCGCCGCTATCGAAGATCCCGAGTGGTGTGCGCGTGCATTGGCCAAGTACGGCGACAAGATCGCCGTCGGCCTCGACGTTCGTCTCGTCGACGGTCAGTACCGCACCCGTGGTCGCGGCTGGGTCACCGACGGCGGCGATCTGTGGGAGACACTCGCGCGTCTGGATCGCGACGGCTGCACCCGTTACGTCGTCACCGACGTCTCCAAAGACGGCACCCTCACCGGTCCCAACCTCGAACTTCTCAGTCAGGTCTGCGCAGTCACGGACGCGCACGTCGTGGCCTCTGGTGGTGTGTCGACCATCGAGGATCTGCTCGCCATTTCCAGCCTGGTGGATCAGGGTGTCGAAGGCGCGATCGTGGGCAAGGCGCTCTACGCCGGACGCTTCACACTCCCCGAAGCACTGGCAGCAGTTTCCGGATAGATTTTCCAGATGACTCCGACGCGTGACCTCGACGAACTTCTCGCGATTGCGAGTCGGCTTCTCGACGGCGTCCACGATCAGTTCGTCTCCGGTGTCGGTGCCCCGAGCGCGGTCCGCAAGGGCTGGGGCGATTTTGCCACCGAGGTCGATCTCGCGCTCGAGAAGCGGTTGACCGCGGAGTTGTTCGAGCAGACCGGCATCGAGGTGCACGGCGAGGAATTCGGTGGCCCCGACGTCGGTTCGGGACTTGTCTGGGTTCTCGACCCCGTCGACGGTACTTTCAACTATTCGGCCGGATTGCCTACTGCCGGAACGTTGTTGGCGCTTCTCGACGACGGTGTCCCGGTGCTCGGATTGACCTGGCTGCCATTGATCGGTCACACGTACGCGACTCGCGCCGGCGGTCCGTTGCTGGTCAACGGAATCGCCGTACCTCCGCTGGAGCCAACCGATCTGGCGTCGTCGATCGTCGGCTTGGGCGCGCTCAACGTCAACAGTCGCGGCCGGATCCCCGGCAGTTTCCGGCTCGACCTCCTCGCCGAGATCAGCAAGGTGTCCTCGCGGATCCGGATACACGGCTCCACCGGAGTCGACCTGGCGTTCACCGCTGCGGGCATCCTGGGCGGCGCGATCGTCTACGGCCGCAACGCGTGGGACAACGCAGCCGGTGTCGCGCTCGTTCGCGGAGCGGGCGGGGTGGTCACCGATCTGGCCGGCAACCCGTGGACCGTAGAATCGGAGTCGGTGCTCGCCGCCGCCCCGGGCATCCACGGTGAGATTCTCGATATCCTCAACGCGCTCGGTGATCCGCGCGCTTCGTCCTCAGGAGGACCACAGTCATGACCCTCGCAGTTCGCGTGATTCCGTGCCTCGACGTCGACGCCGGACGAGTGGTCAAGGGTGTCAATTTCGAGAATCTTCGCGACGCCGGAGATCCCGTGGAACTCGCGGCGGCTTACGACGCTCAGGGCGCCGACGAACTGACCTTCCTCGACGTCACCGCGTCCACGTCGGATCGTGGCACGATGCTCGACGTCGTAAGTCGTACTGCCGAGCAGGTTTTCATTCCTCTGACTGTCGGCGGTGGAGTGCGCACGGTGGCGGACGTCGATCGTCTGCTGCGTGCCGGTGCCGACAAGGTCAGCGTCAACACCGCAGCAATCGCGCGCCCGGAGCTACTCAAGGAACTGAGTGAGCGTTTCGGCTCGCAGTGCATCGTCCTCTCGGTCGACGCCCGCACCGTTCCCCAGGGGCAGCCGGACACACCGTCAGGGTGGGAGGTCACCACTCACGGAGGCAAGCGCGGGACGGGTATCGACGCGGTCGAGTGGGCCGAGCGTGGCGCGGAGTTGGGAGTGGGGGAGATCCTGCTCAACTCGATGGATGCCGACGGCACCAAGGCCGGCTTCGACCTTCTGATGATCCGTGCTGTCCGGGCGGCGGTCCACGTACCGGTGATCGCCAGTGGCGGTGCCGGCCTGGTCGAACACTTCGCTCCTGCTGTGGAAGCGGGCGCGGATGCAGTTCTGGCAGCGAGTGTCTTCCACTTCGGCGATTTGAGCATCCCGCAGGTCAAGGATGCGATGCGCGCCGAGGGAATCGTCGTTCGCTAGGCGTTCTCGGCGCGGATTCCGTCGAACATGAGGCGACTGATGGCCTGGTTCAGTGCTGCGCAGTCGACGGACGAATCGGCTTGCAATCCTTGAATTGCACTTGCCAGCATCATGCCGTTGACGGCCTGCGCAGTGTTGTCGACGTCGAGGTCGGCGCGTAGATAGCCGCATTCGACCCCGTGATGCAGATACGCCGCGGTCAACGATGCCGACTGGTCGAGTAGATCGAGCATCCTGCCTGTGAGATCGGCGTCGACGCCGGTCGTCTCGAAGAGGAGAACCCGCGGAATACGCGGGTCGTCGAAGAAGATGCGGGGGAGTGCTTCGGCGATGCGACCGACCTGCGCGCGGTACTCGTCCAACGTGTTTGCTGCGTCAGGGGCATTCTCGACGGCGAGTGCGCTGATTATTTTTGCGATCAGATCGTCGATGACGTGGTTGATGATGTCGCGCTTGTTCTCGAAGTATCGGTAGAACGTGCCGTGACCGATTCCGAGAGTTGTTGCGATATCGGCAATTCCGGTCGCGTGATAGCCGCGTTTCGCGAAGCACTCGAATGATGCGTCGATGATATCGCGGCGCAGTTCCGCCTTTTTTCGTTCTGCTCTGGTCATGGCCTTCGTCACGTCAGGAATGATACCGTTCTCAATAACGGAATGACATGTCAGTTTCTGATGTGCAGTTCACGGGTGCGTGGTTCACAGATGCGCGGGTTCATGGTGTGCAGTTCACGAGAGGGATTCTCCGATGGCAGTGCAGTACGACGCAGTAGTGGTGGGGGCGGGCTTCGGTGGAATGGGTGCGGCCATTCAACTCAAGCGGATGGGCCTGGACAACCTGGCGATCCTCGAGCGTGAGGACGATCTGGGTGGAACCTGGCACGTCAATCGCTATCCCGGTTTGGCCGTCGACATCGCGTCGGTCACGTACTCGTACTCGTTCGAACCCAATCCGAACTGGTCCAGGCTCTTCGCACCTGGTGCCGAACTGAAGAAGTACGCCGATCATGTCGCGGACAAGTACGACCTGCGTAGACACATGACGTTCGGTGCTGTGGTCAACGGAGCCCGCTGGGACGAGGATTCCTCGCACTGGGTCGTATCCGTCGAGGGATCTCCGGATATCACCGCAAAATACCTCCTGACCGCGACGGGCTTCCTCTCGCAGCCACATCGCCCGGACATCTCCGGCATCGACGAATTTGCGGGCAAGATCATCCACACCACCGCCTGGGACGATTCCTACGATTTGTCGGGCACCAAGACCGCAATCATCGGAACCGGTGCCACTGCCGTGCAGTTGATCCCCGAGGTGGCGCGGCAGGCCGCAGAGTTGACCGTCTACCAACGCACACCGATCTGGGTAGTTCCCAAGATCGACGTCCCCATTCCGAGCGCAGTGCAGAGGCTGTTCTCGCGCATTCCGCTCACCCAGCGAATCGCTCGCGCTGTCAGTTCGTCGATACTCGAAATGATCATGGTCAGTGCGGTCCTGCACTACAAGCAGGTCAAACTGTTGAACAAGGGCGCTGCAGCCGCATCACGAGCGTTTCTGCGGTCGCAGGTCCGCGATGCCGGCCTTCGCAAGCAACTCACACCGGACTACGACTTCGGGTGCAAGCGACCCACGTTCTCCAACAGCTATTTCCGTACGTTCACCAAGGAGAACGTGCACCTTGAAACTACGCCGATCGACCATATCGCCGCCGACGGCATCGTCACCGCTGACGGACGCAAGACCGAGATCGACACCTTGGTGCTGGCGACCGGCTTCAACCTCTGGGACGTGAACTTTCCGGCCATCGAGGTTATCGGCCGTGAGGGCCGCAACCTCGGCAAGTGGTGGCGTGACAACCGTTTCCAGGCTTACGAGGGAGTTGCGGTTCCTCACTTTCCCAATTTCCTCACGCTCGCCAGTCCGTACTCGTACAGCGGTTTGTCCTACTTCACGACGATCGAATCGCAGATGCAGCACATGGATCGACTGTTCGGCGAGGTGAAACGGCGCGGCGCGGACACCTTCGAGGTCACCGAAACCGCCAACGCCAAGTTCCTGGACCGGATGACGGAGAACCTCGCGGACTCCGTCTTTTACGGCGGTAGTTGCCAGACTGCGCGGAGCTACTACTTCAATCAGCACGGCGAGGCTGCGATCCTGCGGCCCACCTCTACGCGCAACGCGTTTGTCGAAGCGAAACGCTTTCCGCTCGAAGACTATTCGATCATCTAGGTGTGCTTGTCCCGTGTTCGGCTAACGTGTCGAACCGACTCCGGTCGGAACCGATATCACGGGATAACGGTTCTGCCGCTTCAGTCGGGACGTGACCGAACTGTGCATCAGTTTGCTCACCGCGGAGGCAGCACCTTTTCGCGGTGATCCGATCACGATGGTGAAGGCGTCGTACTTGTCGGCAGTCGCGAGAATGACACCGGCCGGGTCGCCGTAGGTGCAGTCGTACGTCCACGTATCGGTGTGTGAGGCGAGCGCCGAGGCCGTCTGCTCGCGTTGCGACACCATCTCGTCGTGCAGACGCGTTTCGAATTGTGGGGAGTCGGTTTCGACAGGCAAGTCCTCGGATGTGATGCAGTGAACGACGTGGAGGGCCGAATCTTCCTTGGCGGCAAGCATCAATCCGTAGCTGACGACATTCTTGCTGGTCAGGCCTGTGTCGATGCCGAGAACTATGTGGCGGGTAGGGACGCGATCGGTACTCGGGTTCGCGAGGTGGCAGGTGTACTCCGGGTGTGGACCGTCATGATGCTGATGGTTCATGTCGGATCCTCTTCCGCAGCGACGGCGACGTAACTCCCATTCTAGGGCGGCCACGCAGGGGAATTCCACGGAAGTCACAGGTGGAAGGTATAAACGTCATATGAGTCTTGATCCCGCAATCGCAGCGAAGCTGAAGCGTAACGACGCCGGACTGTTCAGCGCGGTTGCGCAGGAGAAGTCGACCGGTGATGTGCTGATGGTCGCGTGGATGGATGACGAAGCGCTCGCGCGAACACTGGAAACCCGTAAGGGGACGTACTATTCGCGCTCGCGGCAGCAGTACTGGGTCAAGGGTGAGACGTCGGGGCACACCCAGTACGTCCACGAAGTGCGACTCGACTGCGACGGCGATTCGGTCTTGCTGATCGTCGACCAGGAGGGCGCGGCGTGCCACACCGGCACTCACACGTGTTTCGACACCGACGTCCTACTCGCCGCTCAGCAGTGACGCGACATGGCCGCTGACAAGACTCCACAACCGCTCGATTACACCTTCACCGCTCCTATCGAGAAAGACGGGGCGTTCGCGACGTTTCTCACCGTGCCCGGTTCGGCGGAACTTCTGGGAACCAGACGCGCAGTCAAGGTGGTCGGGATCCTCGACGGCGAGCATCCCTTCGAGGCGACGCTGATGCCCTCCGGCGACGGACCTCATTGGCTTCCGCTCCGCGTGGCGCTCTGCAAGGCGATTGGCAAGAGCCTCGCTGGAGAAGAAGTATCGGTACGTCTACAGCAGCGATTGACCTGAAGTTTCCCGAACCGAGGAGAATTGTGGTCGACAGAGCCGTTGATTCGTTGCAGATGGTAGCGCGAGAGCTGAGTCCGTTCGGCGGTGACGAGGGGAAAACACGCACGCTGCGCATGTCGCGGGCTCTCGCGGCACCCATAGGCACGGTCTGGGCGGCGATAACCGAGTTCGACCGCATTCCCCAATGGTTCATGCCGGTCGCGGGAGAAGCCATGATCGGAGGCCACTATCAGCTCGAGGGCAACGCCGGCGGCGAGATTTTGGCGTGCGATGCTCCTCGAACTCTTCGCATCACCTGGGAATATGCCGGCGATGTGAGCTATGTGACCGTGAATCTCGCCCAAAAAGGCAGTGGTGCAACGCTGTTCGACTTCGAACACGCTGCGGACGTGGAGCCTGATCGGTGGGCCGAGTACGGTCCAGGTGCCGTCGGCGTCGGGTGGGACATGGGACTGCTCGGGCTGGCTCGACACGCGGAACTGGGGATCGCGACCCCACTCGAGACACCCGAGTGGTCGGCGATCGACGAGGCCAAGGCGTTCATCGCGGGAAGCAGTGAACTGTGGGCCGAAGCTACGATCGCATCGGGCGACGACCCGGATGCGGCTGCAGCCGCCGCTGCTCGCACGACGGCTGCATACACCGGGTAGATCGTCGCTGCGGGGACTAACATCGGAATAGTCTGGTTGTTGCGGGACTTCCGCGCCACGAGCGGAGACGACGATGGTGTATCGGCTCATCGAAGTAGTGACGGTGTTCGTTCACTTCGGATTTGTTCTCTATGTGGTGCTGGGTGGATTTGTCGCATGGAAGTGGCGTCGTACCATCGCAATCCATCTTGCTGCGGTTGTCTGGGGAGCCGGTTCGATAGCGGTCGGATACGACTGCCCGCTGACCAATCTCGAGAACTGGGCCCGCCGGATGGCCGGAATCGCGGAGTTGCCGTCCACCGGATTCATCTCGCACTACATCACCGGCGTGTTCTATCCGGTGGGTATCGAAGGCCTGGTACAGGCGCTCGCGGCGACGGTGGTTGTCGGATCCTGGGTCGGATACGTGCTGCTCGGACGGCATTCGAAGGCAGAGGTCAAAGCGTCGTCAGTGTCATGATTCTTCAGTGTCATGATTCCTTGGTGACGATCCCTGCCGTTTCTGGATGGAAACGGCAGGGAGGCGCTGTCAGGAATTACGCGCGAGTCAGTGCCACCACGGGAATTGTGCGGATCCCAGCTGTCTTCTCCGCATATTCGGCAAATCCCGGGTATCGACTGGCCTGCTCGTCGTAGATGCGGTCACGTTTCTCGCCGGTTACCTCGCTGACGGAGACCGGGTATGTTTCGGTGCCGACCTCGACCTCTGCCTGATCGGTGGCAACGAGGTTGTAGTACCAGTCGGGGTTGGTCGGGGCGCCGGCCTTGGATGCAAAAACGTAGATGGTCTTAGGATCCCGCTCGTCTGCCAGATACATCATGGGACTGACGAAATCGCGCCCGGATTTACGTCCTGTGTGATGGACCAACACCATGGGCGCACCTTCGAAGGGGCCACCTACCTTGCCCTCGTTTTCCCGAAACTCCGAAATGATGCCTGCGTTCCAATCGTCGGTACTCATCGTTGTCTCCTGGTCTGCGAGTGGCGAAAGGCTCTGGTGCCAAGCTTTGCACAACTGGTGAATCGACGAGAGATCATCTTCGGCGTCAAGCATGATCTACTATCTACGTATGAACGCAGATAGTGGTGTTTGTCGCCGCAAGCTTCCCGATGATCAAGTCGACCTCGTAGTCGAGGTGTTCCGCATGCTCGCCGACGCAACTCGTGTGCAGGTGTTGTGGGCATTGGTCGACCGCGAGTGCTCGGTGAACGAGCTGGCAGAACGTGTCGGCAAGCCGGCGCCTTCTGTGTCACAGCACCTGGCGAAACTGCGTATGGCGAGGTTGGTGCGAACGCGCCGTGATGGTACGACGGTGTTCTATCGCCTGGAGAACGACCATGTGCGCCAACTGGTTACGGATGCGGTCTTCAATGCCGAACATGCCGGACCCGGATTGCCGGGGCATCACCGTAGTGAAGGTGAGCTTCGGGAGATTCACCCGGAGCGCTCGGCGAAGGTCGATCGTACCGATCAAGAAGAAGGTGCGTCATGACACACGAGCCCAAGACGACCCACGGACACGGTCACAGTCATGGCCGTGGTCACGGTCACGGCCACGGCCCGAAGGGATTTCGATCGGCAGTTCGCGAAGTGTTCTCCCCGCACAGTCACGACGCTGCCGACAGTGTCGACGACGCGTTGGAATCGAGCGTAATTGGCATCCGGGCGGTCAAGATCAGTCTTGTCGCGCTCGGGGTCACCGCAGTTGCTCAGGTTGCGATCGTGGCGATCTCGGGTTCGGTGGCGCTGCTGGCGGACACGATTCACAACTTCTCCGACGCGCTCACGGCAGTCCCACTCTGGATTGCCTTTGCGCTCGGCCGACGTGCGGCGACCAGGCGTTACACCTACGGGTTCGGCCGTGCGGAGGACCTGGCCGGATTGTTCGTGCTTGCGATGATCGCATTGTCGGCGGTGATTGCCGGTGTGGAGGCGGTGCGGCGTTTGATCAATCCGGTGGAGATCGAGCACCTCGGTTGGGTAGCGGCTGCAGGTTTGATCGGTTTCATCGGCAACGAACTCGTGGCGTTGTATCGGATCAGAGTGGGGCGGCAGATCGGTTCCGCGGCTCTGGTGGCCGATGGATTGCATGCTCGCACAGACGGATTCACTTCGCTCGCAGTCCTTCTGGGGGCGGGGGGAGTTGCGCTGGGTTTCCCGTTGGCAGACCCGATCATCGGCCTTGTCATCACCGTGGCCATCGTGGCAGTGCTGAGGACCGCAGCGCGAGACGTCTTCCGGCGGTTGATGGACGGCGTCGAACCGGAGTTGGTGGACGATGCCGAACATGCGCTGCAACACGAGCCTGGAGTTCTCGGCGTACGTGATCTGAAGATGCGATGGATCGGGCACCGGTTGCACGCCGATGCGGAACTCGACATCGATCCGCGGGCAACTCTTGCCGAAGCTCACGCAATCGCGCACAGTGCCGAGCATTCGCTCACTCACGCGGTGCCCAAGCTCGCCACTGCCCTGGTGCATGCGTATCCGGCGCATGATGCGGCCAAGTCCGAGATCGGATACCGATCGCCTTCCCGGTGATATCTGTGCCCGATGTCAAGCCGCAGCGGCTTCCCAGGCGAAACCGTCGGGGTCTGTGAAGGGTTCAGACGCGCCCGCAATGGTCAGACGGTGCGATCCGGTGCCTTCCGGAGACAGCCCGGCATCCTTTGCCAAGGCGCGGCGACCGTACAGTGCCAGTGTCACATTGCCCGGTGCACTGGTGAATTCGACGTACTTGCGACCGAAGCTCTTGGACACCTCGAGTCCGTGGTCTAGGTAGTACTGCTTGCTGGCCTTGACGTCTTCGGCGCCGAGCAGCAGCACGAGGCTGTCGATCGTTCGGGTGGCTGGTCCGTTGTTCTTCTTCGACGACGTGGCGATCTTCCAGATCGAACCGTCCGGAGCCTGAACAACTCCGCCGTAGCCCCAGAGGGATTTCTTGACCGGCTTCAACTCGGTGGCGCCGGCCGCGAGCGCCGCGTCGACGAAGGCGTCGACGATGTTCGGTTGGGCGACGACGAGCGAAAGGGTGTACCCACGAAACCCTGTTGTCGGTTCGTTCGATTCCCGTAGCTGGATTCGATCTCCGACGCCGAGGGCGTTGTAGAAGGCTTCGGCTGCCGCGAGTTCGGGAACATGGAGGATCACGGACTGTGCGGTGGTCATCTGTGTGCTCCCTGCTGATGTGTGGATTGACGACGTGTGGTCGGAAGTGGACTTCTGTGGTGTGTTCATGTGTTTCAAGGTAATTGCGGGTCCCTTGGCTGTGCTTCTCGATTTCTGATCGGTTTGGTGAGCCGAGTGGCGTCGTGCAGTTCGCAAGCCGCCCCAGGTGGGCAATTTGTCGCGAATATCCAGTTCAGCGGATGTTTTCTCGATAGGCTGACGAGAGTCGATCGGATGTATCTCACGCCGCCGTGGAACGGGGAAACCAGTGATCGCACTGCGAGGAAAGTCGTTAGCCGCAGTAGTAGTGGTGTCCATGACGATGGCGTTGGCCGCGTGCACTTCCGGTGAATCGGCGCCTGAGGTCGGCGCCAATTACGGCTCGGACGGTGCCCCGGACGACTATCGGGAGCCGGTGAAACTGAGCAGTCGAGATGGTGTCCTCGAAGTGCGGTTGTCCGCCCATCAGGGAGTGGTTCCGCTCGATACGGCGTCCGCGCCGGTGTCGAATTTTCTCCTCTTCGGGTACGAGGTCATCCGCGGTACGGCGTCGGACGGATCGACCTCGGCGAGTGACGTCTATCCGGCGCCGACTCTCCGCGTCAATCCCGGAGAGCGTTTGATCATTCACTACGACAACGATCTGCAGGACCTCGCGATCGAGGACTTCTACGATCCGGCATTCACACCGGCCGGCGGGGATGTTCCGATCTATCCACCGGCGCTGACGTCGGCTCCTTTGAATCTGCACACGCACGGAGTTCACGTGAGTCCGGACGGCAATGCGGACAACGTGTTGCTCAACATCCCCGCCGGTCAGGGAAACGTGTACGACTACGCGATTCCGGGGACGATGCCGAACGGACTTTACTGGTACCACAGCCACCGGCACACCCTCACGGCCCAGCAGACCTACATGGGTCTGGCCGGGCTGCTGGAAATCGGCCGGCCGGACGGCAATTTGCCTGTCGTGACGGCCAACGACATTCCGATCCGCGACATGGCACTGCAGTACAACTTCGTGTTCGACCGCAAAGGTAAGGGGCGACAGCTCAACGATGCCAACTGGCCCCAATTCGTCAGCACCTTGACGCCGCCCACCGGCACGGAATTGGCGGACGGGACATACCGTCCGATCTTGGCGCCGGTCAATTTCTCGGATACCACGCAGGGAGCGCAGTATTTCACCAACTGGTACACCGGACCGCTGTCGCCGGCCAATCATCGCGGACAGAATCAATTCGTACCAGGCAACCTTCAGAGCTTCGTGGGTGAGTCGACGAGCGTCCCGGCCGATCTCTCCCTGCCGGACAACCAACGCGACGTGCAGTACACGGTGAACGGTCAATTTCAGCCGTCCCTGAAATTGAAGCCGGGGCAGACCGAGATCTGGGTGCTCGCCAACATCAGCGACTTTGCCTACATGCCGGTTACGTTGACGGAAACCGCAACCGGCACCCATCCGAAGTTCGCAATCGTGGGGCAGGACGGAAACCCGTTCGACGAGGTCAGGCCACCCGTGGACGGGGACGGAACCAGGCTGGTGATTCCGCCGGCCTCGCGCTATGCAATCGCCGTGACGATGCCGGCGTCCGGCGATCTGGTGCTGGAGATGCCACCGCTCGAGGGTGCAAAACCGGTGAGTAATCCGGGCATTCTCTACACCAACAACGGTACCGACAATCCGCCCGCCGAACTCGGAACCGTCACCGTCGACCCGTCGGTGATCAGCTACGCGGACGGATTCTTCACGTTCCCGACGCAGCAGCTGATCCGCGCCACACCAGACGAGGGCGAAGGAAAGACGACTCCCTTCGAGTTCGGACAGAAGCTCGACACCTACACATCCTTCGTGGATACCGCAGCGATGACACCCGACGTGACCCGCAACCTCACTGTCTCGGGCGGCTTCAGTAACGACAAGGCCAGCAACAGTGATCCGAAGGCCTTCACCTACGAGTTCGCCGACAACACCTTCCCCAACATTCCGTTGATTCAACCGCGTTTGAATTCCGTCGAGGAATGGAAGATCACGAACCTCAACAACGACGAACATCCGATGCATATTCACGTCAACGACTTCCAGGTGACGGAAGTCGTCGATCCCGTCGCCGGCACCACGACGGGCATTCAGCCCTGGGGAATCGACAACGTGAACGTGCCTGCGCCAGTGACAGACGAGAACGAGAATGCGCTGGAACCAGCATCGGTGACGTTGCGGACGAAGTTCACCGAGTACACCGGAACCTTTGTAATCCATTGCCACCGACTCAATCACGAGGACAACGGTCTGATGGCTACCGTCAACGTGATTCCCGAGGTATCGACATATGCCGTCGCGATACCTGGTTCGGCCGGCGTGCCCGCCAAGGTGCAGATATTCGATGCCGACGGCGACACACTGATCACTGCTGTGACGCCCTTCCCGTCGTTCGAAGGCACCCCGAGTGTTGCGATGGCGGACGTGAACGGAGACATGGTGCTTGATCTGGTCGCTGGAACAGGTGCAGGCTCCGCTCCGGAAGTAGTGGCGTACAACGCAGTCGGAGGCGTGCCGTTCACCGACGAGCTGGCCAGGTTTGCACCCTTCGATTCGGGCTTCCGCGGTGGAGTGAGTGTCGGCGGCGTCGACATCGACGGAAATGCTCTGGCGGACAACATCATCGTCGCATCGGGCCCCGGAATGGAGTCGCTGGTCAAGATCTACTCCACCGACCTTCCGCCGGACAAGAAGTCTGCGCCCGCAGAATTCGGCTCCTTCGCTCCATATCCGGGTTCGAGTAGTGGCGTCACTTTTGCAACCGGGATGGTGGACAGTCACTCAGGTCGGGCGAGCATCGTGACAGCGCCAGGCGCGGGCGAGGAACCGCTGGTCAAGACATTCCGCTACGACCTGTACGAACCGACGGCGGCGGCAAAGGGTGGCTCCGACGAACACGCAGGTCATGCGGATGGGCCGGCGATGACGTCACAGTTCTTGGCCTTCGACCAGGGCTATCACGACGGAGTATCGCTTTCGACGGGGTGGGTGGCCGGCGCCGAGGGCGGAGCGAAATCGATAGTGGCGGGCATGCTCGGAGGGGACGGTTCCGTCCGTGTCTTCTCGAGTGGATCGAGGCTCGACGGCGCGCCCGAGATGTACCTCGAGAGCCCGGATCACCATTCGACGGACGTAGCGTTTCGGGAAGTTGCCTCCTTCGATCCCTTCGCCGGTCCAGGGTCGGGCGTCGAAGTGGCGACGACGAGTACGACTACCGGCGCGGATCTCCTTGTGAGTGGGAGCAACGGAACGGGTGCCGAAGTTCGGAAACTGACGCTGGGTCGCTCCGATCCGGCCGCGACCACTTTGACACCCACTCTTGTGGGGACGCTCCCGCCCTATCCCGTCGGTGGGGGAGCACTGCCGCTCGGGGGTCGATGACCGGCCAGAGCCGGGTATGCCTTGAATGATCCTGTTTGGTAACCAGTATGACCGTGCAAGAACTGTCGTGATGCAGTCTCCTGGCGACGCCTTGATCAACGCCCGGCGGTTTGCCAGGTGTGGGTTTGTTGGGCGGCGATGTCGACCAGACGATCGAGTCCGAAGTTGAGGTCGAGTAGGTGGGTGTCGAACAGCGGTAGTTCGTTGATCGGTTGAGGAACGGTCATGTCGATTCGGTATCGGTGGAATCCGTTGGTGTCGACGCATTCTCCGCCTCCTCGCCCTTTGCTGGTGGTCCAGGACGAAGTGGAGGTGGGAAGTGGCTCGGGCAACGTCGTGTAGTCCATGAGGACCGAGATGATGCCGAAGGAGTAGGGCGCACTCGGAATGGTCACTCCCACGGGTTGCGGGTCGCCACTCAAGAGCGCTGGGTCTGTGCATGCGACTTGGAATCCAGGTCCGTTGGGTAGACCCATCCGGGTCGACAGGAGGTCGTACGAGCTGTTGCCGAACAATGACGGGAGTCCGATGAGTTCGGTGGAATAGGCGGTGATGCAACCGGTCTCACCCTGCTGAGTGCACAGTGGAATGTTCGCGAAGTCGCCGCCGGTGGTCTTCCCGGCTGCAGTGGTCACGTTTCCGCCCATGAGAAAGGCGCCGACCAGTTGTGTACGTAGTTGCGGGTTCGGATCGATCTGCTCTCGAATGAGTTTGCGTGCCATCATCGTTCCTTGGGAATGGCTAACGAAGATCACCCCGCGACCGTTGTTGTCGTTCTCCAGGTAGTCGTTCCAGGCGGCGAGCACGTCGCCATACGCGAGTTCTAGTGGGCCGTCCAGACCGGCGAGCGCGGCGGGCAACCCGAGCAAGGGAACCTGTCGGTAGACGGGTGCGAACACCCTACAGACGTCGGAGAATCGGGCTGCTTGGAATCGCGCGATCGACTGCACTTCCGGTGATGCGGCAGGGTCGGCATTGAGCGCAACCTGGTTGCTGACTGTCGGATAGAGGTAGAAGCAGTCGACGGGCTTGTCGGTGGCACTGTCTGCCTTCGGTGGTTGGACTTCACCGGTCAGGAGATCGGTGGTGTCGGAGGGGAGATCGCACGGGTCGGAAGTGAGGTCGGGCGTGCAGAGCCACTGTGTGCCGGAGTGCGGTTCTGCGGTTGCCGGTGAGGTCGCGCTGACAGCAAAGGCCGGCGCCACGAGGATTGTTGCCAGAGCGATAAAGAGTGATCGACGTGCACGAACGTGGGATTTTCTGGTGCGCAAACAGTTCGACGTTGCTTGTCCGGTCTTCATGCATCCTCCGTCGTGTTTGCTTCACACAGGTCGTCTACTGTGAGGTAGACCATACAAATGATTCGCACTGCTGACTATAGGCACTGCGAAGTAGATCGTGCGAGCTCGCGGGATCTCGCCGGGAGGAGCTGTGTCGATGGAACCGTTGGTGCCGGATTCGGTGGCCGTTCATCCGGGGTGTTTGCTGGTCAAGCTCGGTCAGGTGGCGTTTCGATTGACCGAGAATCGGTTGGCTCCATTGGGTATGCGGACCCGGCACTACACACTGCTCAAGGTGCTTGTCGCCGAGGGACCGCTGTCGCAGTCGGAGCTCGGTCGACGGAGCCGGATAGATCCGACGACTGTGGTGGCGGTCATCGACGATTTGGAAGCGAAGGAGTTCGCAACCCGGACGCGTGACACTACTGATCGTCGGCGCAGCTTGGTGGTTGCCACCGATGCTGGGCGACTGGCAGCGGCAGAGGCTGACGCTCTGCTCGACGGACTGGGCGCAGAGATGTTCGCGGACTTGACCGACGATCAAACCCGGGACCTGGCGGGCATTCTCGGCGCGATCAATGCTGGTGCGGCTCTGTCACAGGCTGCGGAGAACCTTCGCGTCTGAGCGATGTGACAGTTCATGCTGGTGCGTCACCCCTCGCGGGTGATGCACGGTTGCGAAGCCGGTACCTATGGTCAGGTGTACTTGGTGACGGGCCGCGTCAGGACGGCACGATGAGTGAATCGTATCGGTATGTAGGTGGCTATCCCACCGAGGAAACCGTTCGTAGGGACCGAACTCTACGCCCGAGAGAAGTGGTTCTATCAGGCGCAGATCGAATCCCCGGCGATGTTCCGCCGGAGTCCGGGGGCGGGATCACTGTACTGGCTTGGTCTCCGCGACGCCGACGGTAGCTATTTGGACGGTGCGCACCCGTACACTCTCGATGTCCCACAACCTGTTCCGGCGAAATTGTTCTGGTCGATCACGGTCTACGACGCCGAGACTCGCAGCGAAATTCTCACCGAACAAGGAAACGCAGCGCTGCGTTCGATGAACGAGCTTTCCGAGGTCGACACAACCGCGCCCGTCAGGCTGCATTTCGGACCCACTGCTCCTGCCTCCGGCTCCGACCGATGGATCCGAACGATCCCGGGAAAAGGGTGGTTCGTGTACTTCCGGATTTACGGGCCCGACGAACCGGCATTCGACGGTACGTGGCAGTTGCCCGACTTCATCCGGCGCTGAAGGGATGCGGCTCGGTGAGCGGTCATGGTCCGGGTGGGCTGTCGCCGCCGGTCGCCTGCGTCGGACACAGTCTCTCCGTCAGAGTCCGTCAGAATGTGGACGTGTCGATGGGATGCGTCACCGTGTATCACCGAGAACGGAGTAGCTGATTCGGGGTCGGCGGCCGGAATGACTGACCTCGTCAGATATCCGCCGTCGACCCCGATACTCAGTTGTCAGTCGAGAAGTTTCAGGTCGCTGGGCTTCCAGGATTGATCGAAGAAAGCTTGCTGCGGCCCGTACAACCGAACGATCACGAAGTAGCCCTTGCCCGGCACCGTGCGTAGCCAGTTGCTGTCATCGGCTGCAGCGGGCCGGTTCGGACCGAAGTAGATGTCGTGGGAACCATCCTGATTGTAGGTGGGCTTGTCCATGGTGTTGATCGACGGGAACGGTTGGCCGTTGTCCAATCCCGACGCAGAAACATTGTCGTACAGGGCAACTGACCAGAACAGCGCTGCCGGTATCTTGGGTGGCAAATGTAGTGAATACGATTTTGCGCCGTCAAGCCAGTTGCCGTCGGCGTCCTTCATCGTCGCGGGATACTTCGCGCCCTTGTCCACGATGTTCATGACCATGCCGGGAGAATCCGAGTAGGCCGCGGTGAAGAAGGCGGTCCTCTGCTCGAGGTTGGTAAAAGTCTCACTGGATTGGAACTCGGTGTTTTCTCCGGCAAAGGTGTTCACCCATCGCAGTCCGTCGTAGTACGTCCCGCCGGGTTCCAGGGCGAGGAGATGCGTGACGGTCACCTTCGAGATCTTGAATGCAGTCCGTGCTGCCTTGTCGAGGAGTTCGCGGTCATGCTCGTCGGGTGTGAACGGTGTGCCCTTCTCGATTCCGATGGTGTGGAGGAAACCTCGGAGATCGAGATCGGATCGGTCGACAGCTTCGTTCTGGATGAATCTGTCGAGCATCTCGAAGTATGTGCCGTCACTGGGGAAGAGCATGTTGCACTCGACGCCGGATGCGTGTGGGAAATGCATCGCGAGTGCACGATCTTTACCGCCGAGGGGGTAGATCACGGTGGACTCGAGCTTGTCGACCGCCGGAGTCAAGTCGTGAGGGTCGGAGAAGAACGCTCGCCAGAAGAGAAAGACATTGCGGGTACGCGAACGATAGACATATCCGGATTCGGGATTCGGGCCGTCGTAATCGGGTGGCAGGAGGATAAATGTTCCACCTTCGCCGGCGTCCGGACCTGCGAGTCCGACATCGCCTTTCCACGTGTGCCCGTCGATGGTGGGACCTTCGATCGGGCGTTGCCAGAAGTCGTCGAACATTCCGAGGACCCCTGACGGGGCTTCGACGACGAGTGGTCCGTGCTCGTCCAGATCCAGGTATCCCATCGCATAGACGACGTCGAAATTGGGAGTCGTGACCAGTGTTTTCGCATCGATCCTGTTCTGCCAGATCGGAAGGACGTTGTAGCCGCTACCGAATTGTTTCTCCGAGCCTTCTTTCATTGCCCAGATGTTGATTGCGGGTAGTGACCACAGGTAGGCCTGCACGGCACGTTGGAAGAACAGTTCGTCTCGTAGAGTCGAGATCGTTTCCTCTGTCGGGAATCCTTGTGCGAATTCCGAAGCGGAGAGATCGTCGTATCGGGTCATGGTCTACCTTTCGCTTCGAATCGGGGAGATCGACTTCACGGACTTCACCATGGCCTCGGTTCGGCGGCGACACATCACCCGCCGCGGATGAATGCGCCCCGGGCCTCCGAGGGGCAAAGCCTTGAATCGCAATGTTCCCGTCGGGTTCCTCCGAGAACCGTGAGAGCCCGTATGGAATCCGCCGGAGTCGCCGAAGGGGCGAGAACAAATGCAACTGATGACGACGCGGGCTAGGCGCGGGAGGGCGGAAACGATTCTTCTGTAACGGAATTCCCCATCGTGGATCCGGATCAGGCGTTGGCTCGGCATCTCGCCTGCCTGGACTCCCATCAGCATCGAGGGCGTTCCGCCCGCAGTCGGCTTTCACGCCGGAGGCCGCTGCAGAGTCCGCGGCCACTGATCAGGTCACGGTCGGCCACGATCGTGATGCGATCGAGCAGGTGAGCGCGAAGGTCGCTGCTGCTGAACGCCGCGGCCTGCCGAGCGGGGACGAACCCCACGTACGCTCCGTCGAGCCTTCACGGGGTTACGGGTCAACTGCGTCCTTGCGCGAAAGTTGAAGCGGGAGAGCAGAGTTCAGGTGATGGTTCGGATGCGTGTCGCTGGCTGACGAGCAGGTCGGCTTCATTGCGTGCCGGATAGTCGACGCTAGGTAGGTGCAGAGTTGACGCCCGACATTCAGGCAGCTGTCGCTGTCACCCCTCAGCGTCAGCGGCCCAGCGTCCGAGCGCGACGATTGCCCCGCGTAGGGCATGCCCACGGTCGGTGAGTGCGTACGCCCGTGTGTTGTGCCGCAGGGGCAGACGGGTCAGTACGCCGGCCGTTTCGAGCTCGCGTAGGCGGGTCGCGAGCATGTTGGTTGGCACTCCGAGGTCGCGCTGCAGATCGCCATAGCGCTGCGGCCCGTCGAGCAGCCGCTCCACGATCAGCAGCGCCCACCGTGCTCCTACGACTTCGAGGGCCGCTGCGAGGTCGCTCACGCGGTCGTTTCGGTGTCCGGCTTCATCCAGAACGGCGAGTAGTGGTAGCCGTCGGGGTCGTCGAACTGGCGCTGGTACATGAAGGGGTAGTCGTCTGTGTCGCCGATGCGCCCACCGGCGGCGCCGGCGCGGGCGACGAGTTCGTCGACCGCCTCGCGGCTGCCGAGGTCGAACGAGACCGTCACCTTCGACGGGGTGCGGGGTCCGCCGACCAGCTCCTCGACGCCGCCGACGCTGGCGTACATCTCGCGGCTGCCGAGCATGACGTACTGCTCGGGCGCGATCGCGAAGCACGACACATTGTGATCGGACATATCGGCGTTGAGGGTCCAGCCCAGGGCGGTGTAAAAGGTGGTCGCGCGCTCGACGCTCTCGACCGGGCATGTGATGAACAGGCTCATGTGATCCACACTTGCAAAATGCAAGTACGCTGTCAAGGGTCAGGTTGTGCACTCTGGCTGAGTCGGTGTCGCTGGGGAGCAGTCACCCAACTGCGTTGTCCGTCTTTCCGGGAAGGTCTGCGGCCTGCAGTCCCGGTATTGGGGCGCGAGTTTGGTCGCTTCTCGAAAATCTCAAACATCATGGTAGGCAACCGCATTACCGCACCAACCCGCCTGATCCCCTTCGGGCGGAACTATGAATATCTACGCCGTTGACACTCAGGCTGCTGCCGCAGTCGACCCCTTCGGCGTCGCTATCACCGCCGAACTGGTTGCTGTGATCACCACTGCCGGACAAAATCGGCTACCTCCCGTTCGGCGACCTCGCCGGACCGGCCCTCACTTTCGACGGGGTCGAGTATTCGCCAGTCGAGACGTCGACCGGTCCGCAGGTGCGGAGCGCACCGGCAAGAACCGTGGCACCGCGGCAACAGAACCGCTGACGAAGTTAACCTGCTTGGTCGCCACACTGATAAAGAGTTGCAACACATTTGGTGAAGGCTGAGCTTGGCCCGACGTGCTGGCGCGGCTTAATTCACCGATCGAAGTCTCCTGGAATGAAAATCGGTTTCCCGCGAGAGCGCTCTTCATTTCCCTCTGCCGCCTCTACCGAGATGGAAGGAGGTTTATGAATGAATGACTTTGATTCAAAAATGTGGACTGAGCAGCTGCGGCAGAGAAAAACCCTGAACGCCTGACACTTTCAGAATACAACGACGGTGGGGGCTTGCGGCAAGGCCCCGGTGATGCGGCACACTTGCTCGTCCCACCCGATTGGCGAGAGGATTCAAGGTGTCTGAGCTACTCGATGAGGGCCCGTTCTTCCATGGCACGATCGCGGACCTACGCGTAGGTGAGCTCCTGACCGCAGGGCGCCGATCGAACTACCGTCCCGAGATCGTGATGAACCACATTTACTTCACCGCTCTTGTCGATGGCGCCGGTCTTGCAGCGGAGATCGCAGCAGAACTCTCACGCAGTGAGGCACCCCCACGCGTATACGCGGTAGCGCCCACCGGGCCGTTCGAGAACGACCCGAATGTGACCGACAAGAAATTCCCCGGCAACCCCACCCGGTCCTACCGCAGTAGCGCCCCTTTGCGCATCGTCGACGAGATCACCGACTGGACGCGATTGACTCCCGAGCAGCTGCAGATCTGGCGCCAACGGTTGACTGCGATTCTCTCGAGCGAACGTGGCGAGATCCTCAACTGAGGTGCGCATAGAAGCGTCGATAGGTCCTCGATCTGGCAGCTAGCGTCTTGGTGCCACCTCGACGATGATGGATTTATTGATTTCGAGTGGCGACAACTCCCATGCGACGCCGTCACGTGCCGAGCCTGCTGTCGTGTATGGCGGGGGAAATCCTGCGGTGTAGGCGGACGAGGAAACGGTGACAGCGACGAGCGCGCTCGTGCAGGGATTACCATGCCGCCTCCAATAATCTGAGGATGTCGCTCTCGGTGATGGGGCGGGGGTTGGCAGAAATGGTGTGGTCGAGCATTACGTGGGCTGCAATTGCGGGGAGAGCATCGCGCCGTCCACCCGCGCAAGAGATGGTGGCAGGCACACCGACACTCGTGACGAGTTCCCGAACGGCGTCGTGTGCCGCATCTGCTGCGGTGATCCCAGGATGGATCGTTCGGCCGAATGCGCTCGCTATTCGTTGCGCCTTTTCCTGAATTGATCTGGCGTTGAAGGCAATTACGTGTGGCAGCATTATTGCTGAGGTCACGCCATGGGTGATGTCGAATTCTGCGGCTAGCTGGTGCCCAATCGCGTGGGAGAGTCCGACACCGGAATTGGTGATGGCGAAACTCGCTAACCACGCGCCGAGCAAGCACTGGAGCCGAGCGTCAGTGTCTCGTGGGTTTCGGACGCTGTGTGCAAGGTTGGTGTTGAGGAGTTCGAGGGCTTCGGTACACAACGCATCGGACACTGGCGTACTGCCCGCCGAAAGAATGCTCTCCACGGCGTGATCAACGGCCCGGATTCCCGACGCACCCCACAACCAGTCGGGGGTGGTCGTGGTCATCGCCGGATCGAGTACTACGGCAGTGGGTGCCAGCAAGGGTGAGCGGTACGTGTGCTTCTCCCGGGTTCGCATATCGGTGATACCCACGAGATCTGTGTTCTCTGCACCTGAGAGAGTGGTGGGTATCGCGAAATGAGGGACGACTGCGTCGGGAACCTGCGGCACGACAAACGTGTTCGGGTAGGTGAAGCGGATGCGGTGGCGGTCGAAGCCGGCGTCGTCGGTGACATCGGCGGCCAGGCACATCGCCACTGCCTTTGCTGCATCGATCTGGGTTCCGCCGCCCACACTGATCACGCAGTCGACGTTGCGGGATCGGGCGATGTCGGCGGCAGCGAGTACGGCCTCGCGGGGTACGTGCTGTGGTGTGGCGGAGAATACCTCGGCGACGGTGTTGCCGAGGTGGACTCGTAGTTCCTGCTCGGCCGAGGATCCGGCCAGTGAACCTGACATCATCACCAACGCTCTGCTGGCTCCCTTTCGTGCCATGACGTCGGGAAGTGCCCCCAGCGCGTCCTTGCCGTAGACGATCGCGTTGGTGTTGGGCATTGTGAATTCTCTTGGCATCGCTGCAATTTCCTTACAGTAGAGAACATTGGCTGTGCTCGGTGCCTGACGGCACGAAACCGTCACTGACGAGTTTCCTCGTAAGCGGGTTGTAGAAGGCTATAAGATTGCCGCTTCCACCTTGGAGGATTGAACAATGCTGACGGCGAGGGCAGGGAAACGATGGCAATGGATGAGCGAGATGTTTTGGTCGACCGCGTGGTTGATCGCCTGACCGACCAAGTCGAGGCGATCACTCAGGAAGCGGTCGAGGTGGGTTCATTGGACATCGCGTCCTATGGCGTTGTTCCGATGGCGGATCTCCGTCTTGCCATCGAACGCAACGTCGTAGTCGCGGTCCAGGCGATCCGGGATGGTTCGTTGCCTGAGCCGGAGGACATTCTCGATGTGAGTGTCGCCCGGGCGCGGCTCGAGCTCGGCGTGTCCGTCGATGACATGATCAGGGCTTATCGGCTGTGCATCAACGTCATCCGGGGACGCTTCGAGCAGGAGTGCATGGCCCTCGGTGTGCCTGCGGAGGCAATCTTGCGCTTCTCGAACCTGTTGTGGGCCGTCACCGACATCGCGTCGACTCGAATATCTCGCGTGTACTACGAGCTGGAAGTGGCCGAGGTGCTTCGCGACGTGCGGTTGCGTGACAGCTTTGTCCGGCGGCTGTCATTGGGAATGTTGGGTGGACCGGAGCTGGCGCGTCACGCTGCTGCGTTCGGGTTGGACCTTGGTTGCAACTACGTCGCGGTCCGGGCGAGGCTGCTCGACGGTCACGATCCGGAACTGACGGAACGGCTCAGGCGATCGCTGGAAACCGATGTCGGACAAACGAACACAGTCTCCGTCGTCGGTATCGTCGGCGACGACTGCGTAGGCGTGATCGGCATCCGCCGTCCGTTGTTGCCTCGTCCTGTCGCTGCAGTTATCGGGTTGGGCCCACCGGTGCGCTTGGGCGAGATAAGCAATTCGTTCGACGTCGCTGCCCACGTGTTGGAGGTCGGGCTGCGGCGCGGCCGGCCGGCGGTCATGAGCTTGGAC
Source organism: Rhodococcus baikonurensis (assembly GCF_040489275.1). Lineage (NCBI taxonomy): Bacteria > Bacillati > Actinomycetota > Actinomycetes > Mycobacteriales > Nocardiaceae > Rhodococcus > Rhodococcus baikonurensis. Next base: position 19,487 of record NZ_JBEUOQ010000007.1, on the reverse strand, counting down.
GATGTGTCATGGCGGACGGCAGTCGAGGATCACGGCGAGTTGGTCGAATTGCTGCGTCGCCGGTATCTCGAGCCACTGGGCGAGGATGCTGGATTTCGGCCTGTGCTCATCGAGACGCTGCGAGCGTATCTGGCAAACGGCCGGAGCGTGCGTGCGACAGCGCACGAGTTGTTCGTCCATGAAAACACGCTGCGCTATCGACTTGCTCGATTCGAAGAACTCACCGGATGCTCGTTGAACTCGACAGACGTTCTTATCGAGATTTCGTGGGTCATCGAGGCGACAGGACGTGCCGAACGCTGACCTCTTCAGAGAGATCTCTAATGACGTGCCCCCGGCCTCGGAGAATTCTCCATAGGACCCGGGCTCGTGGCGATTTACGGTGATGACAGTCACAATCGCAACACGAGGGCGGTACACGCATGAACGATAAAGTCTGGATCGCCGGGGTTGGTATGACACCTTTCGGCATTCACCGGAACACTTCAGTCAAACAATTGGTCCGCTCGGCAATCGAGGACGCACGTGCTGACGCGGGGACACCTGTCGGAAACTTTGATGCCGCCGTCTTCGGTAACGTGGTTCAGGGGCTGAACGAAGGCCAGAGCAGTATCGCAGGCCAGGTTGCGTTGCGGGAGTTGGGAATCGAGGGAATTCCCGTATACAACGTCGAAAATGCTTGTGCTACTGGATCGTCGGCCTTCAATCTGGCGGTCAACCTGATCCGCAGTGGAAGTGCCGACGTCGCGGTCGCCGTCGGGGTCGAGAAAATGAACATCGGTGACCCGACCCGCACCATGGCAAACTTCGTCGGTGGAACCGACGTGCACGACCCTGTGAGCCTTCAACGCACACTTCACGAATTAGGCGGTGATGCGGATGGGGATGGCGCCGGACGCCGCTCGGTGTTCATGGACATATACGCAGCTATGGCACGCGCACACATGCGGAACTTCGGACTGACGGCACACCAAATAGCTGCGGCTGCAGCAAAGAATCACGCTCATTCCGTTTCGAATCCCCGGGCGCACTATCGCATCGCAATGTCCATTGACGAAGTACTTGCCGGACGCCGACTGGCGGAACCGCTGACGGTGCCGATGTGCGCTCCCATTACAGATGGCGCTGCTGCTGTAATTGTCTGCAATACTGCCGGACTCGGTCGCCTCGCGGCGCAGGCGCCGATTCGGGTCTTGGCGTCCGTCGTGGGAACGGGCACCGATCGTCCACTCGACGATTATGAACGACACATCACCCGCAGGCTCTCGGCGCGGGCGTATGAGGAGGCCGGCGTCGGACCGCGCGATATCTCGGTGGCCGAAGTCCACGACGCCACGGCGTTCGCAGAGATCCTGCAGTCCGAGATGCTGGGGTTCGCCGCTCTCGGCGAAGGTGGAGCGCTCGCAGAAAGGGGTGAAACCACAATCGGTGGCCGGATACCACTGAATCCCTCGGGCGGGCTCATGTCGAAAGGGCACCCATTGGGCGCCACCGGAATTGGGCAGATATTCGAACTCGTCGAACAACTTCGTGGCCGTGCAGGCGATCGGCAAGTCGACGGCGCGCGAATGGCATTGGCGGAGAACGGCGGTGGGTTCCATAGAGGCGAAGAAGCCGTCGCCGTCGTCACCATCTTGGGTATTTGAGAGGACACGATCTACGTGATAATCGATTTCTTTGATCGAGGCTGGGCCGCGAATGCCCGCGGGACAGCGTTTCAAATGGGCGAGCAGGCGTGGTCCTATGACGACGCTGGGAAGCTGAGCTGCCAGATCGCGAACGCCTTGCTGGCAGAAGGAGTCAACGGCGAGACCAAGGTCGCGGTGCTGACGTCGAATGACGTCACGGCCTGGTTGTGCGTGCTCGGAATCTGGCGGGCGGGAGGCGTGTGGGTACCACTGAATGCGGCCAACCCAATCAACGAAAGTGTAGAACTACTCGACGCGTTCGATTGCGAAATCTTGATCGTGCACCCATCGAAAGCGCAGCTCGTTGCACAGGTGCGGACACGACTGCACAAGGTACGCGAGATCATCATCCTCGGCGATGTCTGCGAAAGCCTTCCCGATGCCATCCCATTCGAGGACTGGATAGCCGGTATATCGACTGACCCCCCGGCGATCCAGCGCGCCCCGGACGACGTCGCGCTGATTTCACCGACGGGCGGCACGACCGGAAAACCCAAGGGTGTGATGAACACACACCGCAGTATGTCCGTGATGCTGATGCATCTGATGCATGCGTTCAGGTACAACGAGAACGAACACATCGTGCATCTGGCGGCGGCACCGATGACCCATTCGGCTGGCGCGTTCAGCCTCGCCGCCAGCGCCCGCGGCGGTACCGTAGTGCTGATTCCCTCCCCAGAATCCGGCGAAATTCTCAACACTATCGAAAAGTGCCGCGTGACAGAGGTTTTCCTGCCTCCCACAGTGATCTATCGACTACTCGATCACCCCGGGGTAACAGAACGCAATTTTTCTTCGCTGCGGCATCTGTGCTACGGGGCGGCGCCGATGTCGTTGGACAAACTCAAGCGTTCGCTAGCGGTGTTCGGCCCTGTGATGATCGAGGCTTACGGGCAGACCGAGGCGCCGATCACCATCGCCACTCTCCGTCCGGAAGAGCACTTCGTGGATGGTCAATTGGCTCCCGACGCTCGCCTTATCTCCTGCGGGCGACCATCGCCGCTCGCCAAAGTATCCACATTCGACGCCGAAGGAAACCAGACGAAGCCAGGCATCGCAGGTGAAATCCGCGTGCGAGGTGATCTGGTGATGGCTGGCTACTACAAAGATGAGGAACGAACCCGGGAGGCGATTGTCGACGGGTGGCTGCGGACAGGCGACGTGGGCGTGTTCGACGATCACGGCTATCTGACCATTACCGACCGGGTGAAAGACATGATCGTCTCAGGCGGTTTCAACATCTACCCCAGCGAAATTGAACAAGTCCTGTGGTCCCATCCTGCAGTACGTGACTGCTCTGTCGTTGGTGCTCCCGACGACGATTGGGGCGAAGCAGTCACTGCCGTTGTGGAACTCACCTCCGACGGATCTGTGACCGCGGATGAACTGATCGCGTTGTGCAAGAGCAGGCTTGGCAGTGTCCGAGCGCCGAAACGAGTCGATTTCGTCGACTGCTTGCCGCGGAGCAATAACGGAAAAGTGCTGAAAAAAGACGTCCGTGCGACCTACTGGTCCGGCGTCTCCCGACAGATTTGAGGAGAGCAATGAACAGGTTGGATAATTGTGTCGCAGTGGTCATGGGTGCAGGAAGTATCGCCCCTGGTTGGGGCAACGGTAAAGCGACGGCAGTGACCTTCGCTCGGGAAGGGGCCGTGGTCGCCTGTGTCGACGCGAATATGTCTGCTGCACAGGAAACAGCCGAGATTATCTGCAGCGAAGGCGGCAAGGCGCACGCGTACTGCGCAGATGTCAGCATCGACGCTGACATCGCTCGCGTCATCGCCGAGATCAATCAAAAGTTCGGCAAAATAGACGTTCTCGACAACAACGTCGGAATCGCTCGTCTCGGTGGAGTGACCGACACGTCAGAGGCAGACTGGGATCTGGTGATGGCGGTCAACCTGAAGAGTGCCTACCTCGCGATGAAACACGTCATCCCGATCATGGTCGACAATGGTGGCGGTTCGATCATCAACATTTCCTCACTGGCAAGCATCAGCTACAGCGGCATCCCGTATGTGGGATACAGCGCCTCCAAGGCAGCACTGAACCATCTCACTCGTGTCACTGCGGCGGAATTCGCCGCACGTAAGGTCCGCGTGAATGCGATCCTGCCCGGGCTGATGAAAACCCCGATGGTGTCCTCTGCACCCGAGGTGGTCGAGGCCTACGCGGGCGGGCTCGACGTCGAAGCTATGTGGGCAGTCCGCGCCGCGCAGGTCCCGATGGGCCATATGGGCGACGCCTGGGATGTGGCGAATGCCGCGTTATTCCTCGCGTGCGATGAGTCTCGCTTCATCACCGGTGCGGAGCTGGTAGTGGACGGCGGCACATCTCTTTAGCGCGCACTCCTGTTATTTCCCTCTTCGAAGAAACCGATATGGCGGAAGATATGAGTTTTGAACATCTGAACACCCTCTTCAAAGCGGCAGCGGAAGCGAAAACAGTGCCAGCGGTCGCCGGTATCGTAATGGACAGAAGCGGAAAAGTTCTCTACGAGGGGGCATTTGGAGTCACCAACCTCGATAGCGACACGGCCGTTCCGTACACGTTATCGACAATGACACCAATATTTTCCTGCACCAAACCCATCACATCGGTAGCCGCTCTGCAACTGGTGGAGCGGGGACTTATGGGGATCGACGACCCCGCTGAAATGTACGTTCCCGAGATTGCCGATATCAAGCTCTTGGATGGGTTCGACGATTGCGGTTCACCCAACTTACGCGAACCAAAGAACAAGATCACCATTCGGCACCTGCTATCGCATTCATCCGGGTTCACCTACGACTTCCTGGACGAAAACACATACCGGTGGAGGATTACGGACGGCCAGGCACCAGCCGAATATCTTGCCGCAGAATCGATGAAGGCAATGTCCACTCCGCTGGCTTTCGAACCAGGCACTCGATGCTGCTACGGAGCCAGCACCGACTGGCTGGGATTTGTCATCGAAGGCGCAACAGGTCTTGGACTGCACGAGGTCATCGAGAGAAACATCCTCGTTCCACTGGGGATGAATTCCACAGGGCGAGAGATCACTCCGGGAGCTGTTGGACTCGCAATGCACACACTGGTAGATGGTGTCCTCGCCGCGAGCCCCGAACTAGTGCCCAGTGGCATTGCCGAAAAAGACTGTGGCGGACAATATCTGTACTCGAGCCCGCACGATTTCGCCACCTTCCTTCTGACTCTGCTCAACGAGGGGACGCACCCCCTGTCCGGCGTCACGATCCTCGAGAAGGAGACTGTCAAGAACTTTGTGTTCACCGATCTTCTTTCACAGGAATGTGATTCGAGCCTGGCAGGGTTCCTGACGACTCAGATGCCTGAGTTGACCGGTAGTGCGGAGTTTCTCCCCGGAATCACCAAGGGTTGGTCCGGGACGTGGATGATGAATCATGAGCAGAGCCCTCGTGGGCGTTCCGCAGGTAGCGGTGGCTGGTTGGCAATTCCAAATCACTACTACTGGGTCGACCCCACCAAAGGAATACTTGGCCTGGTGATGTCCGGCATTCTTCCGCTGGCAAACCGAGAGGTACTGGGGCTGTTCGATAATTTGGAGCGGACGGCCTACGGCCATGCGCCCGCCACCCAGTTCGGTGAACCAGGTTCCAACGTCACACTCGACATCAAGGACGACCTGACGCCGACCGAGGGCAGCAGATGAGTGCGCGCCACCCTGCCCAGGCCTCGACGAAACTCGAACGAACCAAACGCACGTCTGATCTCGGCGACCTGAAATCGGGTTCGACCACGACCGAAAGAGGTACCCACGCATGAGCGCTATCAGCCCCGGCGAGACGTCGACGACCCTTTCGCCCGTACGCCGACTCGATCGGCTTCCCGTTACGTCCTCGCACCTGTTTTGGGTGGCTCTGCTCGGGCTTGCCTATCTTATCGAGACATTCGACAATATTGCGTTCGGCTTTCTGGCGCCCGCGATCCGTGCCGAGTGGGGACTGTCTCTCGGTCAGATTGGGCTCATCACCTCGGCTGTTTTCGTGGGAATGTTGGTCGGCGCCGTCGGCGGCGGGCGACTGTCCGACGCGCATGGACGAAAACCGGTTCTCGTGTGGGCATCGGTGTTCTATTCGGCAGCCTCGCTGATGTCGGCGCTCGCGCCCAACATCGAGGTACTGTTCGCGAGCCGTGTGCTGACCGGAATCGGCGTACAAGCAGCTACCGGCGTGATCATGGTCTACCTCACCGAGATGTTCCCCAGCCACGCCAGGGGCCGATTCTTCAGCGCTGTATCGTTCTTCGGGTTCCTCGCCTCCCCACTCGCTTCGATGACGGCGCTGACCGTAGTACCAACGGGGCCTGGGGCCTGGCGTTGGGTTTTCGCCCTCGGCGCAGTGGGCGTGGTTATCGCGGTCACGGTGGCCGTGGGTCTACCCGAGACTGTGCGATGGCTTGACTCACATGGCCGTCAGGACGAAGCGCTGCGCGTCGTCGAGCGCATGGAAGCTGCGGCGAGTAAGAACAACCCCCTGCCTCCGGCCTCTCCCGTCGAAGGGCCGATCGACCAAGAAAACGGCAGCATCCGAGATTTGTTTCAGCACGGATACGCCCGTCGTCTGGTAGTCCTGGCTTCCACATTCGCGATACTGGTCTATTGCTTCTACGGTTTCGTGTCCTGGGTGGCCACAGTCCTCGTCGGCCGAGGGATGCCGCAAAGCGAGGCACTCGAGATCGTACGAAACATCAGCCTCGGATCTATTTTCTCCCCGTTGATCTTGTATACCGTCGCTGACCGCATCGAGCGCAAGACGGCAATCCTCATCGCTGGCTCGATAACCGGCATAGCGATGATGGTGTTCGGATCCACCACCGACCGCGGCCTGACGATCGCATCTGGCTTCGTGGTGATTGTCGGGCTCGGTGCGTTGACTACAAGCTTCTACATGTACCTGCCCGAGGTTTTCCCCACCGCAATCCGCGGAGTGGGCGCGGGGATCACCGCCGGAGTCGGTCGCATCGCTGGCATCGTGTCGGGAGTAACTATTGCCGCGATCTACGCCAGTCAGGGCGATGGTCCGCTCTACATGGGTTTAGGTGCGGGCCTTGTTGTAATGGGTGTAATCACAGCAGCGCTCGGGCCGAAGACGACTCGACGCTCTCTGGAAGCGATCTCTCACAAGTCATAGAATGCAGCCCCCACGACGCGGGCGGGTGACAAGGTTAACTTACCGTCGCGTGAGGCCAGTGCGGCGATACCCTGAGCGTCTGCGCAACAGAGGGATTCGCCGGACCTCTCACGGCGTAGTAAGCGCCGGAGCCATCCTCGTTATCCAGAGATTAGCAACGGGGTCTCGCCGTCGGGCCGGCGCGCACAGCCTTGGTGCGCGGTTGCCCGGTGATCTCTCGTCCTGATGTGTCTCCGCATGAAGACACATCCGTGAGGAGTGTCGATGTCCCTGGCAGTACACACTCTCAAGCTCGGCAGAGCTGCCACGGATTCGCTGATGTCGTGAGTGCCGTGTTACTCCCTGGCGGCGCGACGGTGACTGCGGGTCGGTTAAGCAAGCGCAGTGGCCACCCAGGGTTGCGGGCTGCTGCAAACGACATCTGCGATCCCTCGGTGAGGACGCCGGACGATCTCCGGCCGATCGCGACAGCCTATGCGAAGGCGCTCAAAGCCTCGCCGCTGGGTGAGCGAATGTTTGCCGTTTACGTTGCGAGTTAGCAAGTTGCCGGCAAGGACGTGAAGAACGAAGTGAAGATCAAAGTTTCTGATTTTCAGTTGCATCTCTGGAATGGGAAGCCTTCCGCAGCAGCAGAGTTGAAGACCTGGGACGTTGTCGTCGGCTAAGTCGTCCATCGGGCGACTGGAAACGCTTCCGGTCCCTTTGTAGGCCGACGCATTTCCCTGCCGCAAGGTCTTCGTTCTCGCAACATCTGGAGCTTGGGCTTTCGAGATTGACGCACAAGGCATTTGGTCCCTACTTCAATTGAAGCGCCCTCTTCTCTAGACCATACCGATCGTACTGTTTAAGGTCGAATTGTAGGGTCGGACATGAGGTCTGCTCGACACGGAAAATGGGTCGTCGTGCCGTGTGCTCGGCACGGGAGGCGTACGGAACCCTCGACTGGGTGATCTGGCCGGGGGTTTCGTTTCACGGAAACATGGTTCCGCCATGGCCAGGTCGTTGACGCCATGTGGATGTTGACACGGCAAACCAGCGAAGCCCCCCAACCTCGTGGGTTGGGGGGCTTCGCAGTGTGTGCGGTCATTCAACTGACCGTGTGGCGTTTGTGTGGATGGTTACAGCGAATCCGACGCCGCCCAGAAGTGTAGATCGACCATTTCGCCTGAGGGGACGGTGACAGGTATTAACGCACTGTGGGGCATGTTCACGTCGCCGTTGGGAGGTAGTTCCACGCGTGAGTGACGCCCCGTTGTATGCCGTTGACGTAGGCGGCGACATTCATTGTTTCCGTCCCCGACCATCGTCGTGTTCCGGTGTGAGCGGCAGGCCAAATCTCAGTTCAGCGTAGTGTGGCGACGGCTAGGCTGCTGCTTGGCGGCGTGGATTGAAGTGCTCACGGCTCTGACCGCCGGATCGGACGTTCCTCTCCGTGGGACGATTCAGGAGGTCCGCGTCCAGAGTGCTGCTGGGTCGTTCACGGGTGGATTTGCCTACAGTGGGCAGCCTCCGATGATGGTGGTGCCGGGGCACGGATGCCGGGTCTGGCGGCACGGCAACAAGATCCGTGTCGAGAACATCGACGGAAACCCCATTTTCGTCAGTGATGGTGTTCGGGCACGGGATTTTACCGGCCGCTCTGATCGCCCTCTTGTCGGCTTGCCCGACCGTGTGATCTATCTCGGTCCCGGTCAGTTCCTGTTGCATCGCCGCACCACGGCCGAATGGACCGGCAACGATTTCGCCCAACCCGTAGGGGATGTGGAGGTCGCCGAGTTCGCTGGACGCCATTGTTGGACGGTGCAACTCGCGCCGCCAGAGGGGAAGCCGTATCCGCTCCGGATCTGGGTTGATGTCGACTCCGGACAGATGCTCGGCTACCTCGTCGAGGAAGTGGGGGAGGGCTCGCAGTTCGTCGACCTCGCTGTCGGCGAAACACTGGATGAGGGACTGTTCGTGTGAGACGGCCCTGCCGTCACACCGGAAGGGTAACTGTTCCGCGAGGAGCACCGAGTCGCGCAACGTAAGCAGGCGCAGTGGTTCACCGGCAACGTGAGCGGCGCCGTGCTGACGGTGCGAGTGCCCGTCGATTTCACCCCGGACGACATCCGCTACACGGATTCCGGCGGTTTCGATGCGTCGAACTGTGCAGCGATGCTCTCCCGTCGCCCGCGAAGCGCGCAAGGTTGGGAACCGAAATGGGGCGTGCCCCACTACGCCTGGTCGACCCCACTGTGGGACTGGGCAGCAGGGACCTGGCCACCGTGGACCGAAATTTGCACCACCTTCGAGATAATCCTGAGCTCATTGCAAGGACCGCGCTCGTTGTCGAGCAGGTCGTAGTAAACCCCGAGGGAGGGAACGACGACATCGTCCTCTGTCGGGAATCCTTGTGCGAGTTCGGAAGCGGAGAGATCGTCGTATCGGGTCATGGACTACCTTTCGCTTCGAACCGGAGAGATCGACTTCACCGACTTCACCATGGCCTCGGTTCGGCGGCGATAGATCACCCGCCGCGGATGATCTGAAAACAGCGGGCGGGTAGGCGCAGGATGTCTCCCCGCGATCGTTCAGGGGAGGCTCCAGAACTGAGTGGTCACGAGATAGAAGACGACCACCCAGAACAAGGTCACCGCGGCGACGATTGCCACTCCTTGCGCGTTGGTTTTTGCGACAGGAATCCCCGAAGGTGGACGCAGCCAGCGGTGCAGGAGTCGATTCACGTAGTACGGCATCGTGAAGAAACTCATGATGAAGCTCGACAACAGGTTGCCGATCAACAATCCGAGCCAGAGTGGCAGCTTCAGCGGTGACAGCGCCAAAGTAAGCAAGACGACAGTCGGGTAGAGGCCGACCCAGACTGCGATCGAGGTTTTTGTCTCCGACGGTGGAGGGGCCTCGTTTCCGTTATCGTCGAAGGCAAACCAACTGCCGAACGAATTGTCGACAGTGCGCAGTTCGAAGTCGTGGAACTTGCGGCCCTCGGCGAGGAGTTGTTGTCGCTCAGGAGAAGTCAGCCACGTGTCGAGATGGGCAGCATTGTCGAAGCGATACAGCAGCGTCCATTCGTCCTGCACGCCGTCGACGGGGCGGAACAGTTCGGTGCCGCGAAACCCTTCGAACGCGCTTTCCACCTCGCGAAGACGGTCTTGCCAGGCAAGGAACTCGTCGATGCTGTCGTCGCCGACTCGGTGCGTCACGACGACGGTCAGCAGCGGGTCCGGGGGCTTGATCCCGCCGCTCACCACTTGCTGTGTGGCCGGTCCGTCGAAGTACTGCCGGCCGTCCTCGAGGTAGTCCTGCCGTGTCGCGCTGTTGATCCACGCCTGAACATGAGCGATGGAGTCGAAGCGGTACACGATCACCCAATCAGGTTGGGTGGTCGTCGGAGCTGCGATTTCCGCCCCGAGGAAGCCGGCGTAGTCTGCGGCCGCACGGTTGAGGTCCTTCTGCCAGACCTCGAATTCCTTCTCCAGCCCAGGACGCACTCGCTGGCCGATGATGACCGTCGCGGCGCTGTCCGCCGACGTGTTCGCGGTCATCGGTTCAGCCCTGTGTAGATGCGCTCAGGTGTGAGCGGTAACGACCGGAATCGCGACCCGGTGGCGTCCTGCAGTGCGTTCGCGAGCGCAGGGGCAACCGGATTGATACAGCACTCTGCCATGCCTTTGGAGCGGAGTGGGCCGACGGAGTCGGATGACTCGACGAGGATCACTTCGGTGCGAGGGACATCCGCGTACGTCGGGATCCGGTAGTTACGCAGGTTCGGGTTCATCATCGCGCCGTGTTCGTCCACGTGAAAGTTCTCGGTGAGGGCAAAGCCGATGCCCTGGGCGACGCCCCCTTCGATCTGCCCCCGCACCTGCGCCGGATTGATGATCACTCCGGCGTCGGTTGCCTGGACACTGTAGAGGATGCGGATCTCACCGGTGACGCGGTGGACGGCGATCCGGAAGCCGTGAGTATTGGACACCACGCTGCGCGGAGATCCGTAAGCCTTCCGTGCCTCGGTGAAGCGGATCCCGCGCGGACGTGCAGCCTCGAGTATCTCCTGAAGAGTCACACGGTTACTGCCGCACACGATCTTGTCGTCGTCCATCGAGCACTGGTCAATCGACACACCGGTGTGGTGCGCGGCGAAGGCCAGTAATCGATCACGGAGCGCATTCGACGCGCGAAGTACCGCGTTCCCCGCTACAAACAGGCCTGCGCTGGCGAAAGCGCCTGTGTCGAAACCGGTTCGGTCGGTGTCCGACTGAATGATTCGTACGCGTGACGGTGTTGTGCCCAGCTGATTCGCGGCGATCTGTACGTGGGCGGTAGACGTTCCCTCGCCGAATTCGACTGTGCCGATGGCAAGTTCGTATACACAGTCTTCGCCGAGGGTGAGCCAGGCCTCGGAAATGTGCTCGGTGGGTGGCGCGGTCTCATGTAGTGAACTGGCAGTACCGGTCCCGATGAGCCACTCGTCTCCGAGCGAGGGAATCGGATTGCGCTTCAACGCGGCATCGATCAGATCGATGCATTGCCCCAGGCCGTCTTCGGTCAAGATCACGTCGTCGGGGCCGTCTTCGATTGCGACGAGTGAATCGCCCGGTCGGACGATATTGCGTCGACGCAGTTCGAGCGGATCCATGTTCAGCGCGTTGGCCAATTCGGTCATGGCCGATTCCACGGCAAAGGCCGGTTGCGTCATCCCGTACCCACGCAGAGCGCCGCTCGGAACATTGTTGGTGTAGACGGAATACGCATCGAATTTCTTGTTCGCGCAGCGATAGAGCGAGACTGCCGCGCCGCCGGCAAAGAGTGTCTCTCCGCCGTGATTTCCGTATGCACCGGTGTTCGAGACGTTTCGGTAGTGAAAGGCGGTGAGAGTCCCGTCCGACTTCGCTCCGAGCTTGATCGTCAGTTTCATCGGATGACGCGGCGACGCGGTGGTGAACTCTTCTTCTCGGGTGAACTCGAGACAGACGGGACGGCCGGTGTCCAGGGTGGCGAGGGCCACCAGATCTTCGCTGATCACTTCCTGTTTGCCGCCGAACCCGCCGCCCACGCGTCTGCAGAACACGCGTAGCTGATCCGGGCGGAGGTCGAAGAGATGGGCGAGTTTGACCTTGGCGATGGAGGGGGACTGTGAACTTGTGCGAACGTGAAGGCGTCCGTCTTCCATCCACGAGATCGAACCGTGCGTCTCGAGATGCGCGTGCTGAACCCGCGGCGAGAAGTAGGTGCCTTCGTGGATGACGTCGGCCTCGGCGAACCCGGCCTCGACGTCGCCCACATGACCGTGAAGTTCGAGCAGGATGTTGTGCTCGGGATCTCGAACAAAGGGATCGTCGGATCCGTGCAGGGCTGGAGCGCCGTCGGCCATCGCCTTTTCCGGATCGAACACAGAAGGCAGGATCTCGTAATCGACCTTCACCTTCCGACGGCCTTCTTCCGCAGCGACGACGGAATCGGCGAGGACGGCCACTACACGCTGACCCACGAACCGCACGACGTTGTCGAGGATGTACGTGTCGTCCGGATCAACAAGGTGGTCGGTATGAATTGCCGTTGTGAAGAGCTTGCGCGGCACGTCTTTCCAGGTGTAGACGCGGTGGACGCCAGGGACGGCGAGCGCCTCGCTGGTGTCGATGGAGGTGATGCGTGCATGGGCGTGAGGCGAGTGCAGGACCTTCAGGTGCAGCATGCCGTCGATCGCGGTGTCCATCGTGTACTCGGCGCGTCCGGTGACCACCTCGGTTGCCGCCGGCGCGCCTACGCTTGTTCCGACTGCTTGTCCGGGAAGGGCGACCTCGATTGCGCTGACACCGTTGACCGCGTCTTCGATGGATCGGTAACCGGTGCAGCGGCACAGGTTTCCCTTGAGTGCACGCGGCAAGTCTTCTTTCTGCGCGTCGGTGAGCGCGGCCGAGGTCATGATCATTCCGGCGGTGCAGAACCCACACTGAAAGCCAGGTGCGTCCCGGAACTGCTGCTGAATCGGGTGGAGATCTTCGGGCGTGCCGAGCCCCTCGATGGTGGTCACGTCGCGACCGTCGGCGCGAAACGCGGGTGTGATGCAACTGTGGATCGGTGCGCCGTCGAGCCATACGGTGCACGCCCCGCAGTCACCGCCGTCGCACCCCTTCTTCACTCCGTGGTGTCCGAGGTGCCGAAGAAATGTGCGCAGACACTGACCGGGGAACGGTTCCTCGTCGAACGTCCGTTCGTTCACCGTGTAGCTCATGACCGGCTCCCCGTCAGTTCGATTCGGAGCTCGTCGGCGTAGTGACGGGCCAGATGGAGGCGGTGGTCGGGGGTTCCGTTGGGATCGCTGAACCAGTTCTCGGCCGGGATGGCGTCGACGGCCCGTCGCAGCGACTCTTCGTCCGGCATCGTGTCGAACGTCAGCCGGATCGGATGGGTCGTGCCAGCGGTGATGGTCAAGTGAAAGTCGTGGAGGCCGGGAGTCTGCGTCGCGATCATGAAGATCGTTGACCGTCCGAGGTGAGTGAGACTGAATCGGCGGTGGGCGTGCTGTTTGGTGAGCGCGTGCACCGGGAACTCGATGCTCCGAAGAACTTCGCCCGGCTCCAGGACGTTCTGGTGGTCACCGGTCACGAAGTCGCACGCGTCGACGGTCCTCGCTGTCCCGTCGGCAGCCCACAGTGTGAACGTCGCCTCGAGGGCAACCGCCAGAGTGATCATCGGCCCGGCGGGAAGTGACATACAGATGTTGCCGCCTACCGTGGCCGCATTCCACACCTTGAACGAGGAGAGGAAGTATTCGCAACTGACGCGAATCAGTGGACTTGCGTGCCAATTATCCGGCGGCACAAACGCATACAGCTCGGCGACGGTGCACGTAGCTCCGACACTGAAGTGACTCGGGCCGACTTCCAGTGGTGCCCAGCCGAGTGCTGTGAGGTCGACGAGTCGACGTGTGTCGGGTTGTTCCGCTGAGAACAGCCAGGTTCCGCCGGCCAGCCAGGCATCGCCGGGGCGCCACACGTCCCCTGGGCGATCCGGTGGTCGGCGTATCACTTCGGTAATGGTGGTGATGTCCATGCGCCTGCTCCCCTCGGGGGATGTGTCGTCTAGGAGAGGGACATTACCGAGGTGGCGGGGCACATTCACACTTTTAGTGCATTTCGGGCAGTCGATCGGAACGGACATACGCATCTGCGGCATCGACCAGTCGGCCGGTGCATGCGCCGACCGATTCTGGGTACGACTCCTTGAGAGGCGCGATCAGCCTCTTGCTCTCGCGCTGTTGGATTCGGACGCGGCTTCGCACTCGGCGGCCGCGGAGACCGTGCGGGGCGGGGCATTGTGAAACCCTTCGAGGTCGAACGAACAGACTCTTCCGAGATGCGATTTCCGCTCTCGGCCGCGCAACGGGCAACGTGGTTCGCACAACAACTCGACCCCGAAGTCCCCATTCTGATAGCGCACTACGTCGAGTTGCGCGGCGAACTCGACGTCGAACTACTGGGTCGTGAAACGCGAGCAGTTGCACACGAGTTTCAATCTCCGTTGCTGAAAGTAATCGAGGTCGACGGTCAACCGATGCAGTACGTGGACGAGACATTTGAGATCACCGTCCGTCTCGTCGACCTTCGTCGGTCCTCCGATCCGATCGCGGATGCGGTCGAGTGGATGCGTCGAGATTGCCGGACGCAGCTCGACCTGGCCGTCGACGGAATCGTCGAGACCGCTGTGCTGCGCGTGGGCGACGCGCACTATCTGTGGTACAGCCGCATTCATCATGTCGCGCTCGACGGTTTCGGCGCCATGACCATGATGAACCGCATTGCGCATCGGTACTCGGCCTCGGCGGCGAGAGAGGATCCGCAGCCGAGTCGTGCCGCGACCCTGCGTACGCTGTACGACATCGACGAGCGGTACAGAATGTCGGATCGATTCGCTGCCGACCGGGAGTACTGGGCTGAGCGCAATACCACCGTTGCCGGATCCTGCCTGGCTGAGGCTTCTGGGCCCGCGCAAATCGAGAGCCGACTCGAAAGCACACTGATGTCGGACCGGAGCTGTGCCCTTCTCTACGAATCCGAGAACCACGCTGCAACGGTCATCGCTGCGCTCGCGTTGTACCTCTCGCGGATGACAGCGAAAGAGACTGTCCAGATTCATGTTCCGATGTCCGGACGAACCACGGCGGTGTTGCGGGGCTCGGGCGGCATGATGGTGAACGTCGCGCCGTTGCTCATCAGAGTCGCCGCCGTCGATACCGTCGGTGAACTCCTCGCCCAGGTTCAGCATGAGCTCATGGGTGCATTGCGACACCAGCGCTGCAGCCTCGACGACATCCGTCGGGACGCCGGCGTGACGAGCGGTCCGGATGGCGAAGCCTCGTATTCCGGGCCCATGGTCAACGTCATGATGTTTCGGCAGGAGGTGCAGTTGGGCGAGGCAGTTGGGGAGTATCACATCGTCACCTCCGGTCCGGTGGAAGACCTTCTGGTCAACCTGTATCCGAGCGGCGACAGACTGCGTGTCGACTTCCGGGCAAACCCGGTCCGCTACGAGGAGGGGGGTTTACGCGAGCACCACGGGAATTTTGTCGGCTTGCTGGAAGAGTTGATCGCGGCTGATCCCGGTGCCGAACTCGTAGAAATTCACGGCCCGACGGCACGGGAGGGCGAGCGACGACAACGCGAAATCCGGCAACTCGAATATTGGAGACTTCAGCTCACCGGGGCGCCCGAACTGTTGCAACTTCCCTTCGATCGAACTAGGCCTGCAACGCAATCGTTGGACAGTGGACAGGTTGAGGTCGTGATCTCCGCCGACACTCACACGCGGATTACAGAAATGGCACGTGATCTCGGGACGGACACACGCGCGGTCCTGCACACAGGCTTTGCGCTTGTGGTGAGCCGTTTGTCCGGTGCTTCGGACGTGGTAATCGGTACGCCGACGGGATCCGACGCGAACATCGTTGCCGTCCGGAGTCGCATCGATCTGGAGACGCCGTTCACGGCGCTCCTGGGCAGCGTCGTCGAGGTCCACAGTAATGCGCAGGCGCACAGAGAGATACGGCTCGAGCAGGTGGTGCAGTCGCTTGCGGTAGAAGATGTACCTGCGTATGCGCCGGTTGTACAGGTGACGTTCGAGTTGGTCGCCAGCGCTGACGAGTACCCTCCCGACATCGGCCGCTTCGATCTCGGTGTGTCTGCTGTCGAAACCTTCGACGAGGCGGATACACCGTCCGGAATTACGGTGACGCTCGCGTTTGCCACCGACCTGTTCGACGCCGAGACGATACGCGGCCTCGGTTTGCGATTCGCGCGCGTCCTGGAATCCGTCACAACAGATCCGGCAATGATCGTCGGCGACATCGACATCTTGTCCGACGACGAGCGATCCGCGATGAGGCCTGTCCGCGGTGACCTTCGCGCTTCGCCTCGCACCTTGGCCGAGTTGTTCGACGGTGCGGCACGCACAAACCCCGACGGCGTGGCTCTCGCGTTTCTCGAAGACGAGTTGACCTATCGCGACCTCGACGAGCGTTCCTCGAAGTTGGCCCGAGTCTTGATCGACCGCGGTATCGGTCCGGAAAGCAGTGTGGCGCTGGGTTTGACGCGGTCGATCGAATCGGTTGTCGCGATGTTGGCGGTGACCAAAGCCGGCGCGGCATTCGTGCCGGTGGATCCGACCTATCCGAGTGAACGTGTTCGCTTCATGCTGACCGATTCCGGCGCCGTACTGGGGTTGACGGTCGTTGCGGAACTTCATCGTTTGCCGGATTCGATTTCCTGGTTGGCGATCGACGACGCTGAGTTCCGTGGCCGACTTGCGCGGTTGTCGGTGCGCTCGGACTCCGATGTCGATCGGGTGCACCCGATCCGGCCCGACAATCCCGCATACGTGATCTACACTTCGGGTTCGACCGGACTCCCCAAGGGGGTGACGGTCTCGCATCGTGGACTGGAAGCGCTTGCTGCCGAACAGCGTTCGAGGTTCGGCGCGACTCAGGAAGCGCGAACGCTGCATTTCTCGACCCCGAGTTTCGACGCCTCGATTTTCGAGTATCTTCTGGCTTTCGGTGCCGGAGCGACCATGGTGATTGCACCGAGCACGATCTACGGCGGTGACGAGCTGTCTCGCTTCCTCGAATCCCAGCGTGTCACGCACGGTTTTATCACTACTGCGGCGCTCGGAACAGCGTCGCCCGAGGGCCTTTCGGACTTCGGTGATGTGGTGGTCGGTGGTGAGGCCTGTCCGCCGGATCTTGTGCAGCGGTGGGCTCCCGGCCGACGGCTGTGCAATGCCTATGGGCCGACCGAGACCACCGTCATGTCGAACATCGGCGAGCCTATGGTGCCGTCGGAGAACATCACAGTGGGCGGTCCGCTCCGTGGATTCGACGAGGTCGTGCTCGATCAGCGATTGCACCCCGTCCCCGACGGTGTCGTTGGCGAGCTGTACATCTCGGGAGACGCGCTCGCACGCGGATACCACCGGAAGTATGCGTTGACGGCCGAACGATTCGTGGCCGACCCGTTCGGTCTCCCAGGCCGGCGGATGTATCGAACGGGCGACTTGGTGCGCCGGCGCCGCGGCCGTGCACTCGAGTACGTCGGTCGTAGCGACTTCCAGGTGAAAGTTCGCGGATTCCGTATCGAACTCGGGGAAATCGACAAAGTCGTGCAGTCGTGTCCGCAGGTCGAGAATGCAGTCACCGTGGCGCGTGCGGGTCCCTCCGGGACAACGATGATCACCACGTACGTCGTACCTGCCGGCGGAAGTGCGCTCTCGACGGCCGATCTGACGCAGTACGCCGCGAGTCGTGTGCCGTCGTACATGGTTCCCGCGGCCTTTGTTCTTCTCGACGAGTTGCCGGTGACTCCATCGGGAAAGGTCGATCGCGCTGCCTTACCGGCACCTCTGTTCGATGCTCGGTCGGACAACTTTCGGCCGCCCGAGGGCGCCGAGGAACTGTTGCTGGCCGAGATTTTTGCCGACGTCCTAGGTGCCGAGACGGTGGGTGCCGGTGACGACTTCTTCGAGCTGGGTGGGAACTCACTGATTGCCACAAAGCTGATCGCACGAGTCAACGCCGCTGAAGCAGTCGATTTCGGGGTGCGGACTTTGTTCGAAGCACCGACGGTCGAATTATTGGCCCTCCAGGTGCGTGGCGCGAAGTCCTCCGGCGTTGATCCCTCGTGTTCGAAGCGTCCAATCCTGCAGGCACATTCGCACAGGGACAAGATTCCGGTGTCTCCGGCGCAACGACGCCTGTGGTTCGTCAATCAGTTCGACACGTCGTCCCCGGCCTACAACATTCCGATGGTGGTCCGACTGTCAGGGGCGTTGGATGTGGCTGCGCTGCAGCTCGCGATGGGCGATGTTGTCGATCGACACGAATCGCTTCGTACCGTCTACCCGGCGTCGGTCGACGGCCCACATCAGGTGGTAGTTCCTTCGGAACGCGTGACGTCGAAGATGGCGTGGGAAGTATCCGTGGACGAGGAAGCCTTGGACAGGCGCATCGCCGATCTGGCTCGCGAAGGGTTCGACGTGAGCGCGACCGTGCCCCTGCGCGTGTCTCTTTTCAGAATCACTCCGGACGATCACGTCCTCGCGTTGGTGGTTCACCATATTTCAGCGGATGGAGCATCGCTCGAGCCGCTGGCCCGCGACCTGACCCGCGCCTACGCCGCGAGAGCAGCGAAGCGGACACCGGACTGGCCGCCTTTGCCTGTGCAGTACGCCGACTACAGCCAATGGCAGATCGAACTGCTCGGCAGTGACGACGATCCGGACAATCTCGAGGCGAAGCAGTTGGACTACTGGACGTCCACCCTGTCCGGTCTACCTGCCGTGATCGACCTTCCGCTGGATCGGCCGAGGCCCGCGGCACGATCCATGCTCGGTGAATCGGTCCGATTCTCGGTGCCCGCAGACGTGCACAGTGACCTCCTCGAACTCACTCGGAGCCACAACACGACCCCGTTCATGGTGATGCACGCAGTGCTGGCGATCCTGTTGGCACGGCTGAGCGCCTCGCCGGATGTCGCGATCGGCACTCCGGTAGGAGGGCGCACCGAGCGGGTCCTCGACGATGTGGTCGGGATGTTCGCCAACACGGTCGTCCTGCGAACCGTCGTTGATCCCGCCGCGACTTTCGAGGAGATCCTTTCACGAACTCGCGACGTTGATCTGGCAGCGTTCGGGCAAATCGAGGTGCCGTTCGAGCGCGTCGTCGATGCTGTTGCGCCGGAGCGTTCGTCATCTCATTCACCGCTCTTCCAGGTTCTGTTGGAATTCCAGAACACCGCAGATCCTCACCTCGAACTACCCGGACTCGGTGTCGATGTTGTTTCAGTCGACATCGGTGTTGCCAAATTCGAATTGCAATTGTCGCTCTCCGAGCAGCGTGGCAAGGACGGCAGCCCCTTGGGTTTCGACGCCGCTTTCACCTATGCCACCGATATCTTCGAGCGCACCACAGTTACCGAGTTCGGGGAGCGTTTCGTCCGCCTACTCCGGTCGTGTGTCTCGAATCCAACTGCCCCAGTGAGTGATACGGAGATTCTGGGCGCTTCCGAGCGTGGGTTGGTGGTGGGTGGTTGGGATGGTGTGGGGGTGGCTGTGGGGGGTTTGACGTTGGTGGATGTGTTGGATGGTCGGTTTGCTGGTG